>DATEFX010000009.1:0-63152 GCA_035280405.1 Candidatus Acidiferrales bacterium | reverse complement strand
TGCGGATTCTTGGGATCGCTGGCATCCACGGAAAGCACGGTGGCGGTCCCGGCGCAGGCCTTGCGGCCTCCGGTCTCGTAGATGACGAGATTGTCGCCCGGCTTCATCGCGCGGAGGTTCTTCACGGCGGCGGGATTGGAGACGCCGTCCCAGATGGTAGTGCCATCGCGCTGCAAGTCCGCGAAGGAGTATTCGGAGGGCTCGGTCTTGAGGAGATAGTCCATGCTATTTTCCGATGCTAGACATTCAGGGTGAGGGTGGATTCGGGGATGAAGTCGTCGCCGCGGCGGGCCGAGGGCGGAAGAGGTATTTTCGCGCGGTCCACGGGGCGATAGAGCGTGTCGCGCTCGACAGGGACGCGGCCGGCGGCCCGGATGAGTCGCTCGAGATCGGCGCGAGTCATGTGCTGCGGCGTGGTGGCGCCGGCGTCGTGATAAATCTTTTCTTCGATCACGGTGCCGTCGATGTCGTCGGCGCCGAAGCGCAGAGCGATCTGCGCGATTTTCGGCGTGAGCATGATCCAGTAGGCCTTGATGTGCTCGAAATTGTCGAGGAGGAGGCGCGAGATCGCGATGGTTTTGAGGTCGTCCATGCCGGTCGGCTTGGGCAAATGATCGAGAGCCGTATGGTCAGGATGAAACGCGAGAGGAATGAACGTGACAAAGCCCTTGGTGCGATCCTGCAATTCGCGAAGAAGGACGAGATGTTCGACGCGCTCCTCATGTGTCTCGATGTGGCCGTAAAGCATCGTGGCGTTGGAGCGAAGGCCGATTTCGTGGGCCGTGCGGGCGATGTCGAGCCACATGCGGCCGCTAGTTTTATGGTCGCAGATAATCTTGCGGACGCGAGGATTGAAAATTTCCGCGCCGCCGCCGGGGAGCGAATCCACGCCGGCGTCTCTCATCGCCAGGAGCGTGTCGCGGACGGAAAGTTTTGAGATGCGCGCGTAGAAACCGACTTCGACCATCGTGAAGGCTTTCAAGTGGACTTGCGGGAAGCGCTGTTTGAGGCCGCGAATCATGTCGAGATAAAACGAAAACGGCAGGTCGGGATGCAGCCCGCCGACGATGTGAAATTCCGTGGCGCCTTCGGCGACGCCTTGCGCGGCGCGCTGCCAGATTTCTTCCTGTGAGTAGGTATAGGCGCCCTGAGCATCCTTGTCGCGGCCGAAAGCGCAGAGGCGGCAGTGAGCGCCGCAGACGTTGGTCGGATTGATGTGGCGATTTATGTTGAAGTAGCAGATGTTGCCGTGGCGTTGCTCGCGGACGTGATTGGCGAGCCAGCCGATCGCGAGGAGGTCGCTGGATTGATAAAGCGTTAGGCCGTCTTCGGCGGAAAGGCGCTCGGAGGCGAGGACTTTCTTGGCGATGGGCGAGAGACGCGAGTCGGTGATGTGAAGTTCCGAGTTCATTCAATGCGCTTTTTGGGCCGCCTAGATTGGTTTGATGACAGCGGCGGCGCCCCAGAAAATCAGGAACAACAAACTAATATAGCCGTTCACCGTGAAAAACGCAGCATTGATTTTGCTCAAATCGTTCGGTTTCACAAGCGAATGCTCGTAGGCGAGAAGGAGTGCGACGACGCCGATGCCGACCCAGGCGGGCCAGGTGAGCGCGAAGCTGGCGGCGAGCCAGGCGAGCAAGCCGACCATGATGACGTGCATCGCGCGGGCAACGAGCAAAGCGCCGCGGACGCCGAATTTTTTGGGGATCGAGTAAAGGCCAGCTTGCTGATCGAATGCGACGTCCTGGCAGGCGTAGAGGACGTCGAAGCCGCCGACCCAGAGCGTCACGGCGGCGCAGAGGATGAGCATGCGCCAGTCGAGCGAGCCGCGCACGGCAATCCAGGCCGCGGCGGGAGACATGCCGAGGCAAAATCCGAGGACGAGATGCGACCAGGTGGTGAAGCGTTTCGTATAGGAATAGAAAAACAAAATCGCAAGCGCGACGGGAGAAAGTTCCATAGCGAGGGGATTGAGTTGCCAAGCCGCGAGGACGAGGACAGCGGCGGAAATCAGAGTGAATGCCCAGGCGAAGCCGAGGGAGAGTTGACCCGTGGCGAGGGCGCGATTTTGCGTACGCGGATTGAGCTTGTCGTAGCGCAGGTCGGCGATGCGGTTCATGGTCATGGCGGCGGAGCGCGCGCCGACCATCGCGACGATGATCCAGGCGAATTGCCAGGTGAGAGTGCGCGCGGGAGGCCACCCGGTTTCGCCGGCGCGTTCGGCGAGGAGCGCTCCGACGAGCGCGAAAGGAAGGGCGAAGACGGAGTGCTCGAACTTGATCATTTCGAGGACGGTGCGGAGGCGGCCGTGCGTCATGAGTTGTTCGCCGATTTTGCTTTATTTTGCGCGCCGCCTTGCCAGTGATACTGCTTATCGTGAGGCAGGCCGAGGTGGGCGAGGACGCGAAAGACGTACTGGTCAACGAGGTCGGAGATTTTTTCTGGCGCATAATAGAACGCGGGCATGGCGGGCATGACGATGGCGCCGGCGTCGTGGACGCGAAGCATGTTTTCGATGTGGATGCGGTTGAGCGGCGTCTCGCGGAGGCAGAGGACGAGAGCACGACGTTCCTTGAGGCAGACGTCGGCGGCCCGTGTGAGGAGATCGTCGCTGGTGCCGGAAGCGATGGCGCCGAGCGCTCCGGCGGAGCAGGGAATCACGGCCATGGCGTCCACGCGGGCGCTGCCGGAGGCGATGGAGGCGCCGACGTCGCGATTCGGGAGATATTCGATTTTCGATGCGGGAGTGCCCGTGAGAAGCGATGGCAGCTTTCTTGGCTCCTGCGCGACGAAGCCGAGTTCAGTGGCGATAAGGCGCACGCCGGCGTCGCTGGCGATGAGATGGACGCACTCGACGCGGGGATCGGCATCGAGGAGCCGCACGATGGATTGCGCGTAGATGGCGCCGGATGCGCCGGTGACGCCGATGGTGATGATTTTCTTATCCGTTTGCGTCATGGCAAAGAATCTTCGAGATTCACGCGAATTCAAGTTATTACGTCATGGCAGAGAAGCGCAAGCGAAAGCGAAAGCCATTCAACGCAGAGGCGCAGAAGCCGCAGAGGTTTGGCTGGCGGTAAAGGCAAGCCGTGGTGATGCTAGAATGTTCGATCATTTTACAAGCCGATGAATGAAGCGGACATACGCGGATTGCTGGAGGCGGTGAAGAAGGGGCGGATGACGGCGGACCACGCCGTCGAACGGATGAAAAAGCTTCCGTTCGAGGATTTGGGATTCGCGAAGATTGACCATCATCGCGCGCTGCGGCAGGGCTATCCGGAAGTGATATTCGCACGCGGGAAAACGCCGCGGCAGGTGGCGGAAATCGTGCGCGGGATGCTGCGCGCCAAGTCGTCGCACAATATTCTGATTACGCGCGGGGACGCGAAGACGTTCAGCGCCGTGCGGCGGATGGCGCGGCGGGCGAAATTTCATGAGCTTTCGGGAGCGATCACGATTAGACGAAACGGCGCGGTTCGCGGGAAGGGATTAGTCCTCGTCATCACGGCGGGGACGAGTGACATTCCCGTGGCGGAAGAGGCGCTGGTGACGGCCGAGATGCTCGGGAATCGCGCGGAGTCGCTTTACGACGTTGGCGTGGCGGGACTTCACCGTCTGCTTGATCATCGCGAAAAGATTACGTCGGCGCGCGTGATTATTTGTGCGGCGGGGATGGAGGGGGCACTGCCGAGCGTGGTCGCCGGCCTCGTGAGCGTGCCGGTGATAGCCGTGCCGACGAGCGTGGGTTATGGCGCGAGCTTCGCGGGAATGACGGCACTGTTGGCGATGCTGAACAGTTGCGCGTCAAACATCAGCGTGGTGAATATTGATAACGGATTCGGCGCGGGGTGCGTGGCGAGCTGCATCAATAGACTGTGAACGAAGCTTCAGCGCAAGGCGGCGGAGATGGCGGCGGCGAGGGGCTGTTCTTCCTCAGGGAAAACCGTGCGGAGATCGAGGACGAGTTGATCGTCTTCGATGCGCGCGATGACGGGCGTGCCCTCGGCGGGAAGGCGAAGGCGCTCTTCGAGTTGAGCGGCAGAATATTTTTTGCTGCGAAGCGCGACGAGATGCGTGGGGAGCTGCTGATCGGGAGTCGAACCGCCGCCGATGACGGAATGCCCGGGGCAAGTCGTAATTTCCGTGTCCGGCGCGGCCTGGCCGCGAAGAGATTGCGCGAATGCCGTGGCGCGTTTCTGCAGTTCTTCGGACGACATGCGAATCATGCGCAGCGCGGGAATTTCGTCGAGAGCGCCGCGGCGATATGCGCGAAGAGTGACTTCGAGCGCCGCGATGGTCAGTTTGTCGACGCGAAGCGCGCGGAAGAGCGGATTCCGGCGGATGCGCTCGACGAGTTCTTTTTTGCCTGCGATGATTCCCGCCTGAGGGCCACCCATCAGTTTGTCACCGCTGAACGTAACGACGCTCACTCCTGCGTCGAGGCTCGCGCGAGCGACAGGCTCCGAGATTCCCGAGGCGGAAAGATCGGCGAGACAGCCGGAGCCGAGATCTTCATAAACGGGAAGGTGAGCGCGCTGGCCGAGGGCAACGAGATCTTCAAGTGAAGGGCGTTCGGTGAAGCCGACGATGCGGAAATTCGAAGGATGGACGCGCAAGAGAAGCTTTGTGCGTTCAGTGATGGCGCGTTCGTAGTCGGCGATGCGCGTGCGGTTCGTGGTGCCAATTTCCCGCAATTCGGCGCCGCTTTCGGCCATGATGTCGGGGATGCGGAAGCCATCTCCGATTTCGATGAGCTCGCCGCGAGATACGATGACTTCGGCGCGCTTCGCGAGCGTGTTGAGCACGAGAAAAACCGCGGCGGCGTTGTTGTTGACGACTATGGCGGTTTCCGCGCCGACGATTTCGGCGAGTAGGGGGCCTGTGTGCGCGTCGCGCTTGCCGCGTGAGCCAGCGGCAAGATCATATTCCAGATTCGAATAGCGCGTAGCGATGGCGGCGAGGTGCTTGACCACGGACTCCGCGAGCGGAGCGCGACCGAGGTTGGTGTGAAGCACGACGCCGGTCGCGTTGATGACACTCTTCAGGGAGGGCGAAAGTTCGCGCGCAATTTCCTCCGCGATGCGCAGCTCGACGTCGTCTATTTTGAGCTCCTCCTGAGCCGGCACGTTCGCAAGCTGGTCGCGCAGATCCATGAGCACCCGACGAGCGGCGCCCACAACGAGTTCGCGCCCGGCAATACGAACCAATTCCTGGACGCTTGGCCGATTCAAGAGCGCATCGATGGAGGGAATTTGGCGCAGGAGGTCGCTTCGCTGGTCGGGAAACCTGACGACTCGCTCAGGTGGAGAGGCCATATCTGGCTATTTCAGCACACGAAACCCGGAGAAGCAATCCGAGCGATTTCCGATTGAGGAAGGCGGTCGATTTTGTACATTATCGTTCCGCGTACCCTTGCGACACCGCCTGGGAGGGAGCCGTTGACGCCGCACAAACCGTGCCCCTAGGATAGCGGAGACCTTCCAGAGACCCATGGCCACCATCGACGACGAACTGTCGCAAATCGAAAGGGACATCCGTACTCTGAAGATCGAGTACGAGCAGTTTTTCGGCGGCGGACGAAAGCGCCCGCCCGCGGACACGCAGTGGCGCGTGGAATCGCTCATCAAGCGGTATGGCGACCGCGGCACGGATATGAAATACGCACAACGATTCCGGTACGCCAATCTGGCGCAGACGTACGCGAAATATGCGGAGATCTGGCGGAAAAAGCTGAAAGAACGGGAAGAGTCCACGACGCAAAGGCACTTTGGCGCTGCGGCGAAAGCGATCGAGGCCGAGCGCGCGAGAACGACCCATGGTCCCGACAAAGGCGCTGCATCGGCGTTTGTGACTTCTTTTTCGGATCCCGAACGGGAGAAGCAGAAAATCGAGAAGCTTTACCGGAAGCTGGTGGAGGCGCGGAGGACCGCAGGCGAAGGCGGCAGCGCCCCCAGTTTCGAGGACTTTGGCAAATTCGTGCGGCAGAAGACCAAGGAGCTGAGGTCGAAGGGCAACGCCGCCGCCGTGGAATACACGGTCAGCATTGAAAACGGCAAAGTGAAATTGAAGGCCCGCGTCAGCGCCTAATTTTTTATCTCGATCTCACCTTTATACTTTTCCAATTTCGCTCAACCGAATACACTGGTGTGCTTTTTCTCGAACGGAGGAATGCGTGGCGATCGAACGGGCCCTGATCAGCGTGTACGACAAGGCCGGCGTGGCGGAATTCGCGCGCGGGTTGGCGAAACTGGGGATTGAGATTATCTCGACGGGCGGTACAGCGCGGCTGTTTCGCGAGAGCGGCGTCGCAGTGCGAGATATCTCCGATTTGACGGGTTGGCCGGAGATGCTGGGCGGGCGCGTGAAGACGCTGCACCCGAAAGTTCACGGAGGAATTTTGTTCCGCAGAAGCTACGCGGACGACCGCAAGCAAACCGCGGAGCACTCGATCGCTCCGATTGATATGGTCGTCGTGAATCTGTATCCATTTTCCGCGACGGCGAACAAGCCGAACGTGACGGCCGAGGAGCTGATCGAAAATATAGACATTGGCGGGCCGGCGATGCTGCGGTCGGCGGCGAAGAATTTCGAGAGCGTCGCGGTGGTCAGCGACCCTGGCGACTACGCTGCTATTCTCGAAGAACTTTCACCGAAGCGCGAACTGAGCCTGGCGGCGCGGTTGGAGCTGGCACGGAAGGCCATTGCGCTGACGGCGCGTTATGACGGCGAAATCGCGACGGAACTGGAACGGCTGAAGACAAATCACACAGTGGAACTGTCAAAATCGCGCGAACGGTTGCCGCAGCGCCTGCACTATGCTTACGAGCGGCGGCAAAGCATGCGCTACGGCGAGAATCCCCATCAGCAGGCGGCGCTGTACGTTCCTGCGGGCCGCGCTGCGACGGGATTTCCCGCCGCGCGCCAATTGCAGGGCAAGGAGATTTCATACAACAACCTGGCGGACCTCGATGCCGCGTGGTCGCTAGTCCGGGAATTTTCATTGCCGGCGGTGGCGATCATCAAGCACAACAATCCTTGCGGCGCCGCAGAGAATGAATCGCTGGTAAAGGCGTACGGTGACGCGCTGGCTTGCGATCCTGTGTCCGCGTTTGGCGGAGTGATGGCGTTCAATCGGACGCTGGATCCCGCGACGGCTGGCGAAGTCGCCAAGCTATTCGTCGAGTGCATTGCGGCGCCCGGATATGAGCGACCCGCACTGGAGAAACTGTCGGCGAAAAAGAATCTTCGGCTGCTCGAAATGCCGGGCAGCGGGCCTACGGAAGAACTGGCGCTGAAGCAAATCTGCGGCGGCGTCTTGGTGCAGGAGCCTGATGATCGAAAGCTCGCCGAATCGGATTTGAAGGTAGCCACAAAGCGCGCGCCGACGGCAGAGGAAAAGCGCGCGATGCTTTTTGCCTGGATCGTATGCAAGCACGTGAAGTCGAACGCGATCGTCTTCGCGCGCGAAGGAAAGACAGTGGGGATAGGCGCGGGGCAGATGAGCCGCGTGGATTCGGTAAAGATTGCGGTGATGAAAGCGCAGGTCCCGCTGGCCGGCAGCGTGGTCGCTTCGGACGCGTTTTTCCCGTTTCCCGATGGAGTCGAAGAAGCCGCGAAGGCGGGAGCGACAGCCGTGATCCAGCCGGGCGGCTCAGTGCGGGACGAGGAAATAATTGCGGCAGCGAACCGGCTGGGGCTTGCGATGTTGTTCACCGGAATTCGTCATTTTCGCCACTGACGCAAGGCGTTCTGCCTGCATCCAATCAATTTGAGGCTCGCAATCGTGAACACAGCGTGCGCGGAAGGCTTTGACCCTCTCGTCGAGCTAGCCCATAATGAATCATTCGGGAGCTGGGATGAAAACTCACCTGATTCAATTTGTTTTTTTCGCAGGCTTGGCCGCTGCGGGAGCGAGCGCGCAGTCTGTTTCCCCGTCGGCATCCTCGACTAGTAGCCTGGCAACCGGGAATTCCGCGTTGCAGCCGGACGAATCGAAGCGCGCTGCGGCCTACGCGCAATTCATGCTCGGGCATCTGGCAGAGCAGGAATTCAACGAAACAGGCGAGCAAAGTTACGCGAATCAGGCCATCGCTGATTACCAGAAGGCTCTCGAATCTGATCGCGATCCGGCAATTATCGAGCGTCTCGCGGAAGTCTATGCCGCGATGCAGCGGACTGACGATGCAATACGCGAAGCACAATCGGCGCTTTCGCAGGATTCCAACAACGTCGCGGCGCACAAACTGCTGGCCCGAATTTACGTTCACAAGCTTGGAGAGTCTCAAGCTTCGGGCGACCAGAAACAGACGATGGACTCGGCGATCGAGCAGTTGCAGGCCGTCCAGAAGCTCGATCCGACCGATACACAATCACAATTGTGGCTTGCGCATCTTTACAGCTACCAGAACGATCCCGGTCAAGCCGAAACCGTGCTTCGCGCGATCTTGAGCCACGCTCCGGACAACGAGGGCGCGCTCGAACAGTTGAGCCAGCTCTATTTGAGCCAGGGACGGGCATCGGACGCCGTCTCCGTGCTGAAGGACGCAGCGACGAACACGAACGACCCGTCGCTTTACGACATGCTGGGCAACGCCTATGCAAAGCTGAATGACAACCAGAAGGCCGCGGACGCTTTTGGCAAAGCCGTAAACTTGGAGCCGGATGACGCGAGCCATCGCCGGGGACTCGCGCAGGCGCTTTTGTCGGAGGACAAGTTCCCGGAGGCGCTGGACCAGTATCAGCGCTTGACGCAAATGGAGCCGGACAACGCGCAGAATTACCTGCGGCTGTCGCAAATTTACCGGCACCTCGGCCAGTTCGACAAATCGGAAACCAGCTTGATGCAGGCGAAAAAATTCGCGCCTGGGAATCTCGAGGTGCTTTACAACGAGGCGCTGCTCTACGAGGCGCAGGCGCGCTATCAGGACGCGATTCAGGTGCTCACCGACGCGATCGCGGGTGTGAAAGCGCAGCACCAGGAGGGCCAGAGCGCGCCGAACGCGCTGGGAATTCTCTACGAACAGCTTGGCATGGCCTACCGCTCGGCGGGGAATTTCCCGCTGGCTGAGCAGACGTTCGAGGACATGCGCGACCTGGGGCCGGACACGCAGAAACGGTCTGAATTGCTCCTGCTCGACACATACCGAGCCAGCGGCGACATCAAGCGCGCGATTCAGGAGGCTCAGAAATCGAGCACGGCGGACCCGACGGATCGAGACCTCGCGGTGACTTACGCAATGCTCCTCGGCGACAATTCGCAGACCGATGATGCGGTGAAAGTTTTGCACGGTCTGCTTCGCTCGAATCCAGGCGACCGAGAAATTTATCTGGACTTGGCGCAAGTGGAGCAGCGCGGGCATTGCTACGCGGAAGCGGAGCAAGATGCGGATACTGCGCTGAAAATGTCGCAAGTACCCGCGGATCAGGAATCTGTGTGGTTTCTGCTCGGAGCAATCTACGATTCGCAGAAGCGCTACGATGAAGCCGAACAGATGTTCCGCAAATCGCTGGCCGTCGAGCCGCACGACCCGATGGTGCTGAATTACTACGGCTATATGCTCGCGGACCGCGGCTTGCGCCTCAACGAAGCGGTATCCATGGTTCGCAGCGCTGTGGCCTCCGATCCGACGAACGGCGCGTATCTCGACAGCCTCGGCTGGGCATATTTCAAACAAGGCAAACTCGCAGACGCGCAGCAATACTTGGAGCAGGCCGTGGCTCACTCGACTGGCGATCCGACAATCCTCGGCCACCTTGGCGAGGTTTACGCCAGGCTCGGCCAGTCCGACCGAGCGGAGAAAACCTGGGAAAAAGCCCTCGCTCAGTGGCAAAAAGCGTTGCCGGCGGACTACGAAGCTGACAAAGTCTCCAGCCTGGAATCGAAGCTGAGAGATATAAAGCTTCGATTGGCGCAAAAATCTCCCGGCAGCGACAACAAACCGCAGTAAGCTCTCCGGATGCGCCGTTTCGTCACCCAGCCCGCGTTCGCGAAAGTCAATCTGTGCCTGCAAGTCCACTGCAAACGTCTCGACGGTTATCACGAGCTGCGCACGATTTTTCAGGCGATTTCACTGCATGACACGCTGGAGCTGAGCTTCGCTTCGCCCCCCGGCATCGCGCTGGAAATTAACGACTCCACATTGCCGACGGACTCGCGGAATCTTGTCTGGCGCGCTGCAGATGCAATGCGGAAGGAATTCCGTCTTAGCCGCGGAATTCGGGCGAGGCTCACGAAGCGCATTCCCGTCGCGCGCGGCATGGGCGGCGGCTCGAGCGACGCTGCGGCGGCGCTCATCGCGATGCAGCGCCTTACCGGCCGCAAGCTGCCGCTCGAGAAGCTCTCCCAAATAGGCTCATCGCTCGGCGCGGACGTGCCGTTTTTTCTCTTCGGCGGACGGGCGATGGGCGTCAGCCGCGGCGATGAAATTTATCCGTTGCCGGATGGGCCGAGCCGCTCGGTGCTCGTCGTGTCGGCCCACGACATTGCAGTGAGCACGAAGGACGCCTATGCGTGGATTGATCGCCGTTTGACAAATTCATCCTCTCCCCATAAAATATGGAGTTTCTGCGCTCTGTGCTGGAGCCGGCAAGAAGGCGGCCTCCCCAATGATTTTGAGGCCGCCGTGTTCAGCCGACATCCTCGCTTGCGTCAAATCAAGCGGGATTTGCTCCGGGGAGGAGCTGCGGAAGCCGCGCTGGCGGGTAGCGGGTCGGCGGTGTTCGGAGTATTCCGAAACCCAGCGCAGGCGCGCCGGGCCGCTCGGTTGTTTCCCAAGGACCAGGTCTTCGTAACGACGACTCTCTCAAGGGAAGAGTATCGCAAAGCAGTGGGGTGGAGTGGCACGCGCTAGAGGACTGTTTTGGCCGACGACAAGTTCAAGATTTTCAGCGGAAGCGCGAATCCGTCGCTTTGCGATGCGATTTGCCATTATCTCGGCGTGTCACGCGGGCGCGCCGAACGCGGCCAATTCAGCGACGGCGAGACGCGCTTTCAGATTCTCGAAAACGTGCGCGGCGCAGACGTTTTTGTCGTGCAGCCATGCTGCCGTCCCGTGGACCTGCATCTGATGGAATTGCTTCTGATGGTGGACGCGTTTAAGCGCGCGTCTGCTTGGCGCGTCACGGCGGTGATTCCCTATTACGCGTACGCGAGGCAGGATCGTAAGGACCGCCCGCGCGTGCCGATTTCGGCGAAGCTCGTGGCGGACCTGCTTGAAACCGCCGGCGCGAACCGCGCGTTGACGCTCGACCTGCATGCGCCGCAAATTCAGGGCTATTTCAACGTGCCGGTGGATCACTTGTTCGCCGCGCCGGTGCTCGTGGAATATTTCGAGAAGAAGGGCGCCGGACCGATTACGGTGGTTTCGCCCGATGCGGGCGGCGTGGAGCGCGCGCGCTATTTCGCCAAGAAGATTGACGCGCCGCTGGCGATCGTGGACAAGCGGCGCATCGACATCAACGTGAGCGAAGTAATGCATTTGATCGGCGAGGTCAAGGGCCGCGCCGCTCTGGTGATTGACGACATCATTGACACGGCCGGAACGCTGGTGAAGACGGCCGAGGCGCTGCTCAAGGAAGGCGCCACGGAAGTCTACGCCGCGGCAACCCATGCGATCATGTCCGGCCCCGCGATCGAGCGGATTTGCAAATCGGAGCTCAAGGAAGTGGTAGTCACGGACTCCGTGCCTTTGCCGGAAGAAGCCAAGCGCGTGCCGAAGATCAAGGTGCTCAGCGTCGCGGAGTTGCTCGCGCGCGGCATTCGTTCGATTCACGAAGAGACATCTATCAGCGAGCTGTTTATTTAGCCGCAAGGAAGGGACAGGCCAATGGAAGCATTTGTAGTCGAAGGTAAATTGCGAGAAGAGCGCGGCAAAGGTCCCGCGCGCCGCACGCGCCGCATGGGATTGGTCCCGGCGGTGCTCTATGGCGGAAAGAACGAGCCGATCACAATGACCGTGAATTCTCGGCAGCTCGCCCGCATCCTGCGCTCGGAGACCGGCCACAATACCATTTTCACGGTGCAAGTCGGTGGGCGCAAAGATGAGAAAGCGATGGTGAAGGACTGGCAGGTGGACCCAGTCAGCGGCTCGCTCATCCACGTCGACATGCTGCGCGTTGCGATGGACGTTCGCATGCGCGTCAAGGTCCCCGTGCACACGTTCGGTGAGCCGGAGGGCGTGAAGCTGCAGGGCGGCATCTTTGAAATGGTGACGCGCGAAGTCGAGCTGGAGTGCCTGCCCACGGATATCCCTGAGGAATTCAAGGTGGACGTCAGTCCGCTGACAATTGGCAAGCAACTGCGCATCGCCGATTTGCCCTTCGATCGCGCGAAGATCAAGCTCGTCACGGACCCGGAGCGCGTCATTGCGCACGTCGTCGTGCTCAAGAAGGAAGAAGAGGTCGCCCCGGCGGAAGCTGCTGCTGTGACGGAAGTGGCCCCGGCCGAACCCGAAGTCATCAAGAAGGGCAAGAAGGAAGTGGAAGAGGGCGAGGAAGGCGCCGCGCCCGAGAAGGCCGAGAAGGGAAAAGAGAAGGAGAAGAAGTAGAGCCATCCGGTGGTTCGATTCTGCCGGCTCGGACCGGCTGGCGCTTCGGGCGGGTACGCGCAAATGCGAATCATCGTGGGTCTTGGCAATCCGGGCCGCAAGTACGATTGGACGCCGCATAATTTGGGCTTCCATGTCGTGGACTTACTGGCAGAGAGATGGAACGTCCGCGTGACGCGGCCCGAGGCGCAGTCGTTGATGGGGCTGGGGCACGTGACGAGTGAAGATGTGATTCTGGCGAAGCCGCAGACGTACATGAATTCGAGCGGCCACGCTATCGCGGACTTGCTCGAGCGAAACGGCGCGGATTCCACCGCGCTGATTTTGGTGAGCGACGAGATTGCGCTGCCCTGGGGCATGATTCGCATTCGGGAGCGCGGCAGCGCCGGCGGCCATAATGGTTTGAAGTCTGTGATCGCAGCGCTCGGCACGGACGAATTCCTGAGAGTCCGGCTGGGCATCAAGCCGAAGTTCTCGGTGCCAGATCTGGCGGTTTATGACCTTGCGCCGATGGGCAGGGAAGTTCGGAAAGCCGCGGAAGAAATGATCGCAAGCGCGGCGGACGCCGTCGAAGCCATTTTGACTGACGGGGCGAGCCGGGCGATGTCGAAATTCAATCGCAAGGCGACGCCGGACGAGGAAGCGGCCGAATCGGCTTCGTGAGTTTGGGAAGGAAAAGAGGAAACATGGAAGAACGACTGTACGATTTGATCTTCATCCTCCGGCCAGACACGCCGGAAGCGGAGACCGATAAAATCATCGCGACCCTGCAGCATGCCGTGGAAGAAAAGCACGCGAAGGTCGAAAAAGTGGAGAAGTGGGGCCCGCGCCGTCTTGCCTATCGCGTGAAAAAACTGCGTGAAGGCTTTTACGTCTACATGGTCCTGCGCTCCAGCCATGGCGAACTGCTCAAGGAACTGGAGCGCCGCCTGCGCGTTTCGGACGCCGTGATCAAGTATTTGACGATTCGTCTCGACGAGGAAGTGAAGCGCCGCGACAAGCTAGCTCGCCATCGCGAACGTCGCGCCGCGCGCCGACCGAAGAAAGCTGCGCCCGCTGCCGGTGCTGAACAGGCCGCTGCGGCGAAAGGATAAGGAGAATTTCACATGGCTGACCAAAATCCTGTACCGCAAACTCCGGCAGCGCCTCCGGCCGCCGCCCCTCCGGCTGCCGCATCGTCGGGGCGTCCGCATGGCAGCCGTCCTCCCGGCCCGCACCGCCGGGGCAAGCGCCAGTTTCTGCGCAAAAAGAAAGTCTGCAGATTTTGCGTGGAAAAAGTGGACCTGATTGATTACAAGAAGGCCGATGTGCTCCAGTCGTTCATTCAGGAGCGCGGCAAGATTCTTCCGCGCCGCATGACGGGCACTTGCGCGCGCCACCAGCGCTGGCTGACCGTGGCGATCAAGCGCGCGCAGAATATCGCGCTTTTGCCGTTCTCAGCGGAGCTATAGAGCGGCACGCGGGGTGTAAATTTCCGCGCCGCCAGGATATTCTGGCGCGGCGCGAATTTTGAGGATGAATCATGGAAATCATTTTGCAGGAAGACGTCGACAAGCTCGGCAATCGCGGCCAGGTCGTGACCGTCGCGGAGGGATACGCGCGTAATTACCTTCTGCCGCGAAAGCTCGCCGTGCCCGCGGACAAAGGCAACATGAAGCGCCTCGAGAAAATGCGCGCTGCGTTTGCCAAGAAGGAAGCTACGGAGCGCGAAAGCGCGCAGAAGCAGGCGGAACTTCTCGCCGCCGTCGCTCTCAAGCTGGCGCGCAAGGCTGGCGAGAACGATCAGCTCTTCGGCTCCGTCACCACCGCCGATATTTCCGAAGCGCTCGCTGCGCAGGGCTACACGATCGACAAACGCAAAATCGAGCTCAATGAGCCTATCAAGCTCGTCGGCGAGTATCCCATCACGATTAAGCTCTTCCGCGATGTCACAGCGACAGTGAAACTCATCGTCGAACGCGAAGCATAAGCTCTGACTCGGCTTTCTCCGCGGCGCCGGATATCAATTCCTGCGCCGCATAGCTCTTTTCGGGCCGACAGCGGCGACCGCCGAGAGTTTTTCACAGCCGGCCTGAATTCCACAGATAGGAGGTGTTGACGTCGGCGCGCCGGCTGCGCAGAATTCCCCATGCCAAATTTCGGCCTCATGCGCTCGTCGTGAGGGATTCCCCTCGCGTAGATTTTTAGGTTGCGCGTGGCAGCGATTTAGGCGAACATAAAGCGAATATAAATGTCCACAGCCCAGACAGCACTCGAACGGCCGTTGCCTTACAACCCCGGGGCGGAGCGCAGTGTCCTCGGCGCGATTCTCCTCGATAATCACACGCTCAACGTTGCGGTCGAACGCCTCAAGCCCGAGGATTTTTTCCTCGATCAGCACCGCCGCATCTTCGAACGCGTGATCGAGCTCGCCGAATCGCAACAGGCGATCGACCTTGTCACACTGAGCGAATCTCTCGATCGCCACAACGAACTCGAAGCTGCCGGCGGCCCCGCGTATCTCTCCCAATTGATGGATGGTCTGCCGCGAGCGACCAACGTCGAACACTACGCGCGCATCGTGAAGGAAAAGGCTGTCCTCCGCCAGTTGATTCGCACCGCCGAAGCCATCCAGCAGCGCGCCCTCGACGCGGAAGAGGACGCCGACGCGATCCTCGATCGCGCCGAGTCCGAAATCTTCCAGGTCGCGGAAGACCGCATTCGCGCCGGGCTCATCGGCGTGAAGGACCTTATCAAGGACAACTACGCCCGTCTCGAAAAAATGATGGAGCAGGGAAGGCGGCTGACCGGCGTTCCCACTGGCTACCTGAACCTCGACAACGAAACTGCCGGCCTTCAGCCCGGTGAACTGGTCATTCTTGCGGCGCGCCCTTCCATGGGGAAGACGTCTCTCGCTCTCAATGTCGCCGAAAATGTCGCGCTAGGCCGCGACCCGCATCCCGTTGCGATTTTCAGCCTGGAAATGTCCAAGGAGTCTCTGCTCCTGCGCCTCCTCGCCTCGCAGGGCCGGGTGGACGCGCACAAGTTCCGCACGGGCCATCTTGGTCACGAAGATTGGCAGAAGATCGGCCCCGCCCTCGCGCGGCTCGGCGATTCGCCTCTCTGGATTGACGACTCCGCGTCATCGACGGTGATGGAGATGGGAGCCAAAGCGCGGCGGCTGAAGCGCGACAAGGGGCTCGACTTGATCATTGTGGATTATCTGCAGCTCGTCGCGGCGCGCGGGCGCTTCAGCAACCGCAACGAGGAAGTCGGCAGCATTTCCCGCGCGCTGAAAGGCCTTGCCAAGGAGCTCAAAGTTCCCGTGCTCGTCTTGAGCCAGCTCACCCGCGCGCCCGAGCGCGAGGACCGCAAGCCGCAGCTCGCCGATTTGCGTGAATCGGGCGCCATCGAGCAGGACGCCGACGTCGTGCTCTTCATTCATCGCCCGGGCTTTTATCGCACAGATCTTCCCGACGAGGAGCGCGCCAAGTCCGAGCTCATCATCGCCAAGCAGCGCAACGGCCCGACGGGCAGCCTCGATTTCATCTTTATCAACCGCTACACGCGATTCGAGCAGGCCGCGCCGGATACGTTTGGTCCCCCTCCGGAGGAGTAGCAGGCGTCCGCGGCGCTCGCTGGCTCCGAATTTCCACACTTGTGTTCGCAATTACGCACGGAGGAACGCCCGGGAACGCCACCATTCGCAAGCATTCGCCTCAAGTCATGCTGGCGAAAGCACTTCCAAGCGCGTTCCAGAACCCACGCTAAAAACTTCGAATGGCCGAATGCGTGCTTCCCGCAAACGCGGTGTTTACTCTACGGTGCCAGCGCTGGAGGTAACCGGATGCCCGCATCCCTCGTGGCGGAGTACTCTTGTGATTCCGCTATGGCGCCACAGAAAATCCAGTTTGATGGCCGGCCTGTCTGGGCCGAAATTTCTCTCGCTGCGATTGGCAACAACCTCCGCATCATCCGCAAGCGAGTCGGGACTAAGTGCAAAGTGCTTGCCGTCGTCAAGGCAAACGCCTACGGCCTTGGCGCGGTGGAGATCAGCAAGTTCCTTGCCCGCGAAGGCGTGGAAGCGTTCGGCGTCACCTGTTCCGCCGAAGGCATCGAACTGCGCGATGCGGGAATTCGGCGGCCGATTCTCCTGATCACCGGTTTCTGGCCGGGCGAAGAAGAGCGCATCCTGCGCCACAATCTGACGCCCACAATTGCTCGCCTTGAGCAGCTTCACTTGCTTGAACGCGCGGTAAAGAAGATTCGCGGCGCCGGCTCCCGCAAGAAATTCGCGTTTCACCTCAAGATTGACTCGGGCATGAACCGCCTCGGCATCTCGCCCGTAGAGATTCCGAAATTCCTCAAGCTCCTCGTGGATTGCCCGCATCTCGAGCTTGCGGGGACTTTCACCCACTTCGCATCGGCGGACGATTTCAATTCCGGCCAGAACGAACAGCAGGAAAGGGTCTTCGCCAGCGCTCTGGCAGCGCTTCGCGCCGGAGGCGTCTCTCCGGGCGTCGTACACATGGCGAATAGCGGCGCGATCAGCGCGCGCCCGGCGACTTGGGCGGACATGGTTCGTCCGGGCGCGATTCTTTACGGGTATCACCAGTCCTTCGAGCCTTTGAACGTCCGCGCGGATATCGAGAGCAAGCTGTTATTGCAGCCATGCTTGAGCATGCGCGCGCGAATCATTTCCATTCGCGACGTTGCCGCTGGAAACGGAGTCGGCTACGGAGCGAAATTTCAAGCGCAACGGCCGTCGCGCATCGCGGTAATCGCTGCCGGATACGCCGACGGAGTCGTTCGTTGCCGCAGCAATCGCGGTTCAGTGCTGGTTCATGGCCGCCCTGCGCCGATAGTCGGCATCGTCTCGATGGACCTTTCCATGGTTGATGTCACCGATGTTCCCGGCGCTGTCGTCGGCGACATCGCGACGATTTACGGCCAGGACGGCGATGCCGCTATCCATGTCAATCAGGTCGCCCGCCAAATCGGCACGGTCACTTCCGATTTGCTCTGCGCCCTTGGCCGCCGCGTCCCGCGCTTCTACCTCCGCTAGACATTCCTTGATTCCGCGGCGGGTGCTATAATTCCAATAGAGGTACTTCATAAGATTTAATTGCGGGTTGATTCCGGCGCTGGGGGAAAGCAGCTCAGCCGGAATCGGTTCTAGTCAACGGTTCATAACGCGAATTCATACTCGATTCTTTTTTTCATAAGAGGCCACCATGCCGCGCCCTACTAATCTATCGAATCGCACCTCTCCATCCTCACCCAGCGAAACCGCTCAAGTGCCGAATAAGCCGATTCTCCTTTCGAAGACTTCGGGAGGCGGAATTGGTTCGTTCTGGGACATGCTGGCCATCCGGTTGATCTTCACCGTAGTCTGCGTGGCTGCCGGCTATCATTTCCGTCCCTTCAGCCTCTCGCACGAACTCGGTTCCGCGGCCGGCCTTCTATTCGCCGTCGCGGTGATTCTGTTTGAAATCCGTCTGCGACGCGCGAGCCTCCGTCGCCTGATTGGCGCGGTCATTGGCTCGATTATGGGAATTCTCGGTGCGTTTCTCACGACGCTCGTCCTCGTGCACACTTCAATGCCCGAGAGCACCCGCTCCTTCGTGAGCCTCGCCGTGTTTCTCGTCATGGCTTACATCGGCTTAATCGTTGGAGCGAACAAGGGCGATATGCTGAATCTGCAGGCGCTCGGCGGGCTGTTCGGCACCGAGCGCGGTTCCCGCCAGATCTACAAGGTGCTCGACACGAGCGTCATCATTGATGGGCGCGTGGTGGATATCGCCGAGGCGCATTTCGTCGACGGGACAATCATCATCCCGCAATTCGTCCTTCGCGAACTTCAGATGGTCGCCGACTCGGCGGATCAACTTCGACGGCAGCGCGGAAGGCGCGGCCTAGAGGTGCTCCAACGCATCCAGAAGATGCCGCATCTCGACGTTCAGATCGCCGAGGACGATTTCCCGAATGTCCCCGAAGTGGACATGAAGCTGATCGAGCTCGCAAAACGTTACGACGCGAAAATCATCACCAACGATTTCAATCTCAATAAAGTCGCAACGCTGCAGGGCATCGAGATCCTCAACGTCAATCAGCTTGCCAACGCGCTGAAGCCCGTCGTCCTGCCCGGGGAGACGATGCGTGTGTTCATCCTGCGGGAAGGCAAGGAGTACAACCAGGGCGTGGCGTACCTCGACGACGGCACGATGGTGGTGGTGGATGGCGCGCGGAAGATGATCAACAAGACCGTGGATATCATCGTGACTTCCGTGCACCAGACGACGGCCGGGAAGATGATTTTCGGGCGCTTCGACGACAGGAGCGAACAGGCTGCGTCTCGGGCCGCTCAGGGCGTTCCAACTGCGGCGCTGGAGTCTCCACTTCGTCCTCCTGTTCCCGAACTTCGCGCCGCGGAACCGCCGAGCCCTCCGACGCCGATAGACCGCGCGACGCGGCCCGGGCCTCTCGAACCCGGCCAGTCGTAGCTTTTGGCAATTCAACATCGTGGATCACCTCGTGCGGACCAGTCTGCGCGCGGCGTCCAAGCGCGCGAAGAAAGTGCGCGTGCGGGCGATGTCGCGCTGAATTTGTTTGCGGAGTTCATTGGGGCTGGAGAATCTGTTTTCGGCGCGCAGTCTCTGCCAGAAACGCACCTGCATGGGTCCGTCCTTCACATGCTTCGAAAAATCGAACAAATGAGACTCGATAGTCAGGTGCGTTCCGTCAAACGTTGGCCGAACGCCCACATTTGTCGCCGAGCGATAACACTTGCCATCGACTGTGGTTTCGGTGGCATACACGCCATGGGCGGGGAGGACTTCCTGGCTGGTGGAGAGATTCAGCGTGGGGAACAGGATGCGATGGCCGGTGCCGGTGCCCTGGCGGATTTCGCCTTCGAGCGCGAATGGCCGACCAAGGAATCGCGCGGCCTTGCAGAGTTCACCCGCGGCGACGGCTTTGCGAACAGCCGTGCTCGAAACGATCGTTCCGCGGACGTTGACGCGAGGAATGCATTGCACTTCGAAGTCGAGCGAACCCCCGAGTTCGCGCAACAGTGAAACGTCTCCTGCCTGTTTATTGCCGAAACGAAATTCCTCACCAATGAGGACGCACTTTGCGCGCAGGGTGTCGCAGAGAATCCGCCGGACGAAGTTTTCCGGGCTAAGCGCCGCCAGGCCGAGGTCGAAATGAAGGACGAGCGCGGCATCTAGCCCAATCTCTTGGAAATGGCGAAGGCGCTGCTCCAGTGTCTCGATGAGCGGCGGAGCAGCGTCGGGCCGCAGGACCGTAAGCGGGTGAGGGGAAAATGTGATCGCTGTCGCGAGATGATTCGTGACGCGCGCGCGTTCGACGACGCTGTTCAATATCTTGCGATGACCAAGATGGACGCCGTCAAAATTGCCGATTGTCAGAACCGTGCGGATAGACAGGCCGAACCGTTCAATCCATTCATCGAGGGAGTGAAGTATGGCGAGAGACATCAGAATTTCGCTTCAATGCTCAGCCCGTCATAGGCCAAACGCACGTTTGCCGGAAGCTTCGCATTCGTCGCTTTGTGTTCCAGGTCGTGGCAGATGTGCGTGAACCACGCGCGCTTCGGCTGGAGTTCGCGGACGAGGGCGAGGGATTGGTCCACTGTGGAGTGCATGGGGTGGGGCGTATACCGAATGGCGCTGAGAATGAAATGATCGAGATCGTGTAGCAACTCCTTCGAAGTATCGGGAACCGAACTGAAATCGGTCAAATACGCGAAAGAGCCGATACGAAACCCGAGGACGGGCAGAGGGCCATGCTGCGCAGGAATCGGCTGGATGCGCGCGCCAAATAACTCGAATGCACCATTGAGTGAGTGCGTCTCGACTTCAGGCATGGTGCTGGGCACGGAGGGGGGCTCGAAAATATATGCAAAGGCCCGCCGCAGAATTGCCAGGGTGTCGTCGGAGGCGTAAATCGGGATGGTTGAATGCTGCTTGAGGTTGAAGGGGCGGATGTCGTCCAGCCCGTAAATATGGTCGGCGTGGGCGTGGGTGAAGAGGACCGCGTCGAGGCGGTCAAGGCCCACGGTAAGGGCCTGGGAGCGGAAATCGGGGGTCGTGTCAATCACCACCTCGCACCCCGCATAAGACAGCAGGACTGAAGGTCGGGTCCGCTTGTCGTGCGGATCGCGGGAGCGGCAGACAGCGCAGGCACAGGCGAGCGAGGGCACGCCCATCGAAGTGCCGGAGCCGAGAACCGTGACGCGAACGCGCTCGGACGGCGTGGTAGCTGGCTGCTTTTGCCGAGGCATGGGGCTAACGTCCGCCCTTGGCCCCTTCGCGCATCGCCTTTGCCGCGGCCTTGGAAATTTGCATGTAGGAAAGCTTCAAACTTCCGAGAACGTCTCCAAGCAAATTTTCTTCCTCGGCGGAGAGATTGCCGCGAGTTTTGTCGCGCAGCGTGTCGAGCATGTCGATCATTTCGTGCGCACCTTCGAGATCCATATATGTCTGGCCAGTTCCGGGGTCGGGGACGCCCCCCATGAGCGCGGCGGCGTTGCGGGCGAGAAGGTCGATGAGCAGGTTGAAATTTTTGTCGGTTTCGGGAGCGGGTTTGGATTCGGCGGAAGGGGATGGGGGAGCGGGAGACTTCTCCGGAGCGGGTTTCGAAGCCGTGGCGCTAGAAGCCGCGGATTTCCCGGACTTGTCGCCGCGGGGGAGCTGCACAACTTCGGACTGCTCGCGGCGCTTTTCTTCTTCGGCTTCGGGGCGAAGTTCGCCCTCCGGCGTAAAAAGCCGGCGATCAACGACGCGGAACGATTCATCGTGCTTTGGGTCGGCCAAATGAGGTTCCTCTCAATCTACTCGCCGAATCGGCTAAAGCCAATAATACCAGCATTTCGATGATTATCGTCACCTGCGGAGTTGAGGCAGGGCTTGGCGATAGGGAAGCCGGGTAAGGATACAGATGGTCAAGACGACGAGGAGAGGTCCCGCGGCGCCTACAAAAAATTGTAGAATCAGCGAATTGGCCCCCTGGAGAGATTGAAATTTTGTAGCGATTAGAAAAAACTAAGTGATTGATTCCTGGGCGGTTAGCGAAATCTGACTGACGCTTGGTGTAGCGATTAAAAAAATCATATATTGGGCAAGAATTGGTGCGGGATGCCGGGAATTGGCAGGGGTGAGAGGTCAGGTGGTGGCGAAACTCCACCGGGGGCCTCGGGAAGGTGCGGCTGAAATCGCGGGATGTAGTGGCTTAATCACAATGAAATATTATCAGAAACTAATAAAAAGTCAAGGATTTTCTTGTGGCGGGGCAGTCTGAATTTTGACTCCTTTCCTGCAGACTCGACTGATCCCCCGGCTCGCCTCACCGGCGACCTTGAGTCCCCATATTCCGTAGACCCGGGAAGTCCATTCTTCGCGTCTCGATCAAGAGAATTCAAACTGGCCCACCACCCGGAAGTCCGTTGGCTTTGTCCTTGCGTGGGATGCCCGTATAATTCCAGTGGAGGCGAAAAGGGTCCGGTGACCTTCCCGGCCTTCAAAGCTGGCGATTCGGCTCTTCGCGAGACGAATGGTGGGTTCGACTCCCACACGCTTCCGCCAACTCTATAATTCAAAAAGATTTGGCGTTCAACTTTTTGTACTAACTGGCACATTGTACTGATTGAATCCTAGCATATCGCTGGCTACGCTTTCCATTGCGGCGCGTTGGCTCGCTGGAATCGCATGGGCATAGACTCTCAGCGTTGTTTTAATATCAGCGTGCCGCATCTGCTTTTGAGCGTCAGGCAACGGGATCGCACGTTGCACTAGCTCAGTCGCCCGTCCATGTCTGAAAGCGTGCAAGCCTGCGTTGCGACACGGATGTTATCTTCGGCGTTCGAACCGTCTGACGATTGCAGACGTTTCGTCCAACCTCCTTCACACGCTTTCGAGAATTGCCATACCGATAGGAAAAAGAATCAAGGCACCGATGGTAATTAAGTAAAACACGACCTCGAACACGTCAAGGCGGGTCATAGGTTCTTGCTGATGCAGTAGGATTATCAATTTGCGCGTGTTGTATATGATAAAGAATACGTACACGCCATACACGCCATGTCGCAGCAACCATCGTGTTAGGGGATGCGGAGGAGGCTTGAGCGGAACGTTAGGGTCAACTTTATGCGCCTCAATCTGCCGCATCTGTCGCCGATGCTGGGCGGCTGTCGGCAAGCTCACGACTGCCGCCGCGACGACCGAGGCGAGCGCAATCCAGTTTCCGGTAGTCGTGGCCGCAGAGTATATTATCACTTAGCTGAAAGGCTGTACTATTTGTACTGAGAGGCAACCAATGAAGTTCTTCATTCCTGCAACTGACAACCCCGAAAAAGCCGAAGAGTTATACCAAGCCATCAAGAAGTTTGCTGCGCAGTCTATGGGTTGGGTTATAAGCGACCGAAGGATTCGCAGCATAACATTCCGTGATAAAGAGAGGCGCGCTCGCAAGAAAAGTCTGGTACACGCCACTGTTGGCGAACGCGAACCCTGCGAGGGGCGTGAACCTGTTATCGCAATTTTTGAATCAAATTCATATCTTGTATGCACACCGAGTCGGGGAGTGCTGAGGGGCATTCCCATCATGGTCGGCAAACATGAAGTTATTGCGTCGGAAGACTTTGCATAGTTCGCAGATTTGGCAAAAAATTATCCGGCTTTGGAATTTCAAAACGGAGCGCGACGAAGGAGAAAAGCTCGTGGTTGACCCAATAGCAGGTCTTGGACTGTTCAAAACTGTAACACAGGTAGGAAAGGCAATCGCGGAGATCGCTAAAAGCATTGGCGACCACAAAGTCAAACAGGAATTGAACGACATCTATGACAATCTCATGTCGCTCAAACAGGACATTGCAGGTTTGGAAGACGAGAACCGAGAATTAAGAGAGAAGCTGCGCTTCAAGAGCGATGATTTCGAGTTCCTTAATCCATTCTGGTACGAGCCGAAGCATCCAGACCGGCCATTGTGCCCGACGTGTTTCAGCAAAGAGAGAGTCTCGCCGGTGAGTGAACTCCGAAGGAATGGTACTCGTCAATTCCGTAGATGTTTGGTGTGTCAGGCCATGTTCTATTAGTTCTAATTGCCTGAGAGAACGGAGCGCAGCGCCGCTAAAACACGAGACTTATTGAATGGCTTCTCCGCTCGACTCCCACACGCTTCCGCCAACTTAGAGCATTCACCAGAGAGAATACGTCAGAGAAATGCAAAGCCAAGTTGCGAAGACGGAATCAGTCGGCCTGAACGTCGGAGGGACGCGGGCCAGGGGAATCTTCCGATGAGGAATTGTCGACTGGGCCAACTTCGGCGGCGATGGCGCGATAGCGGCTCTTCTTGCGCAGCGCCGCCTGCAAGGCATACACCGCGACGCCCGCGGCCATCAGAATCAGTCCGAAAGCAAACGAACTCATCCCCAGGATCTGCTCTTTTTCGCTGCGGAACATGGAGAGTCCGAGGAGCAGCAACGGGAATACCCCGAGGAGCCACACTCCCCACATGCCTCCCGGGACGCGGAACGGCCGCTTCAAATCCGGCTCCTCAATGCGCAGAGCAATCAGCGCCACAAATTCCAGTATCAGGCTCGTGCCGTAGAGCAGGATGTCGAGCGTCACCAGCCGCTCAAAACCCAGCCCGAGGCAGCACGCCCATCCCGCCGCGCAGACCGTAATGGCCACCCAGGGCGCGCGCGTCCGCGGATGGAGCCGCATGAAAATGCGGGGCAGCATCCCGTCCTGAGCCATCGCCAGCGGCAGCCGTGAATAGCTCATCACGAGCGCGTTGAACATCCCGAACGCGCTCATCATCCCGCCGACCACCAGCGCGATGCGAAGCACCGGCCCGCCAAGCATCCCGGCGAAATCCGCCCACGAGCCGGTTTCGAACGCGGAAGCCTTCAGTCCCGTCATCCACGCCGCGCCGACGGGGAGAATGTAGGAGAGCGAAACGACGCCGACGGCCAGAATCATCGCGCGAGGATATGTCCGGTGGGGCCGCTCGACCTCCGCGGCAATCGTCGAGGCGTTGTCCCAGCCCATGTAGTTCCACATGGCTATGAGGAGGCCGCCGATCAGGTCCGCGTTCGATTTCGTGGGCGTGGTGACCGCGGCAGCGAGCGCGCCAATCTTCAGCGGCGCGAGCAGGACCAGAATCGCAAACGGCGCCGAAAGCAGGAAGAACAGCCACAGCGAAGTGGTCCCGACGACCTTAATGCCGGCGATATTCATGATCGTGCAAGCCAGCACGACAGCCAGCCCAACCAACACGCCGCGATGTCCCACGTTGAACCACGGAAACACGCGCGTCAGGTAAACGACGAAAAGCGTGGGGTAAATTGCCATGTCGAAGATACTGGCGACAAGCGAAAGCCACGCTTCCTGGAAGCCCCAGAAGTCGCCCATCGCGCGCCGCACCCACGCGTAGAAGCCGCCCTCGGCGGGGATGGCGCTCGAAAGCTCGCCAATCATGAACGCCGTCGGCAGGCTCCAAATCACAGGGGTAACGAATAAGACGAGTATCGCGCCGAGGTATCCCGCGCCGTGGACGATATCTTCGGTGCCGTACGTGCCGCCGGAAACCATGAAAAACGTCGCAGCGACGAGCGGCCAGAGCGTTAATTTTCCTATGCGGGATTTCGAGGGGGGAATAGCGCGAGCGCGATATCTTGCGGGGAGTGAAAGAGTGCTCAATTTCTGTCGGTTCCACCTCCTGCTGCGTTTGCCCGCTCAGCCGCACTTCGGAGCGGCGTGCGAATGCAGGATACAAATATTTTCGCGGAGTGCAAGAAAAATCCGCATACAGGACAAAACTTTTTTGGAGCTGCCAAATGCGCGGGAGGCTGTCGCGCGCGGCGGCGCGGATCAAGCAGGGGGTGCGCGCAAGTATCGAGGCGTGCCGGTCTCGGCTATTTCGGTTCGCAAAACGCAGCATGGCATCCAAGGGTCGAAGCGATGCTCTCGGCGGTGCACCGCCCGGAACTCGCGCCATTTGCGCGGGAGGTCAATTCCAAGCTGCGCCGGGCGTTGGCGGCAGTTTGATTGTGGCCGATGACCGCGGACTCGTTCTACTTCCGCCGCGACGGCTCCTGCGATGCGAAGTACCCGTTCGGGTCGCCCACCTGCGCGGCGGTGTCATATAGCGGCCGCGCAGGGTTGATTTCCGGCTCCACGCGCGCCACCGTGACCGCCAACACGCGGATCTTCGAATTGTCGGGAAGGGTCAGCGTTGTAGCTTCCGCAGGCAGGTCCATCGAATACGCGAACAGATAGGAATACGCGTAGGGAACGTTTCCGCCGTCCGGCGTATGGTAATGCGACGCAAACCATGCGACGGGCTCGCGCTTGATGAAGCCGGGAGTCAGCCCGGCGTAATGGGGAGCCATCTCGGGTCCGTGAGTCTTGAGGTATGCGAGGTGACGCCGGATTCGCTGCGCACGCGCGCTGGTGTCATCCGGCTTCGGCTCTGCAGGAGGCGGAATGGGTACCTGCTTCCATGAGCGGTCGAACCACTGGCCGATGAACCCGTTCCAGTTCTGGATGTTCAACTCCGTCGCGCGGTCTCCGAGGCGAAACGTCGCCTTTTGGTCTCCATCCTCCGAGGCGGCGAGAATGTAAACCCGATTGAAATCACCGGCGGGCAGAGCGAGCGACTGCCCGTGGGCGATTACGGCATTTCGTTCCGCAGTGCCGGAAGGCGCGAGGCTGAAGTGAATTCCCGCGTAGGCAATATCCGCGGGGAGCATTTCCCCCGGAAGCGCATTCCCGGCGGCATCGAAGCCGCCAGCGGACTTGGTCCCGGCGTCGCTTGCCGCCGCAAGGTCGTAAGGAAGCTCAACGGCCTGCCATAGCGGCGGCGCGGCTTTCTTGCGCGGCGCCTCGAGTCGGACGGCAAACGTGCGAATCTCGAACGGTGCGAAATATTCTACCAATTGGCCTTTTTCAGCCGCAGCCGCCCCGATCGTCCGTTCCTGGCCGTCAACTTCGCGCGCTTCGCTCAGGGGCGCAGCGAACGAGACGTGGACAGCCCGTTGCGGCTTGCCCTTCATCTCAACAAGACGAAGGATAAAATCCTTGCCATCCTCGGCCCGCTTGAAAGCCATCATGCGAACCGCCGGATTGCCGACGCGAACCAGCGAAAAACCTTTGCCCAACGTGCCGTCATGCTTGGCGCTCTCGAAGGTGATCAGCGGCTCATTCAGCCGGTACGCCTGCCACTCGGTATCGGCTTGCTGCCAGCCGCCCGCGTGACTGGCCAGGCCGAATTCGAATACGTGGTGGCCAAAATCCTGTGTCGCCTGGTCTCTGTAATCGTTTCCCGAGCGTTTGATTCCCGGCGTGTAAATCAGCGTTAGCCGCAGCGTATTGTCGCTGGGCTTGTCCGAGCCGGTCTTGGCGCCCGAGAGCACGGTGACGCCGAACTTTCCGCTCTTGTCCGTCAGGTCGAACCAGCGATGCGAGCCATATTCGAAATATTGCTCGTTGTCGTTGCCGCGCTGAACCGTACCCGCGCCCCAGTTGTAAGTCGCCTGCGGAGCGGAAGCGGTGAGCGGAAACGTCGCCTTCAGTGCCGCCTCGCGCGTCATCCAGTCGATATCGTTTCCGAATTCAATTCTGTTCCCCGCGTCGCCGGCGGACAGCCGAATCGTTTGAACGAAGCGGGAGCCTTCGGCCTCGCGTTCGACTTCCAGAGCCACGCGCACGGGGCCGTTTTCGACGATGCGGAACCTGGCGTGGCCGTCGACATAGCCGCGCGGCGGCTTGCTTTGGTCATCCCAGTACATGTTCCATGCGGGCCAATATTGCGGATTCTCCGTCTGGAAGGCGAAGCGCAGCGGCGCGGAGAGAAGCTCGCGGTTGAGTCTCTTGTCGAAGATGCTGGAGACATCGCCGTTGTTGTCGAGTTGAATCTTGTAACGCGCGTTTTCAAGGGATGATTCCGTGATTTTCAACGACGAGGCGATAGAGGACGTTTCCGCGGGGCGCACGTCGTATACCGCAAACCCCACCGAGGGCGCTTGCGCAAGAAATAAGACGATGGTCTTTCCGTCCATCTCGCCACCCACCTGCGCGGGCACTTCCTTCCCATCCGGGCCGAAGACGCGGATGGCCTTGGGCGCACCGCCCGGGAACGCGATTTCGGCTTCTGCCACATCTTCGCGCGCAATGCCGAGAGGATTGAACACGACGATCGGTGTTCCCTCGGCGTTCGTGTTCAGCTCAGAAGCAATCGCGGAGGTCGCGCTGGTCAGCACGGTTGACAACTGGTTCATCGCCAGCACGTCGTCGTTCCAGGAGTATGTGTACGACTCCGGCGTCGCCGTTCCGGCCATGATGTCGTGAAACTGGCCGCCGAGCACAAGCCGCCACGCGTAGTTTAACCTGTCGAATGGATAGGGCCTTCCTCCCAGCCAATCCGCTCCGGCGGAGGCTTCTTCAGCGGCCTCGGCGAGGACTTCATTCTGCCGGTTCCATCGCTTGTGCACGGCTTCGGACGTCAGCGAGCCGGCCGAGTGGTTCGTGAGTTCGAGGTCGCCGCGGTAAGTCGGCAATCGATCTCGTTCGCTTCGCGGCAGGCGGAGGAGGTCATTGAAAATCTGGTCGGCGTCGGACGAGATGACGTGAATCGGCCCCTCGCCCATGCGGACTTCGGGGCCGGTTGGAGCGGCGGCTGGCTGCTCCTCCTCCTCATCTTCGTTGCGTTTCGGTGGTAAGACGCCCATGTTCCTGGTGAGGATTTGTTCCAGCAGCTTCACGGATGCTTCGTCGGGCGAGCCGCCGGTGTCTCCTGTGCCGTAATAGTGATAATCCGCGAAGATGCCGCTCGCTTTTCCGTCCCTTGCAATTCGCTTCACCCAGTCAGGGTCTTTGCTCAAATCCGTTGTGATGGGCGCGCTGTAGCTTCCCGGATTGAACGCCGCAATCACGCCGTGGCCATCGGGGCCGATCCAAAGCCCGACATTGAACGGAATGCCTGCGGGCGTGCCCTCGGGGGAGCCGGGACCGCCGCCTTCCCAGGAGCCCCAGGTCAGCTTCTGCGTGGAGAATCCCTTCACGCCAGCAGCAGCGAGAATACTAGGCAAGTCGGCGGGGAAGCCGAAGCAGTCGGGAAGCATGTACTCGGTGCTGGCCGTGCCGAATTCGCGGCGGTAGAACTCGTTGCCGTAGAGGACCTGGCGAATGATGGACTCTGGAGATGGCGAATTGACGTCATTTTCTTCCATCGAGGAGCCTGCGGGAAACCAGCGGCCTTCGGCGACGTACTTTTTTATTTTTTCGAAGTCCGCGGGATAGTATTCCTTCATCATCATATAGCGGTTTGCGCCGGTCCAATTGAAGACATAGTGCGGATAACGCTGAAAGAGCACGAAATTGTCGTGCATGGTCTTCGGCAGGTATTCCGAGATGACCTGGGGGTACTCCCAGCGCCATTCGGTGTCGAGGTGGGCGTAGCCTACGACGTAAAGCGTCGGCTGCTTCGTGATTGCCGGGTTCGTCGCCTTGGTTGCGTCCTTCGTCCCGTGGGGCCCGGGAGCGGCCGCGCACACCGCCGGGACAAGCATAAGCGCCATGAGCCCTAGGAGAACCAACATTCGCCGCCGCGTTCTAGCTGCCTTTTCCGTCAACATTGCTCTGCCTCTCGCCCTTTTCATCGCCATCCGCCCGGCCAGGTTGTTTGACCTAGCTTGTCTCGATTTTCAAGGTTATCGGCTGGTTTCCTGCCCATGAGTAGCAACAGGGGCTTCCTTCGCCGCGCAGCAATGCGCAAATGCAGAGGCGCATCCCTCATTCGGCAGGCGTAAGTTTCAAAAGCACAACGCCGTGCGCCGGAACGCTCGCCGAATACACGTCGCCCGAGACCGCAACATTGGCATGCTTCCAGAGATCCCGCGTCGTGAACTTCCCTCCCGCGAGACCTGCGTCGGCCCACTTCACCGTGACGGTTTGCGGTTGATCGGCGCGGTTGAAGAGCCCCACTGCCGTCGCTCCGCTGTGTAACGGGCGCACCAGCACGACTGCCGTCGCGTCGGCGGCGGAGAGGTTCTTCATCGGCTTGCCATCCGGGTCCTGGTCAATCGCAATCACGTCGCGATTCATCAGGATGTCTTTCGTCTCGTCCGACATTGTCCGCAAATCGTTCCCCGCAAGCAGTGGCGCGGCGAGCATCGACCACAAACTCATGTGCGTCCGGTACTCTTCAGCGCTCATGCCGCCATTACCTATTTCCAGCATATCGGGGTCGTTCCAGTGGCCGACACGCGTGTACGGGGCAATGGCGAACTGGCTGAATCCGATATCCGACATTCGTTTCCAGCTGTCGTTGATGTCATCCGTCGTGCGCCACAGGTTTCCGCCGACCTTCGCCCCCCATTTCCAGACGTCATCTTCGCCATACTGGCACAAGCTGAATACGATCGGGCGGCCCGCCTTGAGCAGCGCATCGCCCATCTTCTGGTAGACGGGCTGCATTTCGTCGTTCTTGTAGATTTCGCCCGCGCTGCACCAGTCGTACTTCAGGTAATCGATTCCCCAGGCGGCATACGATTTCGCGTCCTGTTCCTCATGGCCATAGCTGCCTTCGTATCCCGCGCAAGTCTTCGGGCCAGGCGAGGAGTAAATGCCAATCTTCAGCCCTTTCGAATGGACGTAGTCCGCCAGAGCCTTCATGTCGGGAAATTTCAGGTTGCTCGTGATATTACCAGCGGCGTCGCGTCCGGCCTCCCATGTGTCGTCAATGTTGATGTAAGTGTAGCCCGCGTCCTTCATCCCGCTTGAGACCATGGCGTCGGCAATCTCGCGCACGACCTTGTCGTCCACTTTGCCCGCGAATTTATTCCAACTGTTCCAGCCCATCGGTGGCGTGCGCGCCAGGCCGTTGTCGGGCACGTCGTGCAATTCGGGGAGCCGCAGGCGCGCGGGAGGCTCCAGCGCTTTCGCATCCGTTCGCTCCGCGGTTCCCTTGAGCGGCTCTCTGCCGGGGGCGGCGGAAGTAAGCGTGATCCTATCCCCCTCTACCGTTCCGTCGTACACCACCTGTACCGTGCGCGGCGGCCGGCCGAAGGTTACAGTGAAATGGATCGCGCCGGAGCGCAGCGTGCCGTCGCTGATGGGCACTCCCCGGTTTGCGCTGTACATCACCTTGCCCGTGAGCTGTTCGCCGTCCTGCTTCAAGTCGAGGAACATCTCGCGATACGTGCCGTCCCCGCGCGGGATTCTGTAAATCCACAGCCCCGTCAGGTTGGTTTGCGCCGTCGTCACGAGCGGAAATCCGAAAATAAGTGCGGAGGAAAACAGCAGGGCCCATAAGAAGAATTTGGCAGGCCTTGAACATGCCGTCGAATGATTCATAGGATTTCTACGGCCTTTCTATTTGAATTTATCGTCATCGAGCGAGACGAACGTCGTGTCTTACAGCGGGCTGGAACCCGCGTCCCAAATCCAGCGTGAGAGTGTACATCATAAATGAGGGGAGGGAATTCCGATCGGCAGAATTTTCGTGGCGCGGCAACTCCGCCGCTTCATCCGCGCTCAATCAACAAGGCCCCAGGATTGTTCGCTTTGCGATGCGGGAAATGTATGCAATGGCGGCGCTGACTGTGCCAAACTCGCGGAATCGATCATGTGCGGAGCTCGGTCGGTCTACGTCCGCCGGGGGCGGAAGTGCCGAGCAGAGCGTAACTTGTTGAGGGTCTTGAAAAATCCTCCTCGAATCTCGCGATGATATACTGCCATCTGCCGCGCCCGTAGCTCAGTTGGATAGAGCGTCTGCCTTCTAAGCAGAGGGTCGGGGGTTCAAGTCCCTCCGGGCGCGCCATCCTTCATTGGCCCGGCCCGGAGACTTAGCTCACAACCCACCACAGACAGGAGCCACACACCGCCAGCGCCTTCCCGGCGTCTTCGTGTCGCAACAATTCGATCGTAATTGCGGATGAGCGATGCCGTAATTGGAAATGCTGCCCAGGCCGTGCAGCCGTCGAGGCCGCGCGGCCTGGGTATGTTATGAGTGCTTTACCGTCTGCGCGGCCGTTTTAGACGGTTCGTGCCAGCATTTGATGATCCTGTGCCGCCCATCGAGCTCGGAACAAGGACCTGCGCCGAGGTCTGAGTTGCGTTGCCAGCAGTATCGACAACCTTGTAAGTGACCGTGTAGATGCGGCCGGGCCCCATTCCGGAGCGTTCCGCGCGCAACAAGAATGCGTGCACGTCCGTTCCGAACGAGAGCGGGCCGCCTCCGATTGCCTGGATATCATTCGGCTGGTCGCCGTCGCCCAGGCCCTGGTCGGGCTCGCTGCTTGTTATCGACACGAGGCTAACGGCCGGGCTTGCATCGCAGCTGTCATTGGCGTTAACCGTTGCAGTGACATCAACGAGCTCGTGATTCGGCGGCCACAAAATGCGGGGCGACAGCGTGAGCCCCAACGTCGGCGCACTCGAGTTTCCAATCGTAACGTGCGTCGCGGCGGAGGAGCGGAGGCCGCCCGCGTCCGTGACCGTTAATGTAAACGTGTAAGTACCCGGCGTCAGTGTTAGCGTGACTTGGGGCGCCGTGCCGACAACGATGTTGGCTCCATTGGTCCAGACAAAACTGAGCGTATCTCCGTCGGGGTCGCTGGACTTGGAGCCGTCGAGCGTCACCGTAGTGCCGTTCGACCCCGCGCATGGCACAGTTTGATCCAGGCCGGCATTGGCGACTGGCGGTTGATTCGCAGTCGCGCCGCTAGCGAAGCTGCTGAAAAATATCTGCGAAGGTCCAGGAGTGGCATCCTGCCAGGTCACGTTGATGTTGCCGAGCTTATCCGCCGCGATTTGCGTAGCGATGGACATGCCCGAGTCGTTCGATATGTTGAGCGGGCTCGAAAATGTCGCGCCAGAATCCGTCGAACGACTGTAGAAAATGTCCTGGTTCCCGGGCGTGTTGTCCTCCCACGCGACGTTGATGTTACCGCCGGCATCGATGGTCAGCCACGGATTGCCCGACATCCCGGTGTTGTTCGAGAGGTTTTGTGGGCTCGAAAACGTTGCGCCCCCGTCTTTCGAACGTGTGAAATAGATATCGGAGTTCGCTGCCGGGGGAATGTTATCGGACCACACTAGATTGATATTGCCGCCCGCGTCTGTCGCAATTTGCGGGCTGCCTGCAGTGCCAGTCCCGTTGGACACATTTTTCGGGGCCGAAAACGTCGCGCCCTTGTCGGCGGAACGGCTGAAGTAGATGTTGAAGCTGCCCGAGCTGTCGTTCTCCCACGTCGTATCAAAGTTTCCCGTGGAATCAATCGCAATCTGCGGGCTCACGGAGTTGGCGACATTGAGCGAGAGGCTCTTCGGAGCCGAAAAAGTGGCGCCGTGATCGGCCGACACGCAAAAAGAGATATCCGACGTCCCGTTGTTATCGTCCTCCCAGACCACGCTGACGTCGCCATTGGTGTCTACGGCGAACTCCGGTGTTATTGAACCCTGGGTATTCGTGGAAAGCTGCAACGGCGCCGAGAACGTCGCGCCTCCATCTGTTGAACGGCTGAAGAGAATGCCCAGATTGCCGCTATCGCTGTCCCAGACTACATAGAGGCTCCCCGCGCTATCGCTCGTGATTTGCGGATTTGCTGAGTCTGCAGGGTCATTCGACACGTTGACTGGCGTGGAGAACGTCGTGCCCGCATCGGCGGAACGGCTGAACATGATGTCCCCGCTCCCGGGCGTAGTGTCCTCCCATACGACGTTCACACTGCCATCGCTGCCGACGGCAATTCGTGGGCTGAACGACGAGCCGGCGGTGTTGGACAGGTTTTTCGGCGTCGAGAAAGTTGCTCCCCCGTCCGTGGAGCGGCTGAACAGGATGTTCGAGTTCGTGCTGGTGTCATCTTCCCACGCCATGAAGATGTTTCCGTGCGAGTCCACGGCGATTTGCGGAGTGAACGAAAAGTCCGCGTTGCTCGACACGTTCTTCGGAGCGGAAAACGACTGCGCCCGGGCGGCCCCACACATCACCGCCAGTACCAGAGTCACCAGTGCAATAACCTGAGCTAAGCGAGCTAAGCGCTTCCAGCGGGCCATGGCAAGCCTCCTTGTCGACTTTCGGCGACGCAAGAAACATCAATTCAATCCGTTATGCGACACCTAAACGCAAGCGGTGCTTCCCCTGGCCAACCCGGTAGGAACTTCTAAAACGGTCTTGCTTGGGATTTGATCACGACTAGCTCGCCTTCCCATCCCCGGGACGAAGCCAGCCTGTTTTCTTCCGCGATTATATCTGGACGCGCTGAACGTCCAACGGGGACGTAACTGCTTTGTGTCCAAGCATTTACTGGAACTCCGCCTCCGAGCGATGGGATTCCCCTCGGCAGCACCAAATCCGGTTATTGCCCGGGAATCGCTCTGGGACGAAACTCGGCCTTGGTGCGAGCGCGTCGAAAGTGGTTGAAATCAGGCGGCAGGTGGCCGAGTTTGGCCGCCTTGCTATGATGGTACTAGAAGCGGCCTATCTCCGTAACCACCAGATAGCAAGTAACTTAAGTTTGTTTTGCTGGCCCAGGTGCCTCTGGCATGTCCCGTGCCTTATGAACTGGCGTATGACGCAGCAGAAACAATTCCGGTGGGGAGGTACCAAAATGCGAATCCTTAAATACGCCGCAGTGGCTGGGCTTGTTGTCGCGCTGGCCGGGGCAATGCCTCGCACCGCCAACGCGCAAGTGCGTATTGGAATCGGAATTGGAGTTGGTGGGCCCGTCTACGTAGGTCCGCCCCCGGTCTGCCCATACGGCTACTATCCCTATACGCCTTATGCGTGCGCGCCCTATGGCTATTACGGGCCGGAGTGGTTCGTCAGCGGCGTTTTCATCGGCGCGGGGCCATGGTTCCGCGGATTTTATGGCCCTGAGTTCTATGGCGGCCGCAACTTTGATTTCGACGATCCCGCCTGGGTCTATTTCCACGACCACGATGGCTGGCGGCACTTCCGCGATGGCGACCGTTGGCGCGACTTCCGCGGCGACGACCGCCGGGGCTTTCGTGGCGACGACGGACGGCGGGATTTCCGTGGCCGAGACGACTTCCGCGGCGATGACCACCGCGACTTCCGTGGCGGCAGGGAGTTTCGCGGAAACGATGGCTTCCGCAGTTTCAATGGTGGCAACGACTTCCACGGCCGCGGTGATTCCCATGGCCGCCGCAGCTTCGACCGCGGCGATCGCGGATTTCGTGGTGGAGAGCACGGATTGCGAGGAGGCGATCGCGGGTTCCGCGGAAACGGCGGCTTTCATGGAGAAGGTCATGGCCGTGGCGACCACGGACATGGCGGACGCCACTAACAACCTAGCCTAAGTCGTAACGCTTCCAGACGGCCGGTAGCGGATGCTCCCGGCCGTCGCCATTTTCGCCTCTCATTTTGGCGCGCGTCGCCTGCGCACCATCCTCGCCGTCTGAGGCGCCTGGTTCACTATGAAATCCTTCACTCGTCTGTCGAAGCAGCGAGCCGCTCCTCGCGCGGCATGGCACCTGCCAGCAGCAGGACCGCGCCGCAGTACATCAGCGTATCCCCCAGGTAGTTTATGCCAGTGAAACTGGCGCGTTCGGCGATTCCAATCGGCACATAGACCGCTAGCACGACAACGAGCACGGTCAATCCCAGCCCGGCGGCGGCTACGCGGGTTTTCTTGCCCGCAACCAATAGAACGCCCGCAGCGGCGTAAACAACAGCCGCGAGATACGTCCAAATTGAGTGTCCGTAAATCCATTGAGGAGTGACCATCTTGAGCGGAACGCCGGGAACGTGATCGCCGTGCAGGAATTGTTCGAAACTGTAGAAGAGCACGGGAATTGCGACGAAGTACCGCGCGATCGTCGCCAAAGCGTGCTTGCCTCGCTGCTGCCATTGCTCGCTGAGGCTTGCGGCCAGCGCCAGTGCGCCGCCGCTGAAGGATAGTTCCCGCAGCGCCAGCGTCAGCGCAAACCTGTCGCGCGGATTGTGAGCCCATGCTGGGGCGTCCATCATTACGACGAAAAGAAAAAACGTCAGTCCGAGTAGGCTCGCCGCGAGGCGCGCCTCAATCCTCGTTGACAGGCTCAGACCGGCGGCAATGAAGCAGGATCCTACGAAGTAAATCCAGAATTGGTGCCACGGAATCCAACTCGGCACCATCGGAGCCATGCTATTGGTCAACGTGAAATGCTCGGTGCCGAAGGCCGCGATCGGCGCAGCGTAGAATACCGGCCCGAAAAGTATCAGCTTCTCGATGCCCTGCGCCTCCCGCCATTCGCCGCGAAGAAAAATCGTTGCTAGGCCGATGGCAAACACCAGGCCACCGATGCAGTACGACCAAATCACCTGGCTCGGAATTGCGGCGAGTGCCAATACAACCGCCGGGTTCACTGTGCTGCCACTCACGACGAGTCCTTTCCGCGCCACTGCGTTCTGCTTCGAAAGTAGGTTCGGTCAAGGCGTATTCATCTACCACAAACAATGGAACTCAGGCAAGAAATTGTCATGCAGCTTCGGGCCCGATGGCTCCGCTGCTTCTAGCGTGTTCATTCTGCTAGAATGCGCTTGGACGCACCGGCGCATCCGCCTAAATGCCCACGCGAAAAAAGTCTGCCAAATTTCAAAAGGGCGCTGAATCGCGCCGCTTGGCCCGCGAGCGAGTTGGCACGCCGCCGCCCGCCCGCGTCATCCCCAATCGCAGGAACAAGCCTCCCAAACACAAGAAGGACTGGCTTAAAGACGAGTTATCGTGACTGATTCCAGGTTCCGACCGGAACCTAGCCCTTCGATCCTCACCCGGGTTTGAACGCCGGCACATTTTCCCCCGGCCGGAAAAGCGGCTGTGGAGCTTTCCCTGAGGCCTTGGCTATCTCCGCCGCCATCGTCTCCAAATCCTTCTTGGAGAATCCGATCGACGCCGTGTGCACTGTTCCGTCGGGCTGGATCAGAAAAATGCTCGGCACGTTCGTCAACCCGAATTGCTTCGTCGCCTTGTACCCGTCCGCATCGACCAGTGAGGAAAATTTCACGCCGTATTCTGCGCTGAAATCCTTCGTGTCTTGCGCCTTGTCCTGCGAGACGCCCCAGAATGTTACCTTGGCGTCGCCATAGCTCTGGTGGATGCGTTCGAGGAAGGGAAGAGTGAACTGGCAGACCGGGCAGCTGATCTTGTAAAACGCCGCGAGCACCGGCCCTTTCTTCAGCGCTTCGTCCAGCGAGTTCTGCTTCCCATCGACCCCCGGAAGCGTGAATCGCGGCGCCGCCATGCCCGCCTGTATTTTCGACATCCCTTTCCCTCCCAATACCTTACGCAGAAAACCCATTTGAATTAGATTCTACCGCAGCGCCATCGTCGCAACAAATGTCGGTCCGCTGTGGTATCCATGGCGATCAGATTCTGGCTGCGCGCAATTCTCGCTTGGTCGCGTTCGTCGAAAGCGAGGTCAGGTGTGGCGGATCTTGTCCAGAGCCTGAAACTGCATCCTTCAGTGGATGTGCTTGGTTTTTTTCTGCAGGTAATCCATCAGCAGGTACTGCCCGAGCGTGTAGGGAGTCGTGAAGTACGCCTTGCCGCGGCAGAGTTCCGTCACTTTCTGCACGAAATGCACCAGGCTGTAGTCGGTGGCGAGCATGAACGTGTTAATCAGAATTCCCGCGCGGCGGCATTTCGCGACCTCTTCGAGCGTCTGCGTCACCACCAGCGGATCGAGCCCGAATGCGTTCTTGTAAATGCGCCCGTCTTCGAGAGTCAGCGCGGAAGGCTTGCCGTCCGTAATCATCACGATCTGCCGCATGTCTTTCTTCTGACGGTTCAAAATGCGCTGCGCGAGCCGCAATCCTTCCCGCGTGTTCGTGTAGTACGGCCCCACCTGCACGCGCGCGAGTTTCCCGAGCGGTATTTCCTCCGCGCTGTCGTGAAACAGCACGCAGTGCAGCGAGTCGCCGGGATATTGCGTGTGAATCAAGTGCGAAAGCGCCAGCGCGACGCGCTTTGCTGGAGTAAACCGGTCCTCGCCGTAAAGAATCATGCTGTGACTGCAATCCAACATCAGCACCGTCGCGCAGGAGCTCTGGTATTCGCACTGATGCACCATCAAGTCCGGATAATCGATTTCCAGCGGGACTTTCGCTCCTTGTCTCCGCAGCGCGCTGAACAGCGTCTCCGGAATATCGAGATTCAGCGTGTCGCCGAATTCGTATGGCCGCGACGTGCCTCCCGACTCGATTCCCGTCGCCAGATCGCGCGTGTCGTGCCGGCCGAAGCTGCTCTTGCCAAGCGAAGCGAGCAAATCGCGCAGTGTCTTGAAGCCGAGAAAATCGAGCGCCTTGTCGGTAATCTCGAATCGCGCGTGGACTTCGGCGTCGCCCTGCGAGCCGGCTTGCCCCCCGGGCGTTTGTTGCGGAGGCGGCGAGACGTGCGGAGGCTGCGGCGAAATGTAGCCCTCACTCTCCATTCGCTCGATCAGCCGGTCTATCATGTCGCGCAGCTGCTGGTTCTCGTTCAAATTCGGATTCTTGAGCAGCTCTTCCATCATTTCCGGCGGAAGTAATTCGCCTTCTTCGAGCGCGCGAAGAATCGCCTGCCGCAGCTGTTCCATCGATTTTTCGGGGGAGCCCTCCGGGTCCATTTCATAGATCCCGTAGTAGGGCGACTGGAATCCGCTCTGCAGCAGGAAATCCGAAAGCCGGTTCATCAACTCCTGCAAGTCAATATCGTCGGCTTCCTGCCCGGTATATTTCTTGTAGCGAACGTATTTCATGGCGCAAGCTGTCCCGAATTTAGCCTTGCTCTGTTGCGCGGCATGCGTGGAAGCCATCGCGAGACGTCGCGAAGATAATTTTCGTATTCGGCACCGAAATTGCTTTTGAGGACGCGCTCTTCGTACAGGGTAACTAGGAGATGACACGCGCAAACCAGGACGAGGGTCAAAAGCAAAATGGAAACCGAGCGCAGATAGAGAGCCAGGCCGACCAAGAGCACGAAACCGCCTAAATACATGGGATTTCTGACGTAGCGATAGGGACCAATGGCGACAAACTGGCGCGGCGCATCGAATGGCGCAGGCGTGCCACGTCCTCGAATCGCGAATGTGGAAACGCAAGTGAGCATGACGAATCCGCCTACGAGCATGAGCACGGCGCCCAGGAGGACAGTTGCATGCGGAAGCGCGAATGCGAAATTGTGATCGAAGGAGCGCACTGAAAAGGCGAGCCAGCCGAAAAACCAGAGAAAGAATGTAGCGTAGACGATAGCGCGCAAAGTAGTGAACCAGGTTTGATGAAGCAGCGACTTAGAAGTCGTAGGCACTTGTTCGCACCTCAGTTGAACTGGCGTCGCGGCATGCGAGTTTGCGGCTCGCGCGGCTCGGGTGCCTTTCGTGGCTCGGCGTAGAATCCGCGCTCTTCGCTCCGGCTGATGCGCTTATGCGCCCAGAGGCCTTCGAGGACGAACTCAGCCGCCGCCGCTTGCACCGCCGGGTCGTCCTTCGGCCCCACTCCGAGCGCCGGCGTGTGATTGAACAATCCGTCCACCTTTTTCAATTCCGCGAGGTGCTCGCCGGATTTCGCCGTGGCCGCAACTTTCAGTTCTCCGCCGCCCTCGAACCACTGGACGACAGACTGCAAGTTTGAACTGCTGAAATATTTCGTGAACGACTTGCCCACCGCCGCGCGAATCAGTTCGCGGGCGATGGTATCGGCGCCGCGAAGCTCGCCTTCGTATTCCAGCTCGAATTTTCCCGTCATCGAGGGGATTGCGGCGTAAATATCCGCCACTCGCGCCACGGCGAGCTTTTCGCCATTGTGGGCGGCGCGCTGCTCGGCGCTGCTCACCGCGTTTTCCAGGCACGAAATTGGCAGCCGCTGGCTCACGCCCGACCGCCGGTCTACGCGCTTGTCTTCGCGCGCTTGAAACGCGATTTCCTCGATCACTTCGCGGATGTAGCGCGGAATCTCCACGCGCTGCGCGCCGCGCTCCGTCCACGCTTCCTGCGAGGTGATCGCCTCGCCTTCTTCCACCGTCGCGGGATAGTGCGTCCGGATTTCCGAGCCGATGCGGTCCTTCAGGGGCGTGATGATTTTGCCGCGCGCCGTGTAGTCTTCCGGATTCGCCGTGAACACCAGCAGCACGTCCAGCGGCAGGCGTACCGGATAGCCCTTCACCTGCACGTCGCCCTCTTGCATGATGTTGAACAGCCCAACCTGAATCTTCCCCGCGAGGTCCGGCAGTTCATTGATTGCGAAAATTCCGCGATTGGCGCGCGGCAGCAGGCCGTAATGAATCGTCAGTTCGTCCGAAAGATCCCGCCCGCCCTTCGCCGCTCGAATGGGATCGACGTCGCCAATGATATCCGCCATGGTCACGTCGGGCGTCGCCAGCTTTTCCACGTAGCGCAGATCGCGCGCCAGCCACACGATTGGCGTCGAGTCGCCGTCCTTCGCGATGCGGTCGCGGCAGGCCCGGCAAATCGGGCGATACGGGTTGTCGTTGATTTCGCATCCCTCGATGACTGGCACTTCCGGGTCGAGAAACGCCACCAGGCTACGCAGAATGCGCGTCTTCGCTTGCCCTCGCAGGCCGAGCAAAATGAAATGGTGCCGCGACAGGATTGCATTGACGATTTGCGGCGTCACCGTGTCCTCGTACCCGCGAATCCCCGGAAATAATTCCTCTCCCTCGCGGAGCTTGCGCATTAGATTCGCGCGCAATTCGTCCTTGACGCTTCGGTTCGCGTACTGCGCCTCGCTCCATTCGGATTTTTTGAGTTCGCCGAGGTTTTTTGCTTTTGTGCCCATGATTGTGTCGCTTTTTTCTTGAAAGCCGCGGGCCGGATGCCTGTCGCGGATTGCTCCCAGTCTCCATTATAGCCGTCTGCGCAACGGACGGCGCTTAATTCAGGGAATGGCCATTTCCGCGCGCGCGCTCGCGCCGCTCGTTCATATAGACGAGTTGCGGCAGCCACTCTTTTAGTTGCTCCAGAAGTTGATTTTGCCGCGCGGCCTCGTCGCGCGTTTCGAGGAGGGATTGCTTGTCATCCAGGTCCAGCGGCAGGGACCCGGCCATGAAATACGTGGGGGAAATTCCGGGCTCCGACGGAATTCGCTGTGGGCCGCTGTTGAAGAGCAGCCAGTGGCACTGGTCGTAGACCTCCGCCAGCTCTTGCGAGATGGGCGGAAAAGGAGTCCCCATTTCATCGATAAATTCAGCGAGGGCCTCGTAGTACGGCTTGTCGTCGTACAGTTCCTTCACCTGAAACGGCGCCCCGCCGCGCACGATGATGTCTATCTGTCCATCGGCGTATTGCTTCACCATTTGAACGATCGCCGCCGTGCATCCCGTCGTGGCGACTTTCTCCTTTTCCGCGAGGATCATGCCGAATTCGAGCTTTTCCAGGAGGCATCTCCGGATCATCTGCTTGTATCGCGGCTCGAAAATGTGAAGCGGAAGCTGAATGCCGGGAAACAAAACCACGTCGAGAGGGAATACCGGAATTCGCTTTAGGCTCATCGGCGGCCCATGTTAGCACAGCATCAGAATTGCGACGGCACCGCGGCGCGGAATCAATCCAGCTCGTCGAGCGCCACTTGCATTTCGCTGCGCGCGTGTCCGTCGCCCGTCGCCGCCGCTCTTTCTACGCCAGCGGCGAGAATTCTGCGCGCCTCGGCAGCGCGCCCCAGTTTCGCGAGCATTTGCCCGAACGGAAAATATGAGGCGACATAATCAGGATGCGAACTCATCAGCTGCTTGAAATGCGCTTCAGCTGCCGGGTTGTCTCCCAGCCGCATGCACTCCATCGCCAGTCCGTAGCGCGCAAATGCATCATCCGGATGGCCCGCGACAAATTGTTCCAGCATTTCGCGCCGGTTCTTGGGCTTGCCTTGCGGCTGATTCGCGTTGGTTTCGGGCGCGGTCACAGGTGGCGTATTATATCGGCCTCATAATCGGAACGCCACGAAGCGCGCAAGGGAGAATTCATTGAGGAAATCGAAGACGAAATCGAAATCATCCAGGAATGCTCGAGGTCGCGAGCGCTACGCCGCCGCCCGCGAACCCGAAATCACCACGCCAAATCTCCAGCCGAAGCCCGTCAGCGCCTCGCGCTCCGAAATGGTCGAGGCCGTCTTGCCCAACGACGCGAATCCTCTCGGCTACATCCTCGGCGGGCGCGTGATGCATTTGATCGACATCGCCGGCGCCATCGCCGGCCACAGGCATTCGAACAGTTATCTCGTCACTGCGTCCGTGGACTATCTCGATTTTCGCAGCCCCATTCGCATCGGCGATCTCATCGTGCTGCAATCGAAAGTGAACCGCGTGTTTCACACTTCGATGGAGGTCGGCGTCAAAGTGTTCTCGGAAAATATTCTCACGCAGGAGCGCCGCCATACGTCCAGTGCCTATCTCACATTTGTCGCCGTGGACGAAAGCATGCAGCGCCATCCGATTCGTCCGCTAACCCTCGAGACCGACGAAGACCGCCGCCAGTGGCGAGAAGCAGCGGAACGTCGCAAAATCCGCCTCGCGCACCGCTTCAAGCGCCCGCTTTCGTCGTGAGCGAATTTCAGAACGCCGATTCGCGCGCTCTCGCGTGATTAGTCCGCCAGGAAATCCCTCACGGCGTCGGCCGTGCGGTTGCCCTGCGAGACGCAACTGCCGAAAGACGGCCCATCGAGATAATTCCCCGCTAGGAAAACGCCGCGAAGCCCGGCAAGCTCTTCGCGAATCACTCTCACGCGCTGCGAGTGGCCAAGATTGTACTGTGGCAGCGCCTTCTGATGCCGCCAGACCTGGCGTTCGATCGGCGGGCCGATAATTTTCAAGACGCGCCCAATCTCGTCGCGGACTTCATTTGCAATATACCCGGGATCCTGCGCGACGGTCCGCGGATCTGTCGCTCCGCCAACAAAGCTGGTCATTAGCACCATGCCTTCCGGCGCGCGCCCGGGAAAAAGCGACGAGTTCCAGATTGTCCCGAGGGTGCGCAGGCCCTCTTTGCGCGGAATCAGGAATCCAAATCCTTTCAAATCGTGTCCAACGAATTCGCGCCGGTATCCCTCGGCGACGACGGCGACGGGCGCGTAAGGAATCGCGCCGAGCGCGCTCGCCAGTTGCGAGGAGAACGGATTGACCAGCCGCGCCGTTTCGTACGCGGGTGCCGCGAGCACCAGCGCGTCCGCATGCACGTCCGCCGATTCGCCGTGTCCGGCGCAGCGAATTTGCCATGGGCCGCCATTGTTGCGCGTTATCTTCTCCGCTCGCATCCCCAATGCGACGGCCGGCTCGAGTCTTCGCACCGCCGCGGCGACGAGACTCGCCATGCCGCGCTTGAAGCCTGCCAGCGTCGGCCGCACTTCTTTCTTCTCTCCGCGGGACTTGATCGCGCCGCGCAACACGCTCCCGTATTCATCTTCCCAAACCGCCAGCGACGGAAACGAGCTCCGCAGGCTCATCAGCTCGGGATCGCCCGCGAATACTCCGGAGGCAAACGGTCCCGCGAGGTGATCCAGAATTTCTGTGCCGAATTTCCGCCGCACGAAATCTGCCAGCGATTCGTCTTCGGCGGGCGCCTTCGTGCGGTGCATCGGCTCCGTCAGCAGACGCATCTTCGACCCTACGCCGAGCAGGGAAGTGGTCAGCAGGCCAGGTGGCGACATCGGCGCGGGAATCAGCTTTCCGTTCAGCAGGACGAATCGCGGGGTGCGCGGGTCCGCCTCGATCAATTCACTTTCGCACCCTGCCGCGCGTATGAATTCCCTCAGATCGTTCGTCAGTTGAACGCTCTGCGGTCCCGATTCGAAGAGGAATCCATTCCGTTCGACCGTGTCGACTACGCCTCCGGCTCGGTCCGCCGCGTCCACCACGCGCACCTGCAACCCCATGCCCTGCAGCCGCAGCGCGCACGCCACGCCGGAAATCCCCGCGCCCACGACGACGACCTGGCGGTTCGTGCTCATGCGAGCGGATTCATCCTAGAGAGTCTTCGAAAACAGCGGCCGCGAATCCATCTTTTGCTCGTGGAGGTAGCGGTCAAACGGCATGGCGATATTGCGGATGAAGATGCGCCCCAGCGGCGTCACGCGGATTTCCTCTCGTTCCAGCACAACCAGGCCATCGTCGCGCATCGGCGCCAGTTCGCCAAGTTCCCGTGCGAAATAATCATCGAAGGCGATGCCGAATTTCTCCTCGATTTCCGGTTTGCGCAACACGGCGTGGCACAAAATCCGGGTAATCACTTCGCGACGGATGACGTCGTCCTTCGCCAGGCGGTAGCCCCGCATCGTCGCCGCGCCTCGCTCCGCCACCGCCGTCTGATATTGGCCGACGGCGCGGTCATTTTGCGCGTACGCTTCGCCGACGCTGCTGATTGCGCTCACGCCCATGCCGTAAAGGTCCGCGCCGGCCTTTGTCGTATAACCTTGAAAATTCCGGTGCAGCGTGCGTTCGCGCTGCGCGACGGCCAGCTCATCCGAAGGCCTCGCGAAATGGTCCATGCCGATGTAGAGGTAGCCCGCGTCCATGAATTTCCGGATGCCCACCTTGAAAATGTGAAATTTTTCCATGCCCTCCGGCAAATGTCCCTGAAACGAGCCTTGCTGCTTTTTCAGCCACGGCACGTGCGCGTAACTAAACATGGCGATGCGGTCCGGTCCGATGCCAGTCACCTTGTCCACCGTTTCGCCGAACGACGCCGCCGACTGATACGGCAGCCCGTAAATCAAATCCACGTTGATGCTGTCGAATCCCAGCTCGCGCGCTGCCAGGATCAAGTCTCGCGTCATCTCGTACGGCTGGATGCGGTGGACCGTCTTCTGCACCTGCGCGTCGAAATCCTGGATTCCCATGCTCAGCCGGTTGAAGCCGAGCTTCCGCAGCGTTTCCAGGTGCGCTCGCGTCGTCACGCGCGGATCCACTTCGATGCCGATTTCCGCGCCGCGTCCAAACGAAAACCGTTCCCGCGTGTGGCTGAATAAATCCTCCATCTGCGCCGGATTCAGGTACGTCGGAGTGCCGCCGCCCCAGTGGAACTGCACCACCTCTCGTTTGCGCGAGACGAAGCGGCTGACGTGCTCGATCTCCTGCTTCAGCGAATCGAGGTAGGGAATCGCGGCTTTCTTGTCTTTCTGGATCACCACGTTGCAAGCGCAAAAAAGGCACAGGCTTTCGCAGAATGGCAGGTGCATGTAAAGCGAGACAGGCGTGCGCGCTGCATCCGCCGTGCCGAAAAATTCCTCGAGATCTGCCTGCCCGAATTTTTCGTCCCACACGGGCGCGGTCGGATAACTCGTGTACCGCGGCCCGGGACGGTTGTACTTCGCCAGGAATTCCTCGCTGACCTCCAGCTCCGGGATTTCGTTTGCCGCTCGCATCATCGTGGGTTCAGTCGCGGCCCGTGACCTTTGCTGTTTCCGTGCGCCGTTCTCGGTTCTCCGAACATTCGCGCGCCGCATTCACAAAAACTTGCGCATTCTCAACGGACGTCTGCGGCAAAATGCCATGGCCCAGGTTCAAAATATGTCCCGCGCCGCCCGTCTTGCCAATCGCTTCTCGCACGGCGTTTCGAATGCCTTCTTCAGGTCCGAGAAGCACGGTCGGGTCCACATTCCCTTGCAGTGCGATGCGCCCGCGAAGTTCCGTGCGCGCTTCAGCCAGATCCGTTCGCCAGTCGACGCTCAGCACTGTCGCGCCAGTCCGCGCCAGCGCCCCGAGCAAGTGCGCGCAATTCTTCGCATAATGAATCACGGGCGTGTTTCCCGCGCGAACCTCTGAAATCAATTGCTGCGTAGCGGGCAACGCAAATTCTTCATAATCCTTCCGTCCGAGCTCTCCCGCCCATGTGTCGAAAACCTGCACTGCCGTCGCCCCCGCCGCAATCTGCATCTTCAGGTAACCCGCCGTCGCATGCGCGATTTTCGCGAGCAGTTCACGCAGCACCTCCGGCTCCGAATACATCATGCTTTTGATTACGGCCAGCTCGCCGCGCGTCCGTCCCTCGACCATATAACACGCCAGCGTCCACGGCGCCGCGGCGAATCCCAGCACCGGCACACTGGGCCCCGCCTCATTGCCTGTCGCGCGGATCGCATGTCCGACGAATCCCGTCGCGCGCTCCGCGTCGAATTCGCGCAGACGTTCCACCGCCGCGCGATCGCGCACCGGATTGCCTAGTTTCGGCCCGTCGTCCAGGATTTCGAGCCCCAGCCCCATCGCCTCGGCGACGATCAGTATGTCGGAGAAAACGATAATCGCATCGACGCCGATCCGCTGATATGGCTCAAGCGACACTTCCGCCGCAAGCTCCGGCGTCTTGGCCACTTCGAGGAATGAGAAACGCTCGCGGATTCTCCGGTAGCCGGGCAGGTAGCGCCCCGCCTGTCTCATGATCCAGACGGGCACACGCGCAGGCCGTTCGCCGCGCGCCGCGGCGAGGAAAATGTCCTTCCGGCTGGGAGCTGGATTCGTTGGTTGCATCATATCCGGCTGCACGGACATGATAACAAGAAATCACACTAGCCGCCGTAGTCGCGCGCAGCGGCATGCGCACCGCGCCGCGCAAATATGCGTTGGCTGGCGGCTCGTGCGGGTTTTGAGAACCGCTTCGATATGTCTTAAAAAACGCCGGCCCGCTACTTCGGCCACAGCCACCCAAACGTCCCGGCCGTCAGCAGCCCATATATCAGCCCGTCAAACACTTCCTTAAGCACCATCCCCCATGGCTGGCCCTTCCAGATCCCGTTGCTGATAATTCCCAGCCCGTACGCCATGAACCCCGCCGTCCCCGCCACGCGGAACACAGCCAGGTAATCCGTCCCCTGCGCCACCGTCCGCCCCGTCAGGTAGGCCACGAAAAATCCGATGATGAGGCAATACACGAACCACATCCCCAAAAATTTGCCCATGTTGACCGGCCCGCTCGGGAATATCGTCACGTGCCCCACGGGCCCCTGCTTGAATTTTTCCTGCATCGCTGGCGTCTTCAAATCCTTGTGCGAGCAGAAAGGGAAGTGGTACATCCCGCGCGTCAATCCCGCGCCGCGCAGCGTCGCCAGCAGCTTGTCCTCATTCGGAAGCTGCCGGTAATCGTTTTTGTGGTACGGCAGCGCCATATGCATGATGGAGCTGGCGACGAACACGATGACGGCCGAAAGCACAATCGGTAGCCACAGAGCCGTGAGAGGAACCATGCGCAGTCTCCTTTTGGGTGAAGTTGTTTGCCGGGATTTTCCCGCGAGCCTACATTGACTCCGGCGCGCACGTCAAGCAATTCTGCCGTGTGTTCTCCCTGGTCCCGTGAACGGCGTCTATCGCGCGAAAGGATTCAGTGTCTGAGGCCGCATGCAACCCCGTCACCGCCGCCGCTGCTCACGCCAGATTCATCTTCCGCAATAACGACTGGAATCGAGGATGCTGGCGCAGGTTTCGGAAAAGGAAAGATCCCTTGATGCCATATATGCCGCCAGACCGCCGCTCGAAAGCGCGCTCGAGATAATCAATAGCAACGTCAGTCTCTCCGAGACCGGCATAGATGTAGGCGAAATGGTAGGGCGAAACAAATCCGTGCGCAGCCGCGTCTTGCAGCTGTTGGAGGATTTGTCGCGCTCGTTCGGCGTTTCCCGTCAGCGCACAGGCTTGTCCAAGCTGTGAAAAGAACAGACTCGCCCCCGGTGAGAGCGCCACGGAGCGCTCGAGCGATGCGATCCCCGCAGCATTCTCGCCGTGGAAGATCAGTGCCCAGCCGAGGTTTGAATGGCATCGGGCCGATCCGGGTTCGTCCTGGACACCCCGCCGCGCTTCCACAAGCGCCTCCTCGACGCGTCCCGCGCGTAGGAGAGTGGTCGCGACGTCGGATTGGATGAGAATCGGGTCGAGTTCGCGGGCGCGCCGTACCTCGCGCAGCGCGTCGTCGTAGCGTTCAAGTGAAGAGCAGAGCCAGCTGTAGTGGTCGTGTACTTCGGCGCTATTCGGGCTGAGTTCGATTGCCCTTTGGAACTCGCGCTCGGCACCCGGCCAGTCGAAATCGAAAACGAATCGAATCAGTCCGATTATGCCGTGCGCCTCCGCCAGTTCGTCATCAGTTTTCAGTGCTTGAGCGGCTGCTGCCTTCGCCAGACGGATTATCTCGTCCGGCGAACTGTCGCTGCCGGCACAACCCTGGACGACGATCTCGGCATGAGCTTCGGCGATGCTCGCCCACGCGAGGGCGAACTTCGGATCACGGGTGACGGCGGCTTCGCATTCAAGCAAGCTTCGGCGATAGCCTTCTTCGGTAAAGCGGTAGAACGAGTTGCGCCCTCGCAGGTAGAGTTCGTACGCCTCGAGATCAGGCGTTGGTCGCTGGCACACGCGTGTTCGTTCCTCGTTCGACAGCTCTGCACGCAGTGCGGAAGCGATTTTCAGCGCCACGTCCGTCTGGATTGCAAAGATGTCAGTCAAATCGCGGTCGTACGTGTCCGCCCAAATATGCTCGTCAGTTGCGCCGTCGATGAGCTGCGCCACGATGCGCACGCGGTTGCCTGCCCGCCGAACGCTGCCTTCGAGCACCGTCGAGGTGCCCAGTTTTTCGCTGATTTCGCGCAGGCTGCTTTCGCGCTTCTTGAAAGTCATAATCGAGGTGCGTGAAATCACCTTGAGCGACCGGATTTTCGAAAGGTGAGCGATGACGTCCTCGGTGACTCCGTCGGCGAAGAATTCATTTTCTGGATCAGCGCCAAGGTTGACGAACGGCAGCACCGCGACCGAAGCCGCCCTCTGCTCGACGCCCGCTGGTTCCCCTCTCGCAGCTAGTGAGGCGAGCGCGAACGCCAGGTCATGTGCGGAATGAAATCTGGCCGCGGCGTCCTTTTCCAGGCAGTGCGCCACCACTCTGTCGAGGCCCGGCGTTAGTTCGCGGCGGCGCCGGCTGGGTGCAGGTGGAGTCTCGTGCAGAATTGCGTTCAACACCTCGACGGGGCTGGCGCCAGCGAATGCACGTTCGCCAGTTGCCATCTCGTAGAGCACGCAACCGAACGAGAAAATATCGGCGCGGCTGTCGGTATTCTCGCCACGCACTTGTTCCGGCGCCATGTATTGAAACGTTCCGACAATCGTTCCCAGCGCGGTCAGTGAACTCGCGGGACCACTCCCGATAGTGTGGCTCGCCGTCGGCGAGTTCGAAAAGTCCGCGACCATTGGAGCAACAGTCGGCTTCGCGAGGCCAAAGTCCAGCAGCTTAGCCCCCGCTTTCGTCAGCATGATGTTCCCCGGCTTCAAGTCGCGGTGAATCACGCCCTGGCTATGCGCCGTTTCGAGTGCTGCAGCAACCTCGTTCGCGATTCTCAGTATTTCGGGCATCGCGAGCGGCCCTCTCTCCAACCGCTTCGCCAGCGTCTCGCCTTCCAGAAACTCCATGACGAGAAAATCGGTGCCGTCCTGGTGTCCTACGTCATAGAGCGTGCAGATGTTCGGATGCTGCAGCGAAGAAACCGCTCGAGCCTCGCGCTCGAACCGCTGCTTTGCGCTCGTTTTCTGCGTCAGATGTTGCGGCAAAATCTTGATGGCGACGTCGCGTCCCAGCCGTGTGTCGCGCGCGCGATAGACTTCACCCATGCCTCCAGCTCCAAGGAGAACTTGAACCTCGTATCGGCCTACTCTGCTTCCAGCAGTCAGCATTCTCAACCTATCCCGCCCGCTTGCCCTGACGCAGGAAGGGCTCGCAGCGGCCCGACAATCTCATACGGCCCCAGTTTGCTTCTTATGGTAAGCATCACTGTTTCTTCAGCAGCTCGAGCCAATTCACCACCAGCGTCAGCGGTTCAGATGGCTCCTGCACGCCCTCGTCAATCACTACGAATTTCTTTCCATCAGGCGCCACATCGTAGACCGAAACGTTGGGGGCGACATTCACAAAGAAGCTCGGCTTAAAGAGAGGATGCACTTGTCCTATAGCCAGACTCGAACCCTGCTCGACGATGTCTGCGGACACGATTTTGCCGTCCATGGCCATATAGAAAATCTCTTTGCCGTCCCCGCGCCAGCGCGGCCACTCGCCCCCATTAACCGAAACCAGCCACTTGCCACTGCCATGGCCGAACGGCACAACATAGACTTCGTCTCGTCCTGTCTCGGCCGATACGTAGGCCAGCCACTTTCCATCTGGTGATGGGGCTGGTGCAGCCACACCCGGGCCAGAAGCGGCTTGGGCGACCGGAAACGGCTTGCGGTCGCCGGTAAGCGGCATTGCCCAGGTCACGATGCGAGTTATTGTTCCCTGGCTCTGTCTGCGGTCGAAAACCAGATACCGCCCGTCGGGAGAAAATGAGGGGGCGTATTCAGTGGCGTCGTCCACGAACAGCGGTGTCGCGCTTCCTGTGCCGTCGGCTGCTTTCTGGTAGATGTGAGGTTCGCCCGTTTCGGTGGACACAAAGGCGATGGTTTTTCCATCAGGCGACCACGCCGGCGAATTAATGACAGCGGAAGAAAATGTCAAACGCGTGTTCGTCCCTGCGGCAAGGTCAAAGACCCAAATCGCTCCGCTCGCCCCGGCTGGAGAAATGATGCTGACGGCAAGCTTGCGTCCGTCCGGTGAGATCCGCGGCGTGAGATAGCCGGCAGGGGTTCCCGTCTCCCCTGTCTGTTTGCCGCTACGGTCGAGCCACAAGAGACGGTAATGTCCGCCCATTGTCGAGCTGCCACCCTCGTAGGCTAGGACACCGTTTACTGAAACCGTGAACAGGCCTCGATGAACGTTTGGGTTCACGGCGACGCGTTCCGCCAAGGGTTCTGCCTGGCCGACCAGGCGAAGGCCTTTGGGGTCGAATTGCTGCGCCATCAGCGTTCCGTTGCGCAGAAATATTAGATAGCCGGGAGGAGCGTAGATTGCGTTCGAATCGTTGTGCAACAAGAACTTCGGCTCGCCGCCATCGAGCGAGGCAACGTAGGTGCCACCGAAATTCGCCGCATCACTCGACAGGACGAGGTAGAGGAAATGTTTGCCATCCGGAAGAAACTGCGGCCAGCGATGACTGATTTCCTTCTTGGACTCGTTGAGTTTGGTCACCGGCTGCGGCGTTCCACCAGAAGCGGCGACGCGGTAGAGCGGGGAGTTTACCGTGTTAGTGAAAAGGATCGTGTCACCGGGGCCCCAGGTGCCCCCGCGGCTAGTTGGCTCAACGTCGCAGACCGGCAGAGGCGGGCCGCCCGAGGCATCAATGCGATTTAGCTTGCCGTTGGCAAAGAACCCGAGAGAGCCGCTGTCGGGCGACCAAAACGGATACGTTGCGCCGTCCGTGCCGGCGAGCTGCTGCGCCGAAGCAGCATTCAACGGCCGTACCCAGAGGGCTTCGCGCCCGTCCGAGCCTGCGGCGGCAAATGCCAGTCTCCGCCCGTCAGGGGAAATTGCCGGAGCGCCTTCTGAAAGGCCGCCGAGCACCAGATTCTCGCCTTCCGGCGGCGCAATTTGCGAGATGACGGCAGCAGCCTGCTCTGGAGCTCTCGCCATGTAGCCGATGGCGAATGTCCCCGCGATCACCAGACACGCGCCTGCAATTGCCCACGGTAGCGCGCGCCGCCAAGTGCTTTGCGTGGATGCCGGCCCAGCTAGAGCGGCCGCCTCTTGCGGCGTGCCGGAGAGAACATCTTCAATCACAATTCTCGCCTCGCCGATGGCTTGCAGCCGCTGGCGTGGATCTTTCTTCAGGCAGCGCATGAGCAGTTCGCGAATTCGCTGGGGTGTCGTTGCGGGAAGTTGCGACCAATCTGGCTCGGCGCGAATCACTGCAGCCAGCGTGTCGCTCACCGTTTCGCCGCCGAAAGCCATCTTCCCCGTCAGCATCTCGTATAGCACGCAGCCGAACGCCCAGATGTCCGCCCGTCGGTCCGCCGCTTTGCCTTTGGCCTGCTCTGGCGACATATACGCCGCCGTGCCCAACAGGAATCCCGCGCGCGTCGCCATCGCGCTCAGCGTCGGCGAATTCGACTGGTCCGCGCTCGCCGCTTCTCCTTCGAGCGCCTTCGCCAGGCCAAAATCCAGCACCTTCACCTGGCCCTCCGGCGTGATCTTGATGTTCGACGGCTTCAGGTCGCGGTGCACGATCCCGTGCTCGTGCGCGTATTCCATCGCTTCGCAAATTTGCTTCGCAATCGGCAGCGTCTCTTCGATCGGATTCGCGCCTGACTTGATCCGCTCCGCCAGCGTCGGCCCCTCGACCAGTTCCATCACCAGCGCGCGCGTCTTGGCCGAATCTTCGAGGCCGAAAACAGCCGCGATATTCGGATGACTGAGCGAGGCTAGCACTTTCGCCTCGCGCTCGAACCGCGCCATGCGCTGCGCGTCCTGCGCGAACGATTCCGGGAGAACTTTCAGCGCGACGTCGCGCCCCAGCCTCGTATCCCGCGCGCGATACACCTCTCCCATCCCGCCCGCGCCGATCGCGACGACAACCTCGTATGGGCCCAGCTTTGTCCCCATCGCGAGAGTCATTTAACACCTTCAACAACGACCAGCGTGGATAAGGTGCGTTCATAGGCATATGCATACGATTTCCCACTGTCGGAGAGGGCAACGTCCATGATCCGGTACACTCCTGTGCGGTCCGCAGGAGCAAGTTCGCGCATCAAGGTGCGATGGCCTGTCGAGAGCTCGATCTGTTCGACGCGCGCGGGAACAACCGATTTGCCATAGACGAAGACGGAGCGAGCGTCCGCACTCCAGCGGATGACGACGTCCACAGCAGCAAGCCCCGGAACTGCTTGAGCCGGACCTCCTGCTAGCGGGTAAATGAGGAATTTTCCATCAGCGTCTTGAGCGAGAAGCTCTTTTCCGTCGGGCGAGACGAACCCACCGGTAGTGCCTTCCGGTGTGACGGGCTGCGGTGCGCTCTGCGCGATGTCCTGGACATAACAACGCGTCCTGTGCCCGGGTTCATTGCCGCAGGCGACGACACGTTTGCCGTCCGGGAAGAATCTCGCCGATGCGAAATTCTCAATATTGCCGCGGTTGAGCACGCGTTTTTCGCCCGCGCCCGTGGGGTAGAGCACGAGCTGCATGGGGGGACCGGGCACCATGGACAAAGCTAGTGTGCCATCGGGTGACAGGCCCTCGGCAGTTCCGTCACCAAGACGCACGACGGGGGAACCATCTGTCTTGCGGAGCAAGAGATCGTAGTTCGCGCTACCGGCTGTCTGGTCTACATCGGTGAAAAGAACCTCCCTGCCGTCGGAAGAAAGGCAGGGGGAGTCTGAGTAGTTGAGCCAGGTGAGGTCGCGTTCGGCGTTCGCGTCCGGCGCGAGAGCCACGAGCCGGGATTGGTCCGTGTTTTCGTTGGCCAACAGCCGGCCTTTGCCATCGGCATCGAAGACCCAAATGTCCTGAGTCGCACTGAGCATGGCGCGGGCCCTGCCCGCGAGATTAATGGCGTGAATGAAATAGTTCGATTCACCCTCGCCCCATGAGGAGAAATAAATCGCGTTTCCGTCTTTTGACCAAACCAGCCCTTCTTCCCCGGCATATTCGCCCGCCAATACGCGCTTATGTCCTTGCAGGTCCACGACGTCAACCGTGCCCCGGTCGTCGTAGCGAAAGGGATGCTCGAGGAAAGCGATCTGGTCACCGCCGGGGGAGAAGCGCAGATTGCTCACGTAGCCTGCCGTCTCATACAGCACCTTGCCGATGGGATATTCCAGGCGGCTCTGGCCGTTTGTCTCGCGGACGATCGCAAGGCCCGTACCATCGGGGTTCCAGTCGGCATCTTGAACACCTTCCAGAATCGCTCGTGGCGCGCCTCCGCCCAGATCCATTCGCGCCAGCGTGCCGGAGAACACGGCATGGCTGATGTAGCGGGTTCCGGTCAATACCGCAAGCTCGCCCTTGGGGGAGATCGAGAGCAATTCCGTGCCGGGAGACCCGATAGGCTGTGGCGCGGGGTAGTCGGGTCGGTGAACGAACAGTTGGGGTTGGTTTCCTTCCTGAGCCGCGCTGAAGGCGATGGTTTCTCCATCCGGAGCAAATCGCGCGTTGAACACCATTTCGGCGCGAAAATTGATGTGGAGGAATTTCGCAGGCCCAGGTTCTCCCGTGTGTCCGCTCCACCGGCCCGCGAAAAATCCTGCCGCAGCGGCGGTTACGAGCGCGACTACTGGCACGAGCGCCTTAAGCCATTTACGCGGACGAGAATTTGGCGCCGCGAGTGCGGCGGCGCTGGTCGTCGAGATTCCCGAAACCGATTCGAGATCGAAAGCCAAGTCGTGCGCGGATTGAAATCGTTCGCCGGGATTCTTCTCCAGGCAGTGCCTCACGATTCGCTCCACGGCTGGAGGAATCTTCTTACCCTCGCCCGAAAGTTCGGGCGGCTCTTCCTTCAAAATGGCTGCCATCGTATCGGCGGAGGAATCTTTCACGAAAGCCCGCTGCCCCGAGAGCATTTCGTAGAGAATTGTCCCCAGCGCGAAGACGTCAGACCGCGCGTCGGCGGGCTGGCCCCGCACCTGCTCCGGCGACATGTAGCCGATGGTCCCCAGCGCGACGCCAGCCGCTGTTTCGGTGATAGGCTCGGCCGTGCGTGTCGGAGATTGCGTTTCGCTGAGGCCGGAGAGATTTTCCTGCGTCAATTTTGCAAGGCCGAAGTCGAGAATCTTCACGCGGCCGTCGGCGGTGAGGAATATATTCGCGGGCTTCAGATCCCGGTGAATGATTCGTTTCTGGTGCGCCGCCGCCACCCCGTGCGCTGCCTGCATCGCGACATCTAGCGCTTTGCGCAGCGGCAGCGCTCCGCTGCGCAAGCGCTCACGCAGCGTCTGGCCTTCGAGTAGCTCGGTGACGAGGAATGGCGCGCCGCCATATGACCCGAGGTCATGGATTGCGAGAATATTCGGGTGATTGAGGGCGCCCGCCGCTCGGGCTTCCTGCTCAAAGCGACGAAGGCGTTCGCGATCGCCCGAAAACGAAGCAGGCAGTACTTTAACCGCGACATCGCGCCCCAGCCGCGTATCCCTCGCGCGATACACCTCTCCCATCCCGCCCGCCCCGATCGCGCCGACAATCTCGTATGGGCCCAGCTTTGTGCCTGAAGTTAAGGGCATAGTTGGCGCAGATTATAACCGCACTTTCGCGCTGCGCGAACACCGCAAGTCGCGAGTGTGTTCTCGTGCCCCGTCGGCACTGCCGCGCCGCCAGTCCGGCAATCCAGCCGCTTCGACAGCTTGTAGTATTTTCACGGTTCAGCTGACCCAACACTTATCGCATCAGACCGATTGACGCGAGTGATATAATGCAATATGCAAGCACGACAAGACGTCCGCGCCCCGGAATCCCGCAACCGCGAGCTTCGCCGCAGACCGACATTCCTCATCTTTCCGCGGTCGCTCTCGAATCCCGGCGCAAAATTATTAGACTTCTGCTCAACTCACACAAAACACGGCACATCTCAATTTCTAATCGATAATTTTGAAGCGTCTCTAGCCGGCCGCTCGGCGCGGTTCGATGGTGCTTGCCCGCCGCCCGCTCGCCGTCCGCTCGGCGCCTGCTCGCCGTGGCAAGTGGCGAGTCGCGGGCGCAATCGAACGGCGGAGCTCCGTCCGCCGCAGCAGGCGAACGTGTTCACCGGGCTTTCGGGTGTTCCAGCTTCCAGCTACGAGCCTCCAGCTCCTAGAACTAATCGCCAATCCCCGGAATTAGAATCACCCCTAAGTCATAGAAAACAAACGACAGAAAATTTTCTAATCGCCAAATTCCGCCCCGTGCCTCGACAGTCGAGCCAATTGCCTCCCGCCGCAGTTCACGGACCGCGGGTCACGCGCCACGGCCCACGGATTCCCCTGATCGCAGATGAAACGCATAGTCGCGCAATGCCATCTATAACTAAACAAATGACTTGCAATTTTCTGATCGCAAATGAATTTCGATTCGTTGAGTTCGCTCAAAACGGCATTGAGGGCGCTCACACCTCCCTGCGGGTGTGCTCATGACTCATGACCTCATCTGTATCGGTGCAGGCCCCACAGGCCTCGCCTGCGCCATAGAAGCCAAACGTGCCGGTCTTCGCCCTCTGGTCATAGATAAAGGCTGCCTCTGCAACTCCCTCTACCACTACCCCACCAATATGCTTTTTTTCACCACTCCCGAGCGCATGGAGATCGGCGAACTCCCCATGACGACCTCCGGAGGCAAGCCCAGCCGCGCCGAAGCCCTCAAGTACTATCGCCGCGCCGCCGAGCACTACGCCATCGAAGTCCAGCAATACGAAAAAGTTGAGACGATCTCCGGAACTGATGGAGATTTCACAGTCCTCTCGCGTTCCCAGGATGGCGGAGAGCATCGCCGCCAGGCCCGCAAAATCGTCCTCGCCACCGGCTACTACGATTTGCCGAACCTGCTCGATATTCCGGGCGAAAATCTCCCCCACGTCTCTCATTATTTTCGCGAGGCCCACCCCTACTGGGGCAGGGAAGTCGTAGTCATTGGCGCAAAAAATTCTGCCGCCGAAGCCGCTCTTGAACTCTTCCGCGCCGGCGCAAAAGTGACGCTCATCCATCGCGGCGCGGAGCTTGGCAAGACTTTGAAATACTGGGTCCGCCCGGACATCGAAAATCGCATCCGCTCCGGTGAAATCCGCGCTCTCTTCAATACGCGCGTCGAAAAAATCGAACCGGAAGCAGTTCTGACTCGCAATGGTGGAAGCGCCAAGACCATTTCGGCCTTCGCTGTTTTCGCCTTGACCGGCTACCATCCGGATTTCAGCTTTCTCGAAAGCCTCGGCATCCGCCTCGACTCCGAATCGCGCAAGCCCGCGTGCAATCCGCAAACTCTCGAAAGCAATGTCAAAGGGATCTACTTGGCAGGAGTTCTTCTGGGAGGAAAACACACAGGCGAGATTTTTATCGAGAATGGCCGATTCCATGGCCGCCAAATCATCGCCGCCATCACGGGAAAATCCGGCCCGGCCGAACCGCCTCCCGTCTCGCCCCCCGGAGAATGAAAATTATGACGCAACGATTTCAATTTGCCGTCGAGCGAGGTCTTTGTTAAAGTAAAAATCTATGGCGTCTATCGTTAAAGAATTCGGCCGCACGTTCGTTGTCCTTTACAAAGGCTTCCGCGTCACCTTCTTGACGATGTTCAGGAAGCCGACGACGGAGAACTATCCTGCCGAGCCTGTCCATTTCCAGCCGCGCTATCGTGGCATCCATGTTCTGCAACGCGATGAGAACGGTTTCGAAAAGTGCGTGGCCTGTTTTCTTTGCGCCGCGGCCTGTCCCGCGCAATGCATCTACATCGAAGCGGCCGAGAATTCCGCGGACAACCGCATCTCCGACGCCGATCGCTACGCCAAGGTTTACAACATCGACTATTCTCGCTGTATTTTCTGCGGTTATTGCGTTGAGGCCTGTCCTACGGACGCCATCACGCACGGCCACGGTTTTGAGCTGGCCCCCTACGACATTAATGCCATGGTGTACACAAAGGAGCAGCTCCTCGAGGCCTGGCCTCCGAAGACAGCTCGTGTGTCCTGATGCAGGGATCTGATTTTTTTTGAAGAAAGTTTGAGGAGTCCTCTTACTTCTTTTTCGCCCCTTTGATGGGTGCCGCCGGCTCTGTCATTCGGTACGGATCGAGGATTTCGTTCAACAATTTTTCATCGAGCAACTTTCTCTCCAGCGCAATCTCTGTTACCGGACGTCCGGTTTTCACGCTCTCCTTCGCAATCTCCGCCGCAGCCGCATAGCCAATGTACGGATTCAGCGCCGCCGCAATCGATATCGTCGCCTGCGCATAGTACCGGCAGCGCTCCTCATTCGCCTTGATTCCATCCACGCACTTCTCAGCCAGGACCCGCATCGTGTTCTTCAGTATCTCTGCCGAATGGAGTACGTTCAGTGCCATCGTCGGCATCATCACGTTTAGCTCCAACTGCCCGGCCTGCACCGCCATTGCTGTGGCGATGTCTGCGCCGACTACTTGGAATCCGACCATCGCCGTCAACTCCGCCATGACCGGATTGACCTTCCCCGGCATGATGGACGACCCCGGCTGCAGTGCCGGCAAAACTATCTCTGCCAACCCCGTGTTCGGCCCGCTGGATAGCAGCCTCAGGTCGTTCCCAATCCGTATGAGTTCGAGGGCGAGGTTCCTCAATGCAGATGAGGCCGTCGCCATGGCCAGGTTGGACTGCATCGCATAGCGCAGGTCCTCTGTTGGGATGAGCTTCGTCCCAGCGACCTTGCTGAGTGTTTCCACCACTAGCTTCTGATACTTTGGATGTGTATTGACCCCTGTCCCGACCGCCGAACCGCCGAGTCCAATCTCCCGCAGGAGGTCCTGCGATTGCTCAATTACCCTCCCCGCCCGGTTGATCGCCGTAGAGTATCCGTGGAATTCCTGACCCAGCCGGATTGGAACCGCGTCCATCATGTGGGTACGGCCGGACTTGAGGATGTGATCGAAGTCCTTAGCTTTGCGCGCCAAAGAATCTTTTAGTAGATGAAGGGATACCAATAGGTCGTCGAGCAGCTTGATAGCCGCGAGGCGCATCGCCGTAGGAAAGACGTCATTAGTCGACTGTCCGAAATTTACATGGTCATTGGGATGACATAACGTATAATCGCCCCGACTGCCTCCGAGAAGTTCAATCGCTCGATTCGCGATCACTTCATTGGCGTTCATGTGAAAAGAGACGCCGGCACCGGCCTGATACACATCGACAACGAATTGATCGTTGAGCTTACCGGAAATCACATCTTCGGCGGCGCGGACAATTGCATCGGCGATCTTCGCTTGAACTAATCCCAGCTTTTGATTGGTGAGTGCGGCGGCTTTCTTGATGAAACCCACCGCTTGGATCAGGTTCGGATGCGCCCGATTGCCGCTTATAGGATAGTTTTCGATAGCCCTCTGTGTCTGAATGCCATAGTAGGCGTCCGCAGGCACCTGCTTCTCGCCCAATGAATCCCTCTCTTTACGCAATTTCATAGGGGATGTCCCCTCTCATCTCCTGTGCAGAATATACCGCCCGACTTGCTTTGCATTTCACTCTGGATGTTACTGCTATCTTATGGACGCTTGACCATCAACCTACCATAATTCCTCCAATCTTCTCGGACGATCTTTAGTCATTGGGGTCACCTCACTGCTTCGTCTAATATATAGTTGAAATTACTCGGCGGAAAGACGCATAAATGATTGCTCATACAAGGATTACGGCATTCAAATGATGTGCATTCGTTCCTTAAATAACATCGTGAGCACGCTCGGCACTCGTTCGGCAAGACCAAATGAACACCGGCTCATTGCGAGAAACAGCGAGGTATCGCTTAGTGTTATTGCCTGAGGTGGCATCACATGACGTATATGCTTGCAGTGTCCGGCAAATCTCGCATGCGCCAAAACGCGCGTACGTGTCCTTGTTACGGCAAGACGCCATTCCTAATCGAGCACAGCGAAGTATGAGGTTGTTGGAACGTGGTCATCGGAAGTGCGCAATGTCGTTCCGGCGATCAATTGCATCACAAAGAGAATTGGCGAGGCCCGCCGCTCAACTGCGTCGTGCACATCCGGCAGCGGGCCCATCGCAGGAGCGTTGGCCGCTAAGAGATTGGCTCGAAACCCTCGGGCATGCCCCTTGGCGTTTAGTTATCGGTAAAGGGCGGTCACGACGCGCCCAACCGACAAACGCACATTGCACAATGCAGGAAGTTCATCCCACGCTCACGAGCGTGAGCCTCGCCGACGATTTTGAGCAATTTGATGTGCGAGAGGGCTCGGGGAGGGCCAGGAGGCGTCGCGCGTTCCGCAGTCGCGCTCTCTCTGAAGAATGTTCTGCCGAGGGGAAAAGAGGACGGCGCGTCTGCGATGCAAGACGTTGTGCACCACCGTCAGAGAAACGCTGCGTGTTGTGCGGCGTCCGGCGGCGCAGGTTGTTCATCCACCGCGCAAGGCGCGCTTGCGTATCGGCTTCGACTAACTCGTCCACGGTTGCGACGATTTGCTGCATCAGTTCTTGTCGCAAGTTGGCCGCATCGTTCAAGCGCGCAAGTTCGAACGATTGCAGGGAGGCTTCGGAACATGTGGCTAGGTACTCGAGCAGGGGCTGGTTTGCCTTCATGACAGGCCTCCCGGGACCGAAAGTCACTGAGCCAATTGGGTTCAGTGCGCAGATATTAACGTATACGTAATCAGTGTCAATATGGAACAATTAGCTTATCTCATAAATCTCGGGGCCCGCTGGCTGCGTCAAGTGACTGCCTCCAGATCCTCTGTTGAACGCCAAGGAGGTTTTTGCATGTCGCCAACTTCTTTCTCTGTCGGAGCGATCAACAAACAGCACTCGCGTCTTCTTATTCAGAAACGCGACCGCATGCGTCGGTGGCGCGCCGTTGCGTCAAATCGGGAACGCGAACGAACGCAGCAGCATTTCGCTCAACTCGAAAGAAAAGTGAATCTCTTGACGCGCGCCTCCGCGAGAAAATTCTGCGGCTTCTGTTATCAACGCCCGTCAGTCGCTATCGTGGAACGCCTCATCGCGACGCGCCGCGGATTTCGCCGGATCTTCGTGCCCTACTGCGGGGTGTGTTGAAAATGCGGGAGTTCATCGCGGATTAGATGCGCGGGAAAAACTACAATGCAGGCCTTCGCGGCGTGCTCTTCGAAGCGCGACACTATGCCCGCATGGGCCAGGCCGTGTGGCTCTACGGCTGGCTGGTGCTTCGTGAGACGCGCGAACGGGGAGGGATCGGCTTCGTTCTCGGCGGGCGTCCGGTCAGCTATCGCGAGATCGAAGAGGAGACGGGTTTCTCCCGGAAGTCGCTCGAGCGCTGGATGCAAATTCTTCGGCGCGGCGGCTACATCGAAACCACTACGGCTCCCGCGGGCATCATCGTGCGAATCCAAAAAGCGAAAAAATTTTGTCGCGAAGCTCGGAATAACGCCCCCGAAACTTTTCCACAGCCCTTGCGCGGCTCTGTGGATAATCTGTGGATTTCCCAGCCCGACGCCGCGCCCCTCCTCAAATTCGCGGACTCCCTCCCCAGATCTGACGCCCCCCATCCCCAAAATTGCGGAGTCGTTCGCAGCGACGCGACTGAATCCACTCGTCTTGCAGAAGGGATTGGTAGTGGAGCAATAGAAAGACAAATAGAAAAGCAATTAGAAAAACAGGGGCGCGCTTGTTCTGTGCATCGAGAAAACAAACTTTCACATCTTGAACTCTTCACCGAACGAAATCCAAGAACAGAAGCGAAGAGACTCCACATAGCCGCGCGCCCGGCGTCGCGTTCGGAAGATATAGCGCGCGAACTCCGCGTCGGCGCGGGCCCTCAGGGACGGAAATGACGCAGAAACCTCGATGAATCTTCCGCTCAAACGCGAACTCGGTCATGGCCGCGAACCCCGGCGCGGCTGGAGAATGGCCTGGTATGAGCCGCGCCGCCGTGTGGGCGTCTATTTTCCTGCGCCGCTGCATTTGCTCGCTCGCGGTTTGCGCGAATTTCGATATCGCGTCGTCCTCGCCTGGCGCGCGCCTACGCGCGAGCAGCGCGATGTCCTCGATCTGCAGCGCGTCCACCGCGAACGCGAAAAACTCGCGGCCGAATATTCCCGCGGCTATTTGTGCGGCTGGCAGGAATGCTTTGAGCAGTGGGTTGAAACGATCGAGCTGGTGACCGTCGACGATTTGAAGCATTAGCTTGGCGCTGCAAATGGGAGGGCTTTGTAAGGGCACGGCTTTAGCCGTGGCGTAAGCAACGTATTTTTAACGCGGCTTTAGCCGCTGAGGCACGTCGTTCCGCGTCTTGAACGTTCTGCTTACATGCAGTGACATTTCCGATTCTCGCGATTCGGGAATCACGTCTGGGAGGGAGGGCGCGATGAAACCGCAGGAGATATTCGACGTCTGCCATGGCCGCTATCGTTCGCTGCGCGAATTCCTCAAGGGTCGCCTCGCCGCCGTGAATCTCGATACGCCCAGCGACTGCTATCATTGGCGTCCCGATCGCGCACGCGCCGAGGAGTTTTGTGCTGACTACGAAAGGATCGCGGACCGCGCTCTTTCGCGCCCCGGCTGGAAAGGCCGCCGCAAGCTGTTCCACGTCTATTACCTTCGCAACTGCGAATACGATCGGGCCGTCACGCTGACGGGCGTCTCCCCAGGCACTTTCGATTATTGGCTCAACGAAGTGAAGAAGACGCTCGGCCGCGAATTCGATCGCGCCGGCCTGTTTCCGCCGGGCGCCTATTTCCGCCGCCGCGACATCGCTCGCGTCACGCCGCCGGAAGAACGTCGCGAATCGCCCGGCAGCGAAGCAGCCGGCAGGGAAGAGAGCGCCGGGGAAGCGCACTCCCGCGCCGCCGCCGATTGACGCCCGCCGCCCGTAGGTTTTACGCACGAGCGGGTCGGCTTCGCGAGGGTCAGTCACGCGCTCCGCCGGCAATGGGATATACTCCCGTCCCACGTAGAGGCGGTGCCCCCATGAAAGATGACGCGCGCCTGCAAACAATCAAAGCGTATTTCGATGGTCTCGCCGCGAAAGATGTTTCCCGTGTTCCCTGGTCCGAAAGTGCGACGCTGCGCACTCCGCTCAATCCCGCGGGCGGCGAGAACGAGCTGATTCGCGGACGCAAAGCAATTTTGGATATCTTTGCCGGCATTTTGCCTGCTCTTCGTGCCGTGAAGGTTGTGCGCACCTATTCCGGTGAGGGCGAATGGGCCGCCGGCCAGGTCGAAATCGCGCTCGCCAACGGCAGGACCATAGGAACCTGCTTTCTTCACTTCCTATCGTCGCAATATCCCTGTCAGGAAAATACCTGACTTGACCCCTCTTACGCGCGGGACATAATATTTCGAGCAGAAGGCTGATATGGTTCGGGAGGCCGGCAGCTTTTGCCGACGTTTTTCCCCAGCTCAAGCAGGTAATTTTGGCTCCGCTCCTCTGCAATCTGCCCCACCTCCGCCGACCCTGCTCGCACGGCCTTGAGATGATTCTTCTTGCTCATTTCCAGCGATAGCCGGGATGCCAGCTTTGTTTCGTGAGTGTTCAAAAGTGGACAGAACTCTTCCCAATGCTTCACTTACAAATATCGTCGCAGGGGGTGGCCTGCAAGTGTCGGCTAACAAGTCAGCATCGCGGCGGCAAGGGCGGTCCTTCAACCCCAACCATCTACTGGGCACCGATGGCCGGGGCAGAAAGGTCATGCACTATCGCCGTCGTCAGGTGATTTTTTCCCAGGGCGATCCCAGCAACTACGTTTACTACATCGAACATGGCAACGTAAAACTCTACGTCGATTCGAAATCAGGCAGGGAGGCTGTTGTCGGCCTTCTCGGCGGCGGCGATTTCCTCGGCGAAGGCGGCCTGGCCGGAACCCGACACCATCTCGCCAGCGCCAGCGCCGCCACCGACTGCCGCATCGTCCGCGTCGACAATCGTTGGATGGGCCAGATGCTCTATCGCGACCGCATCTTCTCCGATTTCTTCTTGTCCTATTTGCTCGCGCGCAAGGCCGGCGTCGAAGCCGACCTTGTGGACCAGCTCTTCAATTCCAGCGAGAAGCGCCTCGCCCGCGCCCTCCTCGTCATGGCCGGCTATGGCAAGGACGGCAAGCCGACCGAGGACCATCTCCCGAAGGTCAGCCAGGAAACTCTCGCCGCCATGATTGGCAC
>DATEFX010000008.1:0-7039 GCA_035280405.1 Candidatus Acidiferrales bacterium | reverse complement strand
GCGCTGGAGGCGGCAAAGGACGGGCCCGTCGAGGAAGGCTCGGTGGGCGCGGGCGAAGGAACGATTGCGTTCGGGTGGAAGGGCGGCATCGGGACGAGTTCGCGCAGGCTGCCGACTGACGATGGCGGATACACGATTGGCGTGCTAGTGCAGACGAATTTTGGAGGCAATCTGACGATTGCAAGAGTTCCGGTGTGGCGCGACCTTCAACCGGGAACTCCGCGAAGCGCAGAAAGGCGAGGGAGACGAAACTCAGCGGATGGCTCTTGCTTGATCGTGGTGGCGACCGACGCGCCGCTCGATGCGCGGCAATTGCACCGTCTGGCGAAGCGAGCCGTGTTTGGGCTGGCTCGCGCTGGGTCATCAGGCAGCAATGGCAGCGGGGATTTCGTGATTGCGTTTTCGACGACGAATCGCATCGCAGCTGGAGCAAAGAGCGGCCCGGCTGTGCAACTTCTCTCGGAAGATTCGCTCTCACCGTTGTTCGAAGCCGCAATCGAGGCGACGGAGGAAGCGATTGACAACTCTCTACTCCGCGCGACAACGGTGCATGGCCGCGACGGCCACGTCGCGGAAGCGATTCCCATCGACAAGCTGAAGGAGATTCTAGCGCGCTACGGGCGAAAGCCATGAATTGGTGATTGCGGCGAATTACTCGGCGCGGCAGAGTTCGGCGGTGAGGGTTTCACGGTGGTCGAGCGCAAGCTTGTCCATGCGTTTCAGGCTGTAGTCGTACGCAGCGGCGGCGGCGGCGGCCAGGACGATAAACGCAATAGTTGCCGCCCACGGAACCCTGAGCGCGATAGCGAGCACGAAAACGAGCGCGCAGGAACCAAACAGCGCGCCTTCCACAGCCATGCCGACGGCCATGGTCACGCCAGCGAGGCGTTTCTGCCGGAACGCGCCGAAATCGAATTTGCGCGGAAAGCACAGCGAGAAAACATTTCCAATCGCGAAGGTTGCGAAGTTCGCGTACACAAGCGCCACAAGAGTTGCGGCAACGATGGCGAGCGGCGGGCGAATGAAAAGATAGCTGATGAAGAGCCACATGATACAGGATTCGAACAGAGTGACGGCGACAAGGAACAAGTTTTTCCCCGCCACAATCTCGCGAAAAGGCACAGGCGACAGGAAGAGGAATTGAACGCCCGCGCCATCGAAGGCGAAGCTGTTGAACGCGAAGTTCATCTGAACAAGGATCACAAACGCGACGCCGACAGGGAAAACCAATGGCCCCGCGCGATGCAAGAACGCCATGCCCTTGACATCGTGCGCCATCTGGATATTGAGGCTGAAAATCAAGACGATAAAGATCGGCGTAATCAAATTCAAGAGCATGAGTCCATTGCGGCGGGCATAGCGGATTTCTTTTTCGAACACGGCAGCAACGCCGCTCGAGACGAAGGGGATGTTCCACGAAGATTGCGTGCGTCCGGCCGCCCGCGCGCGCGCGACGCCGGAGCTGCCCGGGCGAGAAGCGGCAGACGTCTCGCTGATGAGTTCCCCGCGGTATTGCGCGACCAGGCGAACGTGCAGGAGCCAATAGAACACCAGCGCACAAGCGCAAATCATCAGCGCGGAGAATGCGGCAGGGAGCATGCTTCCATTGACGCCGCGAACCAATGCTCGCCCTGCGAACCCCGGCGGGAAGTAGCTTGCGACGGACATGGCCGCGGGAATCCAGCTTTGGCTCGGGCGGAAATGTTGATGCTCGAGGTGCTGAATAATCGGACCGATGAATTGAAATCCAAGGATAACGAGAAGGAAGAGGAGTCCCATCACTTCGCGAGTCCGGCGCTGCGCGAGCCAGCGGTCGAGCCACGAGAGAACGGCGCGTGCCAGTACGAGATTCATCAGGGCAAAGATTCCGGCGACGAGGAGCGCCCAAAGAAACAGCGCGGGGCGCGCGATTCCAATACCAATCGACATGCAGAACAACCAAACGAGCGAGCCAACCGCGCCCGGCTCGAACACGCCGTACGCGAGACTGAGCACGAGAAAGCTGCCGAACCGCAGCGGGAAGCGCAGCAGATTGGCGAAATCAAACTGCACGCCGACCGCGGACGTCAGCAACGGATTGAGCTGCCAATACAGAAACACGATCCAAGGCAGGAATGGCAGGTATCTTTGCAAGCCTTGTGAGACGAGAATGTAACCCGCGATGCCCATTGCCGCGCCACCGCCGAAAATCAGGCCGCCCATCATCAGCCAGACGAAACCGATGGAAACTGCTTCGAGGCGGCCCTTCATCGTGCGGAGGGAATTGCGGAAAAGATTCCAGCGAAGCCGGGCGACGAGAGCGATTTGCTCGCCCGTGCCCGGGAGAGAATCTATTCCAGCCACGTCAGTTCCTGTTCCCGCTGGCGAGTGCCCCCGACAACATCGAGGAAGATCTGTTCGAGGGTCATTTTGCCGTCGGAGCCAGCGGCGGCTCCGGCTTCGGTTGATCCCTGGCGCGCGACGATTCCGGCGCGCAATTCCTCGAGCGAGCCCTGCGCCACCAGTTTGCCTCGATGAATGATGGCGACGTGGCTGCAGAGGCGCTCGACGATCTCCAGGACGTGGGATGTGAGGAATATCGTGGCGCCGCGGGCGGTCATGCGCTGCAGCATGGCTTTCAACGTTCCGGAGGCGATGGCGTCGACGCCCTCGAACGGCTCGTCGAGAAAGAGAATCTTGGGCCCGTGAATCACGGCGGCGGCCATCGCGAGCTTCTTCTGCATGCCGTGGGAATAATCCGTGATGAGAGTCCTCGGGCGATCCGCGAGCTGCATGAAATCGAGAAGCTCTTTGGTGCGCTGAGCCGCGGTGTCGCGATCGAGGCCGTACATGCGTCCGGCAAAATTCAGATACTCGGTGGCCGTGAGGCGGCCAAAGAGAGCGAGGCCTTCGGGGACGACTCCGATTTGGCGCTTCACTTCGATGGGATTCTGCTCAAGATCGAGATTCAAAATGCGGATGCGGCCTGTCGTCGGCGCAAGAAGGCCAGTGAGCATCTTGATCATCGTCGATTTACCGGCGCCATTGGGGCCGAGGAAGCCGAAGAACTGCCCTCCGGTCACGCTGAGATTCACGTTATCTACGGCGACGAGTTCACCGAATCGGCGGGTGAGAGAATCCGTCGTGATGGCTTGTTCCGCTGGCATAAGCGAAGAATCTAAATGGAATGCGCGGCGAACACAACAATTTCCGCAGAGGAGTATTGCAAGTCCATCCGAATTTTAGCGCTTGGTTGCCGAAAGCGCTGCAGCTGACTGAGGGAATAACGCGAGCACAGCCGGAAGGATGACGCGAAATGTGCATCCGCCTTCCGGGCGGTTGAAACCGAGAATCTGGCCGCCGTGCTCCTGCACGATGCCGTAGCAGATGCTCAACCCGAGGCCAGTCCCTTTGCCGACCGGTTTGGTGGTGTAGAAGGGATCGAAGACTCTGTCGGGATTCTCAAGGCCGGGGCCGGTGTCTGAGAAATCGAGGACAACGCCGCCGCGCTCGCCGCGCGTGCGGACCGATAAGACGCCGCCGCCGACAGTTTCCATCGCGTCTACCGCGTTGGCGATCAAGTTGTAAAACACTTGCAAGAGCTGGTTGGGATCGGCGCGAACGGCGGGTAGAACCGCGGGCATGTCCATCTCGATGCGGATATTTTTGTCGCGCAGATCGAGCTGGCGAAGCTCAATGGCGCTGGTCAAAACGCTCTTCAGGTCAAGCAGTTGCTTTTCAGCGGGGACCTGGCGGGCGAAACTCAGCAGATTGGAGACCAGCACTTTTGTCCGGCGCGCTTGTTCGCGAATTTTCTCGCTGAGGCTGCGGGATTTCTCGCTACCGGTGGCATCTTCGTGGATGAGTTCCGCGTAGCCCAGAATTGCAGTGAGCGGGTTATTGATTTCGTGGGCCGCGCCGGCTGCGAGCTGTCCCAGCGAGGCGAGTTTTTCCGCCTGGACGAACTGCATTTGCAGTCGCTTGAGCTGTCCGACGGAATCCTGCAGGCCGCGCATCAGGCTCATGCGCTCGCTATCGACGAGATGCTGACGATAAAACACGAGGGCAGACCCAACGATAATTGTCGAAAGTGTGAGAAGGAGGCGGAAGTGGCGCACAGCCTGGGGAGCCTGGCTGAGAAAGGAACTCCAGGCAGCCAATGGCGGCAAGGAGAGAAGACAGAGCATCGCGAGGCGTCCCGGCCACAGGGCGTCAAGCGGGAACTCGTTTTCAGACGGGCTTGGAGACGGGGTGATCCGGTGCGCAACAATACCCGCGGTCCCGAACCATACGAACGTCACCATAATGGGGAGGTTGACGAGACCTCCCGCGTGATACTCGCCGCTCAGGCCCTGAGATACCGCCAGCCAGAGCGACAGCATGTACGCGGCGGAGGCGCCAAAAAGGTTCCAGTACACGGCGCGCCAGCCCTTTCCTGCCCGTACAGCGATGATTCCTACACCCACCAGAAAAACGAGGTTCGCGAATACGTACACCTGGAGATCGCGCAGATGATACAGATCGGTATGCGCGGGATTCCAGAGCCAGGCAACAGCCATGAAGCAATAGATGTAAAGCCCCCAGGTAGCGAGCAAGAGCAAATCCAGATATCCGTAGCGAAGGGTTTCCCTCATCCGCCGGGCGTGAGGCATGAGAACCAGGGCACCGATCAAGGGAACGGTGTGGAGGAAGAAAATGAGGTCCACAACGGACACAGTAAAAACCGGCGCGTGTAAAACCAGATGGTCGTAGGTCCAGACGAGTTGCGCCGCGAGCCAAAACGTGCAGCCGAGCGCGAGCAGCATCCAGAAACTGTTTTGGCGACGATAGGGCGAGGAAGCGTTCCAAAGGAGGCAGGCGTTCGCGAAGAGGGGCACCAGGCACATGGCGACATCGCCGAAGGAGTCGCGACCGTTGCCGGGAGGCATAAGCAGCGACACCAGCGCGTAGCCGCCGACGAAGATAGCCCAAGCAGCGACGACGATCCAGGTTGTTCCCCGCGGTTTCACACCCAAGGCCAAGCGAACCCCTTCACACTATCATGGGTAATGCGTAACCGGGATTGATAGTCGTTGCGTGATTTTCGGATTTGTAAACAGTACTCTTTCTTGTAATCGAACGAAAACCAGAATTCTTGGTGCCCCGAAATGCGAGGTACGTTTCGCTTTGACGAGGAGATTAACGCCTGGAGACGGTAGGTTCAAGAGCAGGGACGCTGCGCGACTGGCGGAGGGGGTGGGATTCGAACCCACGAGGCCCTTTCGAGCCTAGCGGTTTTCAAGACCGCCGGTTTCAACCGCTCACCCACCCCTCCGGCGCAAAGGCAACCCGATTATTCTACCTTGCGTTAAAGCATTGAGCTAATCCGCGACGCAGGATAGCGCCCCAGGTATGCCAGGCGCGTGTTAATAAATTGTGATCTCAGACCTTTCGCTTAAAGGCTCACAGGGTCGTGTCCAGCGTAAGCTCCTGAATCATTTTGTCCAGTTGGTCCTGCGCCGCGTCGTGCTTCGCCTGGAAATCGGCGGTCTCCTTTGCGAGCGCCTGCAGACGGGTTTCCTGATCGGAGAGCTGCTGGGTATACCTTTGCGTCAGCGCCCGCTCCTCAGGACTGCCCTTGAGGGCCTTCAGGTTTTCGCGGAGGCGCTGTTGATCGTCGTAGATCTTCTGCTTTTCATCGTCGCGGCGGGAGATTTCGTCCTCCAGCGAGGCGACGTGGTCTTTCTGCTCCACGATTTTCCGCAGCGCGGCCTCCACCTGCGGATTGATCGACTTCTGCTGCAGGAAAAGCGTGATCTGGTCGTCGGTCAAATCGGAAATTTCGTAACGCGTCTCAAGCGGCTCGCTTTCGTTCACTTCCAGTTTCGCTGTTGCCTTTGTCGCGACGGTCAGCCGGAACCGGTAGAGATTAGACGTCGTTTCCGCGGGCTTTGGTCCGTCGCCTGCCAGTTTCCATCCCGCTCGCAGGGGATGCTCAATCAAGATTGTGCGGGAAGTCGTGTCATCGTCTCGCACAGTGTACGTCACGTTTTGCCGCAGCTCGCGCGTCTGCGTCATCACGCCGCGATAGATTCGCACTCGCGTCACGCGGTGCGGCTGGCTCTCCGATTTCGCCTCCACGCGTACCCCAAGATCGGCCGCGTAGGAAAGAAGCCGCTTCTCGCCCGGCTTGATTGGGTCGGTCAGGCCCTCGCCGGCGAAAGCTTCGTTTTCGAGGACCGTAAAGCTGCCGCCATCGAGCGTCAGCGGGCTCGAATTCGTGAGCCATAGCGCGCGCAGAGGCCGCGGCGATTTGAGAGACGAATTCCAGAGCGAAACTTTTTCCGCATCAACGTGCACATTCACGATTGGCACAAGCGCGGATTCGTTCTTGTGAATCGTCACGCGATCCTTCAGCTTGTACTCGAATAGGTCGCCTAGGTTCGCGCCTTGCGCGGCAGCTTCCGCATGTTGCTGCGCCTGAGCAAGAATATACTCAGCGGGCATGAGAGGCGGCGCTGGCGCCGGTGGAGATGCGGCGCCGATTCCGTATCCCTCTCCAGCACCTCTGCTCTTATCGGTGCTCTTATATCGACCGAGTTCGACACCTGAGCCGACAGTGGCAGCTTGCATGCTTTCAGCAGACACAGTTACGGTCGTCGAGGCCGACCCTATTTGCAGAGCGGCATTCTGAGTTCTGCCGCCTTCATTTCCGACTGATATTCCTTGGATCACCGTTGTTTGAAATCCGCTGGCTGAAACATCCAATCGATAACTGCCAGCAGGCAAGTCCTCAAACTGGTACCGGCCCTGATTGTCCGTCGTCATGCTTCCCATGAGCCCACCGTTCGAATCAAAAACCTGAACGTGAGCAGCTGAAATTACGGCGCCGGTCGAATCGGTGACGATACCTGACAATCCAGAGGTTCCGCTGGTCATTGCGCTTTCGTGCGTCTGCGGCGAAAGCTCCACGCTCTGCGGCAATGGCACCACCGGCCTCCGCGCATAATAAGGTTGTGAAAGCTGCTGGATGAACGACTGCGGCGCTCCCGCCACGAGCGACAATTCCACGTCGTTCCAG
>DATEFX010000007.1:0-12349 GCA_035280405.1 Candidatus Acidiferrales bacterium | reverse complement strand
GCTCCGGGAACTCGTGTCCATCGCAATGCGTTTGGCGCGCTCGATTGGCGTCTTCGACACCACGAGTATGCTCCGCACGTCTCGATTGGCGGCCACCGCCATTCCCGGCAGCGCCACCAGGTTGTCTATGCGCTGGTATTCGATTGCGGGAATGATAGCGACATCCACGTCCCCGCGCCGCAGCGCCTCCGCGCACTCCGAAGGCACGGTGAACGAAAGCTCGTATTTCCCGGCGAGCGGTCCTTCCGTGAAGCCCCAGACAAGCGGCGCCGTGTTCAAGTACTCGACGATGGAAATTCGCAGCTTGCTCATGTGCGGCCGCGCAGAATCGCGCGAATTCTCAATATAACACACTCAACATTCCGGGCACGCCCCCCGTTGTGTGGCCACTATTGTGAAACTGGATGCCGCTCCGAATCGTTCGATTGAACGGCGCTCTGCTGCCGCATAACATACCTCCTACCTTTCGTTGCGGAATCGCCGTGGAGCAAGCAACTCAGTTCGGGGCAGGCGCTGTCAGACAGATGGAGGATTGAAGACTTGCTGATTCGCTCGGTTCGCGGAATCACGCTGGTGGCAGTCGTCGCCTTGGCCGCCATACTTCTGCCTCTCCGCTCGCGGCCTGCGGCAGTCTTCGCGCAATCTGCCGGCGCCAATCTGCCCCTTGTTCTCGTCGGCGAGAAAATATACGTCTCGCCGTTCGCCGATCCCATTGACGATGGCGAAATCGTCATCCAAAGCGGAAAAATTACGGCCGTCGGACGCAAGGGCAAAATCGTCGTACCCGAAGAATCCGGCTATTTTGACTGCACCGGGTTGTACGTCGCCGCGGGCTTCCAGAATAGCCACGTTCATTTCACGGAGCCCAAATGGGCCAGCGCCGCGAAATTGCCCGCGCCTCAGCTCACGGCGCAACTCGAGCAACTGCTCACCCGCTACGGCTTCACCACCGTCGTGGACACGGGCTCTCTCATTAACAACACCGTCGTGCTGCGACAGCGCATCGAATCCGGAGAAGTGACCGGGCCTCGCATCCTGACCTCTGGAATTCCTCTCTATCCTCACGGCGCAATTCCGTATTACGTCAAAAATTCCACGCCTCCGGATGAGTTGAAGCAGCTTTATGACCCCTCAACCCCCGCCGAAGCGGTTCACGACGTCGACCAGAACATCGCCGCCGGCGCCGACATCATCAAGCTCTTCACTGGCTCATGGATTTCGAAAGACCAGATCGTCCCCATGGCTCCTTCCATCGCCAGCGCGGCCGTTCAGGAGGCCCACAGCCACCAGAGGCTCGTCTTCGCCCATCCTTCGAATCTCCTCGGATTCCAAATCGCTCTTCAGGCGCGTGTGGACGTCCTCGCGCACGCCGTGGACGACACTCGCGGCTGGAGCAATACTTATCTCAAGCAAATGCGGGCGCAGCAGATGTGGATGATTCCCACGCTTTCTCTTTTTACCGGTGATTCAAACTATGCGGACATTCTCGCGGAGGTCCATGCCTTCTCGCAGGATCACGGCAAATTCCTTTTCGGCACGGACGCCGGCTTTCGCAGCGACTACGATCCCTCGCCCGAATACCTCGAATTGTCCCGCGCCGGATTGAGCTTCGCGCAAATTCTCGACTCTCTCACGACGGCTCCCGCGGCCCGCTTTGGCGAATCGCTGCGCCGCGGCCAAATCAAGGCGGGTATGGACGCCGACCTCGTCGTCCTCAGCGCCGATCCCGAGCAGGATATCCGCAATCTCGCGCGGGTCAGCTACACCTTCCGCAATGGCCAGATCATCTACTCCATCGCGAATCAGTGAGGAGTCTCCAAGCGGAATTTCGCTTTACGCCTCTCGCGTCTGCGGCAATTCGTTCCGCTTTCGGTCGAAAACAATCGCCAGGATAATCGCCACAATCGCAAGGCCGGCTCCGAATTCCCCGATCATGTAATTCGTCAGCGGTGCTGGCCGCGTCAGCGGATCGAAAAATGCTTGGATGAAGACATTGTGGCTTCCGTGCAGGAGCATGCACGGCCAGAAGCTCCCGGACTTCAGCCTCATCCACGCAAAAAGAAAACTGATCCCAATCACCATTACCGTGAAGCATAAAATCGAATACCAGCGCGGCCCCGCGCCATTGTAATTGGCGAAAAGAATCAGCGGATAATGCCAGAGCGACCAGATGACGCCGCTGATCAGTGCGACTCCTCGAAACGACGTCACCTTCGCAAGCTGTGGCACCAGGAAACCGCGCCAACCCAGCTCCTCTCCCAGCGCCCTCGTGCAGGCCATGAACGCCCCGTAAGTCGCCAGGACCAAAAAATATCCGGGCGCGCTTGCCGTCGAATGTAGTCCCAGTCTTGCTGCCGTTTGCGCAAACGCGTTGTGCGGTATCGCTTTGAAATCCGCGTAACCGGCTATCCACAGCGGCAGGTAAACCACCGCCGCGTACGCGAGTGGTATCCAGTATCCCGCGAATTCGTATTTCCATTTTCCCCAGCCCCATCCGTGCCCTCGGAGGCTCCCTTGCATGAATAGCCGCGTCAGCAGCCCGGCCACTCCGGGCGACCACATGAGGCAGGAAACGAGCAATAGCCCATGCGCCTGCTGATTTCCCCGATGAATGATCAGCCGGTAGAAAATCGAGCTGAACCCAAACGTCAGAACTAGATAAACGATGATCGATATCTTCGCGCGACGCGCCTCTGTTTCCGCCACAGGTGGATCCTCCTCGGTTCTTGCGCTTCGGGGCCCGCCAATGCCGCGAACTATACCCGAAATTGCTCTCTCTGCCTAAACATGCTGCCCCGCAAGAAATGAGAATCGCGCGCCTTCCGACTCTGGTATAACTTTCTCCGCTCCGGATCATCGAGGGGGATATCTCATGAAACGCGCACTCATATTGGTTTCGGTCTTGCTCATTGGCGCCTCAGTCACCTCAGCGCAGTCCGCCGCTCCCAGCTCCACCCCGAAGCAGTTTCCCACCATCGCCGAGAAAACCGCCGGTATGGAAAAACTCTCCGGCTTTTTCAACTACTACTGGGACTCGCGCGAAGGAAAAATCTGGCTCGAAATCAATCAGTGGAACACAGAATTTCTCTACGTCGAATCGCTCCCCTATGGCGTCGGCTCCAACGACATTGGCCTCGACCGCGGCCAGCCCGGCGAAGTCCAGGTCGTTCACTTCGAGCGCAGCGGCCCCAAAGTTCTCCTCGTCGCGGAAAATGAAAATTTTCGCGCTATCACCGACGACGCCATTCAGCGCCAGGCCGTCAAGGAAGCCTTCGCCCAATCCGTCCTCTGGGGTTTCGACGCCGGTGCCGACGACGACGACTCCGTCCTAGTCGACGCGACTCCATTCTTCCTCCGCGATTCGCACGATATCGTCGCGCGCCTCAAGGCCCTCAAGCAGGGCAACTATCATCTCGACTCCTCGCGCTGCGCCATCTTTGTGTCTCGCACGAAAAATTTCCCCGAGAATTCCGATGTCGAAGCCACGCTCACCTTTGTCGGCGAAGACGCCGGCCGCTGGGTCCAGGAAGTCACACCCGACGCCAGCGCCATCACGGTCCACGTCCACTATTCCTTCGTGCAGTCTCCCCCGCCCGGCTTCCACATGCGCGTTTTCGATCCCCGCTCCGGCTTTTTCGGCATCAGCTTCATGGACTTCGCCACGCCCGTGGATCAATCCATTCGCAAGCGCTATATCGTCCACTGGCGCCTCGAAAAGAAAGATCCCGCTGCGGCTCTCAGCGAACCCGTCAAGCCGATCATTTATTACGTTGACCGCGCCGTCCCCGAACCCATCCGCTCCGCGCTCATGGAAGGCGCCGCCTGGTGGAACCAGGCCTTCACTGCCGCCGGCTACAAGGACGCTTTCCAGGTCAAGCTCCTCCCCGAAGGCGTCGATCCCATGGACATCCGCTACAACGTCATCGAATGGGTCCCTCGCGCGACGCGCGGCTGGTCCTACGGTTCCGCCATCGCCGACCCTCGCACCGGCGAAATCATCAACGGTCACGTGAACCTCGACGCTCTCCGCATTCGCCAGGTCTTCCTCATCGCCCAGGGCCTGCTCGATCCCTTCGGCAACGATCCAGCGGCGCTCAAAAAAGCGAATGAAATGGCGCTCGCGCGTATTCGCCAGCTCGCCGCCCACGAAACGGGCCACACGCTCGGCCTCATGCACAATTTCGCCGCCAGCATCGTCAATCGCAGCTCCGTCATGGACTATCCTCCCCCGCTCGTCGCCGTAGGCGCCGATGGCGTCCCGGATGTCTCGAACGCCTACGCCGTCGGCATCGGCGCGTGGGACAAAGTCGCCATCGATTTCGGCTATCAGGATTTCCCTCGCGGCACCAACGAAAATCAGGCGCTCGATAAAATCCTCGACGACGCCTTCTCCCACGGCCAGCTCTATCTCTCCGACGCCGAAGCGCGCCCACTCGGCTCCGCCAGCCCCGTCGCGCATCTTTGGGACGTCGGCACGAGCGATCTCGACGGCCTCAAGCAAGTCATGGCCGTCCGCGCCGCCGCTCTCAGGCGCTTCTCCGAAGCCGCCATTCCCCCGGGCGCTCCCATGGCCACGCTCGAAGACGTCCTTGTCCCGATTTATCTCTATCATCGTTATCAAGTCACCGCCGTCTCGAAAAGCATCGGCGGCCTCGACTATTCCTTCAACGTTCGCGACAGCGTGCAGAAAGATCCAGAAATTGTCTCCGCCGCCCAGCAGCGCGCCGCCATCAAAGCCGTCCTCGACACCCTCAGTCCCAGCGTCCTCGCTTTGCCCGAGCCATTGCTCAGGAAGATCCCTCCTCGCCCGCCCGAATTTCCCGACTCCCAGGAAAATTTCGCGCGCCGCACTTCGCCGGCCTTCGACTCCCTTGCTCCCGCCGAAGCCGCCGCCGAAATCGTCTCCAGCCTCCTCCTTGAGCCCAATCGCGACGAGCGCATGATCGAGTATCACGCCCGCGATCGCGTCTATCCCGGCTTCGCCGAGCTCGTGGACAGTCTCGTCGCTGCAACTTGGCGAGCCACACCCGATTCCGGCTATGACGGCGCCATCCAGCGCGCGGTCAATTTTGTCGTGCTCCATCACCTGATGTCCCTCGCCTCCGATGACCACGCCGCTCCCGCCGCCCGCGCCGTCGCGTCCCTCAAACTCGATGAACTGAAAAATTGGCTCACTTCGCAGCTCAATTCCGTCACGGACGAAAGCCGCCGCGCCGAATTTTTCTTCGCCGTTCAGGAAATCGATCGCTTCGAAAAAAATCCAGCCGAAGTGCATCCGACTCTTCCCGCTCCGCCTCCCGCCGGCGACCCCATCGGCTCCGGCGACTGGCAGTGATAGATTGACATCGGCCTCTGGCTGGGCGCGGTTGAACCGCAAGCCGTTTGGAGGCAGCGAACAGCAATGCTGGTCCTCAAGGCAGGCGTGCTCTACTTCGTCGTCGTTTTTGCAGCCGGCTTCATGTTCGGCACAATTCGCACCCTGTGGGTCGTTCCGCGATTGGGTTTGAGGCGCGCCGAGCTTCTCGAAGCGCCCATCATGTTTGTCGTGACGATCCTCGCTGCGCGATGGATTGTCTTGTTCCTCGCCGTGCCAATTCAAAATTCCGCGCGCCTCGGGATGGGTGTCCTCGCCCTCACTCTCTTGATACTCGCTGAACTTGCGCTTGTTCGTTGGATGAGAGGTCTCTCTATCCGCCAAAACTTAGCCACCCGCGATCCCGTTTCGAGAGCTGCCTATTATTCTCTGTTAGTTCTTTTCTCGGTCATACCGCTCCTTGTAGCGAGGCGATGAGCGGCTTTAGCCCTCAGTCCAGCAGCCTTTGAACCGCATCGCCCAGAATATCGGGTTTCCCGTTTTGTAGTTCCGTACTTGACAACTCCTCAACCCCTGCGTACGCTCCCTCCCTTACCTCTTTCGCGTATGGAGCCCGACCACTACTTGGGATGGTTGGCGCTCGCGCTCACTCCGGGGCTGGGCGCGCGCATGGCCGGCAAACTCCTGCGCGAATTCGGCACGCCTGACGCCATTTTCAACGCCTCGCTCACGGCCCTCGAAGCCCAGCACCTTCCCGCCGCTGTTGCCCAGGCGCTCCATTCCCGCCAGCCGCTCAGCGCCGCGTCCAGGGAACTCGCTCAGGCCCAGGCCGCCAAATGCCGCCTCCTCACCTGGGACGAGCCCGAGTATCCCCAGCTACTCAAGGAAATCTACGACCCCCCGCCCCTGTTCTATGTCAAAGGAAACGCGGAACTTCTGAATCGCCACTCCATCGCCATCGTTGGCACGCGACGTCCGACGCCCTACGGGAATCAAATGGCAGAGAGGCTGGGCCGCGATCTGGCCGCTCACGGCCTTGTCATCGTCAGCGGCCTCGCCCGCGGCATCGACTCCAGCGCCCATAAAGGCGCGCTCAGCTCTTCGCGTGGCTCCACGGTCGGCGTTCTTGGCTGCGGGATAGACGTTATTTATCCGAAAGAGAACCGCAAAATTTTTGCGGAAATGGAGGAGCGTGGTGCGATTATCAGTGAGTTTCCCATGGGGGCGTTTCCGGGACCGCAAAATTTCCCGATCCGCAACCGCGTGATTGCCGGCATGGCGCGGGGAGTTGTGGTGGTCGAGGGCGCGCAGTATTCTGGTTCCTTGATCACCGCGCGCCTCGCGATGGAGTCGAGCCGCGAGGTATTCGCCGTGCCGGGCAACGCGACGCAGCCTGTCAGCTTTGGGCCGCATCAGCTCATTAAGCAGGGCGCGAAGTTGGTGACCTCGTGGGAAGACGTCATCGAGGAGCTGCCCACGCCGGTTCGCGCCGACCTCGTGCCCGTGGATACGGCGTCGAGCGCCGAGCGCGCCTCGCTCGCCGAACAAGGCCTCGGCCCAAGCGAGAAGGCGCTGTATGCGCTTCTTCAGATGGACGCGGCTCGCCACGTGGATGAGCTGGTCGTAAGTTCGGGCTTAAACTCGTCCGAGGTTCTTTCGGCCCTCTTTGAGCTCGAAATGAAGGGCCTGGTGCAGCAGTTGCCAGGCAAGCAGTTCCTGAAAGTGATGCTGTAGTTGTTCGCGCTTTAGCTTTTACGCTGTCATCCCGAATCCCCGCGGTTTATGCGGGGTGAGGGATCTGCTTCTGCTGTTCGAACATAGGAGAAGGAAAGAAAGCGAATCATGGGTCGTCCACTCGTCATCGTCGAATCGCCCACCAAGGCGAAAACGATCAACAAATACCTCGGACGCAATTACGCCGTCCGCGCCTCCATGGGCCATGTCATGGACCTGCCCAAAAAAGAGCTCGGCATCGACATTGACGACGACTTCGAACCCACGTTTACCGTCATTCCCGGCAAATCCAAAATCCTGAACGAACTGAAAAAACTCGGCTCCGACGCCGAAGCCATCTACATCGCCACTGACCCTGATCGCGAAGGCGAAGCCATCGGCGCGCATCTCACCGAATTCCTTGCCGGAAAGCATCTCGCCGTCGAACCCGAGGAAAACGGCAAGGGCGCAAAGGCCGGTAAGAAAGCGAATGGCGCTGCGAAGAAAAAGGCTTCCTCAAGAAGCCGCGTGGACCGCAAAAAGATCTTCCGCGTGATGTTTCACGAAATCACGCCCAAGGCGATCAAGGCCGCTTTCGAACACGCCGGCGCGCTCGACACCAACCTCGTGGAAGCCCAGCAAGCTCGCCGCGTCCTCGATCGCCTTGTCGGCTATAAAATTTCCCCTCTCCTGTGGGACAAAGTTCGCCGCGGCCTCTCCGCCGGACGCGTCCAGACCGTCGCGCTTCGCCTCATCGTCGAACGCGAGCGCGAAATCCGTGCTTTCGTCCCCAAGGAGTATTGGACAATTCACGCGCTCCTCGCCGCTGGCGAGCCGCCTGCATTCGAAGCCAAGCTCTGGCGCTACAAGGGGGAGGAAATCGAAGTCTCCAATGAAGCGAAGGCGCTGGAAATTCTTGCCGCCGTCGAGCGCGTCACCTGGCAGGTGTCCAGTGTCGCGCAAAAAGAGAAGCGCCGTTTCGCGCCCCCTCCCTTTACGACTTCCAAGCTTCAGCAGGCCGGCTACAACCGCCTGCGTTTCTCCGCCAAGCGCACTATGACTCTTGCGCAGCGCCTCTACGAAGGCGTCGAGCTGGGCGACGAAGGCTCCGTCGCTCTGATCACCTACATGCGCACGGATTCCGTCCGCGTCTCGAGTGAAGCCATCTCGCAGGTCCGCGAGCACATCGGCGCAAGCTACGGCGAAAAATATCTTCCCGAGAAGCCCAATTTCTTCAAATCCAAGAAGCAGGCCCAGGAGGCCCACGAAGCCGTCCGTCCCACGGACGTCTCGCGCACGCCGGACAGCGTGAAGCGCTACCTCGATGAAGATATGTTCAAGCTCTACCAGATGATCTGGCAGCGCTTCGTCGGCTCGCAGATGGTCCCTGCGGTTTTCGACCAGACCACCATCGACGTCTCCGCTGGCGATTATCTTTTCCGCGCCAGCGGCTCCATCCAGAAATTCGATGGCTACCTCGCCGCCTATCAGGCCTCGCGCGACGACGAAGACAAAAGCGAAGTCGCCGACGCCGCTCCGGGCGCCCCCGCGACCGAAGACGATGCCGAATCCGAAGGCCGCTCCTTGCCTCGCGTCTCCGAAGGCGAGCGCCTGCGTCTCGAAAAAATCCGCCCCGAGCAGCACTTCACCGAGCCTCCGCCGCGCTACACCGAAGCGACGCTCGTCAAGGAACTCGAGGACAAAGGCATCGGCCGCCCTTCCACCTACGCCGCGATTATTTCCACCATCGTCGAGCGCGAATACGTCAATAAAGACCAGGGCCGCTTCTCCCCCACGCTTCTCGGCGAGAAAGTCAGCGATCTTCTCGTCAAGAGTTTCGAGGATATTTTCGATGTCGGCTTCACCGCCCGCCTCGAAGACGAACTCGACGAAATCGAGGAGGGCAAGCTCCCCTGGCGCCAATCCGTCAAGGAATTCTGGGACCGCTTCGAGGAAGATCTCGATAAGGCCGCCGGCGAAATGGAGTCCTATAAGGCCGGCATCCCCACCGACGAGAAGTGCCCGAAATGCGAGAAGGGCAATCTCCTCGAACGCATCAGCCGCCACGGATTTTTCCTCGGCTGTTCCCGCTATCCCGATTGCGATTACATCCGCGACATTTCGCAAACCGGCAGCGAGGAAGTCGAAAGCGAAAACACCACGGAGTACTGCCACAACTGCGGCCGCGAAATGGCCGTCAAGCGCGGCCGTTTCGGCATTTTCCTCGCCTGCTCCGGCTATCCCGATTGCAAGACGACCCGCCGCCTCGACGCCGGCACGCGAAAGGCCCTGCAGCCAGACGTGCCGCTCGACGAAAAATGCCCGCAGTGTGGCGAACAGCTTTTAAAGCGCCACGGCCGCTTCGGCGAATTCATCGGCTGCTCGAAATATCCGAAATGCAAGTACACTCGCCCCATCACGCTGGGCATCAAATGCCCCAAATGCGGCGAAGGCGAATTCGTACGCCGCGGCATGTCGAAAGGCCGCGGGCGCGGCCGGATTTTCTATGGCTGCAGCCGCTATCCCGATTGCGATTTCACCACGCCGCATGAGCCTCTCGCGGAACCGTGCCCGAAATGCGGCGCGCCGTTCATCGTTCTGAAGCGCTCGAAGCACGGCAGCACCCGCGCCTGCCTGACGAAAGACTGCGGCTGGGAAATCGAAGCGCCCGACGAGCATTCCGCGCAGCCCGCGGAAGTCCCCGCCGGCTCCCCCAAGTCATGAATCGCCCGCGCGCCTCGTCTTTTCGTCGCCTCCCGCGCCTGAATGCCCTCGCGTGCCACTGAAATGAAGCTCGAAGAACACATCCTCAAATTCCTCGACTACCTCCGCTTCGTCCGCAACTCGTCCCCGAAGACCATCGTCAACTACAAGATCGATCTCGCCCAGTTCCTCGCCTACGTCACGCCGCCGGGCGAAAAGCCCCTCGCGCTCGAAAAAGTGGACCACCTCGTCATTCGCGAATTCATCGCCACGCTCTATGAACGCAACCTCCAGCGCACTTCCGCCGCCCGCAAACTCGCCGCCATGCGCTCGTTTTTCCGCTATTGCGTCCGCGAAGGCCTGATCAAGCAGAACCCCGCACGCCTCGTCTCCCATCCCAAGCTGCCCAAGCGCATCCCCGCCGTCCTCACGGCGGAGGAGATGAACACCTTCCTAGACGAAATGCGCTCCGCGCCCGCGAAAAAAGTGCGCGCCCACGACCCCTCGAAAATCGAAGCCGCTCTCGCGCGCGCCACCATGGCTCGCGATCGCGCCATGCTCGAACTCCTCTACGCCTCGGGTCTGCGCGTCAGCGAACTCACCGGCCTCAATCTCCCCAATATCAATCCCAATGAACTCCTCCTCCGCGTCCTCGGCAAGCGCCGCAAGGAACGCATCGTCCCCTATGGCTCCAAGGCGCGCGAAGCCCTCGAAAATTACTGGCCCCAGCGCGAATGGCTCCTTCGTCAGGCGAAGCATCCCGGCGATTCCGAGGCCGTCTTCCTCAATCGCTATGGCAAGCGCATCACGCCTCGCGCCGTCCTCGACATCGTCAAAAAATACGTCCGCCTCTTCCATCACAACTGGCATCTCCATCCGCATTCCCTGCGCCACGCCTTTGCGACTCATCTTCTCGCCGACGGCGCCGACCTCCGCGCCATTCAGGAGCTCCTCGGCCACGCTTCTCTTTCCACCACGCAGCGCTACACGCACGCCACGATCAATCAGCTCATGGCCGTTTACGACAAATCGCATCCCCACGCCTGACGCCTTCCGCCTCTGCCCTGAATGCCTTCCCTTATATCCTCTGTGCTTTCTGCGGTGAACGCCTTTTGTTGCGCCACTCGAAATCTCCAGCAACCATTCCCCGCGCCTCGCGTCATGCGATATGCTGTCGCGTCGCCGGAAACATTCGAGGACTCATATCTTGAAGAAACCCGTCTTCTGCATTTTTTGTCTCGCAATTTTCGCGCTCGCCTCCGCGCCCGCCGCCCTCGCGCAGACCGACGAAATCCAGGTTTACGACGGCTCCATCGCCGAGCGCGGCGTCATGAACCTGACCATCCACACGAATTTCACCCCCGACGGCCTGAAGACTCCCGCCTTCCCCGGCGGACTCATCCCCGACCGCTCGTTCAACGGCGCCGCCGAATGGGCCTACGGTTTCGCCGACTGGTTCGAGGGCGGCTTCTATCTTCCTCTCTACAGCGTCACCCAGGCCGCCGGCCCCAAAATCAACGGCGGCAAAATCCGCCTCCTTTTCACCACGCCCCACGCCGCCGACCGCAAATTCTTCTACGCCGCGAATTTCGAATTCAGTTATAACTCCGCTCATTGGGACCCGCGCCCGTTTACTTCCGAGATCCGCCCCATCATCGGCGTGCATTTGCGTCCCTGGGACATCATCGTCAACCCCATCCTCGATAATTCCTGGGCCGGCGGCTTCAAGAGCCTCGATTTCGCTCCCTGCGCCCGCGTCGCCTACAATCTCAATTCCAGGTGGGCCGTCGCCGCCGAGGAGTATTCCGACGCCGGCCAGTTGCGCGATATTCTTCCCACCGATCAGGAAACGCACGAAGTCTGGGGTGTCTTCGACCACGCCGCCAAATGGGCCAACATCGAAGCCGGCATCGGCTTCGGCGTCACCCCCGCCTCCGACAAAGTCACACTCAAACTCATACTCTCCCGCGACATCTGGTCCCGCCCCAAGCACTAAACCCTGACAGAATTCTGTCGGTCGGAAATTACAGAATGCAAAATAGGGACGATTAGGAATCGGTCCTGTCATTTGTTTTCTATGACTTACAGGCGTTTCTAATCGCGGAGAGGGACGATTGGTTCTGGAAGCTAGAGGCTCGAGGCTGGACGCTGGAAGAGGCGAAGGTGAGAAAGAGCTGCGAGAATTATCGATTAGAAAATGAGATGTGCTGTGTTTTCTGTAAGTTAGGGCGGTGCCTAATATTTTCTGGTGGCAAGCATCAGCGTCAGAAGCGTCAGCGGAGCAGGCAGCGAGTAAATTGCAAAACGTGAATTTGTGTCGATTAGAATCTGGTCCGCCCCTTTGTTTTCTGCGACTTAGCTCGAATTCTAATTCGGGGGATTGGCGATTGAAAATCCGCACAGATAGACGCGACGCATGGGTCGCGCGGGCGGGGCAAGCCCCGCCCCTACAAAGATTGTAAGGCGCGATCGCGACAGGAGGTGGCTCATCCGCCCGCGGCAGGCGAAGCGGATATAGTACGCAAAAGTTATCGATTAGAAAATGGGATGTCGTTGAAATTCGGGCGTTTAGCGAAAAGTCTAATTTCGCAGTCGATGTTGACATAATTCCGAAAAGGC
>DATEFX010000006.1:0-118440 GCA_035280405.1 Candidatus Acidiferrales bacterium | reverse complement strand
CTCGGTGATCGTTTCCGCAATCAGGCGGAAACGCTCTTCGCTCTCTCTGAGCGCCTTTTCCACCCGTTTGCGCTCGGTAATATCCATCAGAATATCTACCGTGCCTCGCACAGCCCCAGAGGCATCGCGCCAGGGCGCGCGAGAGAGACTGGCATCCAAGATCGTGCCGTCCTTTTTCTGTACCGGCACCTCCAGGCTTGTGACGTCCTTGCCTTTGATTACCTCGGCATGCATAGCATCGAACATTTGTTGCCGTTCTTGAGTGACCATCGGGGGTCTATGCCCCATGACTTCGGAGGCTTTCCAGCCAAATGTGATCTCCGCCGCCGGATTCCACCGGACGATCCGGGCTTCGAGATCCAAGCCGACGATGGGGACGGGTGAGGCCGCGAAGATTGCCGAGAGTGTTTCATTCGCTTCGCGCAACGCTTCTTCGGCGCGGCGCCGTCTGGAAACATCTTGGTAAAGAACAAGCCCACCGATGAGTTCCTCGCCAAGCTTGAGAGCGACGCCGTATAACTCAACATCGAGCAGAGATCCGTCTTTACGTCGCCGCTGAGTGGTCGCCTGGATCACTTCGCCCGATCGCCCGCGCCGCGTCAGCCGTTCGCTCTCGTCTTTAAGCTCAGGAGGGGCGATGAGTTCGTTAAGGACAACGCCCCGGCATTCTTCGGCGGTGAATTGGAACAGGCTTTCAAATGCAGGATTCGAGAACAGAATGCGGCCGTCACCGTCCGTGGAAACGATGCCGAGCGGTGAAGCTTGAATCATGGCGTTGAGTTTAGAATTGGCGTCACGCAAGGCTTCTTCCGCCTGCTTGCGCTTGGAAATGTCTTCGTACATGGCATAGCTGGCGACAACTTTCCCGTCGATGCGCAGCGGAACCGAGTGGACTTCGACGTCGACGAGGCTGCCGTCCTTTCGTTTCCGTCGCGTTTCCAGCTGGATAACTCCACCTTCCGGCCTGCCGCGCGTGAGCGCCTTGGCCTCGGCCAAGAGTTCGGCGGGAGCGAGTCGATCATCCAAATTGGCGCCCACCATTTCCTCGGAGGAATATCCGAAGAGCCGGCCGAATGCGGGATTTATGGAACGCGCGGTTCCATCCATGTCCGTGACAACGATGGCCAGCGGACTGCCTTCAATCAAGGCGTTCAACATTGTGTTGGCCTTGCGGATTTCCTCTTCGGAGCGGCGGCGTTCCGTTATGTCTTGATAGAGCGCAAATCCCCCGACAATCCTCCCCTGGATCTGCAACGGAACGCCATGCACTTCCACATCCACCAGGCCGCCATCCTTGTGTTTTCTCTTCGATTCGAACGTGAACGACTGGCCCGCAATTCGTTGGCGGGTGTATTCCAGTCCTTCTTCCAGCAGCTCGACAGGAACGATTAGGTCATCGAGAGTGTTTCCAGTCGATTCCTTGCGAGAAAAACCAAAAATGCTGGTGAAGGCCGGGTTGACGGACACGACGACACCATTCTGGTCAGTGGCGATGAGGCCGAGGGGGATCGAGTCAACGAGAGCGCTTAAGAATGCAGTGCGCTCGGTGACGCGCGTCTCGAGGTCAGCGCGAATCTGTTCCAGTTGCTTGTCCCGATGCTGGATTTGTTCGAGCATCTGATTGAACTGCGTGTACAGATAACTGATTTCGTCCGTGCTTTTGGATTGCGCGCGGATGGAATAGTTCTTGTTGATGGAGATAGCGAAGGCAGTGCGTGCAAGTTCATAGATCGGCTCCGTAATCGGCTTTTGGAGCCTGGGCCCGACGACGAGGGCGACAAAAAGCGAGGCGAGAAGCGCGAAACCGAGCATCAGCACGAGGCCTTTTTCGCGACTGGCGATCGCAGTGGTATCGGATTCCAGGTAGATGACGCCGGCGGGATGGTCGTTTACCTGAATGCTCTGAAACACGACAATGCGGTTTCGCACGAAGCGGGCCTGATCGCCGGATGCTGAGGGCGGCTGGAAGGGGCTTGGCGAAGCATCACGGCTGTACGTAGCCAGCACCTTGCCTTCGGGAGTATAGAGAGCCGCGTGAATAATCTGCTTCTCGCTCCGCAATGAGTTTAGAATTTCCGCCGCCGATTTCGAATCTTCGAAGGAGATTGCCGCGCTCGAGTTCGCACCAGTAATCTGCGCCAGAGTTGTGAGCGTTTGGAGTCGTGTACGGCGGGAGACATAGACGTCGTAGGCGGCAAAGGTGGCGCAGGAAACAACGAGGGCCGCGCAGCAGGTGATGAGAATGATGCGCGTGAGTTTCTTGCGAATTGAGGAGTGGCCTACAGTCATCAGAAATTCCTGGAGCCGGGGTCGGTTGCCCTAGAGGCAAGCTCGCTCTCGTGAGCGACTTTTGCGAGCGAGAGCAGTTGCGCCCGGAACGTCAAACCGGCTCTGTGCGCCGCGTCGACGTTTATCACGATGCTGATCCGCGCTTCGCTTCTGCGAAGCTCGACGATTCCTCCGCTGGCAGCAAAATCGGGCGATTCGCTTACGGTGAGAATGTTCTTGTCGTGTAACTTCGGAAGGATTTTTGGAAGGCGCGCCGTTTCAGACGAACCGAAGAATAGAACATTGCAAGCGATGAGGTCGCCCATGCGAGTCGCGCGCACAATCATTGTCTGCCGCTCGCCAATGGGGTGGCCGAGAACAGCATCGTCCAACGACGTTCCGAACGGATCCTTGCCGAGAACGCAGAAGTTGAAAGTTGCTCCGGGCCGAGGGGCGGAATCCGGCCATTCCACAAATTCCGCGATGCGATAAAGCGTTTCTGATTCGCTATGACTTGCCGAATCTTGCGGAATTTGCGTCTGCGCAGATGCGAGCGTGGGAAGACACACAAGCGTGGTTGCGCAGAGAAGGATTAAGGGCAAGGAATGGCGAAGAGTCTTCATTGGAATGGAGATTGATTGCAGGAAGATGGCCAAATTCCCGGGCGCTCCTGGTCTGCAAGCGCCGTGAAATCAGTGTATTACGAGGCATGAAGAGGGCCGGATAGTGATGGCGACAGCGAAGGTGTTTCAGGTCGCACTCACTGCACCGGAGTGAAACGCAAAAGTACTACTGTGGTGGAGTCAGGCATCAACAGCACTAAATTCAAGGGTAGTGTCGCCTCGCGGACGAACTGCCAACAGCGAATGCCCGCTGTGCTAGACTGCGCGCTTCGGAGGCCAAACGTGATGAAGAAATATGTTCTTTCGGCACTCATTGTTCTAGTTTTTCCGTGCCATGCGATTCAGGCGCAGCAACAGACTTCGGCTTCACCAGCGCATTCGAAGCTCTATCAGCTGAAGCCGACCTCAAAGACGGTGACATGGGGTTACTACGCAGCGGACGCGACGCCCGTGCTGCGAATTCACTCCGGAGACACGGTCGAAATCCAGACTCTGATTACTTCCAGTCCGAAGCGACTGGAAGGCGCCGGCGTGCCGTCAGACCAGGTGGAGCAATCGCTTCGCGACATCTTCGATCAGGTGAAAGGCAAAGGCCCCGGCGGCCACATTCTCACTGGGCCGGTATACGTGGAAGGCGCGGAGCTGGGCGACGTCCTGGAAGTCCGCATCGAGTCCATCAAGCTCGCTATTCCGTACGCGTACAACGCATTCGGGCCGGGCAGGGGTTTTCTGCCGGATGATTTTCCATATGGACGGATGAAGATCATTCCGCTCGACGCGCAGCGGATGGTGGCGCACTTCGCGGAAGGCATCGAAATCCCCCTGCACCCGTTTTTCGGCAGCCTCGGCGACGCGCCTCCCGAAGCTGCCGGGCGCATCAGCAGCGCTCCGCCGTGGATGCATGCGGGAAACCTCGATAACCGACTGCTTGTCGCAGGGAGCACACTTTACATTCCCGTGAACGCTCCGGGCGGGCTATTCTGGGCGGGAGACGGACATGCGGGACAAGGAGACGGCGAAGTGGACATCACGGCACTGGAGACCTCGCTGATCGGCACGTTCCAGCTAGTCGATCGCAAGGACATGCATCTGCTCTGGCCGCGCGCCGAAACGCCGGATTCTTACATCACCATGGGCATTCATGAGGATTTAGAGAAAGCGACGGAGATGGCTGTCCGCGAAATGATTGATTTCCTGCAGCGCGAAAAACACCTCTCTCGCGACGACGCGTATATGCTGGCGAGCGTCGCCGCTAATCTTCATATTTCAGAGCTCGTGGACGGAAATAAGGTCGTCAGCATGGTGCTGCCGAAGGCGATTTTCGTTGCGCAGGCGGAGAAATAGGTGGGGAGAACTAGCCCTGGTGGCAACTATCGGAATTTCACGCGAGGAATTGCTTCAACTCCTGGAAAGAGCGGCGGCCTCGTCATCAACGATATCGAGGATGGTATCGAGGCGCACCATTTTAATAAGCTGCAGAACGCGTTTGGTCGGCGCAAAGAACGTGCAGCGACCGCCGGCTTTCTTCACTTGCGTGAATGCCCGCACGATGGAGCCTACGCCGGAGCTGTCCATTTCCGGCACGCCCGCGAGATTCACGGCGAGCTGCTTGACACCTGCTTCAACCTGATTCTGAACTTGCTGGCGGAACTCCTGCTCGCTTTCGCCGAGCTTCAGCGCGCCGTTCAGATCGAGAATCGTAATTGAGCCGGCTTTGCGTATCGAGATGACCACGTTCCCCCCGCAGCCGTGCCAACCTACCTGAACTTTTGCCGCCAGGCAAGCAAAAGTGAGCGGCTGAGCTTGACTCGCGGCGGTGCATTTGTTAGCCTCACGTCGATTCCGTTCTGTACCTTCCACATTTATTTAGGTTTGCGCGGAACCGTCATTCTACCTGAGGTGACCTGCCTCACCGGGGAGATGTATGGAGCCGTCTTCCAGCTTATTTGAGCTGGCAACTGTCTATTACGCGTGCCGCGACACGGACACGCTGCTGAAGACGTTTGCCGGACGCATGGGCGCAGCGCTTGGCGCGCGAGGGGTGCTGGTGTGGCTGCGCGCGGAGGAGGCAGCGGAGACCGGCGAGGAAGCAGCGGAAGAAACTTCGGAAGCGGGCGAAGAGGTTGCGGACGGCGAAGAAGAACCTTCTGGTGCGGCATTAGTCTGCCGGGCTTCGTGGCTGGCGCCGGGCGAGCGATTCGAAGCCGTGGCCGAGCAAACCTCGGAAGGCTTGCTCGCAGAGGTCCTGGAAAATGGCGAGACGATCGAGTTTTCTTCCGAGGAAAACGAAGCAGATTCGCTGACGCATCTTTCGGAATCCTCGCGCGCGCGGGTGAAAGCCGCGCTTTACGCTGCGCTCCCCGGGCCCGAAGGGACGCTCGGTGTAGTCGAAATCCTGAATCCCCGGCGCGGGGAATTCTCCGCTGAGGAAATCACATTCATTGAAGAGGCCTGCCGCATCACCGGGCTGGCGCTCGAAAACCGGCTGGCGCGCGAGAAGGAACACCACGACCAGCTTGCCACCGTCGAGCGACTGACTTCGCTCTACGACATCAGCCGGATTTTCAATTCCACACTGGAGATGGATGAGCTATTGCCCGTGGTGGTCGAGAAAATCCGCGACATACTGGGCGCCGAGGCGTGCAATCTCTGGCTCGTCGATGCCGACGCCGGCGATCTTTACGCCGTGCAACAGGCGGGCGAAGATCCGACGCTCGGCGAGGATGCGCGCTGCCCGATGGGCGAAGGAGTTCTCGGGCGGGCGGCGCAGACGGGACAAGCCAGGCTCGTCGAAGACGCAGCGGAGGAAGAACTTCTCGCCGAGAGGCAGAGAAAGTCGGAGGAATTTCAGATCGAATCCATGATGTGCGCGCCATTGCTCAAGGGCCAGGAAGTGGTGGGCGCGGTGGAAGTGATCAACAAGCTCGACGGCGGCTCGTTCACCGAGGAAGACCTCTATTTTCTCAGCAGCATCAGCGAGCAGGCCGCTATCGCGATTCACAACGCGAATCTGCTCGAAGCCGAGCGCAAGGTCAGCGTCCTCGATGCGCTGCTGAATATCAGCCGCGAAATCACGTCCACTCTGGACCTGGACCACGTGTTGACGACGGTCGTTCATCAGGCGTCGACGGTCGTTCCCGCCGATCGATTCGCGATCGGACTCTTCGACCGCGACCGTTTCCTGCTGGGCGCCGTATCTGGCGAAAAAGAAGTGCCGAAGACGCGCGAGATGGCCCGCCTGCGAGAAATCATGGAATGGGTGGCACGGCGCGAGGAGCCAGCCGCCGGTGACCAGTACGACGACGGCTGGCACTGCGATCCGGAAGACGTGAAGGAGCGCGCCGGCGCATACCTTGAGGAGCAAGGCTATTCGGGATTTTACGCGCTTCCTTTGCGAGACGATCAGGGCGCGCTTGGCGCTATCGCGCTGCTCAATGGCGACGCCGAATTTCTGAACGACAGCCAGCGCGAAACGCTCGCCATCCTCGCCAACCAAACCTCAGTCGCGATTCGCAACGCGCAGCTCTATCAGCAAGTGCCGCTCGCCGGATTTCTCAAGCCGCTTGCTGAGCGAAAAGAAAAGCTCTTCGCGAAATTCCACGGCGGCCGGACGGCCGAATGGGCATGGCGCGCGGCGATCGTCGCCGGACTGCTCATCGCAATCCCCTGGCCGATGCGCGTTGGCACGAACGCAACGGTGGTGCCGGGGGCGCGGCGCATGGTGACGGCGCAGGCCGGCGGAATTGTCGAGCGCGTGCTTGTGCACGAAGGCAGCGAGGTTCAGCCGGGCGATTTGCTGGCCACGCTCGATTCGAGCGCCGACCGCGTGACGCTTGCGCAAGCAGAAACGTCGCTCGCTCTGGCGCAGCGCGACCTGGCGGACGCGGAGTATCGCCGCGACCCGGCTGCGGCGGGCGAGGCGCGGCTCAAGGCCGGACTCTATGAAGCGCAAGTGAATCTTGAGCAGAAGCGCGTGAATGCAGCGCAGCTCTTAGCGCCAATTTCCGGTGTCGTTGTGACTCCGAAGACTGAACAGAGAACCGGAACGATGCTCGCGCCCGGCGACGCATTCTGCGAATTGGTAGACCAGGCGCACATGGCGGTCGAGATGAACGTGCCGGAAACCGATCTGCCGCTTTTGCGCGCGGGGAATCCCGTGGCGTTCAAGCTGAACGCCCTGCCAACGCTGACGATTCAAGGCACAGTCGATCGCATCGGCGCAATGACGGTGCAGCAGGCCGATGAACAGTTTTTCGTCGTTCGCGCTTCGTTTACGAATCCCGGCAGCGCCGCGCGCGATGGCATGGTCGGCGGCGCGAAGATTCTGGCGGGCGGCGGATGGTTTTCTTCCGGATGGTATCCCATCGGCTATGTGATGTTTCGTTCCCCGGCGCGCTGGGCGTGGGAGAAAGCGTGGTCATGGCTGCCATAGGGAGAGCGAGGGAGGAGCAATGAAACGCGTCATCCTGATCCTGGCGTCTGCTGCGCTGCCGTTTTCAATGGCGGCTTGCGGAAATTCTACGAGCGCGCAGAATCCTGCAGCTCCGGCCGCGCCGGCAGCGGCTGCTGATCCCAAGCCAGCCACGAATGCGACCCCGATTTCCGCGCAACCGCTGGACATCCTCAGTGTGCTCACGGTTGAGCACTCGGTGGACGTTGCAACGCAGCGTGATGGCGTCGTCGTTGCGACGGAGAAGGATGAAGGAAGCTCGGTGCGAGTCAGCGAAGAATTGGCGCGGCTTGACGACACGATGCTGCAGAACGAACTCGACAAGGCGCAGTCCGATCTCATCGTTGCGCAGAACAACGTGAAGTACAAACAGGCGGAAGAGCAGGCTAAAGCCGCGCAGCTGCACCGGCAACAATTGCTGCGCCAGAGCGGATTGAGCAGCGACGCCGATCTCGAGCAGGCGCAGTTCGAAGACAAGGCAGTGCAATACGAAGTGGATAGCTGGCAATCCGTCGTGCAGAGCAACCAAGCGCAAATACGGCAGCTGCGTCTGGAAATCGACAAGACACACATCCGGGCGCCCTTCTCCGGAGTCGTGGTTCACCGTTACATCCGACAGGGGCAGCAGGTGAAAATCAACGACGCGTGCTTCCGCGTCAGCCAGCTTGGCCCGCTCGAAGTGGAATTCCAGGTGCCGGAGAACAACGGGTCGCGGCCGCAGCCGGGAATGTCGCTGGCGGTTCGTTTGGCACGCGGCGGCACCGAAATTTATCCAGCGCGAGTGCTGCGCGTCAGCCCAACTGTGGATCCGGCGAGTGATAGCTACGACGTCATCGCTGAGTTGACCGGACCAAATCTCTCTGCTTTAAGGCCCGGGATGGCCGTGCACGTTCTTTGGCCGGCAGCTCCCGCGGCTGTCCGATAATTCGCTATGCGCTTCGGCCCTTCGAGCCTTCGAGCCACACGCGTCCTCGCGAAGGGTCTGCACCGTCCGAAATTCCGTTCCGATCTCCGCGTCAGCAAGCAGAACGTCGCCGGTGAAATCAGTTACGTCGTTAAAATCGAAGAAACAAACAGCTACCGGCGCTACGGAGAATTCGAATTCGAACTGCTCTCCGCCTGCGACGGCACGCGAACGCCCGCCGAACTTGCAGCTTACATGACGGCACAGCATCCGGACCAGCCGCTCGATGAAGCAGAGGTGCTGGAATTTTTGGACGGCATCGAGCCCGAGATGTGGGAGCGTTCCGTCGGCGAAAGGAACCTCGCGATTCTGGAGCGGCTGCGCGACGAGCGCAAGAGCCGGGTCGACCAGTCCAGCCTGCTTTACATCACGTTCAAGGCCTGGGATCCCGATAAGACGCTCGCCCGGCTCGATCCCTGGCTGAGCTGGATGTACACGCGCGGCTTCGTGATTTTTTCCGCGGTGCTTTTCGCGGTCACGCTGGCCCTCCTCTCGCGCGACTGGACGCGAATTGCACACGACACGCACGACCTTTGGCACTTCGCGAACAAGTCGGCGTTCGACCTCTGGATGTTCTGGATTTTGATGCTGGTGCTTGGCGGAATTCACGAATTCGGCCACGGGCTCACCTGCAAGCATTATGGCGGGGACGTCCACCAGATGGGCTTCATGCTGATTTACCTGACGCCGGCATTTTTCACCGACACGACTGACATCCTGCTGATGGATCGCGTCGCGCCCCGGCAGTGGACAATTTTCGCCGGCATCTGGGTGGAGATGACGGTTTGCGGCATCTCCGCCCTGATCTGGCATTTCACGCTGCCGGGTTCGCTGGTCAGCGACATCGCGTACAAAATGATGCTGCTCAGCGGAATTCAGGGCGCGCTGCTGAATCTGAATCCCTTGATCAAAGCCGACGGCTATTACGCTCTCTGCCAATACCTGCAGGTGGATAATCTGCGCGAGGACGCTTTTGCCTATCTAAAGGCGTGGTTCCTGAAATACATCCTTCGGCGCGACGTGGAGCTGCCCGCCGCGAGCCGGCGCGTGCGCCGCATCTTTTTGACTTTTTCATTGGCCGCAATCACGTACAGCACGACGCTGATTCTGCTGGTCCTCACGTGGGCCAAAAATATGTGCGTGAATAAATTTGGCCTGTGGGGCTACGTCGTGTTCGCCGGAATCATTTATTTCTTTGCACGGAAGAAACTCCGCAAGATCCTTCCCTCGACGAGCAGCTGGCTGGATAAGAAGAAGGAGGAACTCATGGCTTGGAAAATCACTCGGGCGCAATCGATCGGCTTTGCCGCCGTCGCCCTGCTCATTGCACTGCCGCCAGTTCCTTCGAGCATCTCCACTGGATTCATTCTCGAACCCGCGCAACAGGCGGACGTCCGCGCGACCGTCCCGGGAGAGATAGCGCAGGCATTCGTGGGCCAGGGTGACGCCGTGCGCGAGGGCCAAGTCATCGCGCGCATCGAAAATCCGGAGATTGAGGCAGATGCCGTGATTGCTGCTCAGCAACTCGCGCTCGCGAATGCCGCATTGCGCGCCGCGGAGGCGAGCGGCAATCCCGCGGCAATCTCCGCCGCAAGCAGCGAAGCGGCAAAAGACGAGCAGGAGCTGGAGGTAGCGAAGCAAAAGTCCGCGCAGCTCCAAATCGGCGCGCCTGTCGCCGGTGTGATCACGACGCCGGAGCTCGGCGAAACCGTTGGCTCGCACTTCAGCGAAGGGCAAACTTTCTGCCACATCTCAAGCCGCGAGGAAATGCGCGCGCGCATTCTCGTTCGAGACTGGCAAATGCCCGACGTGCATCAGGGCGCGGAAGTCGCGCTGAAGGTCACCACGTTTCCAATGCGGACATACTCAGGCCGCGTGGAGCGCATTCTTCCCGCGACGGCGAGCGATCAGCCTGTTTCCGAGCCTGAGAAGTTGACGCGAAATGGGCAGGAATTGACCAATTTTATTGCCGTCGTCGCCGATTTCCCGAATTCCGATGGATCGCTGCGGGAGGGCATGACCGGCACGGCCAAGATATTCAGCGCACCCCGGCCGCTCGCTTGGCAATGGGGCCGCGGGGCGTGGCGATGGCTGCGGTCACAGGTCTGGTAGCCAAAACGACAAACAAAAAGGGCTGCCTCAGCAAGCGAGGCAGCCCGGCGCAATTTCCCCCGTGAAACTGTCAGCAAGGATCCGGAGGCTCGAAGGCGCGAGTAAGCGGCTTTACCGTTGGCAATCGCTTGCTCGAGAGCTTTTTGCTGTTTGCCGATGCTTTTGATGCTTTCCGGCTCTTCCTTGCCATATGCCTGCTTTCTTTCAACAAACGTGCTGCTCAGGACGCTCTTTCCGCTTGGCCGAAGCCACTCATTTTTGCTACTGAAGCGGCGTAGCGGCGAGAATCTCAGCCAGCCGCAAGGTGCATTTGCGATGCGGCCTCGGATTCCCTCCTGCTCCGCTTCCGTGCGAGCTCGCTCACGGCCAGTGCGAGCAGTGTTTCCAGATCCGCGCGATCGTCTTTCGTTCCTGCTTTCTCCCCCGATTCTTGCTCGTAGGTAAACATGTTCGGCCCCCCTGATACCTCACAATCCATGATGCTCCGTTCCGAGCCTCTGAAACTCATGCACGTCACGCGAAATTAATCGAAACGTGAAGACTTTGCCCCGCTGCTGACTGAGTCTTTTCAAAAAGTCCTGAGATTCATGTACGACTTCAAAACCTTGACTTTCAACGGCTTAACTTCGCCGAGCTTCTTGCCCTTCTGGATCGGTTTCGCGGTCTTCTTGATTGGTGTAGCCACAATCATCTCCTTAAACTGGATTCAGGCTTGTGCTTCAAGAAAATCACCCGGCAAATGCCGGGTGAGGGCTGGGCCTCCGGCCGCCGCCTTGCGACGGCGGCCTCAGTAGCAAGATCATTCCCCGAAAACTACATCGCGAGAGGATTCTTGTTCGACAGCACTGTTATGCCACCGAGCTTCGGTGAAGAATGAAGTGTCAGAGCCTTCACGTTTCCGAGTTTCTTGGCTTTCCGGATCGGCTTTGCGTGTTTCTTTGTCGCCATGTTCGATTCTCCCCTCTTTGAGGTTGCCCCTATGTGGGCGGACGCCAAGGTAAAGTGCAATCCGCTGGCCAAATGGATTGTCTGAAATCCACAGGGACGGGTGATGAATTCAAGGAGTTTAGCAAGGTCTAGTACGGCGCTGCCGTTTGAAGTCGCCGAGCAGCTTGTTGAATTTCTCAATTTCTGTTGAATTTCTAATCGGAGCGCACTCGTCGCTACAGGCCGTGTTTTCGGGTGAGATAATTTATACGGTTGCGATCCACTCCCAGAAGCTTTGCCGCCCCGGTTTTGTCGCGGCTGGACTGCTGGAGGGCGGTTTCCACGAGCTTCTTTTCATAGGCTTCGATCTCGTCGCTCAACTTGATGCCCGCCGCGGGCAATCGGAACCGGCCGCGGCCGCTTCGATCGGCGGATTGCGCCACATCGGCGGGGAGGTCGGCAAGCTCGATCGATTCGCTGTCGCTCATCAAGACGAGCCGCTGCACCACGTTCTCTAGTTCCCTCACGTTTCCCGGCCATGGATATTTTTTCAGCGCTGCCAGAGCGTCATCGGCGACACGCTTCTTCGGCAACTGGTTCGCGGTGCAGTAAACCTGTACGAAATAATCAGCCAGCAAGGGAATATCGTCGATCCGCTCGCGCAGCGGCGGCAGAAATATCGGCACGACATGGATTCGATAATAAAGGTCCTGGCGGAAACGGTCCTGGTGCACCATTTCCTCCAAGTCTTCGTTTGTCGCGGAGATGAGCCGGAAATCCACGCGAATGGCCTTCTTGCCGCCCAGGCGCGTCAGGGCATGATCTTCGAGCACGCGCAGCAGCTTCGACTGCAATGCCGGAGTCAGCGTGGCAATTTCGTCGAGGAAAAGCGTCCCCTGATGCGCCAGCTCGATACGCCCTTCTTTCGTCGCCACCGCGCCGGTGAAAGCGCCCTTCTCGTAACCGAAAAGCTCGGCTTCCATCAGGCTCTCAGGCAGCGCCGCGCAGTTGACGGAAATGAACGGTCGGGACTTGCGCGGACTGTGCTCGTGTATCGATCGCGCCACCAGCTCTTTCCCCGTTCCGCTTTCCCCGCGCACAATGACGGTGGAATTCGAGCGTGCCACGCGCTTGATGGATTCGAAAACGTGGTTCATTGCTTCGGTGGAACCGAGAAGATTTCCGAGACCGCTCTTGCGCTGGACTTCTTCGCGGAGAATCCGGTTTTCCCGCTGGATGCGGAGTTTTTCGACGGCCCTCCCGACGAGAGCGCGCAACACATCGGCGTCGACGGGCTTGATGAAATAGTCGTAAGCTCCGGCGTCAATCACTTTGAGCGCCGTCGCCTTCTTTTCGTCTCCGCTCAGCACGATTACGAGCGTATCGATTTCGCTTCCATCGAGGCGCGCCAGCAACTCGGTGCACTCCTTTACGCCGCCGGAAGCGATGGGGAGCGCGAGGAGCAGGACGTCCAGCTCGGATTCCTGCAGCAACCGGTACGCCCCTTCATAATCCGCGCCTTCGAGCATCTCGAAATCCGAATGCATCGAGCTCACGATGCGCTCTCGAAGCGATTCATCGTCGTCCACGATGCCGATTCGCGGCTTTGTGGAACCGGGAGTCATCAATTTTCCAATTCCTCAGGCGTGTGAGAAAGGTCCGACCCGCCGTGTCACGCAAGAGGTCCTTGCGCCGCCGCGATTCTAGGGGCCATGCCTCCGCGTGTCAACGCTGGTGCAGACAGACCTCTAATCCGGCTCAAATGACGAGAAAAGGGTGCGTCGGGGGAAGTCAAAGATGGCAAAAAATCAGCAGAAGGGCTCTCAGTTAGACAATTCCGAGCATGCGGTCAATTGCACGGCGCGCCCGGCGTGCGATTTCCTCGGGAACATATACCTGCGGTTCGAGCGTTTCGAGTGCGCGCAGCACGCGGTCGAGCGTGATGGTCTTCATGAATTCGCAGACGGCATCGGGATTGACCGCGCGAAACACCTTGTCCGGAGCAGATTTGCGCAATCGATGAAGCATGCCTACTTCTGTAGCAACAGCAAACTCCGTCGCCTTGGAATCCCCGATGTGCCGCATCATTCCTTCGGTCGATAGAAAGAACGTGCGATCCCGAGGCAGCGAGCCATCGGCGACCCGCGCCATGCAGGAAGTCACGCAGCCACACTCCGGATGAATCAGCAGTTCGAGATCGGGATACTCGCCCATCATCTCGAGTGCCTGCTCGGGCCGGATCGCTCGATGCACGTGGCAGGAGCCAGGATAGGCGATGATGTTCGAGCGGCCCGTCTCCCGCGCCACGAACGCGGCGAGGAATTTGTCCGGAACGAAGAGAATCGGCCGATCCGGGGGAATCGCGCGGACCACCTTCGCTGCGTTCGCGGAAGTGCAGCAATAGTCGCTCTCCGCCTTTACTTCCGCCGAGGTGTTCACATACGCCACGACAACCGCATCGGGATGACGCGCTTTCCAGGCGCGCAGTTCGTCCGCCGTGATGGTCGCGGCAAGCGAACAACCGGCGCGAAGGTCCGGCAGTACGACTGTCTTTTCCGGGCAGAGAATTGCCGCCGTCTCCGCCATGAAATGCACGCCGCAAAAGATGATCACGTCGGCCGGAGTCGCGGCGGCTTGCTGCGAGAGGCCCAGCGAATCGCCAATGAAATCCGCGGCTTCCTGCACCTCATCGCGCTGGTAGTTGTGCGCGAGAATAACGGCGTTCCGCTCCTCTTTCAGCCGCGCGATTCGCTCTTGCTTCGCGCGGATTTCGAGTGGCGAATCGGTGATCGTCTCGATGGGCGGCGGCGAATAGCGCGGCTGAATCGGTATCTGCGTTGACATGTCGCTCATGCGCTGGCGACCTCGCCGCGAGAAATCAGCTTTGCGCTCAAATCCAGCGCCCGGACGGAATGCGTAAGCGCGCCGACGGAGATTGCGTCCACGCCAGCGGCGGCATAAGCCGCGACCGATTCATCGGAAACTCCTCCGCTTGCTTCGACGAGAACCGCATCGTGCAGATTCATGCCGCGCAGCTTGTAAACCGTCGTTTTCGCATCTTCAGCCGAAAAATTGTCGAGCAGCAAAAGGCACGTACTAGTGTCCGGCCGCACCTGCAATTCGGCAAACACGCTGGCTGCCGTGATTGCTTCCGCGCCGTTCGTGACCTCGACCTCCACAAATGCGCCTTGCTTGCGACGTTGCCACGCCTGTCTCAATGCCGCCTCGAGATTCATCCCCAAACCGTTGGATGCGAGCGCGAGGTGGTTGGTCTTGATGAGAATCGCATCGCCGAGATGCAGCCGGTGAGTTCCGCCGCCTCCGAGATGCACGGCGCGCTTGTCAATCAGGCCCCACGGAGTCTTGCGCGTCGCGACAACGTGCGCGGCAGGCGAGGCGGCGTGCGCGCTGGAGACAAGACGGCGCGTCGCGCTGGCAATCCCGCTCATTCGTTGCAGGAGATTCACTGCGGTGCGTTCGAGAGAGAAGAGGCTGTGTGCATCGCCTTCGACGCTCAGCAACACGTCACCCGGCTGGATGGCTTCGCCGTCCCGCTTCACGCAAGTCACTCGCAGACCATGGCTGTCGTAAAGCCAAATTGCTTCTGCAATTCCCGCCGCGACGCCAGCCTCTTTCGCTCGTATTTCCATCGCGCAATGCTGCGAATTGAGTCCTATCGCTTCAACCGTCAAATCGCCTGCCTCGCAGTCCTGCCGCAGCAGTTCTTCCGTCAGCGCGCGGACGGCACGCGAATAGAGCGGATTGGCCAGCGCAAGCGCCTCGCCGCGATAGAGCGCGGAGCATACAAGTTGATCGCGCGTCGCCAATTCCACCTTTTCGGTGGTAATCGAACTCATATCTTGACCCAAGTGGTGACCTGCGGGTTCTTGCCTAGCCCTCTGATTACGCCGCCCATAAAGTGGGCATTCATTTTACCTGTCCCGTGTACTCCGCGCCAGCGCTACCCGCTCGCGCTTTAGGCGTCGCCTTCGTAAACCAATCCCGCAGTGATAGAATCTCACTCAATTGATAGACCCGGAGTCGCCCACAGATGGTTTCTCTGCTTTATTGGATGAGAAGAGTCCGGATTCCGCTTCTACCGTTTTTCTCGGGCTTCGTGCTCGCCGCCGTTGTCTTTTTGGCCTTTGCAAGACCCTTGTTTGCGCAGCGCGCGGGCACTTCTGTCCAAACGGCGGATCCAAGCTCACAGCAAGGACCAATCTTGAAGCACCGCCCTGATTCTGGTTCTGGAATCCCGGGTCCGGACGAGCAAGATCCCTTGTCGTTTATTCCGGAAGTCTCTACAACGCTTCCTCCGCCCGTCGATCTTGTCCTCGGCAAGGGCGTACCCCTGCGGGTGATTCTGAGGAAGTCCCTGCGCATTCAGCGCGTCGGCGAGCCCGTCCAGACATTTGTCACCGAACCCGTCTACGCCTTTGACCGCATTGTGATTCCCGCAGGGAGCGAAGTGGACGGTCGCATCGCCGCGCTCGATTCTCCGACGAAGCTGAAGCGCACGGAATCGTATTTGAACGCTGACTTCTCGCCGCCCCGCGTCGTGCATCTGCAGTTCGACATACTGATCTTGAACGACGGAACTCGCCGCCCGATTGAAACGCAGGTTCTTCCCTCGCTCGGCCCGGTGCTCCACCTGGAAACCAATGCGCAGTCAAAGAATTCCGCAGTCCATCGCACAAAGGGGCTGATCCGCCGACAATGGGATTTGGTGAAAGCGCAGCTCAAGCCATCGGCGATGTGGCATCTGTTGAAATCTTTCGCGTCGAACGAGCTGCCTTATCACAAGCAGAAGCTACCATCCGGGACGGTGTTCGACATCGAACTTGAGCAGCCGCTCGACTTCGGCCTCGCTGTAGTCCCGCCGCTCGAAGCCGGCGAAATGGGACAATTACCGCAAGCCAATAGCAACGCCTTCGCGCGGCTCACCACGAATCTCAGTTCCGCGACGGCCCATGTCGGCATGCCCGTGGAAGCAGTTCTCAATCGTCCGGTGTTCTCTAGCGACGGCAAGCTCTTGCTTCCGGCGGGCACGTCGCTCGAAGGCGTCGTCGTTCGCGCGCGGCCCGCCCGCCGTCTGCATCGCAACGGCCAGCTTCATTTCACGCTCGAGCGAGTGCAATTGCCGCAAGGAGTGCCGCAGGCCGTTGAGATGGCTCTCTCGGGGATCGAAGTTCCCAAATCCTCGCGCATCCAGCTCGATTCCGAGGGCACCACCAGCGTCGCCGGGAACAAGGAGGTCGGATTTCTTGCTACGTCTGTTTCTACGGGAATCGCTTGGTTCTCGAACGATGGCGATCTCATCAATCGCGGGGCGGGCGGTGGCTCTGGTTTTCATCTAATCGGGACAATGATGGGCGTAGGCATCCAATCACGGATCTTCGCGCAGTCGGCCGCAATCCTTGGGGCCGGACGGTCCTTCTACTCGCATTTCATCTCCCGCGGTAAAGACCTTACTCTGCCAAAAGACACTCCCATCGAAATCAGCTTCGGAACGCATCGCATCCCTTCGAACACCTCACTGCACAACGCTGACTCAGTGGCAACATCGGCTGGATCAGATCCAAAACTTTAACCATTCTCTATTTTCTCGCGCAGATTCGCGCTCGTGTGGCCACCTAGCAACCCCACCGAGCTTGCCTCCGCCCGGTGATTCAGCTAATTTTGCCGTCCCAATGGCGGACACGACCGAGCGCATTGCCCCGAAAAAAGAAAACCGTTACACCATCCTCGACGCGCTGCGATTCGTTCTTGCGTTTTGGGTTGTCGTGGGGCACTTCGGCGTATTTCCTCTGTTTGCTGGCGCGGACACGTCAACAGGAATCGGCCGCTTGCTCGTTCATGGCTGGAGTTCGCTCGTTTTCGGCACCCCCGCCGTCATCGGGTTCTTTGTCATATCCGGCTTCTGCATCCATCTGCCATTCCGTTACGACGAAAAGATGCTCGTCGGCCGTTATTACGCCCGCCGCTATACGCGGATTCTAATCCCGCTGGTCGCCGCCGTGGCGGCATTCAAACTCCTCGGCAATCAGCAGCCGCTGTTTACTGGCCGCCACGCGATTCTGTGGAACTCCATTCTCTGGAGCCTTTTTTGCGAGGAAATCTACTATGCCGTTTACCCGGCCGTTCGCCCGCTGCGAAGACGGTTAGGATGGATGCCAATCCTTGCCGTTATTTTCGCGGCGGCTGCGCTTACCGCAGCAACGCATCCTCACGCGAGCGACTGGTCGGAAGATGGACCGCTGCAAACTGCGCTGATTCTTTTCCCCGTCTGGCTCCTCGGTTGCGTCCTCGCCGAACAAGTCGAACGGCTATCGCCTGTGACTTCGGCGGTTGCAATCTGGAAATGGCGATTTTTCGTTTGGGCGGGCAGCTGGATTTGTGAAATGCTGCACTTCAAGGCTCACGTCTATTTCACGCTCACGATGATTCCCTTCGGCGTGATCGCCTATTTCTGGATCAAGCGGGAACTTGCCTACAGCGCCGCAGCCAAGCCTCTGCCGTGGCTCGTCGCAGCCGGAACATGGAGTTACTCTCTCTATTTGTTTCACGAACCGGCTGAAAATGTCTTTTCCAGGCTGCCGGTTCCAAATTTCGGCTATTCATTGAACTGGTGCGCGCGCACGGCCTTCATGCTTGCGCTTTCCTATCTCTTCTACCTCGCCATCGAACGCCCGTCGCACAGGGCGGCCCGGAAGATTCGAGTCATCGATAAATAGATCCCGTTGAATTTCAAGATCCTCGATTGGTGCAAGCCCGACTTTTCCAATGCTGAAAATATCTGAGATAATCCCCGCGCCCGGCAAAACCGCTGACTGGTGCGCTGCGTCCAATTGACTGAGGGCAGGGCTAATTCTCGACTCCGGCTGATGCAATAGCTCGAAGTCTACGCAAGGAACGCGGAATCGCATGATTTGGAGAGTGAGAACACAGGTTTCAATTCTCCGCGGAACCGCGGCGTTACTTTTCGCCGCCGGTATCGCTAGTTGCGGCAGCTCGCCTCAGCCAGATTCGGATCCTCCGCGCGTGGCGTCCCAACCAAGCGCCACTCCGAAAAGTCCCAGTCGCCCGTCCTCGCACAGGAACGCTCCTGCAGCCGATGCAGTGAACGTCCTCACCTATCACAACGACAACGCGCGCACCGGCCAGAACCGGAGCGAGAAAACGTTGACGCTGGGCAACGTCAATTCCGCAAGCTTCGGCAAAATCGGATTTCTTACCACGCAAGGCCTCGTGGACGCCGAGCCTCTGTACGTTTCGCAGTTGACCATTCATGGGGCAGGGCACAACGTCGTCTTCGTTGCCACGGAGCACGATCTCGTCTATGCATTCGACGCAGACACCCTTCAAAAGTTGTGGCAAGTGTCGCTCCTTGGCCCGAAGGAAACCACGAGCGACGACCGCGGCTGCGGCCAGGTCGCGCCGGAGATCGGCATCACGTCGACGCCAGTGATCGACCTAAATGCCGGGCCGCACGGCGCGCTCTATGCGGTTGCGATGTCCAAAGACCCGAGCGGCAATTATTACCAGCGCATCCACGCTCTCGACATCACGACAGGCGCGGAGCTGCCTCACAGCCCGCAGCACATCGAAGCCTCTTATCCCGGAACTGCCGAACCATCGCGTCATGGCCGCGTCTTGTTCGATCCTAAACAATATAAAGAGCGCGTGAGCCTGCTTCTGCTCGATGGCGTCGTATATACGAGCTGGGCGTCGCATTGCGACTACGATCCCTATTCGGGCTGGGTCATTGGCTACGATGCGGCGACTCTGAAGCAGACGAGCGTTCTCAACATCACGCCAAACGGCAGCGAAGGCGCCATCTGGATGTCGGGCGCGGGCCTCGCTGCGGATAATTCCGGCAACATCTATCTTCTCGACGGAAACGGAACCTTCGATACTGCACTCAATGCGGGCGGATTCCCTTCGAAGGGCGATTACGGCAACGCGTTCTTGAAACTTTCCACCGCCGGTGGCTCTCTCGCCGTCGCTGATTATTTCGACATGTACGGCACGCTGCAGGAATCGCGCCGGGACCTCGATCTCGGCTCAGGCGGCGCTCTTGTCCTCCCGGACATTGAGGACTCCTCAGGCAAGACGCGCCATCTCGCCGTCGGAGCGGGAAAGGACAATATCATTTATCTCGTAGACTGCGACGCGATGGGCAAATTCAATCCCTCGCACGATTCCATCTATCAGGAAATCCGTTCCACCGGCGAAGATCGCTCGCAGGGACTCGGCGGTAGCGGCGGCGTCTACGCTATGCCTGCGTACTTCCATCACATACTTTACTATGGCGCTGTGGACGATTCTTTGCGCGCGTTCAAGATCACTAAGGCGTGGATTTTGACTCCCGCGGTTTCGAAGACCGCCGTCACGTTTGGCTATCCCGGCGCGACTCCCAGCATTTCGGCCTACGGAGAGAGAAACGGAATTGTCTGGGCCGTCGAAAATAATTCACCCGCCGTTTTGCGCGCGTATGACGCTTCGAATCTCGCCCGCGAACTCTACGACAGCAATCAGTCCCGCCGACGCGACGAAATCACGGGCAACAAATTCATCACGCCGATGATTGCAAATGGAAAAGTATTCGTCGGCACGCCCAGCGGCGTCGCCGTCTTCGGCCTGCTACCCTGAATAGCGAGATCCCTACGCGCAGATCGGTGGCTGTCGCCCCGCCCACGGTCTTGCCTCCTCGAGTTGCGCCGCCAGGCGGAAAAGCGCCGCCTCGACGCCAAATCGCCCCACGAAATGCGTGCCAATCGGCAAGCCCTCCGCGTTCCAAAATAGCGGCACGGACATAGCGGGTTGGCCGGTGATGTTGGCAAACGGCGTGAAGGCGACAAACTCCGTCGCACGCCAGAGCCCAGCCATCGGATTCGATGGAGGTGAATCGAAATGCCCCAGCGGAACAGGCGGCAGCGCCAGCGTCGGCGTTAACCACATGTCGTACTTCTCAAAGAAGTATGCGACTTGACGCGCCAATCCTTGCAGGGCCGTCCACGCCAGGAGATATTCCGGCGCCGAGATTTTTCTCCCCATCTCGACCAGCGACCAAGTGAGCGGCTCGAAATCATACGCACGCGCGGCGCGTTCGATTTCGCGTTCGGCGATTGCCACGCTCCAAGCGACGCCCGCCGCCCAGATCTTGATGAAAACGTCCAGATACATCTCGCCATTGATTTCGGGCGCGGCGACCTCAACTTCGTGGCCCAGCGCTGCGCACAGCTTCGCCGTATCTTCCACGGCGCGCACGCAATCCGCGTGCACCGGCACTCCCGTTGGCGCCTTCGTAGTGAATCCAATGTGAAGCTTGCCTGGCGGCGTTCCAACTTCCCGCGCAAACGGCCGCGCGGGCGGAGTGACGGCATAGGGATCTCCCGGTTCAGGTCCGGCGACAGCGTCAAGCAACGCCGCGGAATCACGCACGGAGCGTGTCACCACATGTTCGGCAACAAGCCCGCCCATCACATCGCCCAAATCGGGTCCGAGCGGAACGCGCCCTCGTGTCGGCTTCAATCCGAACAGGCCGCAGCACGACGCGGGAATGCGAATCGAGCCTCCGCCGTCGTTGGCATGTGCCGCCGGCACGAGCCCAGCTGCCACCGCCGCAGCGGAACCTCCGCTGGATCCGCCCGTCGTCCGTGCCACGTTCCACGGATTGCGCGTCGCGCCGAACAGACGCGGCTCCGTCGTTGGCAGAATCCCCAGCTCCGGAGTGTTCGTCTTGCCGGCGATGATTAGCCCCGCGCGCTTCAGCCGCCGCACGAGTTCGCAGTCATGTGGTGCGACGTATTCACGCGTGAATGCGGAGCCTCCCGTCATTCGCGCACCCGCGTACGACGCCAGCAGATCTTTCAGCAGAAACGGGACGCCACGAAATGGTCCGTCTGGCAGTGTTTCTGCGGGCGCGCTCCGGCGCGCATCTTCGTATAGCGGCAGAATCACCGCATTGAGTTGCGAATTCACGCGTTCGATCCGCGCGATCGCTGCCTCCACAAGCTCGATCGGCCTGACTTCCTTGCGCCGCACAAGCTCCGCTTGCGTCGTCGCATCAAGCCACGCCAGTTGGCCGAATCCCGCTTCGTGTCCCGCGCTCATTGGGTTTCTCTAAATCCCAACGCAGTCCTCGCAATCATCCGCGTCGCCGCAAGATCACGGTCGCCGCAGCAGCACAACGCCGGATCTCCACTGCTTCATCATCTTTTCCGTACGCTTTGGTATGATTCGCATCTGCATGCGCACTATCCACATCATAGGTATCGTTCGCTTCAATCGAATGGATTCCTTGAAGAAGTCGCGGAACTCGACAGGCTCCCAGCCATGCGGACGGAAAAATTCTTCGGCTTCCGCTGGAGCGAATTTGATCGGCGCTCCCGCGGCCTTCAGCTGCTTGCCCCAGTGCTTGTCCAACATCTGCTTGACCTTCGGCGAAGCAATGTCGGTCATCCAGTACTTGAGATTCCGGCAACCGTGCAGTGCGCGTGCCAAGCCTACCACCTGCTCCGGCGCCAGGTACCCGAGCAGTCCCTCCGTGATGACAAATGCGCGTTGCGCCGAGCCGTTGAGCCGCGCGAAGACTTCCTGTCGCGCTTTTTCGTCGGCCAGGTCCGCGCTGATTCTCTCGAGCTTACACTTCGCCGCTTCACCCTTCAGCATCTCCGTTTTGTACTCGATCATTCCGGGCAGATCGACCTCCACCCACCGCATCGACGGAGGCAACTCCAGCCGGAGCGGCCGCGCATCGAGTCCCGCCGCCAGGTTGATCACCATGTCGATTCTGTGCTGCGCGATGATTTTCAGCAGCACTTCGTCCATGACTGCCGTGCGCACGATCATCGACCACGACTGCCTCATCCCGCCGCGCAGCTTGCGGACAATCTGCTCGCCGCGCTCGCCCGCCAGCTTCCTCGCGTATGGATCGCAAAAGAGCGCGTCGGCCCGCTCTGTTTCCATCGCGCGGTAATACGCCACCCAAAGCGCCGTGTCCGAGACGTTCCGTATCGCCGGACCCTTCGCCGTCTGGCTCATTGCTCCTCCGCTCGCGCCCGTTGGAGCGCCATTCTGCCACGTTTCCGCACCAGATGAACGGCCGCGGCGCGCGAGCGTTACGCGCCCCTTGCAACACAATGTACGCAGTCGCGCAAATTATTGTTTCGCCAGCGGCGCCACTTTGATTTATGCTCTGCTGTTTTCTCTCAGACTTTCGCAATCTTCCGAGGTGCAACGTGAACCGATTTCGTTTTCTCGCTGTCGTTTCATTTGCAGCAACTTCGATCGCATCGCTGGTGCTGCTCGGAGCCGCCGCTCGCGCTCAACAATTCCCCGAAACTCTCTATCAGGAAATGCGCTGGCGCATGATTGGGCCGGGTCGCGGCGGACGCGCCGTCGCCGTCACGGGCGTTCCCGGTCAGCCCAATGTCTATTACTTCGGCGCGGTGAACGGCGGCGTCTGGAAGTCCACGGACTTCGGCCGCACGTGGAATCCGATCTTCGACGCTCCGCCGACAAACTCCGTCGGTGCGATCGCCGTCGCGCCATCCGATCCCAACATTATTTACGTCGGCAGCGGTGAAGGCCTCCAGCGCCCGGATCTCTCCGTCGGCAACGGAATTTACAAGTCCTCCGACGCTGGAGCCACGTGGACGCACCTCGGCCTCGACGACGCGCAACAGATTCCCTCTATTATCGTCGACCCGCATGACTCGAATCGCCTCTTCGTCGCCGTCCTCGGCCATCCCTACGGGCCAAACGAAATGCGCGGTGTCTTCCGCTCTACGGACGGCGGCGCCACATGGCAAAAGGTTCTGTATAAGGATGAAAACACCGGCGCTGTTCAAGTCGACTTCGATCCCTCAGATCCAAAAACTATCTACGCCGTTCTCTGGTCCGCACGCCAGGGTCCGTGGGAATACGGCAATGCCTATCTGGGCGAAGGCAGCGGCCTCTTCAAATCCACCGATGGTGGCGACACCTGGCACGCCATCGGCTCCGGTCTTCCGCAATTTGCTCACGCGCAGGGCCTGGGACGGATCGGCATCGGCATTGCGACCTCGAAGCCCCGCCGCATTTACGCCCTTGTGCAAGCCTCGCCTCGATTCGGCGGCGTTTATCGCTCCGACGACGCGGGCGCTACGTTCACGCGCGTGAATTCGCAGCCGCGCGTATACGAACGCGGCGACGATTTCGCCGGCATCACCGTGGACCCGAAAAATCCTGATGTCGTCTATTCGGCGAACACTTCCACCTACAAGTCCACCGACGGCGGCGCGAATTTCATTCCCTGGAAAGGCGCGCCCGGCGGCGACGACTACCACACCGTATGGATCAATCCCGATAATCCGCAGATTATTTTTCTCGGCGTCGATCAGGGCGCGACGCTCACGGTCAACGGCGGCAAGACGTGGAGCTCCTGGTACAACCAGCCGACCGCGCAGTTCTATCACGTCATCACCGACAATCGCTTTCCCTACTGGGTCTATGGCGGCCAGCAGGAGAGCGGCTCGATCGGCATCGAAAGCCGCGGCAATGATGGTGCCATCACCTTCCGCGAATACCATCCCGTTGGCGCGGAGGAATACGCTTACATCGCGCCCGACCCGCTCAATCCCGATATCGTTTTTGGCGCGGGCACGAATGACGTCACGAAATTCGACTGGGTCACCGGCCAGGTCCAGAAAGTTTCGCCGATTCCCATGCGTTCGCCCGAGTATCGCGTCGACCGCACACAGCCTTTGATTTTTTCGCCCGTGGACCCGCACGTCCTCTATTACGGCGCGAACGTTCTCTTCAAGACGACCAACGGCGGCGAGTCCTGGCAGACCATCAGCCACGATCTCGCCCGGGAGCGCGATGGAGTGCCGGCAAGCCTCGGCAGCTTCGGCAAGGAGGATCCGCAGGCCGCGCTGCAGCGCGGCGTGATCTATTCGATTGGCCCGTCGCCGCGCGACGTGAATCTAATCTGGGCTGGCACCGACGACGGCTACATCTGGGCCACACGCGACGGCGGCAGGAACTGGCGCAACGTTACCCCTCCCGCTCTCACTCCGTGGAGCAAAGTGACGCAAATCGTCGCCTCGCACTTCGACAGCAACACGGCCTTCGCTTCCGTCAGCCGGTTCCGCATTGACGACCTGAAGCCGTACATCTACCGCACCGACGACGGCGGCACGCACTGGCAGCTCATCACCAACGGCCTGCCCGACAACGCTCCTGCCGACACGGTCCGCGAAGATCCCGTCCGCAAGAATTTGCTTTTCGCCGGAACGGAAAATGGCGTGTGGGTTTCCTTCGACGCCGGCGACCACTGGCAGTCGCTGCAGCTAAATCTGCCGCATACTTCGATGCGCGACCTCTGGATTCACGACAACGATCTCATCGTCGGCACGCATGGCCGCTCGTTCTGGATTCTCGACGATATCACTCCGCTTCGCCAGATCGCCGACGCCGTCGCGAAATCCGATGCGTATCTCTTCGAGCCTGAAACGGCGTACCGCATGCGCCGCGACACGTACTCCGATACGCCTCTGCCGCCGGAAGAGCCCGCTGGTCAGAATCCTCCCGATGGCGCCATCATTGACTATTATCTGGCGTCCGCTTCTTCTGATCCCATCACGCTCGACGTCTACGACCATGCGGGCAAGCTCGTCCGCAGCTATTCAAGCGCCGATAGGCCTGACGTCACCGAGGACGAGCTCCTGAAAACGCTAACCGTTCCGATCTATTGGGTGCGCTTCCCGAAAATTCTCTCCGCCGCCGCTGGCATGCACCGCTTCGTTTGGGACTTGCACTATTCCGCGCCGGAATCTCTCGCGCACGAATACCCCATCTCCGCGATTGTCCGCGACACGCCGCGCCTGCCTCTTGGTCCGCGCGCGCTTCCTGGTGACTACACGGCGAGGCTCACTGTCGGCGGCCGCGCGTATTCGCAGAAATTCACGTTGCAGATGGACCCGCGCGTACACGCAACCGTCGGTGAGCTTTCGGAAATGTTTTCGCTCGAGCAGGAACTCGCGGCCGGGATGAACGAGAGCTACGACGCGCTCGATCAAATCAAGAAATTGCGCGATGGATTGAAAGACCGCATCGCCAGCGCCACGCCGGCCGACGCGGGGAAACTGCAGCAGTTCGATAAGCAGGCCGCTGCTCTTGCCGGGGGAGGCGGCGGACGCGGCCCGTTCGCTGCGGCGGGCGGCGCGGACAGCTTCGCGCGCCTCAATGGCGAAATCGCCCAGCTCTACGGCCTCGTGGACAGTGCTGACGCCGCACCCACCGTCGCGCAGCAAGAAGCGTGGCGCGGGCGGATGGCGCAGCCTGAGTCCGGACTTCGCTCGCGGCTCGACAATCTCCTCGCGCAGTGGAAGGAGCTTCAGGCGAAATCGGGCTCAAAATAGCGGCTGGCGCAACGTGAGAATTCGGCCGTGCATACGCATATGATGCTCTCGCACGCTCGAACATCTCTGCGCGCTCACGCCAACGCCCAGAAGGCCGGCGTCTATCGCGGCTTTTTCAAGGAGACCGCGGACGTTTTCCTTGGGGTTTCCGCGCCGCTGATACATCGCATCGCCCGCGAATTTCAATCTCTGCCTCTTCGCGACGTTCGCCAGCTGATGAAATCGCGGGTGCACGAGGAGCGTTCTCTTGCGCACGCGATCCTCGTCCTGAAATTTCGCAAAGCGAATGATGCGGGCAGGCAGCAGATCTTCGGCTTTTACATCCGCAACCGGAATTTCATTCGCAGTTGGGATGGCGTGGACGACAGCGCACCCTACATCGCCGGCCCCTATCTTTTGAATCGCCGAAAAAAACTGCTTTATGACCTCGCCCGCTCCCCGCGTCTCTGGGACCGTCGCATCGCCATGGTTACAACTTGGTGGTTCATCCGCCACGGTAAAACTCGCGACGCTTTGCGGATCGCGCGCATTCTTCTGAAGGATGAAGAGGATCTACTGCACAAAGCCGTCGGCTGGATGCTTCGCGAAGTCGGCAAGCGCGACCTCCGCGCCCTCGAATGCTTTCTCCAAGCGCATCACAGGTCCATGGCACGCACGACTCTCCGCTATGCCATCGAGCGCTTCCCCCAGCGTAAGCGGCTGGCGTACCTGAATGGGAGTTTTCTTATTAAAGGAAACGACAGAATATTTTAATACTGAAACTCTTGTTAAAGATTTTGATAGCACGGTGAAATTGTCGCTCGCTGCAGTTTCCAGATCGAACGGAGACAAAAAGCTAACTAGAAACGAGGTTCAGGAGCCGGCCGGTAATTTCCCGTCGCGCAGCATTGGCAACGTGCGAATGCGCATTCCAATCGCGTCGAAGATTGCGTTCGCCACTGCCGGCGCCAGCCCCACGATCGGCGTTTCGCCCGCGCCGAACGATGGCTGATCCTTGCGGTCCACGAGCACCACTTCAATCTCCGGCAGGTCCTTGAATCGCGGCACGGGATAGGCGGAAAATCGCGCGTTGAGGACGCGCCCATTCGCGAACTCGATTTGCTCGCGCAGCGCGCCGCCGATCCCCATCACTTGCCCGCCTTCGATCTGATTCTTCAGTCCGTTGGGATTCACGATCGCGCCGCAATCGAACGCCGCCACCACTCGCACGATGCGCACCTCGCGCGTCGCCGGGTTCACTTCCACCTCCGCGCAAGTCGCAATGTGTCCGCCCTTTTCGATGCCGCCCGCGAGACCGCATCCGTGTCCGGGAGGATTTTCCCGCTTCGCGTCCCAGCCAAATTGCTTTGCCGCCGCTTCAAACACCGCGCGCAGCCGCTCGTCCTTCAGGTTCTTCATCCGGAATTCCAGCGCGTCCATTCCCGCCGCGTGCGCCAGTTCGTCCATGTGCGACTCGCGCGCGAAATGATTCGCCGTCGCCGCCAGCGCGCGGTAAGAACCCTGCCGCAGCGGCGGTTCCTTCACGGGATGGAATTCGACCACTTGATTCGCCACTTCATACGGCGTCCCGATCCCCGCCGCGCCGGAATTGTAATTGTGAAATTCCCATGCCGTCAGCATTCCATCCGCACTCACGCCGCTTTTCACCTCAATCACGCCCGCTGGCCGGAAATAAGCCCAGGTAAATTCTTCCTCGCGCGTCCAGAGCAGATGCACCGGCTTCCCCACGGCCTTCGCCAGCCGCGCCGCCTCCACCGCCGCTTCGCCCGTGTGCTTGCCCCCATAAGCTGCGCCGGTATCCGGCACGATCACGCGCACCTGCTCATTCTTCAATTGGAATGCCTGCGTCAGCTCCTCGTGTACGCCAAACGGCCGCTGCGACCCTGTCCAGGCCTCCAGTTTGCCGTCTGTCCACTGTGCCAGCCCCGCGCGCGGCTCGAGCGGCGAATGTTGGATGTACGCGACCTCGTACGTCGCCCCGAGTCTGTGCTCCGCCGCGGCCAGCCCGTCGCTCATCGAACCGGGCGCGTGCCGGAAACGATTTTCCTCGCCCGGGTTCTCCTCGACGTTCTTTTTCAGGTAATCAAACAGCTCCGCATTCGAGACTTGCGGCTGCGATTTCCATTCCGACTTCAGCGCCGCAAGCGCTCGCTCCGCGGTCAATTCATCCGGCGCCGTCACGCCGACGAAATCGCCGTCCTGCACCACTGTCACTCCGGGAATCGCTTTCGCCGCGCTCGCGTCCAGCGATGCCAGAGTCGCTCCGTAAGCCGCCGGCCGCAGTATTTTCCCGTAGACCATCTCCTGCAGTTTCAAATCCGGCGTGTACTTGTGCCGCCCCGTGACGAAATCCCTCGCGCCGATCTTGCTGACGGCCTGCCCAGCGATTTTCCAGTCCGTCGCCGCTGTCACGGGGTCCGCTTCCGGAATCATCGCCGCGAGCGCCCGCCCCTGCGCCAGCTCGCCGTATAAAATCGTCCGCGAGCCGCCCCGTTCCCTGATTATTCCGTTCTCCGCGACGAGCTGCCCAGCGTCCACGTTCCATTGCTTTGCCGCAAGCTGCGTCAGCACGTCTCGCGCCGCCCACGCCACGCGCCGCAACTGCGTTCCCATCTGCGGCGTCGTCCGGCTGCCGAACGTTCCCATGTCGAACGGCGTCAATTTCGTATCGCCCATCACCGTCGAAATCGTAGCAAGCGGCGTGTGCAGCTCATCCGCCACGGTTTGCGAGAGCGACGTGCGGATGTTCTGCCCCACCTCCGCCTTGCCCGTGAACACCGTCACACCGCCGTCCTCGGCAATGTGCAGCCACGCGCTGATTTCGCGCGGCATGTCTTCGCGCATCCCGCCGCGGCGGCCGGACTCCTGCATCGCGAAAACATCCTTCGCCACCAGCAGCACGGCGATTCCGCCGCCCAGCGCCTTCATGAATCCGCGGCGGCCCATCTCGAAAAAGTGAATCGGAGGCGCGCTCAACTCGTAACGCTCTGGCTCGATGGCGTTGGGCACCGTCGGTTTCGCTCTCATGCCGCACCTGCCTTCATCCGCTTCGCCGCCATCGCAATCGCCTCGACGATCCGCTGGTACACGCCGCAGCGGCACAGGTGTCCGTTCATGTACTCGATGATTTGCTCGCGGGTGGGATCGGGGTTGGCCTTCAGCAACGCGACTCCGCCCATCACCATCCCCGACGTGCAGTACGCGCATTGCATCGCGTCCGCGTCAATGAACGCCTGCTGCACGGGATGCAACTCGCGGTTGATTTCGAGCCCTTCGATTGTGGTGATTTGCCGCTGGCCTACGCTTCCAACCTTTATTTGGCAGGAATGGCGGGGATTGCCATCTATTAACACCGTGCACGCCGCGCACTGTCCTTCGCCGCAGCCGAACTTCGTGCCCGTCAAGTCCAGCTGGTCGCGCAGCACGCTCAACAGCGTCGCTTCCGCATCCACGTCCACGGCGTGCCGCGTCCCGTTGACGTTCAGCTCGCTTACCCTGGCCATAACTCGTCCTTCCTGGTCATTCTAGTTCTCGCCCTTTGCAGGGTCAACGCTCGGTTGAAATTTCCCGCCGCGCCTCCGATTACTCCGCTCCTCCCGGCCGCCCTTGATTCAGTTCGATCACCTCTGAATTCATGTGCTCGTGCTCCAGCTCTTTGTTCAGCGCCGGCAGATCCGTATTCAATAGGACGTCCCATTTCGGCAGCGCGTTGTGCATAATTTGGCCGTCCTGGTCGAACGCCGTCTGCGCATCCGCCGTCGGCGCCACGTCCGCGCTCTCCACCGCCCGCTCCAGTTCCCCCAGCGCGCCGGAAACGTAACGCAGCGTCGTCCGGTCGGTTGGCTGTGGCGCCCCGGCGGCGAGTTCGCCCCGCGCCTCTGCCCCTAGCACTGCCTCCGTGTCCTTTTCCATCTTGTCCACTTGCTCCGCCAGCTTCCGGTGCTTGCGCTCCGTCACTTTCGGTGCCAGCGCCTTCAGCTTGTCCAGCAACTGCGAGGCCTGCCGCGACGCCCCGTTCGTCTCTCCTGTCAGCACGAGCACCTGCTGCGCCAGATCAAATTGCTTCCGCAAATCCTCTTGCGAAGTTTTCACCCGTGGGTCCATCTTCACCTCGAGCGGCTGCGTGTAGCTCTGCCCGTTCACTGTGAGCTTCACGGTGTATTCTCCCGGCATCGCCCACGGCCCGCCGCCAAATCCGAACATCGCCATCATCGCGGCCATTCCTCCGCGCCTGCCTCCGCCCGCGCCCAGATAGTGCAGGTCCCAGACGAACCGTTGAATGCCCGGCTCCGCCGACGGCGGCTCTGGCGGATGCACCCACGCCATCGGAATGTCCAGCGTCTTTTCATTGATCGGCGGAATCTTCTCTCCGCTGGAATACCGCCGCACGAGCTTGCCCCCGCTGTCGAAAATCTCCAGCGTCACGGGCCCGGCCGGAGCATCCTTCAAGTAGTAGTCAATGATGGCGCCATTCTGCGGATTTTCTCCCGCCGGCTCCTCCGCTGGCAGCGGCGTCCCTTCATCCGAGCCGGGCCGTACGCGATACGCCGTCTCCGGCTTGAACAGATACGCATCCGCTTTGCCAACCTCTGCGTTGAACTGCCGCAACGGCGTGATGTCGTCCAAAATCCAGAACGACCTCCCGTGCGTCGCCACCACCATATCCGCGTCGTGAATGGCGATGTCTCGAATCGGCGTCTTCGGCATGTTCAGTTGTAGCGGCCGCCACGCGCTCCCGCCCATGAAACTGACGTACACTCCCTTTTCCGTTCCCGCGAAGAGCAGATTCGCGTCCACCGGATCTTCGCGCACCACGTTCACGTAACTCCCGTCCGGAATCCCGCCGCTGATCAGGCTCCACGTCTTTCCGCCGTCGTGCGTGGAATAAATGTACGGCTTGATGTCATCCAGACGGTGGCGGTCCACCGCCGCGTAAGCAGTGCTCTCATCGAAATGCGAAGCCTCCACGAATGTCACCTTGCTCCACGCTGTCACCGCCGGCGGCGTCACGTTCGTCCAGGTTTTCCCGCCGTCGCGCGTCACCTGGATGTAGCCGTCGTCCGTGCCCGTCCAGATCAAGTCCTTGTTCAACGGCGAAGGTGAAATCGTGTAAATCAATCCGTGCGCGCCGTTCCCGTCCATGTCATTCGCAGTCGTCGGATCCAGGTTCGAAGGAACTCCGGGCGCTTCCCGCGTCAAATCCGGGCTGATGATTTCCCAGCTCTGCCCGTCGTCCATTGTGCGGAACAGCACCTGCGTCCCAAAATACAGCGCATGAGGATCGGCTGGCGAAAATACCAGCGGCTGCGTCCACGTGTGCCGGTAATCGCCCGGATGCGCCAGCGGCGGCGCGACGTCTTGGTTCACTCCGCTGTAAAGGTCGTACCGCGTCACCGTCCCGCCGAACACGATTCCCGGGTGCAGCGGGTCCGGCGCGATGTAGCCGTTCTCGCCTCCGGCCTCGATCGGCAGCCAATCGCGCTCGCCGATTCCGCGATGGCGGCTTCGGCTCTGAGTCGCCGCCGCGCCGCTGTCTTGCTGCGCGCCGAACACCCAGTAGGGAAATTGATTGTCTGTCGCCACGTGATAAAACTGCGCCGTCGGCTGGTTGTACCATGTGCTCCACGTCTTCGCGCCGTCCACGCTGATCACCACGCCCTGATCGCTTCCCAGAATCATCCGCGCCGGGTCATGCGGCTCGATCCACAGGATGTGATAATCGTCTCCGCCGGGCGCTCCCTTGATCGCCGTGAAACTCTTCCCGCCATCCGTCGAGCGGTACGTTGAAGTATTCATTACGTACAGAATGTCCGGGTTGCTCGGATCGATTGTCACCCCGCAGAAATACCATCCGCGCCCCCAAATTCGCGCTTCGTTGTCCGCGAGCTTCCACGTCGCGCCCGCGTCGTCTGAACGGTAAAGCCCTCCGTTTTTCGCGTCCACCACGGCATAGGCGCGATTCGAATCCGTCGGCGCCACGGCCACGCCGATGCGTCCCAGCCCCTCTGTCGGCAGACCGTTCTCCAGCCGCGTCCAGCTCTCGCCGCCGTCCGTTGTCTTATAGAGCCCGCTTCCCGGGCCATTCGATGGCGGATAAACGTTCCAGGGCGGCCGCCGCGTCTGCCACAGGGCCGCATAAATCGTCTTGGAGTTGTGCGGGTCAAACGCCAGCGCGATTGCGCCCGTATTCTCATCCTTGAACAGAATCCTCTTCCACGTTGCCCCGCCGTCTGTCGAACGGAACACGCCGCGCTCATCGCTCGGTCCGTACGCGTGTCCCAGCGCCGCGACGTATACCAGATTCGCGTCGTGCGGGTCCACGAGGATCGCGCCAATCTGCCGCGAGTTCGTCAGCCCGATGTGCTTCCATGTCTTTCCCGCGTCCGTGGATTTGTACATCCCGTCGCCATACGAAATATCCGAGCGCATGTCCGCTTCGCCCGTCCCCGCGTAAATCACGTTGGGGTCCGACGGCGCCACGGCGATCGCCCCAATCGACGCAATCGGCTCCGCGTCAAAAATCGGGCTCCATGTGCGCCCCGTGTTCGTCGTCTTCCACACGCCTCCTCCGACGGCTCCAAAATAAAATGTGGTCGGCTGGCCCGGTACTCCCGTCACCGCCAGCGCGCGTCCGCCGCGGAACGGCCCGATCAGCCTCCAGTGCATCGCGTCGAACACGTGCTCGAAGTTCTGTGGCGCGCTCGTTTGCGGCGCCGCAAAGGAAACGCTTACTGACGAAAGGATGGCAAGAGCTAAGACGTAGGAACGCCGTATGAATTTCACTTTTGAATTTCTCCTCGGAAAGACGCGGTCGACGGAACGCGCGAGTATATACCCGCCGCGCGTCGCCAGCCTAGCAGACGCGCAATCTGCTTCTGTGGTTTCCGCGCTGCGAATTCTTTCGCCGCAGCCGATTGTGAATCATTTCTTCGGATTCGGGCTTATCCCCGGTCGCGGATTGAAGTCTGGTGGCCGCGTCGTCTGATTCCCCGGCTTGCGGTCCGTCGGCACGATTCCAAGTTCCGAACATCCGAACGGACTCTTGGGCGGAATGCTGCTGATAAACTTCTCATCGATTCTCGCGTAAGCCCCATCGAGCGCTTTCGCGCGTCCCGTCAACCTCGCCACGCTGAACGCATCGAGCAAATCTGTCACGTCGGGCGTCACCGCGTCCTCCGGCCCCAAATCCGCCTGGCCGAATTTCTCCATTCCCTCTTTGCGCGCGCTGGATTCATCCGGCAGCGTCGCGAGCGGTGGCAAGCCAAAAACCGCGTCGATCAATTTCGCCACCGAAGCGTGGTTTCCCTCCGCGTGCGACACATATCCCGCGCGTGCGTACGGCGAAATCAAGATCAGCGGCACGCGCGGCCCGTCGCTAATCGGCGAACCGTCCGGCCCCCAGACGCGAATCGGCGGTGGCACGTGGTCGTAATCTCCTTCCGAATCATCCCACGTAATAATCACGGCGCTTTCATTCCAGTACGGACTCTCGGCGATTCGATTCACCGCTTCCGCCACCATGTCCTCGCTGATTTGCGCGTCGGAATATCCCGGATGGTCGTCGTCTCCGCGGAAGCATTTTTGTACTTCTTCTTCCGGGTCCGACGGCTTCAATCCATTCAAGTTCTGCAGCCCGCCCTTCAGAAAATAAACGCCCGACGCCGACAGCGACTTTTGCCGAATCGCGTCGAAGAAATCCTGCAAGCCGTGGAGCTGCTTCTGCATCTCCGGATTATTCGAAATGTATCCGAAGTATTGCGGCCCATTGTGATGCGTGATGTACGAAGCGTGCAGCCCGCTCGCGTCCGCCGGACAATGTCCCGCCTCCGCCGGCTCCTTGTCGTATCCCTCCTGGAACCATCCAAACGGCACCTCGGCCTTCTTCAGCCCCGAAATAAATCCAATGTCGTCCTCCACGTCATCCAAGTCGTCCTTCGCGTCCGCATCGCTTTTAGTCGCATCTTGCAGCCCCTCCCCCTTCAGCGTCAGCGGCAGCGTCGCGTACGTCAGATTCAGCGCCGTCCGGTCCGCGCTTACGCCGTCCGCCGGATTCACCGCCATTTTTTTATCCGACGCCGTCGGGTCCAGCACCGATCCCCAGAACGGCTCGTTGTCGTTCATCACTGGCACGCCCTTCGCTCCCCCGCCGTTGTCTCGATACGCCTCGTCCGGATGTCGCACCCATTGCGTCACGCCCGACTGCGCGCCCAGAATCGCCAGGTTCCCCGGCGTCGACGGCCCCGACATCAGTTGAAAAATATGGTCGAACAGCACGAACTTCTTCGCGTACGCCCACAGCACCGGAACCGTGTCGCAGTCTTCGTACGCCATCGTCAACTCGCCCAGCTGCACGGCTTTCAGCGACGGGATGTCGCTGAATAAGTGTGTCACGCGCCTTTCCGCGATGTCCTCTTCCGCCTGCGCAAACTTATCCATCTTCGCCACGCAATCCTTCGCTGCCGGAACTTTCACGGGATCGAACGACGCGCGGCAATTTGGCAAATCCATCTTCGCCAGGATTCCCGGATGCGAGTGGTTCACGTCCGCCGTGTCCGCCGCGAAGACTGCCGGCCCGATGCGAAATGGCGTAATCGTAAACGCCTTGCCGTCCGTCCCCTCGAGCGTCTGCGTGAACCCGGGCGTCGCCTCGCGGCTGTGGCTGAATATTCCCTCCGCGCCGGGAAACGTGCCGAAGTACGAGTCGAACGACCGGTTCTCCTGATAGATGACGAACACGTACTTGATCCGCCGTCGTACCAGCTCCGCCAGCAGCGCCTCGGACGCCTTCGGCTCCGGCGCGCGCCGAATCCGCCGCGACTCGCTTTTCCTCTGCCTCGCGTCCCGCGTCTGCTGCCCCGTCGCCGCCATCGCAAATGACATCGCCACAGCCGCCGCGATCGTCGCCGCAAATCGCAGCCCATTCACCCTTCGTCTTCGCATCCCTCCGCCTCGCCGCATATTCAAGGTATAGCTGCCCTTACGCGCGCAAATAATCCGGCTTCCATGTCTTCACCATCCGCTTGATCGCCTTGCGGTTCTCCAGCTTTTCCCCCAGCACGCGCCTCGCCAGCTCGGGCAGCTCCGCGTCGCTCGCAAACCGCAGCGCGACCAGCTGGCCCACGCTGAACTCCTCGATCCGCGCCTTCAAGTCCGCCGGCAGCAGCTTCTCCATGCGCAGGCGCATCTCCAGCCGTATCACGCGGTCCTGCACCGTCAGCGCAAACCGCCTCGCAAAAAGCGCCAGCAGCACGAGCGCCAGCGCCACGATCATCCCCACCAGCGCGTCAAACGTAAACCAGGTGTGGACAAGCTTGTAGATCGAGTAGACGAAATTCAGCGCCAGCGCGGGCAGCACAAACATGTGAAACGGCGGCACGACCCTCACGTGATTCTCGAAATTCTGTTCCTTCATGGGTCCTCCTCGCGTCGCCCAGCTTTTTCGGCGTGCCCCATCCTTCGCGCGACGCGCGAAGCGTGGGCGTCGCCGCAGCATACCCCAATTCCCCCTCACCGTCATTTCTGCGCCTTCGTTTCCTGGCATCCTCCGCAGGTTGCCGCAGGCATGAGGCGATGATAGGATTGATGTAATCATGCGAGAGGAAAAACAGCGACCACGTGTCGGTGTCCCGTATCGTACTCGAAATGAAGAACTTAATGGCGGGCGGGGCAAGTACGAAAACTATCTGCGCTCGATCGAAGCCGCGGGCGGGGAGCCGGTCGAGATATCGCTGGGTTTGTCAGAGAACGAGCGCAGGAAGCTCCTCGATACGATTGACGCTATCGTGCTGCCGGGGAGCCCGGCGGACGTTAATCCGTCGCTCTACCACGCCAGCCGCCACGCAAAGACTGCGAAAGAGGATGGTCACCGCGAACGCACGGATTACGCTTTGCTCGAGAACGCGTTTACCGAAGCGAAGCCAGTGCTAGCGATTTGTTATGGGATCCAGATCTTGAACGTCTTTTTGGGGGGCTCGCTCATCCAAGATATTCCGAGCGAAATGAAGACGAAAATTCAACATGAGTGGCAAGGGGCCAGCGAGGGGAAAGCGGAGCCGATCCACTCCGCAAAATTCGAGCGCGATTCCAGGATCGCCAAGATTGCCGGAGCGTTGGAAGCCAAGGTCAACAGCTCGCATCATCAGGCGATTCGAGAGCCTGGGCAAAATCTGCGCATCGTGGGGCGAGCGCCGGACGGCGTTGTCGAAGCGGTGGAGTGGGCGGGCGACGGGAATTGGGTGACAGGCGTGCAGTGGCATCCGGAACGGATGGCGGGCGACGCGCTCGCGAGGGGATTGCTTAGGGAGCTCGTTTCCGCGGCGAGGAGCGCAACGATTCGCGCCTAACATTTGTCAATGCGAGAAACGGAATTCACGGATTCAGCGTCATTCTAGTCTTCACGCATCAACGTCCGTTGAAATTCTAAGCTTCATCCGAGGGAAAGCATGATTTCGCTGGCGGGAAAAGCAGCGCTAATCACTGGCGGATCGCGCGGCATCGGCGCGGCGTCAGTGAAGCATTTTGCGCAGGCCGGAGCCGACGTCGTCTTCAACTACAACCGGAGTCCTGAGGCGGCGCGACAAGTGGAACTGGAAGCGCGAAAACATGGGACCCGAATCGAGTCGCTGAAAGCCGACCTCGGCAGAATGCGGGATGCGAAAAAGCTCGTCGAGTTCGCCTGCACGCGACTCGGCCGATTGGACATCCTGGTGGCGAACGCGGGCATCTGGAATGTGGAGGAAGCTCCGATTGAAAAAATGTCCGAGCGCGCATGGGATGAGATGGTGCGCGTGAATTTGAAGAGTGTTTACGGCGTGATTCATTACGCGGTGCCAAAGATGATCGCTCAGAAAGGCGGACGGATCATCGCAATCAGTTCGACGGCCGGCCAGCGCGGAGAGGCATTCCATTCGCACTATGGGGCGACAAAGGGCGCGATTATCAGCTTCGTGAAGGGGCTTTCGACAGAACTCGGGCGGCACAACATCATCGTGAATTGCGTGGCGCCGGGATGGGTGAACACGGATATGTCCAAGCCAGTGCTGAAGACGAAAGCAGGGCTTCAATTCGTAACGAAAGCGATCCCGCTCGGGCGAGTTGCCACGGCAGAAGAAATTGCGGGGCCGATTTTGTTCCTGGCGTCGGACCTGGCGACGTTTATAAACGGAGAAGTGCTCAACGTGAACGGAGGAGCGGTGTTGTGCGGTTAGTTTTTCAAAGAACATTCCCATTGGGGATTCTTGCCGCGATTCTCCTTGCAGCGGGCGCGCTGGCGCGCGCGCAAGACGCGCAAGTACTGATGCCGGACCAAAGCGCGGCAAAGGCGAAAGACTTGATTCAGGGAACGATCCAGGCGCTAGGCGGCAATGCGTATCTGGGCGTGAAAGATGAGAGCTGTGTGGGACGCGCGGCGCAGTTTGGCCACTCCGGAGCGCTGAGCGACTACGACGTCTTCTACGATTTTTCGAAATGGCCGGATAAAGATCGCACGGAGTTCTCCAAGAAGCGCAACATTATACAAATTTTCAATGGCAATCAGGGCTGGATACTCGATCGCGGCGGCATCACGGATGCGCCGCCGGATGCCATCGCCGACAACCAGCGAGAGCTCGAACTCGACCTGGACCACATTCTTCGGAATCGCCTCAATGAACCGGGCATGATTTTCCGTTACGACGGACCTGACACAGTGGACTTGCAGGAGGCGGAGTGGGTGGAACTGAACGATTCGGAGGGGCGCGAAATCCGCGTCGCCATCGGCAAGCTAACGCATTTGCCGATCCGCGAAGAAGTGGCGATGCGCGACCCGAAGACCCACATGCGATCGGAAGAGGTGGATTACTTCTCGAATTTTCACGCCGTCGATGGAGTCCAGATTCCGTTTCAGGTGACGCAGATACGCAACGGGCTCAAAGTCTTCCAGGTCTTTTACGAGAGCTGCAAGTTCAATACGGGCCTTGCCGATGCAATGTTCACGAAAGAATCGCTCGAACAACGATGGTCGCAGGTTGGCAAGAAGGGCAAAAAGAGCAAGAAGGGCGATAAGGACCAGCCCTAGACTCTTCTGTTTGCTCTAGACCGCTTTTCGGACACTCCCCGGCTTCCATTTCTGTTAGACTCCGCGACAAATCTGAATTTCGGAGGTGTGTCCATGCTTCGACGCCGTGAATTCATGCAACGGGCTGCAGTTGCTGCGACGCTGGTAGGGGTGCCGGTGGCTCGAGCGGAGCGATTCCTCGCGCAAGTCGATTCGCAAAATCCGCCGCTGCCGCCGACGGACTTGTACACGACAGATCCGGCGCGTTACTGGGCCGAGATGCGGCGTCAATGGCTTCTGGCATCGGACCACGTGAACTTAAATTGTGGTTCGGTGGGATGTACACCGCTGCCCGTGCTTCGCGCAATGATTGACCACATCCTCTCGGGGGAGGAGTTTCGCGAGGCGCCGTACCCGTGGTTCGGCTACGAGGAAAATGAGCGCATCCACGCGCTGCGCGACACGCTCTCGGCGTTTATCCACGTGAACCGCGACGAACTTGCGATTGTGCGCAACGCGACAGAGGCGAACAACGTGGTCGCGAGCGGTTTTGATATGAAACCCGGCGAAGAAGTGTTGATGACCGATCAGGAGCATCCCGGCGGATTTTGCCCTTGGGATGAGAAGGCAGCGCGATACGGCATTAAGATCGTCAAAGTGACGCTGCCGAAACCGCCTTCGTCGGCAGAAGAGATTGTGGACCTCTTCGAGCGGGCGCTGACCCCGAAGACGCGCATGATTTTCTTCAGCCACATCACGACAGCGACCGGCGTCGTGTTGCCAGCGAAGGAGATTTGCGCGATGGCGCGGCGGCGAGGCGTGCTGTCGGCGGTAGACGGCGCGCACGCGATCGGGCAGATTCCGCTCGACCTGCATGACATGGGCTGCGATTTTTATGGTTCGAGTCCGCACAAATGGCTGATGGCGCCGAAAGGTACGGGATTCCTTTACATTCGCGACGAACATCTGAAAGATTTGTGGGTACACACGGCGACGGCGAACTGGAACAATTACGACTTGAAGGCGTACCGATTCTCGTGGATTGGGACTTCGAATTTGTCGGTGATGGTGGGGCTGAAGGCGGCGATTGATTTCTTCAACACTGTCGGGCCGGCGCGAATTTATGCGCGCGAGCATGAGCTGGCGACGCAGGTTCGCGACCGCATCGCGAAATATCCGCAGGCGAAAATCGTGAACGCAAGCAAAGATGAGTTTTTTGGCGGGATGGTCACTTTCGAGGCCAATCCGCCACTTCCCGCGGGAGCGACGACCGGCGGATTCAAGAAAGTCGTGGATGGCTGCGTCGCTCGGAATATGCGCATCGCGGGAGGTATCGACCACTTCCGCGTTTCGACGCATATCTTCACGCAGCCGACGGAACTGGATTTGTTTTACGATGCGCTCGATGCCGGGTTGAAAAGCTGATTGCGATTACCCAGCGATTGCTACTGCGTATCATAGAAACCATCTGGAATCTGAATCCGAAAGCAGCCGTTACCAGAAGTACGCCTTTTTGGTTGCGCGGGAGGCTGCGGGGTATAATTGCCGGATGCCGATTACCCAGCAGAAGCCCCAGATGCACGGCACAACGGTCCTGTGTGTGCGCAAGGACAGCCACGTCGTGGTCGCCGCGGACGGCCAGGTGACGATGGGCGAGGGCGTCGTAAAGCACAACGCGAAGAAGGTCCGGCGGCTTTTCAGCGACAAGATTCTGGCCGGATTTGCCGGCAGCACGGCCGACGCGCTTTCCTTGTTCACGCGATTCGAGAACAAGTTGCAGGAGTTTCACGGCAACCTGCCGCGCGCGGCGGTGGAATTGGCGAAGGAATGGCGTACGGATCGTTCCCTGAGGCACTTGGAAGCGCTACTCATTGTCGCGGACGCCAAGGGCACGTTTCTGCTTTCGGGTAACGGCGACGTGATTGAGCCGGATGACGGCATCTGCGCGATCGGTTCTGGCGGGCCCTACGCGCTCGCGGCTGCCCGGGCGCTGGCCAAGAACACGAAAATGGGCGCGAAGGAAATTGCACAGGAAGCCATGCGCATCGCGAGCGACATCTGCATCTATACAAATGAGCACTTTACGATTGAGGAGTTGTGAGATAGTCGGGCGAGGAAGACGGGACAATGGCGATCTTACTCAACGGAGGTCAAGCGGCGGCGCAACCTGAACCTGAGCCGCTGCCCTCGTTTGACGAGCTGACGCCGCGGGAGATCGTCGCGGAGCTCGACAAATACATCATCGGGCAGACGCCGGCGAAACGCGCCGTGGCGGTCGCGTTGCGGAACCGCGTTCGTCGGCAAAAGCTGCAGCCGGAGATGGCCGAAGACATACTGCCGAAAAATATTCTGATGATCGGCCCGACTGGAGTGGGCAAGACGGAAATTGCGCGGCGGCTGGCGCGACTGGCGGGCTGCCCGTTCGTAAAGGTGGAAGCGTCGAAGTACACGGAAGTCGGTTACGTGGGCCGCGACGTCGAATCCATGGTGCGGGATTTGGTCGAGACCGCCATTGACATGGTGCGCGAAGAAAAATTGGACGAAGTTGCTGAGCGCGCTGAACAGGCCGCGGAGGAACGCTTGCTCGACCTGCTGCTTCCGACTTCGCCTGCGCCGACAATTGAGACTACCGGACCAACCAGCGAAGCGCAGAGGCGTGAAGTGGCGCAGCGGACACGCGAAAAGCTGCGGACACAGCTGCGCGAAGGGAAGCTCGACCAGCGGATGGTCGAAGTGGAAGTCCGGGAGCGAATGATGCCTGCGTTCGAAATTGTGTCGAGCCAGGGCGTCGAGGAAATGGACATCAACGTCAAGGACATGCTTTCGGGCATCTTCGGGCAGCAGAAAAAGAAGCGGAAGATGACCGTGGCGGAGGCTTACGATTACCTGATTCAGGAAGAGGAGAACAAGCTGCTCGACATGGAACAAGTGACGCGGATTGCCGTGGATCGCGTCGAGCAGATGGGAATTCTCTTCATCGACGAGATGGACAAAATTGCCGGCCGCGAATCGGGCCACGGCCCGGACGTATCGCGCGAAGGGGTGCAGCGAGACATTCTGCCAATCGTCGAAGGGACGACGGTCAATACGCGCTACGGGATGATTCGCACGGACCATATCCTGTTCATCGCCGCTGGCGCGTTTCATACGACGAAGCCTTCTGACCTGATTCCCGAGCTGCAAGGGCGCTTCCCGATTCGCGTGGAGCTGAAATCGCTGAGCGAATCGGATTTTGTGCGAATCTTGACGGAGCCGAAGTACGCGCTAATCAAGCAATACGTGGCCCTGCTCGATACCGAAGGTCTGAAAATGAATTTCACCGACGATGCCGTCGCCGCGATTGCGCGCTTTGCCGCGCTCGTGAACGAGCAAACGGAGAACATTGGCGCACGCCGGCTGCATACGATCTTGGAAAAAGTGCTCGAAGAAATCTCCTTCGAGGCCCCGGACATGAAAAAGCGCAGCCTGAAGATCGACGCGACGTACGTACAGAAGCAGCTCGCCGACGTGGTGAAGGACCAGGATTTGAGCCGCTATATCCTCTAAAGAGCGCGAAGCTCGACAATGGAACAATCAGGCTTGGGAAATATCCGTGCCGGAAATGCCCGCAGTTCCCGCATGGCGACAGTTGCGCAATTCGTTTCCCTTGGCTCAATTCTGATTGGACTGCTCGCCGGTTGCGCGGCGCCTGGGGAGCCGATTGCGCGCCAGCCGCTTGTGGCACAGCGAATCAACGACGTTGCGGCCAAGCAAGCCGGCAATGCGGTCATCCTGACGTTCACCCTCCCGAAGGACACGACTCAGGAGAATCCGCTGTCGCAAACCCCAGAGATCAAAATCTACAGGGAATTCTTGCCAGCCGCTCTCGTGGGCGCTAGCAGTCCAGCGCAACCTCCTGCACCCGGGCAATTGATCTTCACTGTCACAGCGCAGACGGAAGCGCAATACCGAGACGGAAACCGATTGAGGATTCTCACTCCGCTCGCACCCGCGGATATCTCCACGTATGCCGGAGAGAACGCCGTGTACATGGTACGGACGCGGATCTCGTCGCGCGACTCAGCGGATTCGAATTTGGCGGAGGCACTCATTCTTCCTGCCCCGCCGCCGATTGAGGATTTGAAGGCGCAGGTAACGGAATCCGCGATCGAGCTATCCTGGACGACACCGCCATCGCCGGTCGCGGGCAAGCTCGGAGCACCAGCCATTCGATACCGCGTCTATCGTGCTCAGGATGCATTTTCAGGGACAGCCCCTGCTGCGGCTGCAAATGCTCAGCCCAGTTCGAACGCTCCTGCGTTCGTGCTTCTCGGCGAAACGTTGTCGCCATCATTTAGCGATGCAAATTTCACATTCGGGACGACTTACGAATACACGGTGCGAAGCGTTGCGCATTACGATGCCGGCGAAGTCGAATCCGAAGCTCCCGCGCCATTGATTGTGACGCCACGGGACACGTTCCCGCCCGCCGCACCTGTAGGATTGATTGCGGCCGTGATTCCTGCAGGCGGAAACGAGGGACCGCGCGTGGATTTGTCCTGGGAAATCAGCCCGGAAACGGATGTGACGGGGTACAACGTCTACCGAAGTGAGGAAGAGGGCGTACATGGAAATCGTGTTAACAGCAGCCCATTGCTCACGCCTGCGTTTCGTGATATCTCGGTAGTGGCCGGGCACCAATACTTCTACCGGGTCACAGCGGTGGACCGCTCCGGGAACGAAAGCGCACCCAGCGCAGCGGTCGCCGTCACTCTCCCCGGGGCCAACGAACAGGAGAACAAATGATTCGCCAAGGGCAGCGAGAAGCGCTCGTCCGCGCTCTTGCTTCGAGGCCAGTGCTGCGCACGGGAATGATCACCGGCGCGTCGCTTGTCATCGTGATGCTCGCGTCGCTTTTCGTGGCCAATCATATTCCCCAGCTTGAGCACGTTGCGTGGATTAGAAACAACATCTGCCGGCTGGCGTTTGGTGTCGTGATGCTGATCCCGATACTCCGATTTTTGTTGCAGCCACGGCGGTTGATTAGTTCGGCGCTGATAGGCTGGACGATTTTCTCGATTGCGTACGGCATCGCTGGCACGATCTACGCGAATCTTTTTACCAGCCTCGGGCGAAACCCGCTCGAAGCTTTTCTTCTCGGCATGGTGACGTATGGCGTAATCGCGGTAATCTCCTGGGTCGCGATGCTCGCGTTTACTTGGGACCATCAGCCCAAGAAAGCAGCCCAGCAAGGTGCTGAGGGCGCGCGACAGCCGCGATGAAGATTTGTCGCTTCCAGCCAATGACTTTTGGTTCCGGCCCGCAAAAGCTCACCGACGAATTTCAGTTACGCCCAGCTCCGCGATACGGATTGATTGAAGGCGGAACGGTAATCGAAATTCGCGATGCATTCCATCCGGCGGAACGAACGGGTGAATCGTGGGCGTTGAACACGATAAAACTTCTACCGCCGTCCGAGCCGAGCAAGATTGTATGCGTGGGCCGCAACTATGCAGAGCACGCAGCCGAGATGGGAAATGATCCGCCGAAAGATCCGCTTATCTTCCTCAAGCCTCCATCGGCGATCCTTGCGCCGGAGGAGCCGATTGTAATGACGCCGCTTTCCGAACGCGTGGATCACGAGGGCGAGCTGGCGATTGTGATGGGAAAGCTGTGCTCGCAATTGAAGCCATCGGATAATGCCCTGTCGTACGTCTTAGGCTACACGTGCTTGAATGACGTGACTGCGCGGGATTTGCAGAAGAAGGACGTCCAATTCACGCGCGCGAAAGGGTTTGACACGTTCTGCCCGTTCGGTCCTGTGATCGAGACGGCACTCGACCTTGGCGCGGCGACGATTGAGACATTCGTGAATGGAAAAAGGAAACAGTCCGCGCGCGCGGCGGAAATGATTTTTCCCGTGGATGTTATAATTCGATGGATTTCGCAGGTGATGACGCTGGTTCCCGGAGACGTAATTTCAACCGGGACCCCCTCTGGCGTGGGGCCACTGAGCGCGGGCGATGTGGTGGAAGTTGTCGTTGGCGGCGTCGGGACGCTCCGCAATCCAGTTGTCGCCGCGGGTTAGAGGCTTGAAATTCCTGATAAGGGTGAGCATTGGCACACATCGCTACCAATTGGCATCAACTGGCCTATGTCGCAATCATCGTAATTGTGATTGCGGCCGGAGCCATTGCCTGGCGCATGGGCCGAACGAAGGATGCGACTGAGGTTGAACGCGAGCGCCGTGCGTACTTGAATCGTATCGGCCGGATTGTCGACGGCCAGGTGCTGGAAATTGTGGAGCGGCCCGTGGACGAAAGCGGCAACACGAAGTCTCCCAATCACAAACTGCTCCTGTACACTTATTCAATCTCCGGCGTTTCCTACGAAGCCGCGCAAGATATCACGGGACTCGAAGAGCGCGCGTGCCTGGACAAGGTTGTGGCAGGCCAGCCTGCCGGTGTGAAATACGATCCGTCGAATCCGAGCAATTCCATTCTGATTGCAGACGATTGGTCCGGCTTGCACTGAGAAGTTGCGCGCTCTGATTGTTTCCGCTGTATCCGCTTTGTATCTGAGCTCTCCCGGGGGTAAATCCGCGATGATTGCTTGCCCGCCTCGCACAGCTGTGTCACGCTAGCCTCGAACAATTAGCCATGACCGCGAAAAGGCTTCATCACGACCCAATTCAAGAACTCACGAAGAGAAGCGCGGAAGCCGAAGCTGGAGGCGGAGCGGAGCGTCGCGAGCGTCAGCACAAGGAAGGCAAGCTCGACGCGCGCGAGCGCATTGATCTGCTCCTCGACGAAGGCACGTTCGAAGAGCTCGATAAATTCGTCAAGCACCGCTGCACCGATTTCGGCATGGAGGAGCAGCAGCCTTCGGGGGATGGATTTGTTTCCGGGTTCGGCCGGATCGATGGCCGCCTGGTCTACGTCTTCGCACAGGATTTTGCGGTGTTTGGTGGCTCGCTTTCCGAATCCAATGCGGGAAAAATCACTAAAATTATGAAGCTGGCAATGAGCAACGGCGCGCCTGTGATTGGCCTGAACGATTCGGGCGGCGCGAGAATTCAGGAAGGCGTGATGTCGCTCGCGGGATACGCCGATATTTTCCTCCTGAATACACTGGCGAGCGGTGTGGTTCCACAAATCAGCGCCATCATGGGACCGTGCGCCGGCGGCGCCGTGTATTCTCCGGCCATCACGGATTTCGTTTTCATGACCGAAAAAACCTCTTACATGTTTGTTACAGGACCTGATGTGATTAAGACGGTTACACATGAAGAAGTGACAAAGCACGAACTCGGCGGGGCGATGACACACAATGCCAAAAGCGGGGTCGCTCACTTCATCGCGCGCGACGATGCGGAATGCCTGGCGATGATTCGCGAGTTAATGAGCTTTCTCCCGTCGAACAATCGGGACGATCCGCCTCGACGACAATCTAGCGATCCCGCTGACCGCGCAGAGGGGTCTCTCAACTCCATCGTGCCAGAAGACCCGCTAGTTCCGTATGACATCAAGGACGCGATCCATGCAATCGTGGACGACCGATACTTTTTCGAAGTGCATGAGCACTTTGCGAAAAATATTGTTGTCGGCTTCGCGCGGCTCGACGGCCGCCCGGTCGGAATCGTCTCCAATCAGCCGACGTTTCTCGCCGGCGTGCTCGACATCAATGCCTCCGTGAAAGGGGCGCGGTTCGTGCGGTTCTGCGACGCGTTCAATATCCCGCTGATTACGTTTGAGGACGTTCCGGGATTTCTTCCGGGCACGCAGCAGGAGTATGGCGGAATCATCCGGCACGGCGCGAAATTACTGTTTGCGTTTGCCGAAGCGACCGTGCCGAAAATCACGGTGATTACCAGGAAAGCTTACGGCGGCGCTTATTGCGTCATGGCTTCGAAACATATCCGCACCGACATGAATTTCGCGTGGCCGACTGCGGAAATTGCCGTAATGGGCCCCGAAGGCGCGGTGAATATCGTCTACAAGCGTGATTTCGAACGCGCCGCAGATTCGGATCGCGCGTCGCTGCGTCAGGAAAAGATTGGCGAATTCCGCGAACGATTTGCGAATCCTTACGTTGCTGCGGAGCGGGGTTATATTGACGCGGTAATCCTGCCCTCGGAGACGCGCGCGAAACTCATCACCGCGCTTTGCTCGCTCGAAAACAAGCGCGACACGAATCCGCGCAGGAAGCACGGCAACATTCCGCTCTAAGAATCCATGTTCAAGAAAATCCTGGTTGCGAATCGCGGCGAGATTGCGGTGCGAATCCTCCGCGCATGCCGCGAGATGCAAATCCCCGCTGTGGTCGTGTTTAGCGATGCGGATCGAGCATCGCTTCATGTGCGGCTTGCCGATGAGGCGTATCCCATCGGCCCCGCGCCGCTGAAGGAAAGCTACCTCGTCATCGAAAAAATCATGGGCGTGGCGCGATATGCGGGCTGCGACGCCTTGCATCCTGGATACGGATTCTTGTCGGAGAATCCGAATCTGGCGCGCGCGTGCGCGGAAGCCGGCGTGACATTCATCGGGCCGCGTCCCGAAGCAATCCAGCGGCTGGGCTCCAAGACCGCCGCGCGGCAGCTCGCCCAAAACGCCGGAGTTCCCACCGTGCCGGGCACTCTGGATCCCATCGCGCGGCTCGAAGACGCGCAGGAAACCGTGCGCAAGATTGGCCTCCCCGTCGTGCTCAAAGCCGTGGCCGGCGGGGGTGGAAAAGGAATGCGGCTGATCGAACGCGAGCAGGCACTCGCTTCCGCCTGGCGCGATGCTTCGTCCGAAGCGATGAATTCATTTGGCGACGGTCGCCTGTATCTTGAAAAATTCCTGGCGCATCCACGCCACATCGAAATTCAGATTCTCGCAGACGATCACGGGCACATTGTTTATCTCGGCGAGCGGGAATGCTCCATTCAGAGGCGCTACCAGAAAGTGATTGAAGAGGCGCCCTCGCCGATTATGACGCCCGAACTCCGCCGCGCGATGGGCGAAGCTGCCGTCAGGTTGTCGCGCGCTGGCGGTTACACGAACGCTGGCACGCTTGAATTTCTCGTGGACGCCGACCAGAATTTTTATTTCCTCGAAATGAACACGCGCCTGCAGGTTGAACATCCCGTCACGGAAATGGTGACGTCGCTCGACCTTGTCAAGCTGCAGATTCGCATCGCCGCCGGTGAACCCCTGCCTTTTTCTCAGAATGACGTTGATCTGCGTGGACACGCCATCGAATGCCGCATCTACGCCGAAGATCCCGACAATCATTTCTTTCCTTCGCCAGGTAAAATTCTTGACAGGCGCGTGCCCACGGGGCCGGGCATTCGATTCGATGACGGCGTATATGCCGGATGGACAGTCCCGAACGAATACGATCCCTTGCTTGGAAAGCTGATTGCCTGGGGAAATGACCGCGAGGAAGCGATTGCGCGACTGCGCCGGGCGCTTCAGGAGTATTACGCCGCCGGAATAAAGACAAATGTAGGATTGTTTCGTCGAATCCTGAACGAGCCGGAATTCTTGCGAGGCGAAATTCACACAAAGTGGCTCGATGAATTGTTGAGCCAGCCCGTGATTCCCGCCGCCAGTGCAAAGGCAAACGTTGCCGGTCGAGAGGCGCGAGCCGAAGATGCAGCGGCGCTCGCCGCGGCGCTCTGGTATCTGAATCGGAACGGTGCGCAAGAATTCGCAAGGCACGCTTCAACAGGCGAGGCTCCTTCGCGTTGGAAGCAGGAGGGCCGGCGCGAACAACTCGAAGGCATGCCAGAGCGCAAATGAAAGTCGGTATAAAAATCGGCGAACGCGGACGCCAAGTCGAGATCGCGAAACACGACGGACGCCTCCACTTTCTGCTGAATGGCAAAAGCATTTCCGTGGACGCAATTGAAGTGGCGCCTCAAATTTATTCCATTTTGCTCGGCAGCGCGGCATTTGAAGTCAGAGTTGAGCCAAAAGACGACGGGCTGCGCGTGTATACCGACGGCCATGAATACTTCACGGAAATTATTGATCCGAGACGTTTTCGTCGAAGCAGCGCCAAGGGCGCCCAAGCCGAAGGCCGACAGGAGATCGTCGCGCCAATGCCGGGAAAGATCGTGCGCGTGCTCGTAAAGACTGGCGAAGTTGTCGAGGCAGGCCAGGGCCTGCTGGTCGTAGAAGCAATGAAGATGCAGAATGAAATCAAGTCGCCGAAATCAGGAAAAATCGATCGACTGCTCGTACGGGAAGGCCAGGCGGTGAACTCGGGAGAGAATTTAGCTGTGGTCGTATGAGCTGCGATCAATCACGAAATATTAACAAGTCAGATTACTGTTTAACGGCTCCGGGCATCTCCGGAAGTTTGCCTGACGACTCCAGGATTTCTCTCGCCAGATAGTTTGTCACGTGAGCCTGATCGCGCGCCGCCATCAGGTAAGCGGAACGGAGTAATTGCTCCTTGCGGTTTTTCAGCGTCCCCCGGATATTCTGCTGCACTTGCGGGTCCGAGAGCTGCTGCTGTCCCGCGGGTTCGCGCGCCAGCAATTTGATGATGTGGTAGCCATCCTTGAGCATAATTGGTTTGCTAATTCCGCCGGGCTGAAGCGAGAGCACTGCTTTTTTCAGTTCTGCATCCGTTTGGTTCAGGGACGATTGCGGAATGAATCCTAGGTCGCCCCCGTTCGAGCCGTTGGCATCTTCCGAGTAATCCATGGCCAATTGCGTGAAATCCGCGCCCGAGGCCAACTGCGTTTCCAGCATATCGACTTTTTTCTTTGCTTGTTCCGGGGTCGTAGCGTCGTCGTTCTTGCGGTTATGGATTCCTGGATCTGCATGTGGCGTAACGACGATCTGTGCCACGTGATACTGCGGCTCGGAAGCGCTGAATTGCGACTGGTTCTTGCCGTAGTATTCCGCGACATCTGCGTCCGTGATGGAAATCTTGGCGACGACTTCGCGGTTGAGCAGTTTGTCGATCGAAAGTTCGCGCCGGATTTCATTCTTCAGATCGTCCACAGAGAGGCCGTTCTCTTGGAGCTTCTTCTGAAACTCGTCTTCCGTGAACGGGCTCTTCGACTCGGTGAATTTGTCTTCCACTTCGGCGTCCGTCGCCACCAGGTTCAATGCCTGGGCGCGCTGGTAAAGAATCTCGTTGTTGATTAGCTGGTCGAGGATGTTCAGCTCCAGAGAAAGAGCTTCGTCGTGGGAGGGCATAGCGCCCTGCGATTGCTCGCGGCTGCGGTAGAACTTCTCTACTTCGGCACGCTGAATCTGCGTGCCATTCACCGCCGCCCAGACGTTTTCGTTAGGGGCCCCTTGATTCCGGCACGACGCTACCCAAACGCAGGCGGCAAACGCCGCGAGAAGTGCTAGTTTCTTTGGCAAGGGGGATGCTCCTTCGAATCCGGACTGGGAAGAGGATTCAAGCGGCCTTGCGGACGCGGCCCGCACGGATGCAGGCGGTGCAGACGCGAACATGCTTCCGCGTTCCGTTGATGATAGCCTTGACCCGCCGCAGATTGGGGTTCCAACGCCGACGCCGCGCGTTATTGGCGTGGCTAATCACGTTGCCGTACGTTGGTTTTTTGCCACAAATTTCGCATACAAGAGCCATAGTTGCTCCAATTCTAGTATCTGAAAGTAGGCTTTCATCGTATCAGAGAATAACTCAGCGTGAAAGGCTCCTCGTCACTCGGATGTGCTGGAGTTGGATTGCGGATTCGCGGGGCTCTTGCGGAGGGCGGCCAGCGCCGATGGATCATCGGGAAGAAAATATCCGACGACGATGCCCATGGCCCCCTCGGGAATTTCCTTGCCCGACGAATTGTGGTAGGCATCCGTCACATCAATTGCATCACCCGATTTCAAGGGAAAGCCTCCGCGGGAAGCAAAAGACTCGATCGGCATCGAAAGAACGTGGCCGGCGACGTCGGAATCCGCCCCGAGCGTCGCAATTATCTCATTCGAGGTGGCGTCTTTTAGCGTCAGCCATTCGCCATAGTCGTGCAGATGTCCGCCGACTCCCAGAAGCTTGCCGGCGTAGCGCATGCGAAAACGGCCTGTTTTCATACTCAGCCCCGGCGTAAGCGTATAGCCCGAATCATTGCATTGCATCACATCGAACCAGGCGGGATAGACATCCTTAAGCTGCGACGAACCCGCGTTCGCAATTCGATATTCGACGCGGACTTCGAGGAAGGCCGTCGGGTAATTGGTTGCCGTCGGGTTCGCGAACATCGTGCTGACGCGAATCCGGTCGCCCTTCTTCACTCGATAGCCATAACCGGGAAGCGCAGGCCAGTCGTTCATCTCGCCGCCCGCGCCGAAGATATGTTCTTCTTTGTTCGAGCACAGAAAATCGGGTCGAGCCGTGTTCCAGAATGCGCTGTGATGGAGCAGCTTATTCGGCAACGGATTTCCTTGCGCGTCGGTCAATCGCGGGTGGTACGCAATCAGCCAGCCATCGAAGGGGAGAATGAGAAACATATCGCGAGGCTGGGCGACGGTCATATGGTCCGCGTGAGCCGGGAGATCCACGGGGCCAAGACGAAGGGTCATCTCCTGCGCCGCAGGATCATCCTTCACGGCCAGCTTGGCCGTCGTGGAGACACGATGCTGCATATCCATGGCGTGCATCATGCCGTGGTGCTTGGCTTCCTGCTGTTCAGCCTGCGCCCATGCGGCCGGGCCCGACAGAAGCGCCCAGCCTGCTAAGAATAACGAGAATCTCATCCCTCGCCTTTCGGGTTAGTTCCAGGAATCAGACAGCCTGTAGGAATTGGTTCCCAATTCGTTGACTTTTCGAGCGCAAGCCGGATTTTCGAAAATCCTAAATACAGAAGAATGGCTCCCCGGGCTAGATTCGAACTAGCAACCCTTCGGTTAACAGCCGAAGTGGTTGAAATTCTAATTGCATTATCGTGTGTCGCTTACCGGGAAACAAGACTGATTTTCAGTCCCTCAGTTGGGCTACTTGGGCTACCCTCTGCCTCAGAACCGATTTAATCTACCAGCGTTTTGCTCTGTGTAGCTCGCTGACCATCCTGGACTTCTACTTCTGGCTGTTCATATCGCCGTGAGGATGTTCTCAGTCGCGGGCCACGGGTCTCTTGGAAAGACAGGGCGATTCTGGTCGTCTTGTACAAATGGTATAATTGCTTTCCGAGGGAATCAAGATACGCCAATCTCGTGACGGGAGCTGCCGTTGTGACGTGCTGCGTGCTATCCGCGATAATTCAACGCGCGACGGCGATGGATATATCCGCGGGAATTGGCACGGGCGTCGTACTCTGGCTGACGGCTTTTTATAACCTAGCGCACAACCGGACTTACCTTTTCAGCTGAATTCAACGAGCGCTTTTGCCGCCTGCCTATTCCTCGTTTGTGCGAAAAGAGCCAGTCGACTATTCGTTGGACTCAAATGTGGTAAACCACTGAAGACATGGCAGGCATATTATCGTTTTTGACTACAGCGTGCCACCCGCGATGAGCCGGTCGCCAGCCCACGTACCGTCAGCGCCATCGAGCAGCGAGGGGAAACGGAGACCCGACATGAAGTCCGACGAGCCCAGCCGCACAGCCCTGATGGTCGCCCGCCAGCGAGCGGCTCATCAACTGCTCGACCATGGCGCAATTCTCGATGATCCGTACGCCGTTAGAATTCTAGGCGAACACGAAGACAACGTCTTGCAAGCCCTCAATAATCACCCATTGGCGAGCATGGGACGCCTGTTCACCGCCGCACGGAGCCGCATCGCGGAAGAGGCCCTATCAAAAGCCGTCGAGCGAGAGGTTCGGCAGGTGGTGATCCTCGGCGCTGGGCTGGACACTTTCGCGCTCCGCAATCCCCATGCCGCTCGCATAAGCATCTTTGAAGTGGATCATCCCGCCACCCAGGCATGGAAGCGCCAGCGCCTCGTGGGGGCTGAACTCGCGCATCCGTCATGGCTCACGTTCGTGCCCGTCGATTTCGAGCGGGATGATTTGCAGCAGAAGCTCAGCAGCGCCGGCTTTCAGCGCACTTCCGCCGCGTTTTTCACTTGGCTCGGCGTCGTGCCCTATCTGACGAGGGATGCGATCGACGATACGTTGGGCTACATAGCGTCGATCCCGAACTCGGAAGTGGTGTTCGACTACGCGGAGCCACCCGAAACCTGGAATGAAGACGTGAAGGCCTATGCGGCCGCTCGGATGGCGCAGCTTGAGAAGATCAACGAGCGGTGGGTCGGCCGCTTCGAGCCGGCTGGCGTCGCCGCGATGCTCCGCTCGCACGGTTTCGACGACATGGAAGACATCAGTTTTCAGCAGATCGTGTCCAGGTTCGGCCGTGACGTTCAAGGGCTCGCGGCGGGACAGGCCGGGGTTCATGTCGTGCATGCGAAGCATTAGCAACAGTTGCCGCAGCTCGGGACGGCGGCTTGAGCTTCTTCCGGCACTCCGGCTCGCCCCTCCGCCCTTGCGTTGATAGGATGATTCGGGTACGCAATGACGAACGTCAGTTCCGCCCCGACTTCGCGCCGCCGGATGATTGTTTATTGAGTGACCACGGCTCTCGTTGTATTTGAGCTTATTTCGGGAGGCGTGTGGGAAATCTTGCGACTGCCACAGGTCCGCGTGCTCATCGAACATTTGGGTTACCCCTCTTATTTCCTCGTCTTCCTGGGGATTTGGAAATTGCTTGGCGCTGCTGCCTTGGTTATTCCGAAGTCCCCCCGATTGAAAGAATGGGCCTACACGGGAGTAATCTCCGACTTGACTGGTGCTGTTGCATCGCTATTCGCCTCGGGGTTGGTTACTGTAGGTATTACAGCTCATCCGATGTTTATAATAGGTGTTGCACGTACATCTTGGGCGCTCCGTCCGTGCCAGAGACGAAGCCGTCGAGCGAAATGAAAAGGGGTGAAAAATCTCGAGTACGCTCAAAACGCCAGAACGACTGGGTCAGTTGGCATGTGGTCGGCAATCCGGAAGTTTGAGGGTTTCTTCGTCAACTTCCGTGGAGCCCGTCGCTCGCTCGGAATCAAGGGTCGTATCTAGAGTCGCGGTGCCGGGTCATCGAGAAACGCCTGGACAGCTCGAAAGACTTGCATACGATTCTTTTCCAGCATCATCATGTGAGTGGCCTCGCCAATTTGAACCATCTGTTTGTACGGCGTATTGATAAGCTTCAAAAAAAGGGCCTGCGCCATAAAAGGTGGATTGTCGTGATCCCATTCACCGACCACGATGAGAGCTGGAACCCGAATCTTTTCTGGTTCGTAATAGGATTTGCCGGCGCTCCAATAATCTCGGGCGTCCTGAAGTGTACCGTTTGGGGCACGCAACTTTCTCGGACTCTGCTTCGCGCCCCAGGGGTCGGAGGCAAAAGCGGAAGCGACCGAGGCCTCGAAGCATTCTGTCGGAATCAGGTCGGCTGTTTTATCCTCAGGTACGCCGGTAAGCCAGCGCGTCTTCGCCGCGTTCTCCTGCACTACGCGGTATGCGCCTAGCGGGCCGCCGCGATCAATTAGCGTCGGCGTATTGCGAGTCCATGCCGGTGCATATAGCACGAGTTTGCTGACTGTGCTGCTCTGTGTCGTGTAAGTCGCCATGATCGTGGCACCCCAGGACCAGCCGGGCAAATTGATTTTGGCAATGCCACGACGTTTGCAAATGAAATTCACGACTGTGCTTACGTCCTCCACCGCCGACTCGGTTCTGACGAGCGGCGGATTCTTATCGGCAGGTTGGTCCATTGCAGACGGGCGTGTCGAACGACCGTATCCGCGCAAGTCCACGAAGTAAACGTCGTAACCATGGCCTGCGATATAGTCCATCCAAGACATCCCATTGAGCGCAAGGTCGAAGACACTTTCCGCCGGATATGTTGAGCCATGCACGAACAGAACGATGCGATCATTGGGGAACTGCGGGATAGAGGCCGGGTATTTGTTGCGAACATAAAGCTTTATCTCGGGATCGATGCCAGGAACCATGAACTCCTCAGTCTGAGGTGTTTGACTGACGCAGGGCATCAAAGCGCCAAAAAAATCCGCCGATAATTTTTCATATTCTTCTTTCTACTAACCCACCGTGTGAGTCGGAGCCTTGGGTTCGTAGCGGATTCCGCTTCCACAGACTTCAAATGAATTTAAGAACGAAGGAACTATAGCGCAGAGATTCAGGGCTGCCTAGCAGCCCGTAGTGAAAGCCATTTGTCGAAGGCCGACGTGTACGACGCCGGATTCCGTGATCGGTCGACAGTATAAATCCGCGGGATCTATCGTGTCGATCTTCACAAGCCCCACGACTCGCGCCAACTGGACGGCGTGTCAAACCCGGCGAGCGAGGCGTAGATGCTCCACTGACCGTGATGGAGCGCCTCGTGTTGCACGAACTCCCACGTGAACAGAGCAAAAGTGAACGGGGTTCCCTCCCAATCGATCGGCGTCTCGATATCGACGGTTTTCAGTAATGTGAGCAGGTCTCGCTGCTTGTCGTCCAGCGCGGGGAGGAGTGCCTCCCGAGTCAGCGGGCCGGAATAGCGCTCGTGCTTTCGCGTCCAATCCACACTTTTAGTCGTCAGAGCAGCATTGTAGACACCGCGCACACAGACGACGTGCCGCAGTTGCTTGCAAAACGGCGCGAAGCCGTCGCCAATCCGATGTGGTGCCCGTACGCGACCGGATCGCCCAGGCGGGTCGGGCGTGAAGTCCCACTTGTCGTCCGGAACCGCGCGGACAAAATCGGCGGTCAAGCGATGGAGCACCTTGCTGTACCGTTCAAAGTCATCGATCGTCATTGGGGGATTCTCGCCTCCCGTTTCGGTGTTTGTAACCTGAAGGTGACCTGAAGTTACTTCTCTTTTGCAGCGAGCTTTGTAGAATGCAGAGCAGATTTTCGGAGAACTGTCTGGGGCCTCTAGGGCGCCCCACTTCGTAGTGCAGATTAGGGCCGTGCCAACACAATGTGAGTGGTCTTAGTTGAAGGAACACGCTCGACACAACGGTAGCCGAGCGATGGCAGATTAAGGCCGGGGAACAAAGATTCTCCGGACCCAAGCAGGATTGGCGACTGCGCAAGGTGCAATTCGTCAACCAGACCAGCCAGCAGGCAGGCTCGAACCGTCGCGGCTCCGCCGCCGAGCCGTACGTCCTTGCCTCTGGCTGCAGCCTTCGCGCGTTGCCACGCGGCTTCGATTCCATCGGTGACGAATTGAAATGTGGTGCCGCCTTCCATCGTGAGTGGTGTTCGGGCATGATGTGTGAGCACAAACACGTCGCAATGAAAGGGTGGATTGTCACCCCACCAACCCCTCCAGACGTCATCGGTCCAAGTACCGCGAACGGGACCGAACATGTTCCGTCCTATGATCCACGCACCGATATTTTTAATCCCGCGAGCGGCAAAGTCATCGTCAATGCCCGCTGCGCCATTTTCCTCGCCGAACACATGATCCGGCACATTCACCAGTCCCGCTGTCTCGCGGGACTCCTGGTGGTGCATTCGCTGGAACGTGCGCGTCGGGAAGAGCCATTCCATTAGCCCCGTTCCGTCGACGCCGAGGGGATGCTCGAGGCTCTGGTTCGGACCCGCGCTGTAGCCATCCATTGAAACGCCGAAGCAGTGTACCCTTAATTTTTGCGTCGTCACGACGTCTCCTCACGCGCCAGCATATTTTAGCGACCTTCCATTCCGTCGGACCACCGTTGCACGACAACCACGAACGTAGTCAGGTTCTCCCGGTTGTCGGTCGACGCAAGGACAGGAGAACCCGGCAGGCCCGCTCCCCAGGCCGCCCCGCTACGCTCGGGCACGAACATCATCAAATGCGGCCCGTTGTGCCCGTCCTCAGCTTTCCTTTCCTGTAGGGCTCGTTCATCCCCTACAACATGCCGGTTTATCACGACGCTCTTCGGATGGCCCGTCAGCCAACAAGAAACCGGGCGGGGTTGCAGTTATTGAGCGTTATCATTTGATATTTGATAGTTGGGCAGAATGGAGAGTGGACATCCGCTTAGCTCGCTCTTGTTACAGGATGATATTCGAGCATGATCAGTCGCGAGTCGAGCACTTTCGTACTGACTAATTCGAGGGGCAGTCGTGGATAATCGGCATAGATCGGTTCCTTCCCGGTCCCGCCTAGTATCAGTGGAAAAACCATGAGACGGAGTCGGTCAATGAGTCCTAGTTTCACCAAACTCTTGACCAGACGTATGCTGCCAATGCATCGAAGGGGGTCTCCTTTCCGCTGTTTCAGTGCCGTGATCGCATCACCAACGTCGCCCTTTATCAAACGTGTGTTTTCCCAAGCGAGCGGCTCGTGAAGCGTGTTTGAATACACGAGTTTGGGGAGAGTGCGCATTCGGGCGCTGACCTCGTCGGTTGCCGACGCCGCAAACTGGGCCAACGCCTCATACGTGACTCGTCCCATCAATATGACTTGGCTCTCATCCAGATGCTCGCGCACCCAATTCTCAAGATCGTGCCCGAAATAGCCGAAGTAAGCAGCCTCATTCGCGCCAGAGGCGAAGCCGTCGAGCGAAATGAATAGGTCTGCAATGAGTTTTCTCATGCGGCGCGTACTCCTCCTACGCATTATATGCGCAGTGCCATTGGCGAAGAATCTTCATCGCACTCGCAGATCTTCTCCACTTGGCTCAAACGAGCTGGCTCGTGCGAAGCTTGACCGTTCACAAGTTCCTCTTCTTCCTTAGCACCGAAATTACCCCACGCGCCAGGGAAAGGTGATGGTCGTCATGCTCGGCTAAAAAATATATCCAGTCTAAGATGCGCATGCTCTGCTTCAGCCGAGGATGAACAGCAGTGAAGGCGACTTCCTCTTGCGTCAATGCGTCAAGGCGACCCACGAGCTCCTCACGGCCGGCCGCCAGTCGCCGAATGAGGTCCTCGACTGGAATACGGCGGTGGTTCGCACTCTCGGTTGCTCGATTCTCAATGTCTGCGGCCGACAGAACGCGGGCGTGGCTCAAGAACTCCGTCAGCCGCAGGTCATCGAGCTGCTGCAGGTCGCTGAGATGACCGAGATGTTCCTTCGCTGACCATTTTTCGTTCACTCGTGCCGCTAGCAAGTCTTCCGAAAGGCCGGCAACTAGTTCCCTTGCTCGCGCGGGGGTCCCTCGCAGACGCTCCAATAACGGATGAAAAACGCCAATTGGCTGGCCGAAAGCAAAATCACGCTCTAGCCATGGAGTCTGCGCAATCATTCCGGAGTACCTTGGCGCTGCTTCGACATCGGCGCTCGTTCACTCAACTCAATCAAATTCAGCGCTGCTTCCTTACTCTGGCATTTTTCCAAGTTCGGCGTAATACCATAGTTGAGGTAAAATGTTAAAATGCCGCTCAAAGTATAGGATTCGGACGTGCCAAACCATGAATCATAAGGCAGTTCTGGGAAATGCCAAAAAGGTTATGCTGCTGCGCCTTCTGGAAGAAAATCCTCGCGCCTCGATCTCCGAGCTGGCGCGTCGTATCGGAATGTCGGTTCCTGCGGTCAAGGAAGGGATTCTTGATTAGGAGAAACGGGAATTCTGGCCGGCTATCGACTGGAGTTGAATCCGAAGGAATCGGGCTACAACGTCCTCGCATTCTTTCGCGTTCGGCCCCTTCCTGGGCATCTCGCCGAAATCGCGCAATGAGCCCACGCCATTCCGGAAGTTACCGAATGCCATCGCATCACAGGTGAAGACTGCTTCATTCTCAAAGTCTTCTTGAAGCAAATCTCAGACTTGGACGGGGCCGAGCCGGAGCGTCCGCAGGATGAGCATGTCGAGAGTGCCTTGCATGAGCTCAAGCCTCTTCTCGTTTCTTCATTTGTTCGCGTGGTAGATGGCCTGCCCTAAATTAGGGTAGGCATTCAACCATTAATTTTTGCGGATGAATTTTTTTGAAAATCTCGTGTGTTTTACTTGCCCTCGGGCCTGGTAGCGTGTAAACTCCCTGTGATTGTGCCTAGGGTTCCGTCCGCCAGCGCGATGCTGGTGGGAGCCAGTGACCAAGCGGCACCAATCGCGGCCTGCAATTCTTCGAGCGCGATACAACTAACGGCACAAAAAGCCTGAGGTCAAAGCTTGCGGTGTGATTACGCACAAGCTTCGGAGGTGTGCCTTGGGACATTCTAGACAGCGCCGGTTGACGCTCGAAGTTAATGGCCGCCAATACTGTTGGCCTAGAGATCCAGTCGTAGTCGTTTGCCTCGATGGTTCTTCTTTCGATTACCTCTTCCATGCGGTTGCCTCCGGTGCAGCGCCGTTTCTCGGCTCCTTGATGAAGCGCGGCTTTGTCCGCACCGCCGAATCAGCAATGCCCAGTTTCACCAATCCAAACAATGTGTCAATTGTCACCGGTGTCCCGCCGTCCGGCCACGGAATTACCGGTAATTTCTTCTTCGACTGCAAAACGAATCGCGCTGTGATGATGAATGATCCATCGTTTCTGCGGACACAAACGATTCTGGCAGCGTTCGCGCGTGCTGGGGCGAAGGTCGCAGTCGTCACGGCGAAAGCTAAGCTGAGGCTGCTGCTCGGGGCAGGACTTAACGGTTCTTGTTTTTCAGTAGAGGAGCAGGGGCACCCGATTTATAGCTCCCAGCTGAGCGAACATGTGCTCAAGTCTGGCGTGGAACTGATTCGTTCAACAGCGCCAGACATCATGTATCTTTCGACCAGCGATTACATACAGCATTCGTTTCCCCCTGAATCAACTGAGGCGAACCGGTTCTATGCGGTAGTTGACGAACAACTGTCGAATCTCGATGGTTTGGGCGCAACGGTCATCATCACAGCAGATCACGGCATGAGTGCTAAAGCCGATGCTGAGGGACGTCCCCGCATTCTCTTCCTTCAAGAGTCCCTCGATGGCTGGTTCGGTGGCGGGAGCACTCGTGTTATTCTTCCCATTACTGATCCCTATGTCGCCCATCACGGATCACTTGGCTCGTTCGCCTGTATATATCTGCGAGATCGCTCGAATACTTCGGAGGCCGTGCGCCGACTCAGGGCATTGCCAGGCGTTGATCTTGTCTTAGAGCACGATTCGGCATGTCAGGAATTTCAATTGCCGGAAGACCGCACTGCAGACGTTGTGGTTTGTTCAGACGGCGAAACAGCGCTGGGAACCCATCCTCACGAACACGACTTATCATTGCTTCGACACCCATTGCGATCCCACGGCGGCCTAGCAGAACGTGAGGTTCCCATGCTTTTTAACCGACTGATGGTTCTGCCTAACTCCTTTCCGCGGCTGAGGAATTACGACGCGTTCTGGATCGGCCTGAACTGTACTGATGATGCTCAGATGCTGGCATCCACCTCAGACACGACAAACGAGGAACGTTGGAATTTCAAGATTTAATCGAAGAGGAGCTGAACTATTACCGCGCACGAGCACATCCCCTGCTCCCCGAGGAGCACAGATCGCGCTCATCTCGATCAATAGCGCCGATCATTCTTTTTGAATGAGGACATGTCGTTCATGCGACTCGGTTACCACGCCATTGTGAGGTTAGAGCTCATCTCAATTGGCTACACTAGGCAGGGTTATTATGCGCAGCCATCATCCAGATAAGCAATACATACTGGCCACCGGAGAGAAAGCTGTTTCCCGTCTGGATCTTTTGGAGCGAATTTTTGGTCCGGCGACCCGTCTGTTGCTGTCAGCTGCCGGGCTATGCTCAGGCATGCGCGTGGCAGAGATCGGTTGCGGTGTCGGGCTCACAGCGCGCTGGGTGTCTACGCAGGTCAGCCCCAGCGGATCCGTGGCGGCCGTGGATTCAAGTTCTGAGCAATTGCATATCGCGGAAAAAAAGGCTGCGGAAGCTGGCATCACAAATCTTTCATTCCACGAAGGCAACGCCTACGAAACTGGTTTGCCGCGGAATTCTTTTGATCTTGTTTATTCCAGGTTCCTCTTGTGCCATCTCGCTGATCCTGCTAAGGCACTGGCGGAAATGAGTACCCTTTTGAAGCGAGGCGGAATCCTCGTATGCGAAGATCACGATGACGGAGGTATTTCCACAGAACCCCCGGAACCAGCATACAAGCGACTTGTTGAAATCAGCGATACGGTGAATCGCAGCCATGGTCTCGACTCGTATATTGGTCTTAAGTTACCGCGGCTGTTTTGTGAAGTGGGCTTCAGTCAGCCGGAGGCAACGGTGAATCAAATCGCTCTATTACGCGGTGAGGAGAAACGGTTTTGGGAGCTGACGTTGAGAGAAGCAGCGCCGGCCATTTTGGCCGCACACGCATCCACATGGGAGGAACTCGAAACTCTCTGCGAAGAAATATGGAGGATTGCCCAGGATGAAGCCATCTTTGTGATGCTTGCTCGCGTAACTCAGGTGTGGGCGAGAAAAGCCTGACAACGCGTAGTCTATGCAATAGGGATCCACGGTGTACAAGCCCACACCGGCTTGACGCTTGTATGCGCCCCGCGACGCACATGAGTATGCCAGTAGTAGTGCGTAAGATCGGACGCCGGATGCGTGGTGGCTACTGGATGCTGGATCTAGGCATTTCCGACGCACACTGCGGCAATTGATTCCGCTACAGCGGGAGGTCTGGAGTGCTATGAGAAACTCCGCGGCAGTTACAAACGAGGACGTAGTTCGTACAAAGGGTGTTCAGGACCACGAAGCGGGAGTGTTTACGAAATTGATCTTCTGGCGTGCAAAACGCCACTATGGGCACGTCCCGCTCTCGACTCGCATTCGCGCCAAGGATCCGCAACTGCTTGGGTTAGCCGAGTTAATGAGCAGATATACGTCGGTCCGCGGAACTCTTCCGCCAAAGCTGAAAGAGTTGCCCCAGCTCAAAGTCGCGGCGATGGTAGGGTGTCCGCTTTGAATCGACATTCATTCTGCCGTGGGCAGAAAAAAGGGAATTACGGAAGAACAGTTGCTGGACTTATCGCGATTTGAAGCGAGTGCCAATTTTAGTGAGGACGAGAAGCTGGTATTGCGATTGGCAGTCGCGCTTACCCGCACACCTTCGGAGGTTCCCGACGACCTCTTTTCATTGCTTCGAGCTCGATTCTCCGAAGGTGAGTTGGTTGAGCTCACCGCAGCAATCTCTTGGGAAAACTATAGAGCGCGATTCAATCGGGCTTTTGCTGTGGCGGCGGAGAGTTTTTCAAAAGGGAATTTTTGTCCCATGCCTGAGCGATGATCAGCACGCCACGAACATCCGATCTCGTATCTCTGAAGGAGCTTATTGTAGCGGCTTACGTGGTTGTAGATATCGTGGTGAAGGACCCAGTGCGCTGCGACGATTACCGGAAGCGCGCCATCGCGACGCTCGAGCCCTATGGCCGAAAATTTCTTGTGCGCGGAGGGAAAGTGGAAACGCAAGAAGGGACATGGAAACCGTTACGGTTCAAGGTCAGATCGGCGCCGACAAAAACCAAAGACGCGCCCAAAGCTGATGCGCACTGCGCAAACGCAATTGGCGTATGGAGTCGAATCACAGAATTTCACTCCGAGCAGTTGCCGAGTTCCGGCATCCATCCAGCATGCATGAATGTTTGCCCTTGGTTGTGGGCAATGGGCAATTCGTACAGACCCTAGCGTCGCACCTCCGGCAGATCGTCAAGCGATCCAGCTCGGAGGTGCCCTGCCTTGCCAGCAATCCACGCATCAGTGTTCCAAGTTGCTTCGTCTCGGTCGGCGACAGCACGTTTAAGATTGAGGCAACGGCTGAAATCCGGGAAATTAACAGATCTTTCCGTGTCGCAGCGCCGGTGTCGGTTAGGTACAAAGAGACCTCCCGCCCGTCCTTTCCCGGCCGGCGTTCGACAAGCTGGTCCGAAACCAGACGGTCCACCAGCCGGACAGTTCCGGAATGCGATAGGCCGAGGATCCGTCGGAGCTTGTCGTTGGTCATGCCCTCGCCATATCCAATGACGACGAGTGCTGCAGGCGTTTCGCCGCCGCGGCCTACGACTTGGCGCGCTCCCTGCTCGATACGATCCATGACGGCGAGCGAGAGCGCCCCGAGCAAATTCGCAGTTCCGGTATCCATGCAATGAATAATATGTGCGCAGCGCACAAAAAACAACTTGACCAAATATGTGTGCTGCGCACATAATTCGCCATGGAGAGCAACGTTGACGTCCGAACGATCAGGCACGTGGATTTGCTGGGGGGCTTTGTCGAATGCTTGGGTGGCATTGGTACAGGACGGCTTTCGGCATTGTGGGTAAGGATCGACCGCAGCAGGCGGAGAAATTCATGCTCGAATTTGCTGCGGGTGGTCAGGGCAGCGGTTCGTGACCGTGCCTGTCATACGCGAATTGAACAGGACGGTACATGGAGAATAGCGATGAATACCCGAAGCACTGCATCAACAACTCTGAATGCCACCGGCAGTGAGCCCGCCCTGAAATACGTGCAGGCCAATGGAGTCCGGTTTGCCTACGTCGAACAGGGGAGCGGGCCCCTCGTCATGTTCATGCATGGCTTTCCTGACAACGCCTGGTCGTATCGAAAGCAAATGCAAGTTTTCGCGGATGCGGGATATCACGCGGTCTCACCGTTCTTGCGTGGCTATGCCCCGACCGAGATTCCCTCGGACGGAGTTTTCGATCCCATCGCGCTGGGCAAGGATCTCGAAGCGCTCATCGCCGAGCTGAGCGACGACGGGCAGGGACGCGTCGTTGGCATGGACTGGGGCGGCACGTCGACTTTGCAGGTGCTGGGCACGGCGCCATCGGCGATCAAGGCCGCCGTGGTCATGAACACTGCGCACCCGATCACAGTTTCGAGCATCCGGAGGGATCCTGATGCCGTTCGGTCCCTCTTCCATTTCTATTTTTTCCAGATCGCAGGCGCTGAATCGTACGTCAATATCGAGGGCCTTCCCTTCGTCGATTATCTTTGGAAGCTGTGGTCGCCGACATTCCAGAATGATGAGCATCTCCGATCGATCAAGGAGACGCTCCGGTCTCCCGGCACCATGGCGGCGGCGCTCAAATACTATGCGGGCTCGTTCGATGCGGGACGTGCGGGGAGACTGCCGATGAACGAGATGCACACTCCGACTCTGACGATTTATGGCGGGAACGATCCGACGGCGAGGTATTCGGTGAAGGAGGAGCCACTCTTCAAGGGGCCATTTAAGCGTATTGTCCTGCCCGATGTCGGACACTTCCCGCACCTCGAGCGTGAGGCTGAGGTCACCGGTCTGATCATGGACTGGTTCAAGACGCACGCCCCCAAATGAACGCGTATGGCGGACACTCGACGGCGGCCGCCCGAATTCCGAAAGCCGTGTGGAGCCACAACGGTGCGCACGAACCTGGCCCTGTCAGCCACTACTTCCTCGCCAAACCGCTATCTGAGGCCCGATCGGAAACCTACACTCCCCTGAACGAAATCGTCGCCATTGGCAGGGGGTACGGGAGACGCGGGGACAGACGGGACGTTCCCTTAGCCCACCCGGCTCGGGCGGAGCCGATTTCTATACTCCTCTCGCCTCGAACGGCTATCGGCGCGACGACACCATGGCCGTCCGGCTCGTATACTTCGTCGACACCATGAAGCGCAAGGGACTCATGATCATCTATGGCGAAAGTTTTGCGCCAACAGGTTACGGTGTGACGCAGCTGGCAGAGGGGGCCGCCGAACCCTCGAAGTGGGCTGCCGTTGCGGACGGTTTGCTCCAGCGGGCCGAACAAAACATCAGCATTAGTCGGAAATAGGTCGTCGTTGACGGCCATCAGGTCGTCCGTGATCTCAGCGGCCCTTTGCACGAGGGGTGTCATCAGACTTGTCGCAGGAGCGGCAGGGGCGTCGACAAAGCTCTAGTGCCGAGCCGAGATCTCGGTCTCCGTCGCCAGATCAAGCTGAGTCATCCGACGAGTAGCCCCGTCCCGGCGATTTCATTCCGCGATGCGTCCTTGCGATGGTACGCGACCACCGTGACGTGCCCGATTTCCAGCAGGAGGAAGCCAGGATGCTAAGACGCTGTTGAAAGCGGCCGGTTGTTCCAAATTCGGCATGTGGCCTGCGTTTTCGATGATTGCGAGTTTCGCCTCCGGAATTTGATCGCAGAGTTGCTCGGCCAATGCGAGCGGTGTGTAGACGTCTTCTCGGCCGACGACAACCAGAGTAGGAACGTGGAGCTTATGGAGCAAGGGCAAATAGTCTGCGCGTTGTGCGCGGCCGCGGAGCGCAGCTGCAGCTCCGCGAGCGGGAGTGGTTGTCATCATTTGCATAACATGTGCGGCGACTTCTGGCACACGCTGTGCGTTCGCGGACGTAATCATTTTAGTGAGCTCCTCACGGGCATAGGCTTTCATTCCTTCCCGCTCGAGACGGTCCGCAGTTGTGAATCGCCACTGTCGCCGCTCGGCGCTGTCCAATCCGGCGAACGTATCTGCGAGGAGCAGCGCTTGGATTCGGTCTGGAGCTTGCCGGTACACCTCAAGAACGATTTGGCCGCCCATCGACAGTCCACCGAGAACGAACTCTTGAATGCCGAGCGAATCCATTAGGGCAAGATTGTCCGCTGCGAACGTCTCTAACCTTGTTTCGCGGGAACCCTCCGGAAGGGAACTCTTGCCGTAGCCGCGCAAATCGGGCACAACCACGCGGTAGTTGGCGCTCAAATACTCGACTTGTGGTCGCCACATCGTGTGATTCAAAGGATGTCCGTGCACGAGCAGCACAGTGCGCTTGCCGTCGCCCCGGCTCGAATAGAACAGATCAATGCCGTTAATCCTGGAAGTGGCGTTCATTCTCACTCCTGTGTCCTGGAAGATCTTCACCGCGTCACCACGGACCTTGTAGGTCCAAATTGCCTCCCGCATCTATGCGTTCATCATAAACGGTCACGCGAAAATAACCACCACGTTCGAAGCGTGGTACCCGTGAAGGATTTTTTCCTGGGACTCGTGCGTACCAAAATGGGCTTCTCACGAAGCAGCTAAAAGGTGGCATTCCAACTTGGCTGGCCACCTTCAGCACCCCAATAGACAGGTCAAATTAACGATCTGCTGGGAGTGGGAGTCCTCTAGGTGGAACGGGAGACGATTGCACAATTGATGTCGTGGTCTGCCCGTGTGCCAGGAATTTATCCAGCACCTGATCCAAATTAGAGATCTCTTTCAGGAAAACTTTGAGAATAAAGCAGTCTTCGCCCGTCACACGATGGCATTCGGTGACTTCGGAAATCATCTGCGCTAATTCCGCTATTTTGTTGAGATGCCCGGGAAGCGGCCGAACACGAACAAAGGCTGTCACGTTATAGCCCAATTCCTTGGGGTTGAGTTCAAGTCGATATCCCGCCAAGATACCTGTCTCCTCTAATCGGATAATTCGTTCTTTTACGGCAGGATTCGACATTTCAATGCTACGCGCGAGCTGGGAGACGGGAGTGCGGGGGTTCTTTTCCAGGAGGCGCAACAAGGCTACATTCTTGTGGTCAGCCAGCAGACCCTTACTGTTTAACGTCATGGTAGTAAAATTCCTGAAGTTTGTGCAAATTATGTCGTGTTTCACCTTCACTATACCATTCTCAGCTTTATTCGCAAATGCAAACATAAGCGCAAGCAATGGCGAGATTGGTTGGGCAAGGAAAGGCAGCGTGCTTCCATGATTGTGCAAACCGCATGGCTGGATCGCCAATTTGATTTCAATCACCCGATTGGTATCTTTCCATCCTTGGTGGAAAGGCTGCGGGGCACACCGGTTCGAGCAAAGGAATTAGTCGCAGGTATTTCTGAAACCGTCTTAGGGACGCGTGTACGTAGCAAGTGGTCAGCAAAAGAACACTTAGGGCAACTCATCGACCTTCAGCCTATGGACGAGCGGCGTTTAAGCGAATTTCTGGACGGCGCGGGGATACTTTCGGCGGCGGACGTGGACAATCGTGCTACCGAGAGTGCTGACCATCGGAGCGTTCTGATTGCGGAGATCATCCGAAGATTGCGTGTCGGGCGCAAAGGGTTGATTCGCCGCCTGGAAGCACTAACCGAAATTGAACTGAATCGCAATGCTCTTCATCCTCGATTACAAACGCCGATGTGGCTCTTGGGCCGGCTCTATTTCTTAGCTGAGCATGACGATCTTCATGTAGCGCTTGCTCGCTCTGCGATCGCGACACTCCGTCGCGAACAACTTCAGGAGAAGTCGTGAATATCACAATGTCGCAGTCGCCGCGGCTTGCACCCACGATTGGAAATGTCCAAGACCTGTTCGAAATCCCTCCGGAGGTTACGTATTTGAATTGTGCCAACATGGCGCCGCAATTGAGATCGGTCACCGAAGCTGGACTCAATGCGATCCGCGCAAAGGCCAGCCCCTGGAAGCTGACGCCTTCAGAGTGGTTCTCCGGAGCTGAAACGTTACGGGCACTCGCATCCCAATTGTTGCATGTCGGTAATGATTCGGTGTCTTTAGTCCCATCGGTAAGCTACGGAATTGCGATGGCTGCGGCTAACCTGCCGCTCTCACAGAATCAAAACATTGTTCTGCTTGATCAGGAGTTTCCATCGAATGTATATGCGTGGCGCGAATTAGCCCGCAAAACGGGTGGACGGATCGTTACGGCTAAGCGTATGGGTGGTGGTTTATGGACGGAGGCTCTTAACAACGCCATCGATGAGAACACGGCCATCGTAGCTGTGCCGCAGTGTCACTGGACGGATGGAAGCAGAATCGACTTGGAATGGGTAGGCAAGCGCGTTCGGGAAGTTGGCGCCGCCTTAGTCATCGACGCAAGTCAATCTCTCGGGGCCTGCATCTTGGATCTGAGTCGAATACAGCCCGATTTCTTGGTCGCTGTTGGTTATAAGTGGCTACTTGGCCCGTATGGGCTCGGTTACTTGTATGTCGCTCCGAAATGGCAGGAAATCGGAGTTGCGCTTGAGCAGTCATGGCTCACGCGTGCCGGCAGTGAGGATTTCACACGGCTTACTGAATACACCGATGAGTATCGTGCGGGTGCGCGCCGATTCGATATGGGCGAGTTTCCCCAATTCGTGCTGGTACCAATGGCAACCTTAGCCCTTCGCCAAGTTCTGGCCTGGGGCGTGAGCCAGATACAAACGGTGCTGTCTCGCACTACTGAGAAGATCGCAGAACGGGCCGTCGAGTACGGTTACCGAGTCTTCCCGCTCGATCAAAGATGCGCCCACATGATTGGCATTCGGCATCCCAACGGCATTCCCGCTGCTTTGCCCGGCTTGCTGAAAGAGACAAAAGTGTTTGTCAGCATTCGAGGAGATTCCCTTCGGATAGCGCCCCATTTGTACAACGATTTTGACGATATTGACCGCTTGTTTGAGGTCTTAAAAGTTGCGCACGCGCGGAGTTAATGTGCAGTGCATCTTAGCGGTTTGGATTCGGACGATTAGTATGACTAGCGGTGCTCCGCGCGAATAATGGAGATAATTCGATGGCCAGGACCACAACGAAGATAAAACAGATCTCTGCGAAAACTTGGGAACAGATCGAGTTGATGAGGGGCATAGCAAACGAATCGACTTACTCCTACGAGCAAGTGAAATTCCTGTGCAATAACATTGGCCCTAGACTCAGCGGGTCTCCGCAAGCTGCCGCAGCCATTGCATATGTCTCCCAGCAGATGCGGGAGCTAGGGCTTGACGTGCGGCTTGAGCCGGTAACCGTGCCCCACTGGGTACGTGGGAGAGAAGAGGCTGAACTAATCCACTATGCAGGGCAAGTCGATGGGACCGCTCAGAAGATTGTGGTCACAGCCCTGGGAAATTCAGTACCGACCTCGGAGCAAGGAATCACGGCTTCGATTTTGGTCATAGACGAGTTCGAGCAGCTTGAGCGACTACCACCGGATGAGGTGAAAGGCAGCGTTGTGCTTTTCAATTACCGCTTCGACGAATTTGCAGCTCGGGCCGGCCGTTGGGACGAGGCTTACGGAGCTGCGGTCCAGTACCGCAATAATGGCCCCGCGCGAGCGGCGAAGAAGGGAGCGGCGGCAACGCTCGTGCGCTCGGTGGGCTCGGGCATGTTTCGTTTGGCGCACACGGGAGTGACCAGATATGAAGACGGGCAACCTCGAATCCCTGCTGCTGCTGTTCCAGCGGAGGACGCTGACCTCATGGCTGATTTGGCGAAAGAAGGAGCGGTCACCATTCACCTCGTACTCACAGCACAAGATCTTGCCCCGGAGCAGAGCTACAACATCATCGCAGACCTGAAGGGTAAGGAATTATCGAACCAGATCGTGATTGTTTCCGGCCACTTGGACTCTTGGGATTTGGGGACTGGGGCGCTCGACGACGCTACGGGGGTGGGAGTCACGATGGATGTCGTTCGCATAATTATCAAGGTTTGTCCGCACCCGCGACGGACGATTCGATTTGTCGCGTGGATGAATGAGGAAAACGGCGGTGCTGGCGGTCGCGCATATGCTGAAGATCATGCTTCACAATTGCGTGACCACGTTGCAGCGATTGAGATCGACTATGGAGATGGCAGGCCGCTCGCGCTCAACGTAGCAGGTACGGACGAACGACTGGCACCGATTGGGGACATTTTGCACATAATCTCCGAACCAATCGGCGGTATTGTGAGGGTAAGCGAGAGTCCGGGCGTCGACGTGACTGCCATCTGCGAGGCCGGTGTTCCCGCGATTGCGCCTTTGCAGGATGGACGTCATTACTTCGATTACCATCACACGGCCGCAGACACATTCGACAAAGTCCACATAGACGAAATACGCAAAATCGTTGAGGTAATCACGCCTCTAGTCTACGCGCTCGCCCAGCATGATTGAAACGACTTCAATTGCAGCTAAACTCCAGGGCAGAATGCGGATCGCGATTTTGAGAGATCCGGGCGAGGTCGCGCGCCTGACGAAATCAGCGCCCGCACTTCACGTCTTGTCAAGCGTCGGGCGTTGGTCTTCTTTCGGGACACCGGTTTTCAACCTCAGATTATGTCGGCGGCTCACTGCAAGTCTTGCACTAAATGCGGAACCCCAAACAAGGCTTGGTATTTCCAACTATGCGTAAACTTCAAGCCGTCTTTACTCCAGAAGATAAAGACAGATCAATGGGGATGTGGCTTTGGTGCCGAACAACACACCGGTGCACCACATCTAGAGGACCGCTCGCATATTCATGCGACCGACTATTCATAATTGCTGCGCTCGACGCACTTCGGCTGTCCAGTTATCTCGGAGGGCCCGTCCATAAACCAGAAAACACAATGCCACCAAAGTAAGAGCGGCCCCATTGATCACCAACATCACCGCCGCTGAGCCGATTCGGGTAATCAGCCATCCGCTCATAAGACCACCTAAGGGTGAGCCGCCGGAGAACGCGACCAAGTAAATCGAGACCACCCGTCCGAGGAACTCTGGTGGCGCGAGAAGCTGCGCCAGCGAAATGCTGAGCGAAGAACACATCACGAAGAGTGACCCGGCGGTGAACAGGAGCAATGCAGATAGGTATGTCCTCCGCGACAGCCCGAAGCCGACGATGATCGCGCCGAATAGAGTGAGCAAGATGAGCAGTATGCGCCCCATGTGTTTGTTCTTGCCCAGACACGCAGCGACGAGCGCGCCCATAACTGCGCCAGCCCCAGAGAACGTCATTAGCTGCGTATAGAAGCCGACGTCCCGGTGAAACACATCCCTGGTGACCACGGGAAGGAACGTGAGCAGCGGCGCTCCGAAAAACGCGGCAAAGAAGCCCAGTGCGATCACGGTGACCAAGTTTGGTGAGCCCTGGACGAATCCGAGGCCGGCCCTAAACTGAACGACTAAACCGTCGGTGGCCATCGGTGGCACGTGCACATCCCGCAATACCAAAACCGCTGCAATAACAAACAAGAAAGAAATGCCGTTCAAACCAAAGCATGCGACCATACCGAACGCCGCTAGGACAGCACCGGCAACGACGGGGCCAATGACCTGGGCGAGATTGAACTGAATTGAATTGAGCGCAATCGCATTGGGAAGATGTTCCTTACCTACAAGAGTGGGAATGAGCGACTGATATGCGGGCCCACCGAACGCCCGCACGCAGCCGGCAATGGACGAGAGCGCGAGCACGTGCGCAACGTGGATACGCCGAGTGTGGATCAGTAGGGCCAGCACTAGGGCCACGAGCATCTGGACGGTTTGCGACATGAGGATCATGTGACGCCGGTCGCGCCGGTCCGCGAACACCCCGCCGATAAAGGTAAAGAGCAGAAGCGGGAACTCGCCGACAAAGGCATCGAGCCCCAGAAAGAATGCCGATCTCGATCCGGCCAATGTTACGATTAGCCAGGCCTCCGCCACTTTCTGCATCCATGTCCCAACGCTGGATGTAAAGGCTCCCATCCAGAGGAGCCGAAAGTTGCGGTGGTTCAGAGCTACCACAATCCGACTGCGGCCGAATCGAATAATGTCCATATAAGCAAGAACAGTCAGTAGCCGGCTTCATTTTTTCGGACGCGACTCCGGCGGCACCATTCCAGCGACACGGTAGTAGACTCCGAGTTGCCCGTAGTGTTCGCCCGCATGCCCAATTAAGCCATATGCCAGATCCAGAACTCGTACCTGCTGGTGCGTCGAAGGGTCAACAACTAGGTCGCACAACCCCTTGTCGCCTTTGGCCTGAATAGCTGACGCCCCGCTGCGAACGACTTCTTCACGATGGCAACGATTTCGGACTTGCTTTTGAAAGCGTCACGTCTGACGCCCCCTTCCATCGGCGGCTTCTGAGCGGGATTGAGGAAAGTGATGAAATATCAGTGATTGCATGAACATCCTTTCAAACAAACTTCAACACGGTTATGCAGGGGAGCGCTCGAAACTCAAGCCATGGGAACCGACGTATTCCGACTCTGGGCGGATCAGTCGCCCATCTCGAAGCTGCTCAAGGCAATGAGCCGTCCAGCCGAGCACGCGGCCTATGGCAAATGTAGGGGTGAACAAATCCTTTGGTATGCCCAGTCCATGCAGCAACAAGGCCGTATAGAACTCAACATTTGTATCTAGGCGGCGCCCTGGCTTCTTTTCGGCGAGAACTCGAAGCGCAACTAATTCGACAGCTCGCGCCAAGGAATAAAGCTCGCGGTTACCCTCAATTGCATAGAATCGCTCTGCTGACGCACCCAGCACGTCGGCGCGAGGGTCTCTAACTCGATAAATGCGATGGCCAAATCCCATCAGCCGGTCTCCGCGCGCAAGCTTTGAAAGAATTACCTGTTCCGCGCGCTCCGGCGTTCCGATTTCGAAAACCATATCGAGGGCCGGCCCTGGCGCTCCTCCGTGCAAGGGGCCCTTGAGTGCACCAACCGCTCCGGTTACTGCCGAGATCAAGTCCGAGTGCGTCGACACAATTACACGCGCGGCAAACGTCGAAGCATTCAGACCGTGATCACACACCGTATTCAGATACGTCTCCAACCCTCGTGCGCGCTCTTTGCCAACTTCGCTGCCAAACATCTGATGAAGGCTGTACTCCGCGTGTGGCAAATCAATGCGAGGTTCGAGTGGTTCTTGGCCGTTGCTAAGTCGCTGATAGGCTCCAACGATGGTCGGGAACGAAGCCACCAGCGTCCGAGCCTCCTCGCCAGGAGATTCGGCTTTTCCTAAGCTCAGCGTTCCGGCCGCCATGCGTAATGCGTCCATAGGCGGAACCGCATTTCGGGCGGCCTCTCGCAGTAGCGCCAGCGTGATAGGTGGCAAGTATCTTCGTGACGCGAGATCGATGGTCAAATCCTTCAGCTCGCGGGCGTTCGGAACGCTTCCATACCAAAGAAGGTGGGCCATTTCTTCGAAGCTCGCCCGCGGTGCAATTTCCTCGACGGCATACCCGGCCAAGATGAGCTTTCCCGCCTCGCCGTCCACGCGGCTCAGCCGCGTCGTGGCCGCCACCACTCCTTCGAGTCCGCCCTGCTTTTCTAAGGGCATAGTCGCCTGTCCCATTGCGAATATCGTCCGCCATCGGTATGCTGTCAATCTTGATTGTGAAATCAATGTGTGGCTAGGAAAAAGGTCGTGTCATCCAGCGATCGCTACATGACGGCACGGCAAGCTGCTGCGTTGTTAGGCGTCTCTCTTCCGACGCTCTATTCCTACGTGAGCCGGGGCATGCTCCATTCAGAACCCGTGACAGGCAAACCCCGAGTCAGGCGGTATCTGCGGGATGACCTGCTCCGGCTCCTAGAGCGAAAGGAGTTTCGCAGCAACCCGGCGAAAGCCGCCGAAAAAGGTCTGCATTGGGGAAGTCCTGTACTTCAGTCGGCTCTAACTCTCATCGACGATGGTCGGCTCTTCTACCGCGGCCTGGATGTGATCGAGCTCGCTGAGCATTGGACGCTAGAGCAAATCGCTGCACTTCTTTGGACTGGGGACGCGAACCGGTCCTCTGCGCTGTTCGCAGATGATTGCGCGACGCCACCGTCCATTGCTGCAAGCCTATCGAAATCGACCCATGGTCTTGGGCCGGTCGAGCGGTGCCAGTTGGTTCTGCCCCTCGCAGCTAGTTCAGACCTGTCAGCACACGATCTTCGTCCGGCAGCAGTTGCCAAGACTGGCGCGCGCATTCTCGGATTACTCTTTTCGGCTGTGGTCTGTTTCCCCGCAGCGCCTCCACTGGAACAAGCGCTTGTCCGCGCTTGGACTCCGAACCGACACTCCGTTGCGCCCGCTCTGCGCACCGCGCTGATCCTTTGTGCCGATCACGAACTCAATGTTTCCGCGTTCACGGCTCGATGCGTAGCCTCAGCGCGAGCCACTCCTTATGAAGTAGTCCTCGGCGGACTCGCGGCCTTTCGCGGTCGCCGACACGGAGGCATCTCAGAGGAGGTCGAAATGCTGTTTAGCGACGCCCAGGAAATGGCTGATTGCCGACAGCTTATTGCTAAGCGGCTCAGATCCTTTGGTCACGTCCCAGGCTTCGGCCACCAGCTCTATCCAGACGGCGATCCGCGAGGTCAAAAGTTAATTAGCCTTGCCGAGACCTATGGCCGACCGAGGGAAGTCGAATTGGCGACACGGCTAATTCAAGCGTCGCGTGAACTCACTGGCGACTATCCAAATTTGGATTTTGGCTTGGCTATGCTCGCGCGCGCACTCGGCCTGTCGTCCGAAGCGCCCATCGCCATATTTGCCTTGGGACGCACCGTTGGCTGGATCGCCCACGCCATTGAGCAATACGCGGATAATCAGATAATCAGGCCGCGAGCTCAATACGTCGGCCCTTAACGTCCGCCGCTGGGTCTTTATATGCTCCGTGCCGGCGTTCCATCGGACCATTTGTCTACTACTACTAGGAAGACGGACAGTGGTGGGAAGGATTTGAGTTGTGGGTAGGATTGCGCGGAGATGTACCAGTAATTTACTGAGAGGACTGGGGAGTTGGCGAGATTTGCGCCCCAGGCTGCATCGTCCTTCGCTGTCTCGTAGAACATCAGGTGGGGGAGGTTGTGGTCGCCGTTATCGGTGAGATACGAGCCCTTCGACATCATGTAGCAGACCGACCCCGACTCCAGAGCTGGCAATACTTTTTTCTCAATCGCAGCTTTGATTGCGGCGATGACTTCGGATTTGGAATGGCCAGACAAGAGTAGTTCGGTGCGTTTGTACGTGTAAGGCAAGATAAAGCGGGCGGCTGGCGGGTTGAGGCAAACTGCGGCCCGAACTTTGGGATTCCAAAATTCTGGGTTATCGAACATGGCCATCCAGCCGCGTTCGACCATGCAGACCCAGCCGTTTTTGCCTTTGACCGCGGCCTCGTAGCCGTGACGGGTCAGGACGATGACCGAGGCATCGTGGGAGATGGCGTCTGGAGCGGCGCTGCGGGCCAGGGCAATTTCTGCGGCGCGATCCATTAGATATTGTTCTATCGAGGCCATCGTTGGATATGGTTGTTTGGGGTCTTGTGCGGCTGCGGGCCGGGTTGCGATCAGAGCGGCGACGAGCGCGAATGCGCTGGCTAACATTATTTGCAGCTTCTTTCGTTTCATCGGCTTCCTCTTAATTTATTCGACTCTTTGAATTTGTTGCTTATGCGCGGTTCGGCTTAGCGATCTTTCGTTCCGTCGGACCAATTTGTAACCGCGACAGCGAACACTCGAATCGGCGGCAGAGTTTTATTCAGCGGATTCTGGTCGTCAGTCGCGAACCAATACGACACAGAAGCCACCACCGGCGAGTTCGCCGCTCCCGCGCCCCAAGCCTCCGCGCTTCGCTCCGACGCAAACATCATCAAATGCGGCCCATTGTGCCCGTCCTGGTCGGTGAGGTACGACTGCTTCGACATCATGTACCCCATCGCGCTGGCGTCGAGCTGGGGGATCTCCCCTTTCGCGAACGCCGCGCGTATCCCCGCCGCCCGCTGCGCATCGGAATCTCCCGCCTGGGCCATGGCTGTCAGCTTCCGCACGACCGGCACAATCGTGCGTGCCGCCACGGCATTAAGGCAGTCTGCCCCTCTGATTTTCGGATTCCACATCTCGGCGAAATCAACGCTGACCGCCCAGCCACGTTCGACCATACACACAAAACCGTTCGTCCCGTTCACCGCCGTTTCCCATCCCTGGCGCGTCAGCACCACAACCGAAGCGTCGCGCGAAATCGCTGCCGGCGCCGCACTCCGCGCCAGAGTAATCTCCGCATCGCGATTCATCAGGTATTGACCGAGCGGTGCCATCTTTGGATAGAGTTTCCTGAGGTCCGGGGTCTGCGCCTTCGCCGCAGTCACGAGCAGCGCCGTTAGCGCCGCCAGCACAACCAGGCCGCAGTTCCTCGCTCGTTCCATCCCCTGCATGACTGTCCTCCTCGCCGTGAATTATCCATCACGTAATGGTGGATAGCTGCCACGAAACCGATCCTTTTTCTGTCAGGTCGTCTTCAGCGTGCAGCGCTCTGCCGCCGTCGCTGCTCACTGGCCTTCATCACTTCGTTCATATCCGCCGCTGGCCGAATCTCGAAAATGTTGCCATACTTCAGTGCCGGATGCTGCGCCATCAGCTGTACAGCATGATTCATGTCCCGCGCCTCAAGGACGAGAATGCCCCCAAGCTGTTCCTTGGTTTCCGCATAGGGGCCGTCGGTCGTTGCGGCTTTGCCGTTTTTCCAATACAGGGTCAAGGCGGTCTCCGGAGGCTGAAGCGCTTCTCCGCCAGCCCAGCGCCCGTTGGCGCGAAGATGGTCGTCGTATTCAAAGCATTCGTCGAACATGGCGTGTTGCTCAGCCTCGGTCATGGCTTCGTGTTTGCCTTTGTCGTAGTATCCCAAACAGATGTATTTCATTGTCCTTCTCCTCATAGCGGATTGGCGGAACCGGCAGCAGAGCGTTGCGCCGGTTCGTTCATCCTGTCACTAAGGCGCGTGTTCCGAGGCCGCAGTTGGCAGGTAGTTTACTTGCTTCCGCCGGATCCTTGTGTCGGAGCCGGGCGGAAAAGAATCTCACGCACCTCGACCGACACATGGCAGGCGATGGCACCCTTGCCCCCCCATTCCAGCGCCTCGTCCATATCAGCGGCTTCAAGTATCCAGAAGCCACCTATGTGCTCCTTGGTCTCGGTGTACGGTCCATCGGTAACGAGCACCTTGCCGTCGGGCCGGGTCCGCAGCGACTTGGCGTTGCGGGCTGGGGAAAGGCCGCAGGCGAACTTCCTCGCGCCGGCAGCAATCATTTCGCGGTTGAGCGCGTGTATCCCCTCGATAGTCGCTTCGGTTTCGACGGACGGGTCATAGTCGTCGGGGTGGTAGATTGCAACCAAATACTGTGGCATGAATTCTTCTCCTTGTTTTCCGTGACTTGTTTCCGGTGACTCGCTTCCTGTTAACTCACAGAACCGTAGCTCATCGTTCTGCTGTCAGATAGTCGTTCGAGAGACCGAAAATCGACAGCTATTGCATTTTTTATTTCAACTGGCGAATCCGCTCTTGCAGAAATTGTCGTTCTGGTTCCTGTTGGGTGAGCGCCAAAGCTCTCTGATAAGAGGACTTAGCCTCAGCCGTCCTGCCGAGCCTGCGGAACATGTCTGCCCGGGCGGAATAGGCCAAGTAGTAATTCGCCAATCCGCCATGCTCCAACACCTCCTCGATATGCGCCAGACCGGCCTCTGGACCGTCGCGCATGGCAATTGCTACGGCACGATTGAGCTGTACAACCGGCGAAGGCTGAACTCGCACCAATTGGTCGTAAAGCGCAACAATCTGCCTCCAGTCGGTCGCCGTGGCCGATTTCGCCTCGGCATGAACGGCCGCAATCGCCGCCTGCAGTGTGTACGAGCCGAAGCGGCGCGACTTCAGGGCCTTCTCCACCAATGCCGCTCCCTCTGCGATCTGCTCTTGGTTCCAGAGCGAGCGATCCTGGTCCTCCAGCAAAATCAGCTCTCCGGTCGGAGAAGTTCTCGCGGCGCGACGGGATTCCTGCAGCAACATGAGGGAAAGCAGCCCAATGACCTCCGGCTCTGGCTGGAACTCGGCCAGCAACCGGCCCAGTCGAATTGCCTCGCCGGTTAGCTCGGCCCGCGTTACCTCCGCTCCTGCTGCCGCCGAGTAACCCTCGTTAAAGACGAGATAGATGACTTGAAGCACCGCGTCCAGTCGCTCGGGCAATTCCTGCGGCGTCGGCACCTCGTAGGGAATCGGCGTCTCCCGAATCTTTGCCTTTGCACGTACGATGCGTTGGGCGAGCGTTGCCGGCGTAACGAGAAATGCGCGGGCAATCTCGTCCGTGGTCAGGCCGCAGATTTCGCGAAGAGTGAGCGCAACCCGTCCTTCCGGAGGCAGGGCGGGATGGCAGCAGGTGAAGATCAGACGGAGGCGATCATCTTCGATCTCCTCCTCATCGTGGGGCGCTTCGTTGTTACGCGTCACGACGCAGGCGGCGAGATCTCTCTGTGCTCCGTTGAACCGCGCGCGCCGACGCAACCCATCGATGGCCTTAAAGCGCGCCGTTGATATCAGCCAGGGACGCGGCTTGTCCGGAATACCCGTCTTAGGCCAAGACTCCAGCGCGGCGGCGAATGCCTCATGCATGGCCTCTTCGGCGACGTCCAGATCTCCGAGGAGGCGCACGAGCGTCGCCAGAACCCGGACCGATTCCGATCGGTAAAGAGTCTCAATAGCTTTGCTGAGTTGTTCGGGTACAGGCGGCATCTACGCCAAACTAGCAAACGGAGTGGCTCGACACAACTGCGCTCGGGCTTCCCCCGTCCACAATTCATTGCCCCCAGTGCGGTGACCGAGGGTGATTTGCAGCGAGAAAATAGCATAGGGCCACGCAAACGCGCTTGTCACTGCCAACTACAGACTCGTTGGCCACTCGGAGACTGCCCACAAATTAATCCGCACGTCGGCGAACGACAGGTGGCACACGCAGTTCAGCGCCGAGCGGCGGTTGCGCAGGGCGTCGTAATTTGGGCTACGTGGGCTACAACAGCGGAAACCGTGCTCGCAGCTGGATGTCATGTAACTAAAATTCGCAGTGGGAGATAGAAGTGGTCGGGCGATTGGAGTTGAAGCACCGACCTCTTGTTTGACGACCAAACACTCTTTCACTCTTCTTATCGCTGTAACTTATTGGGTTTATGAAGATTTGGCTCCCCGGGCTAGATTCGAACTAGCAACCCTTCGGTTAACAGCCGTGAAATTTAATTTATCACGATTTGCCGGAGCCGAGATAAATCGAAGGGAAACAGCAAGTTGCGATGAAACGGGACAAGTCAATTTCGCCTTCTCTTTTCACCTTCCATTCGCTTTTTGGCGTGTTTTGGCGCAAGTTACATGACACTTACATGACACCGCAATTTTTTGGGCGTCAGCAATTTCTGATGAAGTCTGACAACACGATTTGCTCGTTTTTGTCTCTCGTTTTTTGTGAATTTGGACCGATCAACATGACACTTACATGACACTTTTGCTGGACGAATTTACAAATCGAACCGGACTATACTATGCTGTAGCCCATCTGGGCGAGGTGTCCTGTGCCGTTTGCCCGCGAATCTGAGATGACGAAGCCGGTGTTGAAGTGGCTTCACAATCAGAGTCTCCTTACGAAAGTCGAATTTGGCCTTCCTTGGGGCATATGCGATCTCGTGGGCCTCTCCTTCAACCAAGCGCAAGTAATGAAGCGACTCTCGTTTCGGCAACATCGACCCATCGGTCCAATGAAACGCGTGGAACTGTTGCGCCATATCCCTGATCAGGACTCGGGGCAATCAATCACCTTGAGACAACTCAAAAAAGCCACAGGCGAATCGGTGTTAGTACCGACGTTGGATCGCGATCTTGCGAAGTTAATTTCGGATGGTTTCGTGGTCCCCAAGGAAAACGGAGCTTTGCAAAAATTGAATGGATGGGCACCGATTCATGACCGCATCGTCGCTGTCGAGCTCAAGCTCTCGCGAATTTCTGGAGCGCTGTCTCAAGCTCTGTCGAACCGGGCCTTTGCAACAGAATCGTATGTCGCCTTGCCGAAACAAGTTGCCAGCCGGTTTGCAGAGAACGCGAGATACTCGCAGTTCAAAGACGCGGGGATCGGTGTGCTCGGAGTCACGCGAACCTCTTGTAGGGTGATTATTCCCGCGCAAGCTCGGTATGCGCAGGACGATACGCTCCAAATGCACTGTGTCGAACGATTCTGGCGGACTAGAGACAGTTCATCATCAGCTGCTGCGCGACACGCTCAGGCCTTCTAGCAGTCTCTTCGTCAGCTGACAACGGTTTGAGCGTTTTTCCTAATACATATGAAGAAGAGAGATCTTGATAGAGAGCCAGCGCGCGGCCAGCTTGGGGCAACGTGGAAAACTTGCTGAACCAATTCTTATAGAACGTGGCAATCTGAATTTTCCCGTTCGGTGCTATTTGCAGTCTTGACCACTCCTTCTCGATTTGAGCGAAATCTGCCCTCGCGGGGTCGTTTGTAGCAAGGCTCGCTACAGTATCTGTCAGCCAAGTCCGCAGAGAAGGATTCGCTATTGCCCACCGACGCAGTGGCCGAAGCGCGACGCGGATCTTGCCTTTAGGCAGTTTCTGGCCGGGAATGTTGTACTTATAAGAACCTCCCAGCCCTATTGCAGGATAGCGAGCGCAGCTTCGCGCCCACAAAATCAAGTTCATGCCCCAGTACGGACCGCAAATCGTGATGCAGTTCTCCGAGATCGCTTGATTGAGTTCTTCATGGAATTTTCGGAGGGCTGGGAAGCGTTCATCAAATTTTCCCGAGCCGTCTTGGTCATTTAGTGTCGCATCGGCCACCCAGATCCCGTCTGCACCTGCCGCAGCGACGCATGTAACGATTGAGATAATTTTCTTATTTCGCTCCGTCTTCTTGTTGACTTGATTCTGGTGCGTAAGGATAGCTGGAAGAATGAGTTTGCCGCTGTAACCTGCTTTAACTTTCCATTTGCTCGTCAATTCAGCAAACAACTTGTTGATTTTGTTACGGCTCGTATCGCTCACTAGAGGTAACTGGGGAACACTAATCCAATCCGGCATTTCCGCCTTGCAGCGATCAAGCACACTGAATACGAACTGCTCAGCGACGACCTTGTCTGGACTTCTGTGATACTGTGGATCGGCGATCCTCTGCGAGTTAACGAATTTGCTCAAATGGAGCTGATAGTTGTCACTAAGTCGCGACAAGTCCTTGTGATGGAGGCCATCGATCGACGCATCCACCCAGCGCTTGGGGCCGACAGGTAATTTGGAGCGGGTCTTTTCGATCATTTCCAGTCCAATTCGCATAGCAAACGCGTCGGAATACAATTGCGTTGTGGCTTGGCAGTCATACTCGGTATTGACAAATGGGATATAGTCTTCCGCCATATTCTACAGTTTCTCCAATCCCTCGCGGTGCTTTAAGTGCGAACAAGAATGCTCCAACTCGGGGAAAAGGGTCATTTCATCGACGCCTATCCTCTGGAGTTCACCCCGTAACTTTAATTTGAACTCTTTCAAAATCGGTATCGCAATCAGGGAAGACACATTCCCGCCGTCCAGACTGAACACTTTTCCATGTAGAGTGAATACGCCTCTTTGCATAATGAGTCGTTCGGAATTCCACACGGGATAGATAGCAACCGGGTTACGGCCCCTCTTCGCTCGCTGTGGGCCCATCCTCAAGTAGCTACTTATGATGGCAGAATCTTGCTGAGGATCGAGAATTCGCGGCTTGAGCGGATAGCTGAGCCTGTTAAGGTCCATCGGATTCAAAAGTAAAACCAGGCCGTCGCGGTCTTCCTTTACGCAAGCGAAGTAAAGTGCGGTTGTCGCGCTCTCGGTCCAATCGAGTAGACGTGTCGGCAAACCGTAGTGTTGCGCAATGAGTGCCCACTCTAATTCCTTTTCGGGCTGAGGCACACGCCGAAGTTTGAGTTCGGCAATACGCTTGAAATCGGCCATCAGGGCGAGGGCCTTAACGCGATTTGACAATGCCGAGTAACGCAGCGCCGAAGGAGTCAGGCTATAGGTTACGTCTTCATGCCCCCTAAACCAGAAGCGATCATTGGTCCTGATCGCATCGCTGATGACTGCAAGAAAATCAGCAAGACTCGCGATCTTCTGCGATAGCCTTTTACATTTGACCGGGGATTTTCTGAACCGCTTCATTTCATCCCGCGTTAGCAGTTGTGCTGTGGTCGGCATCCGTTTCTTAAGACACGCTCGATTTGGGAATCGGAAGTTTTGACGGTTTCATTGTCACAACTCTCGGACCTACTTTGGCCTTCTTCCTGGCGTTGAACGTGGGCTCCTTTGTTTCAAGCTGGCGGTCACGATATGTGTCCAGCCAATCGATGGGGACCTTATTCGCCTGTTTGAGCTTTTCCACAACGGTTGTGGGGTGCACCAGCAAGACATACTTATAACGCAATCCGCCAATCTGTTTCGTCTTAATAATTCCGAGATTCTCAAGCAACCTCATACGCTCCTGCCACGTTCGAATTCCACGTGTGCCGACATAGCCAGCTGCATAGGCATGCTCACCCTCATGCCGCATTTCGATCACACCTTCGCCCATGTGCCTTGACCACAGTTCCAAGTAGACTCTGGTTGGATCTAGTCTCCCACTAACCCCCTTTGACGAAATAAGAGCCAGGACCAACGGCAATGTCCGAGGGGCTTTGAACCAGCCCTTTTCGTTCTCGCCGGTCCAAGCATCCTCACCATGGAAAAATTTCTTACGGATTTTGTCTCGATGTTCCTGCGCGCGGTTTCTTGTAGTCATCATCGTCTCTCCATCCGAACTGGATTCGGTTCGGTAAGACCGGCAAATCGCGATTCGCCGGTCCCACCTTCGCAAGCTGGCTGCCGGTACAAAGGGCATATGCGGTGCGATTAGAGAATTCTTCTCCCAATAGCTTTCGCCATCAACGTCTCTAATTCTTCCAGGATGAAGGGGGGAGCGGCCTTCTACCGCCCGATTATACGCTGTAATTGCTATTAAGCGCATTGACCACAACTGATGCTGCGACAAATCGCGAAACCACAGTGGAGCAGCACTCAAAACGCCCTATTTCTTGCCGATTCAGACGGGGGTGACGGGGGTTATGTCCCGAAACTGTCTCCCTGGTCTGCGCGTCTCGTGCGGCTCCTTGCTCTCCTTGGGCTCGTTCGTATCGTAGGTCTGGCTGGAAGGGGTCTATTCTAGCGGCGTTAACGGAAAGTTTCGTATTCTTCGAGAGTACGGCGAGGCGAATTCTACTCGGCAATCTTCTTCAATCTGTAGGATGTGCTTCTTCCTCCGGCTTCTTCTTGTTCGATGATCCCAAAGGCGATCAGCTCTTCGATGTCTCGAAGGGCAGTCCGGGAGGAAGCTTTTGTCATTTTCATCCATTTGTCTCTCGTCAGCTTCCCCTCGAATCCGCTGAATAGTTTGTTTAGAACCTTTGTCTGCCGGTCATTCAGAGAGAGCTTCCGTTGCTTGAGGTCCTTCCAGAACAGTTCCTTCTCCAGAGCGCTGCTTGTGATTTGATTCGATTGTTCGATGGCTCTACCCAGGCATTCAAGAAACCACTTTAGCCATTCCGTGATATCCAGCGATCCAGCCTGAGTTTTCTCCAGAACCTCGTAATAGCCCTTCCGTTCTTCGAGAATCTGTGACGACATGCTGTAGAAGCGCTGAGCGCTCCCATCCGATCTGGCCAAACACATTTCAGCGATTGCTCTTCCGATTCTCCCGTTGCCATCTTCAAAGGGATGAATCGTAACGAACCACAAATGCGCGATTGCAGCTTTTAAGAGCGGGTCTTCCTGTTCGTTGCCCTCGAACCACGCAAAAAACCTTCTCATCTCGCTTTCGACGCGATCAGCCGGAGGCGCTTCGTAATGAATCTTATGGCGACCGACTGGCCCCGACACAACTTGCATTGGCCCCTGGCTGTCGTCACGCCATGCGCCAACTCGAAATTTATCGCGGGTCGTGCGGACGCCCGGAAAGAGATTGGCGTGCCAGTCAAACAACCTTTCCCTTGTCAGCGGCTCGCTGAATTTCTGCGTCGCGTCCAGCATCATTTCAACCACGCCATCGACGTTCCGATCCTTGTGTGCTGTGAGTCCACCGACCTCCAGTCCAAGCCGCCGAGCCAAGGAAGACCGGACGTTTTCTGGATCAAGCACGACGCCTTCGATTGCACTCGATTTGATCGTTTCTTCCGTAAGAACTTTTAACGTCGCGGTCCATCGAGAAGCCAGCCCGTAGCCGCCCATCTTTCCGACCAACAATCCCTGACGTAGTCGGACTTCGGAGAGTAAAGGGGCAAGCGCCTTCGAGTCCCATGTAAATCTGGGCCAATCACGAAGTTCGTGTAGATATGTTCTCGCCATATTCTCGCCGCCAATCTCGCCACAATTCTACCATATTCTCGCCACAATCTCGCCATAAATCGCGCCATTGTGGATCGGGCCGACCGCAGACTCTTTCCACCCCCATCTAAAGTCTGCAATGCCTAGACCTTTTCTATGTCTTGCCTGAAAGATGCACGGAATGTTTCGAGATCCGACCTGAGAAATCGGATATTTCGGCCCATTACACGCAAATGGGGAATTTGCTTCCGCTCCACCCACAGATAGACCGTTTGCGGGCTCACACCAAGGAATTGCGCCGCTTGTTGAACCGTCCAAGGGCGTTCGTCATCGGACGAAGTAATCGAGCCTGTTGCATCTATGCGATTGGCCTTGCTCATCTCACCTCCCGGCATAGAATACTCATTCCTTCTACCTTATTGGAGTACCGAACCGTGCTCAACATTTGGTTCACCGCTGACTTTCATCTCGGGCACAAGAACATCATTCGATACTGCAATCGCCCTTTCCAAACTGTCGAGGAAATGAATCTGGAGATTGTGGAACGCCTGAACTCGCGTGTAAAAGCGAACGACGTTCTGTATTTCCTCGGAGATTTCTGCATCGGCTCAAAAGCACGAGCTGCGGAGCTTCGCCAACAGATTCGTTGCAAGAGGATATATGCAATTGCTGGGAACCATGACAAGGAGACCCACAAACTCACTCAGGAATTTATGTGGCTCAGTGATCTCGCGGAAGTCTCGCTCAACGGACAACGAATCGTGCTCTGCCACTATGCAATGAGAGTCTGGAATCAGTCATCGCGAGGAGCTTGGCATTTGTACGGGCATTCCCACGGAAAACTTCAGGTTCCCGATACTTCATTTCGATGGATGTTGGGGTGGACACCCACGATTTTCGCCCTTGGCACTTCGACGAAATCCGAGATCGAATGAAGGCCAAGTCCGTACCGGCTACAGGTTGAAACATCCATCGGAATCCATAGTCTCTATGATCTCTTTCAACGTTGCTTTAGAATAATCTGAACCTGGGGAATCTGTTTTTCGCTCAAAAGTTGGTCCCCAGCGACCAAATATAGTTCCATGTACAGGTAGAGCATCTGTTTTCAAGCGGGTGCTCTACGTGCTTTAGCTACCTCGATTTAATCAAAGAGCACATCCACATCTCTTACGGCCTCCGCTAGCACACAGTCGCGCCAGGTAAACACCAACCTGTCACGCCAGTTGCCATCCGCTCCAGCCGCAAATACTTAGACCGCTCCGCTCTATGTCCTTTCAGTGGGTCCGTTGCGACTTGATTCCCCTGTCTGGTTGAGGGAACCAACTCTCAACTCACCGAAAGGACAAAGAAAATGAATTCAGAAAACATCAAGAAAGTTACAAATCAAGCCATCGAGCAACTCATTACGGCACTCAACGAGGGCCGTAGCGAAACGCTAACGCAATATCTGGCAGCGATTGGCCGATTCCACCGCTACAGCCTCCGAAACGTGATGCTCATCGCATCACAGAAGCCATCCGCAACACACGTCGCAGGCTTTAACGCTTGGCACAAGCTGGGACGCTTCGTAAAAAAGGGCGAGAAAGGAATAATGATCCTTGCTCCCATCGTTCGGCGGAAGAATGAAAGCGCCGAACAGAAAGACACGGACGAATCATCAACAGCTGTCGGTTTCCGTGCGGCCTACGTCTTCGACATCAGCCAGACGGACGGCGAAGAGCTTCCGACAATCGGCAGCGTCAACGGCGAGCCTCGCGAGTACAGTGAGCGCCTTGCGAAGTTTGTCGCCGAGCAAGGCATCGCCCTTTGGTATTCGGACGAAATCGCTCCGGCGCGAGGCACTTCCGCAGGAGGCAAAATCACGCTACTACCCGGACAATCTCCGGCTGAAGAATTCGCGACGCTAGTGCACGAACTCGCACACGAAATGATGCACCGCGACGAGCGTCGCAACGGCACTTCAAAGCGCAGCCGCGAGACTGAGGCAGAAGCAGTCGCCTTCGTAGTCTGCCACGCCATCGGCCTGGAGACAGGCTCAGCCTCCCGCGAGACAACGCTCTTGAACGCATTGGGGAAGCTCATCTCGGATGACGACCGAATTCTCCTGATTGAAGACACGTCGGAGATTCAGCTAGAAAAGCCCAACTTTGTTCGTTTTGAAGCGCGTCAGGCACAGCCGGACTTACCTGCAATCACGATCCGCGACTTGCTAAAAGCATCCTTGCGGCATCGGCCCGACCGGATCATTCTGGGCGAGATTCGCGGCGGCGAAGCGTTTGACCTCCTTCAACTGCTCAATACTGGCCATTCAGGAACGCTTTCGACCGTTCATGCCAGTTCCGCTGCCCAGGCTCTTGCGCGTTTCACAAGTTGCGTTCTCCAGAGCGGAATCGAACTCCCATACCGCGCGATCAAGAGCAACATCGCCGATTCGTTGAATGTCCTCATTCAACTTGAGCGCCGGCCAGGAAAGCGATTCGTCGCCGAAGTTCTCGAAATTCGAGGCTACAATTCTGAGGCCGACCGCTACAACCTTTCCCCGATTTTCACGACGCAATAGCAGGTTGTTTTCTAAGCCGCTATTTCTTTTCGCGCATCGCCGGAGTGTAAGCAACCGCGACCAGAATGCCTTCGGGCGAGAGCAATCGAGTTACGATTTGGCCCCAAGGTTCTCTCTGCCCAGAGACGAGTAGCTTGTATCCCTGTTCCCTGAGCTCTTCGGTCGCTGCCTCTACGTTCTTCACATCAAACTCCAGCCAGGCCTGGGGAACGGGCACATCGTTGGGCCACGTGTCGGTTCCGAAACACGATTGCGCGGCTTGGGAGAGAGGCCACAGGGCAAAATGCTTGACGCCCTCGATCTTTCCGGTGTGCAGATACCCGTCCTCATCTCGGTTGAGGCTTAAACCTAAGCTTTCGACGTAAAACCTTTCGCTCGGCTGCCGGTCTCGAACAATGGGACCGAAACCGGCTACGAATAGCACGCTGATTTTGGAACCTTTCGCCATTGCAGTCACCTCTGGGGCAGTTTAACTCAAACAGACCCATGCCTCTTTCCGCGCCCGAGTACATCCTCGACAATTTCAAGCTCTCTGACCGAGTGGCGGTCCTACTTCGGAAGCGGGCTACCGAGGAAGTCATCCAGCGCATTGCGTTGGTGAAAGACATTGCAGCCCATGACTTTCAGCATTGGCTTACGGACAGGAATCGAGCGGGATTCGATATTTACATCGGCATGAACACGCTGAAAGAAGGTGCGTGTACGCGCACCAAACACGACATTCTCGAAATCAGGCATGTCTATCTGGACTTGGATTACCGAGGCTCCGAGGCGCTCAAGGCCATACACAATTCGGACGAAGTTCCCAAACCGAATTTCGTTCTCGACACTTCACCAGGCAAACACCAAGTTATTTGGAAAATCGAAGATGCCACACCGCAGGATGCCGAGGACCTTCAGCAGCGGATGGCCCACGAATTCACAGCCGACATCGCGGCAACCGACGCGTCTCGCGTCCTCCGGCTCCCCGGATTTGCGAACAAGAAGTACAGCGCGGAGTGCCTTGTGCGCGCGACAAAGCATTCGGACAAAACCTACAAACTTCGAGATTTCAAACTTCCATCCGGCCCAGTTAAGAATGACCGAACGCCCGACCAAAATCCGTCGCGCTCCAGCGATTCCCGAGAAATTCTCAGTCAGTCCGAGCGCGATTGGGCCTATGCGAAACGTGCCCTCGCACGCGGCGACGATCCCGAAGAAATCATCCGACGCATCGCCGACTACCGCGCAGATGAGAAGCACGATCCTCAGTACTACGCTCGCCACACAGTAACAAAAGCACAAGAAGAACTCCGGTCAGGCCGGGACTCCCTCCACAAGGCAACCCCGGAACCTGAAAATCAAGCTATGCAAGAGGCCCCTTCGCGTCCCGAATTTTCTTGAGTTGAGAAGCCAGCTGAATCATGGCTCAAGCCTGCCATCCAGACGACCCGACTACAGCGCCCAATGCGAACAGTTTCGCAGGGGCACCGAGCGTGGTATCGTTCGCACCAGCGACACCAGATAGACGGCCAAGGAGAAAGTCAATGGCTCGTCGCTCTGGTCAAGTTGGTTACGAAGAGGTCAAAGGTGGTTGGTATCACGTCAGGTTTCGCATAGACGTTCCCGGACAGGAAAAGAGGGCCTATTTAAGCAAGCCGATATCTCCTCTCTCAGGTCCCGGAGCTCTCACGAAGCCAGAACGTCTCAAGAAGAGGAAGGAAATCATTGCCGCGAGCGGAGCAGATACCGCGGATCACTTCAACAAAATTGAAGCGATCAATTACGGTACGACGTTTCGTAAGCAAGCGGAATGGTGGTTGAGCCACGTGCAGTCCCGTAAACGGAGTCCCATCAAACCGGCGACAGCCGCAGGATTCGAGAGCTATTTGAAAAAATGGCTTAATCCGAGTCTTGGCGACATGCCTCTGTCATCTGTCAATAACCTCGTTGTGAAGGGGCTTGTGACTAAGATGACGGACGCGGGCTTGTCGCCCAAGATGGTCAACAACGTGGTTCAGGTCGTTAAAATGGTCGTGGCATCCGCTGTGAACGAGAATGGAGAGCGAGTCCATCCGAGGACGTGGAACCACGAGTTTATCGATTTGCCCGAGGTTAAGGATCAAAGGCAGCCCACATTCACCAGCGAGGCGATGAAGGCCATCACCGCACGCGCGGATGAGCGAGAGCAAATGCTCTATGTTCTTTTAGGCGCAACCGGGATGCGAATCGGTGAGGCACTCGGAATTGAAATAGACAAGCATTTTTCCGATCACCTCTCTACTTTGCTGATCCGGCAGAAAGTATGGAACGGGCGTGTTCAGTCGTTTCTCAAAACTGAAAACGGTGTTCGGGACATCGACTTGCACGCATCCGTCGCGGACCGGCTGAAGGAATTTATAGGCGACCGAAATTCGGGCTTTCTATTTTGCTCGAAGAGCGGCAATCCCCTCCTCCAGTCGAATATCTTGAGGCTTTCGCTGCACCCTATCCTCAAGGAGCTGAAACAACCGAAATCGGGCGCTCATGCCTTCAGGCGATTCCGCACGACGTGGCTCAGGAAACAGCAAGCGCCAGAGGATCTGATTCGTTTCTGGCTCGGTCACGCCAACCAGAGCGTCACGGACGGCTACAGCAAATTGAGAGAGGATGTGACGTTTCGAAAGAGAGTCGTGGAGCAGGTGGGAATCGGCTTTGAGCTTCCAACCGAAACGCTCGAAGTTGCACCCAATTGCACCCAAAGTGAGTTGTTATCAACTTCAGTGTAAGAAGCTGAAATCAAAGAGGAAGAATGGCTCCCCGGGCTAGATTCGAACTAGCAACCCTTCGGTTAACAGCCGAATGCTCTACCATTGAGCTACCGGGGAACCGGCGCAAAACAAGCGTTGCCCAAACATTTTACGATAGGACGATTCCCTGGGCAATCGCATGGGAGTTCATCCTAGTTCTCGGGTTTGCCGGTGGCGTCCACGACGGTGACGGGCCCGTATTTTTTCAGCACGCTTTCAATCTGCTTCCGGTCGCCGACGCAAACCCATTGGAGATGCGCCAAGTCCACGTATTTTTTTGCCACGGCCTGCACGTCCGCGGCGGTCACCGCGCCAATGTGCCCGGGATACTTGTCCCAGTAATCCATCGGCAGGCCGAATTCCTTTACCGTGAGCCATGCGTTCAGGATTTGCTGGGGCTGTTCGAGCGAGAGTGCGAAGCCGGCAATGATGGCGCGCTCGGACTCGCTCAGTTCTTCCTGCGGGACGGGCTCGTCGTTGATTTTCTTGAATTCATAAACGAATTGCGTCATCGCGCCGTCGGTGACAGGCGTGCGCACCGGTGAAACGGCAGCCCAAGCGCCAGAATAGATATCCGAACTGAAGCTGCTGAAGGCGCCGTATGTGTAACCATGGGCTTCGCGAAGATCGAGGAAGAGGCGCGCCTGCGGCCCGCCGCCCACGATGCGGTTCATCACCGTGAGAGCGTAGAACTCGGGGTCGGCGCGGCGGATGCCGCGATCTCCGCTGATTATATACGTCTGCACTGAACCCGGGCGATCCACTAGCGTGATTTTCGAAGGCTGCGCTTCAGTTGTTTTCGGCAGGGACATCGGCGGCTCCGCACCGCCAGTCCACCCTCCGAAATATTTCTCGATCATGGCCTTCATGTCGTCGGTCTTGAAATCGCCGGTGGCGCCGAAAATAGAATTTCCCGGGAGGTAATGCCGGTCGTGGAAGCGCCTTAACTCTTCCGAAGTGACGCTTTGAACGGATTCCTTCGTGGCAGAGGTCACCGACAGCGGAGGTTCACCGTAAAGGACCTTGCGAAAGGCCTGCTGGGCGAGAAAACCCGGACTGGAGATGTTCTGTTCGAGGTCGGCGAGAGCGCGCTGTTTGTATTTCGCCAGCTCATCGGCAGGGAACGCAGGATGCAGCACGACGTCGCTCATCAAATCCAGAATCTGCGGCGCGGAATCAATCAGGCCCGAGGCAGTGACGCTTGTATAGCTCGCGCCGAAACGGGAGCCAGCGTCGAGCGAAGCGCCGAGCGAATCGACTTCGGTGGCAATCTGCTCGCTCGTGCGCCGCGCGGTTCCTTCCTTCAACATATCCGCGGTGAAGGATGCCAGGCCGGGCAGATCATTGGGATCGGCCAACTGGCCCGGGCGAATCCACAGGGAAAACGCCACCGTCGGCAACTTGTGGTTTTCAAGCAAAAGAACCGTGAGACCGTTGGGCAACGTAACGACGGCGGGCTTCGGCAATTCGACTTTCAAGACTTCTTTATTCACCGGCGCGCGATTGAGGCGCACGACTTTGCTCAGGGGTTCGGACTTCTGCTGCGCGGATGCGCCTATAGCGGCCAATCCGACGACCGCAACCACGGCCAGAAAGGTGAAAGCCTGGCGCAGAAAAGATTTCGAAGTGAAGTCAAACTGCCTGATGACGCGCTCTCCACTGAATTTCATCGGCTCGGTCCTCATCGTCCTGCCCCTTTCACCGCCGCGCTTGTTTCCGCGGCGGCAGGCAGCGTGGTGACCACGGCCCGCTGGTCGCGCAAAATAAATTTCCGCGTCATCGCATTGACGTCGTCGAGGGTGACGGCGTTCTCCTTGTCCAGAATCGTGTTGATCAAACCCGGGTCGTGGAATTTCACGGTGTAATCGCCAATCAAGATGGCGGTGAACAGCGACGAGCGGCGCTGTTCGATGAACTGGCGGAGCAATTGCGTCTTGGCTTTGGCCAATTCCGCGGCGGTCACGCCGCTCTTTACATCCGCGTCGATTTCGTCGTCGAGGCCGCGCTGGAGATCTTCCACTTTCACGCCCGGACGAGGATTCACGGAGATGTAGAACTGGCTCGGCCCCATACGGTCGTCGACGAACACGGAGACGCTCGAGGCCAGCTGCTTTTCTTTCACGAGGTGTTGATAGAAGCGGGAACTCTCGCCCTGTCCCCAGATGATGGCGAGTTCCTGAGCAGCGAAAGTGCCCGGGGTGTCGCCGGGCGGGACGTGATAGGCGACGTCGATTTCCGGCAGGCGGGCGAGGGGATCATAAATCGTCTCGGCGCGTTCGCCGTAATGGGGCTCCTCCGACAAGTCCACGGCGGGAGGCGGCGGTTGCGAAGGGATGGCGCCAAAATACTTCTTCACTTTTGCCAGGGCTTCATCGGGATCGAAGTCGCCGACGAGGGTCAGGACCGCATTGTTGGGCGCGTAGTAGACGCGGAAGAAATCGGCGACGTCCTGGACAGTAGCGGCGTTCAAGTCCGACATCGTGCCGATGACGGAGTGCTTGTAGGCGAAGTTATCGTACGAGAGATTGTCGAGGTCGAGGGAAGCGCGGCCATAAGGCTGATTGTCAATTCCCTGGCGGCGTTCTTCCTGCACGGCGTTGCGCTGGTTATCGACGTTCGACTTGTTGATGTTCAGCGACCGCATGCGGTCGGCCTCAAGATACAGGCCGAGGTCGAGCTGATTTTTGGGCAGCTCCTCGAAATACGTGGTGCGGTCGTTGTTCGTGGTGCCGTTCATGCCGCCGCCGTTGTTCATGATGAGAATGAAGTGCTCACCCTTGCCAACGTCGGCGGAACCTTCGAACATCATGTGTTCGAAGAGATGGGCGAAGCCGGTGCGGCCGGGGCGTTCATTGCGGCTGCCGACGTTGTAGCAAACGTCGATGGAATAGACCGGGGCGGAGTGGTCAACGACCATGATGACGCGCAGGCCGTTCGCGAGCTTCACGTCGTGAAGGTCGAGGCTGGCGACTTTGACGCTGGCCCAGGCTAGGGCGGCGCCCAAGCCAAAGAGAAGAACTACGAATGCGAAGACTTTTCCCGCAGACCCGCGCTTGATTCTCATGCTCCGCCCCCTAAACGTGCGCATGATTTTGCCTGCTCCAGGAGCGCTTGGCAACCCGAATGAGATGGAAAAATGGCGGCTATGAAAAATTGTAGGGAAGGAGAAAAGCGAATGAAAGAAAACGAAATTTTGTAGCGATTAGAAAAAATTAAGTGATTGATTCCTGGGCGGTTAGCAAATTCTGACTGACGTTTGGTGTAGCGATTAAAAAAATCATATATTGGGCAAGTTCTGGTGGGGAATGCCGGGAATCGGCTGGGGTGGGAGGCTAGCCGGCGAGCAAACTCCACCGGGGGCCTCGGGCGGTACAGGCTGACATGACGGGCATGGAAGACTTATTCACAAACATAGTTTACTACAAACTAATCAAAAGTCAAGAACTTTTTTAAGGCCGGGACTTCCGCAATCCTGGCTGATATTTTTGCGCCGCACGGCGCGTAACAATTTTGCGGGGGTTACAAGGTAGAATAATGCTTCCCGAGAACACCATGGCTTCGATACGCCGCACACAGGGATTTCATCAACTGCGTGAAGCCATCGCGCTGGCGATGGAGACGCTGCGGCGCAACCCGATGCGGTCGTTCCTGACGACGCTGGGGATCGTGATCGGAGTGAGCTCGATCATCGCGATCGGGTCGGTGATCAACGGGCTGAACTCGAACGTCATCAACTCGATACAGGACCTCGGCTCGAACATCATCATCTGCTACCGATTCTCCTGGGCGACGCTGGGGCGGCCATCCGGCGCGCTATTGCAAAGAAAAGAGATGAAGCCAGAGTGGGCGGACGGAATGGCGCGGCTGCCGCACGTCGAGACCGCAGCGGCTTCGCTGCGGATTTTCAATCCGCAATTCGGCGTGGGATTTTCCAACGTGCAGCGCGGAAAAATCCGCGATTCAAACGCGATTCTGCAGGGAAATCCCCCGCAGGTGCAGGATATTTTCAACATGGACCTGCGCGAAGGGCGGTTCTTCAACGAGGCGGATGAAGAGCACCGTTCGCAGGTGTGCGTGATCGGTTCGGACGCGGCGAAGGTGCTGTTTGCGGACCTGGGAGACGATCCCATCGGACAGAACATTCTCGTGGAGGGGAAAGTGTTCACCGTGGTGGGGGTGGCGAACCACCGGAAACAGGCGTTCGGGAACGGAGACAATCCCGAGGACAATCAGGTGATCATCCCGCTGACGACGATGCAGAAGCTGCATCCGGAGAACAGAGATTTCGTGCTGTTCGTGAAGGCGGACGATTCGAAGAACATTCCCGTCGTGATTGATGAGATGGAAGAGTACATGAGGCGCGTGCGGCGGCTGGCGGGAAATCAACCGAACGATTTCGAGATTTTCACGACGGACGTTTTCATCGACCTGTGGAGGCAGATTTCAGCCGGAATCTTTTTCCTGATGTTCGCGGTCGGGTCAGTGGCCCTGCTGGTGGGCGGAATCGGCGTGATGAACATCATGCTGGTGAGCGTGACGGAGCGAACGCGGGAGATCGGCGTGCGCAAAGCGATCGGCGCGAGGCGGACGAACATCCTGATGCAGTTCCTGTGCGAGGCCGTGACGCTGACCGCCGTGGGAGGCGCGATTGGCGTGACGATTGGCGCGGCGATTGGCATCGCGGTGCGCGAGCTCGTGCCCGGGCTGCCGGCTTCGATCACGATTGCGTGGGTGCTGCTGGGCATCGGCGCGGCGGCGATGGTCGGCATCAGCTTCGGCATCTATCCCGCATGGAAGGCCGCGCGGCTCGATCCCGTGGAAGCGCTTCGGTACGAATGACGGTCGTGCGGCGCGGATTGCTTTCGCGAAAAGCGAGGCAGGCTGCGCGATTCACTGCACAGCGGAACGGCGGGAATCGTCGGCGCGCACGAGAAGAGATTTCACGCGGGCAGCCAGGCGACGAGGCTCGACGGGCTTGACGATGTAATCGTCCGCTCCCACTTCGAGAGCACGCGCTTCTTTATTCACGCTGCCATCGGTGGTCAGCATCAGGATGGAGATGTCGCGAGTTGTAGCGTCAGCGCGAAGCGCCTTGATCATTTCCATGCCATCCATGCCGGGCATCTGGCAGTCGGTGACGATGACGTCCGGATGAATTTCCCGCGCCTTATCGTAGCCCTCGGAGCCATCGCCGGCCTGCATGACTTCGAAGCCCTCGAGTTCGAGAAAATATTTCACGACGAGGCCGACCGTGGGCGAATCCTCGACGACAAGCGCACGCTTCTTTCCGCCGGGGGCAGGCGTCGCGACTTCCTTCGGATGCGCTGGCGGCGCTGGTTCCGTTATGGCGACTGATTCATTGGGAATGGGGACAGGAGTCTTGAGGGATTCGTCGCGGCGGCGCGGCAACGAAATTGGTTGCGCATCATCGCGAGCGACGACGCGAATTACTTCGTCGAGCGTGGTCAGGCCCGCGGCCGCCTTTTGCAGAGCGTCTTCCTGTAAGGAGCGCATGCCGGCGTTGCGCGCCGCCTTGCGAATCTCATTTTCGGGCGCGCGGCGGGAAATCAGGGAACGGATCTCGTCGGTGATCAGCAGCAATTCGTGAACGGCGAGGCGGCCCTGGTAGCCGAACTGGCGGCAATCCTTGCATCCGCGGCCCATGACCCATTTCGCGTCGGCTGGGAGGACGCCGAGCTCACGGGCCTTTTCGAATGTTTCCTGCGACGGCTCTTGCGGCGAGGCGCAGACAGGGCAGGGTTTGCGCACGAGGCGCTGTCCGAGGACGCCGACGAGCGCGGAAGCGACAAGGAACGGTTCGACGCCAAGGTCGAGAAGGCGGGTGACCGCGCCGGGCGCATCGTTCGTGTGGAGCGTGCTCAGGAGGAGGTGGCCGGTCTGCGCGGCTTCGAGCGCGATGCCGGCGGTCTCCTGGTCGCGAATCTCGCCGACGAAAATTACGTCAGGGTCCTGGCGCAGGATGGAGCGCAATCCGGCGGCAAACGTGACGCCGGCTTTGGTATTGATCTGCACCTGATTCACACCTTCGAGCTGGCATTCGATGGGGTCTTCGACCGTGATGACATTGTTCGAGCCCTTCTTAACCCAATTCAGCGCAGTGTAAAGCGTGGAGGATTTTCCGCTGCCGGTCGGGCCCGTGACCAGAATCATTCCTTGCGGACGGGACAACATGGATTGGAAGAGCCGCAGATTGGATTCTGTGAGCGCGAGCTGGTCGAGCGTGACCTGCGCGCGGCGGCTGTCGAGAAGCCGAACGACGATTTTTTCGCCGAACTGAGTGGGCAAAGTGGAGACGCGCAAGTCGATGCGCTTACCTTCGTAGCGGAGACGGCTGCGGCCATCCTGCGGCCTGCGCCGCTCGGCGATATCCATGCCTGAAATGATTTTCAGACGGGAGATCGTCGAATCCTGGAATTGGCGCGGAATTTTCAAAGTTTCGTGCAGCAGGCCGTCCACACGCAGGCGAACCAGGAAGGAATCCTCCTTGGGCTCGATGTGGATGTCGCTTGCGCCGGCTTTGGCGGCATTGCTCAGAAGCTGGTTCACCAAGCGGACGATCGGAGGAAGCGTGGTGTCTTTGGCGAGCTTGGCGGCGTCCGCAGCCTCGAGGTCGACCTCAACGGTGGATTCCACCTGTCCCGAAGCGTCATGGGTCAACAGGGAGGTGATGTCCTGTTCGACTTCCGCTTCGGGCGGGTAAACCTTTTCGAGAAGCGCCTGGATCGAGCTCTGGCTCGCCAACACGGTGACTACTCGCTTGCTCGTCCGGAATTCAATTTCCTGAATTATCGCGTAATCGAGCGGGTTGATCACAGCTACGCGAATCGTGGGTCCCTCGATGCCCAAAGGCACGACTAAATACTTGCGGCAGACCCCGGCGGGAAGAATGGAAGGGTCCGGCGAAAGAGATTCGACATCTTCGGGCGTGAGGCGCTCGAGTTGGAGCTTTTGCGCGAGGGCTGCGCAGACGGCTTCTTCGTCCCCCAGTGACAACGTGGCGATTGCTTTTCCCAGACTGATTCCGTCCTTCTGAGAAAGCTCCATGGCACGAGCCAAGCCGGCGGAATCAATCAGTTTGGTTTTAACCAGCAAATCGCCGAGAAATTCTTCGTTGTGCATGAAAACCTCTAGCGTCCTCTGAATACGCGGCTGTGCCCACAATTACACTTCGAGCCAAATAGGAAGAGCATTCCGTCAGCCAAATCTCCGCGAAAACATCCATGCAACCGCGGACAAACAAAGGCGTTAAGAACGGGCGGAGAACACAATCCTTCCGCGGGCGACAGATGCGTTTCGAAATGAAACAAGGAGGTCAAAGGCGAACACAAACTCAAGGCGCGCAGCGGAATATTGGAACAGGCACGGGGACGGCGACGCGGACGCGGCGCGTGCAACTCGAAGGGTCAGATGGGCAATTCAACTGCGGGCGAGCTCCTTGAGCGACTCCTCGTAGGGGGAGCGGGCGACCCCTCGTTCCGTGATGATGGCGGCAATCAGGCGCGACGGCGTGACGTCGAAAGCGGGATTCGCGACATTGACGTCGGGCGCCATGCGGACGCCGTGGACATGGGTGACTTCGGAAGCAGCGCGCTGCTCGATGGGGATTTTCTCGCCGGAAGAAATCGAGAGATCGAGCGTGGAAATGGGCGCGGCGACGTAAAACGGGACGTGATGTTCGTGCGCGAGAACGGCCATCGGGTACGTGCCGATTTTGTTGGCCGTGTCGCCATTAGCGGCGATGCGGTCTGCGCCGACGACGATGGCGCCGACTCCGCCGCTGCGGAGGAAGTGGCCGACCATGTTGTCCGTGATAAGCGTGAGAGGGATTTTGTCTTCGTGCAATTCCCAGGCGGTGAGGCGAGCGCCCTGAAGATAAGGGCGCGTCTCGGGAACGAAGACTTCGAGCGAGCGGCCGGACTCGACGGCGACGCGAATGACGCCGAGGGCCGTGCCAATGCCTCCTGTGGCAAGAGCGCCGGCGTTGCATTGCGTCATGACGCGGCCACTTTTCGGCATGAGCTCGGCGCCGAATTTGCCAATGGCTTCGTCGGCGGCTTTGCGCTCGCGATGGACGGCGAGCGCTTCCTCGACGAGCTGCTGGCGGACGTTTTCGACGCAACCGGCGGACGATTTCGCGCCGTTCGCGAGCGAGTCGAATTTCCTGCGGAAACGGTCTATTGCCCAGAAAAGATCCACGGCGGTGGGACGAGTGCGAGCGAAGGTATCGCAAATCGTCTGGAACTCAGGGCGCAATTCATCGAGCGACTTCGCGCGCGAATGCAAAACACCGAGAGCGATACCCATCGCGGCAGTGACGCCAATGGCCGGGGCGCCGCGAATGACCATGTCCTTGATGGCCTGCGCGAGCTCGCGGTAATCCGTGTACGTGTTGTGGACGACTTCGGCGGGGAGGCGGCGCTGATCGAGGAGCACGACGCCTTCGCTGGTCCAACGAATTGGTTCGACGCTGCGCAAGATGTCCTTTCTTGCCGGCGAATTGCGTGAAATTCATTGTACCTGAATCCATCCGAGGCACAATTTCCGATTCGGAAACACGGTAAGTTCAATGAACCGGGGGCAAATGATGGAAGCCGCGCGTGCCGACGTAAAAAGCGGCGAATAGAATCGAGTTGTAGGTGAGGTGGACAAGAAATGAGGCGGCAACCGAGCCGGCGCGGGCGCGGATCCACGTGAGCACGATGCCGACGAACGTCAGCAGTGCGATCTGGCCCCAGCCGCCCCAGAGCTGAGCGGCGTGCATCGCGCCGAAGAGCACTCCGGTGACAATAATGCCCGCGGAGATGCCCCACTGCCGCGCAAAGATGGGATAGAGAAAGCCACGGAAGAGCGTTTCCTCCCAAAACGGAGCGAACAGGATTCCGTAACACATGAGCCAGAGCACGTCAGTGCGCGAAGCAAACAACTCCTCCATGGGAACGTGAGCTTTGGTGGACACGAGAGGAGAGGCGATGGCGACGACCAATGCCAGCCCGAGTCCGGCGATGATGCAAAGCAGGGCCGCGGCGCCGGGGCTGCCGACCAGGCGCAATTTCCGCCAGCCGATCGAAACCCAGAAACGCTGGCCATGGTAGAAGCGGATCATCAGAATCATAAAACCAAGCAAGAGAAGCGACCAGATGACCTCAACGCCGATCGTGAACGGCGCGCTGGTGGACAGGAATTTCTGAAGCCGATCGAAATTCATGTGGTAGCGCACGAGCAAGTAGATATTCGCGGCGCCGTAAACCACGACGATGCTGACCAGTGAGAAGACGAGGAATAGCCCCAATTCAAGCCAACCCCACGGGACGCGGATATCTTCTGGAACGTTTGCATTTTGGAGATTCTGGGGCGAGAGGAGGATCTCAGGAGTGTTGGGGGTCTCAGCAGGGCCCGGCGCGCCAGAGCTTCCGGGTGAGGAAGGATTGGAAGAGTTCATCGGCTTCTACGGCGGCCCTGGCGATGAGACGGGCGGGAGGAACGGTTTTCTTTGTGATTTCGCGCCGCAGGCTCGTCGGCTTCGACGAGCGCGCCCGCGAGGAGCGGCAGGAGAATTTCATGATGGCCCGTGACGGCGTAGCCGAGGGATCTTTCGGATGGTTCCGCATCTTCGGCGGGCGCCGTGGGGCGCTTGACGACGTTCTGCAGCGGGCGATAGTGCTGCAGAAAATCGAAATTCGCGGTCGTGATGGGGCGAAGAGGCGTGCCGAGATTGCGGACGACTGTGACGGCTTTGAGAAAGACTTCCGGCAACATGACGGCTGAGCCCCAATTGAGATAAACGCCGCCCGGATGCATCTGGCGAACGAGCGCGCAGAAGAGGCGGAAGTCGTGATGCGTCGCGGCGCCGAGGTTTTCTCCGGAGGCGGTGCGATGCATGTGAGGAATATCGGCGCCGATGGCGAGATGGACAGTCACGGGGATTCCCGCATTGTAGGCCGCGACCAAGACGCTTTGATCCGCGTGCTTCGCGCGAAGGTGCTTCCGCGTCAGAAATTCTCCTGCGGCTTCGCCGAGGCCGAGGCCGCGGCGGCGAGCGGCCGCCGCCATTTCGTTGATGAATCGGCCAGTTTCTTCGGCCATGCCGAATTTGCCTTCGCCGAGGACGGCTTCGACGTCTTCGGAGGTGCCTCCGGCGAGGGCGATTTCGAAATCGTGAATCAGAGCGGAGCCATTCATGGCGATGCCGCTGATGAAGCCGCGGCGACTCAGGTCGATCAGGATGGGCCCGAGGCCGACTTTGATGACGTGGCCGCCCATGCCCCACAGAATTGCCCGGGAGTGCATCCGGGCTTCGATGACAGCGCGAGCAACGGCACGTAGGTCATCGGCAGCAAGAATCCTGGGGAGCGAATCCATGAACTCCGCGAATGACGCGCCCTGGCGATGCGGCCTGGCGAACTGGCCGACGTGAACTTTGCTGGGGCGCGAGGCGAGCGGATAGGTGCGCAGGCCGTGAAACGTCAGCGGCTGAATCCTGTAGCGGCTTGAAGATTTGCGCGGCAAGCGATCGCCTTCTATTTAAGTGTGAATGTCAAATCGACGCTTTGACTCTAATGGACTAGGCGAGGACGCGCAAGAGACAGCGGAGTCCGAGGTTGGTACAGAATGGAATGCGCGGAGTCGCATCTCGATTTACGTCGCGGCTGCACGGTGATCGTTTGCGCCGTCCAGCGCGGGGGCTAGGACGGCGCCGGTATGGGACTTTTTCGAACGGGCGATCAGTTCGGGCGTGCCTTGCGCGACGATGCGGCCGCCGTCTTCGCCGCCTTCGGGGCCGAGGTCGATGATCCAGTCGGCTTGCTTGATGACGTCGAGATGGTGCTCGATGATGATGACCGTGTTGCCGAGGTCTACGAGGCGATTCAGCACGTCGAGAAGCTTTTTTACATCGTCGAAGTGCAGGCCGGTGGTGGGCTCGTCGAGGATGTAGAGCGTGCGGCCAGTTTGCCGGCGCGATAGTTCGCGAGCCAGCTTGGTGCGCTGGGCTTCACCGCCGGAAAGCGTGGTCGCCGATTGGCCCAGCTGAACGTAGCCGAGGCCGACATCCACCATGGTTTGGAGCTTTTGCTTGATCTGCGGGATGTTTTCGAGGACGGGCAGCGCGTCTTCGATGGGCATTTCGAGCAGGTCGGAAATGGAATGGCCTTTGAAGCGGACGGAGAGCGTTTCGGCGTTGTAGCGGCGGCCGCGGCAGATTTCGCAGAGCACGTACACATCCGGCAGAAAATTCATTTCGATGCGGCGGAGGCCATCGCCCTGGCAGGCTTCGCAGCGGCCGCCCTTGACGTTGAAGCTGAAGCGGCCCGGGCGGTAGCCGCGCTCGCGCGATTCGGGCAGCATGGCGAAAAGCTCGCGAATGGGCGTGAAGACGCCAGTGTACGTGGCTGGATTCGAGCGCGGGGTGCGGCCGATGGGCGCCTGGTCGATTTCGATGACTTTGTCGATGTGCTCGATGCCGAGGACGGCGCGATGCGCGCCGGGGGCCTCCGAGGAGCGATAGAGCTTCTGCGCGAGGGCGCGATAAAGAATGTCGTTGATGAGCGAGGACTTGCCCGAGCCGGAGACACCAGTGACCACCGTGAGAACGCCGAGAGGAAAACGCACATCGAGGTTCTTCAAATTGTTCGCGCTTGCGCCCACGATGCGCAGCGATTTTCCGTTCGGCTCACGGCGCTTCTCAGGAACGGGAATTTTCACGCTGCCGGAGAGATAGCGGCCAGTGAGCGACGCGGGATTTGAGGCAATGTCCGCCGGGGCGCCCGTGGCGACGAGGTGGCCTCCAGCTTTTCCCGCGCCGGGGCCGAGATCGACGACGTAATTCGCGCGGCGGATGGTCTCTTCATCGTGCTCGACGACGAGGACCGTGTTGCCAAGGTCGCGCAGAGTCTCGAGCGTGCCGAGCAGGCGGCCATTGTCGCGCGCGTGGAGGCCGATCGAAGGCTCGTCGAGGACGTAGAGCACGCCGCGGAGACGCGAGCCGATTTGCGTGGCGAGGCGAATCCGCTGGGCTTCGCCGCCGGAAAGCGTCGCGGCGGAGCGATTGAGCGTGAGATAACTGAGGCCGACAGCGAGAAGAAAATCGAGGCGCTCGGCGACTCCAGCAAGAGGGCGTCCGGCGATTGCGCGGTGGCGAGGCGTGAGGCCCGCGAGGATTTGGTCCACAGCGGTGCGGGCGTGGGCCAGCGAGAGAGCCGTGAATTCGGCGATGGAATAATTGCCGACTTTTACGGCGAGGCTTTCGGGACGCAGGCGCTTTTGCGCGCATGAGGCGCAAGGAGTCGGGGACATATACTGAGTGAGCCATTCGCGGTAGGTGTCGGAACTGGAATCGTCGAGGCTGCTTTCGAGAAAGCCGAGGATGCCCTGGAAATTCAGCGATTTCGACTGGCGGCGCGAGCCGTTTCCGTCCGCGGGATTGCCGTAGAGCAAGAGGTTTTGCGTCTTGCGCGGGAAATCTTCGAATGGGGTATCGAGGTCGAAGCCGTAAGCGACGGCGGCGAGCTTCAGCGTTCGCTGCAAGAACGCCGAGCCGGAGCCCGGGCCAAGCCCGCCTTCGAAGAGCGGTTTCGACCAGTCCACGATGACTTTCGCGGGATCGAAATTGTATTTCGAGCCGAGGCCGTGGCATTCGGGGCAGGCGCCATACGGCGAATTGAAACTGAAGGAACGCGGCTCGAGCACCGGCACGGAAATGCCGCAATCGGCGCAGGCGAGTTTTTCGGAGTACATTTTTTCCGCGCCGCCGACGATCGCGATGGTGACGAGGCCGTCCGTGAGCTTCAGCGCCGTCTCGACGGACTGCTCGAGGCGCTTGGCGATGCCGTCCTTGATGAGGATGCGGTCGACGACGATTTCGATGGTGTGATTGCGGCGGCGATCCAGCGCGGGAGGGTCATCGAGGTTGCAGAGTTCGCCATCCACGCGGGCGCGAAGATAGCCAGACTTCGCGAATTTCTCGAATTCCTTCTTGTACTCGCCCTTGCGTCCGCGGACGACCGGCGCGAGGACCATCACGCGCTCGCCCTCGCGAAGGGCGAGGACGGACTGGACGATTTGCTCCGTGGACTGGCGGGCGATGGGCTTGCCGCAATTCGGGCAATGCGGCGTTCCGATGGAGCTGTAGATGACGCGAAGGTAGTCGTAGATCTCCGTGATCGTGCCAACGGTGGAGCGCGGGGAGCGCGTGGTCGTCTTCTGCTCGATGGCGATGGCCGGCGAAAGCCCTTCGACTGAGTCCACCTCGGGGCGCTCCATCTGGTCGAGGAACTGTCGAGCGTAAGCGGAAAGGGACTCCACGTAGCGCCGCTGGCCCTCTGCGTAGAGCGTGTCGAACGCGAGGGACGATTTTCCGGAGCCGGAAAGGCCCGTGATGACGGTCAGCGTGTTGCGGGGGATTTCGAGGCTGATGTTTTTCAGGTTGTGCTGGCGCGCGCCGCGAATGACGATTTTCTGCAGTCCCATTTCTTCAGCCGGTCCACAGGGGCGCCCGCCGCACAGCGGATAAAATACGCCCAATGTAGCCTATCAACATAGCAGGCGCGGCGAAGGATGGTCAACGACCAGGGAAGCCACGCGAAGAAGAAGTCCTGGCCGTACGGGGAGAATTTACCGATGCGGGAGGAAATTACGCTGTTGGAAAATGTTAAGTGCTGAAAAATGAGGCGGTTGAGAATGGCTCCAATATTGCGTAGCAATAGGCGTCGGGGGAAGAAAAGCCGAGGATCCCTTTAGGGGATTGAGGGCTGGGCCGGCTTCCTTCCCCCGTACCACTTCCCGCCGCTCCTCCACGATACCTACCCTCTTACGGCGGGGGTGCGTTAGTGCTCGCCTTGCGTTATTTCCTTCTGGCAATAAATCACATGCTCAAATAGCGCCGCAGGAGCCGCGGCCAGCGCGCTGGGTGAAGGGGATGCTTTCGTCTAAAGGGGATACTTTCGTCTAAAATTGAAGCGATCGCCGCTGGGGCGTGGTCCAATTGGTAGGACGCTGCACTGTTAATGCAGACGGTGTTGGTTCGAATCCAACCGCCCCAGCCATTCTAGAAGCTAGATGCTCGAAGCTGGTGGCTGAAAGACTGCGCTTTTCCGCTTCACAGTATCCTCGCCGCTGATTCAGCAAGTTGACCCGGATAGAAGCGCTCTAATCCTTGGTTGTGGGGAAGCCGGATTCGGTCCAGCCGCGCCAGCCGCCGTCCATTGAAACGACGTTCTGGTAGCCCATTTTTTGGAGATTGTCGGCGGCAAGAGCCGAGCGGAAGCCGCCGCCACAGTAGAGGACAAGCGGAGCATCCTTATCGGGGATGGTCTTCTCGATGTCGCGCTCGATGATGCCTTTGCCGAGATGAATCGCGCCGGGGAGGTGGCCGCGCGCCCATTCATTGTCCTCGCGCGTATCGACGAGAATCATTTTTTCGCCGGCGTCGAGGCGCTTCTTGATTTCGCGATAATCGGCCTCCTTGACGCGCTTCTTGGCGTCGTTGACGATGGCAAGAAATCCCGGTTCATGCGCATGGGCCATTTGTGAATCCCTCCTGCAATAATCTCAGGAAAATTATCGCACAGGCGACTGCTGCATATCGCGCCAATTCGGGCCAGACTTGAGGTCCACGACTAACGGGACGAGAAGAGGATGGACCTGCTCCATCGCGTGCTTCACAAGCGGCTTCAAGCGTTCGAGTTCGCCTTTCGGGCCCTCAAAAAGAAGTTCGTCGTGAACCTGCAGAATCATGCGCGAACGAAAATTCTCCGCTGCCAGGCGGCGGTCAATATCAATCATGGCGAGCTTGATCAGGTCGGCGGCAGTGCCCTGGAGCGGTGTGTTCATCGCCGTGCGTTCGGCGAAATTGCGCAAGTTGGGCTGAGGAGAATTGATTTCTGGGATCGGGCGAATGCGCCCGAAAAGCGTGCGCGTGAAGCCGGACTTGCGCGTTTCGGCGACCTGGCGGTCGAGGAACTGTTTCACGCCGCTGTAACGCGCGAAATATGCCGCGATGAATCTCGCGGCCTCTTTCTGGTCAATCTGCAATTGTTGCGCGAGGCCGAACGCCGAGAGGCCGTAGATGATGCCGAAATTGATGACTTTCGCCGCGCGGCGATGCTCCGGCGTCTGCGCGAAGGGCGCGACGCCGAAAACTTCCTGCGCAGTTCGGGAGTGGATGTCCTCGCCGCGGCGGAATGCATCGACGAGGACCGGATCCTCGGAAAAATGCGCGAGGATGCGCAGCTCGATTTGTGAATAGTCCGCGGAAAGAAGAACGTTGCCGGACCCGGCGACGAACGCGGCGCGAATCTCGCGGCCGAGTTCCGTGCGGGCAGGAATATTCTGCAAATTCGGATTAGACGAGCTGAGGCGGCCGGTGGCCGTGCCTGTCTGGCTGATTCGCGAATGCAAGCGGCCTGTGCGCGGGGAAATCAGGCCGGGCAATACGTCGGCGTAAGTTGATTTGAGTTTCGAGAGTTCGCGAAAGTCCATCACGAGCTTAGGCAATTCATGCTGCGGAGCAAGCTCTTCGAGCACATCCGCCGCCGTGGAGCGGGCTTTCGGGCGCCCGCGGCGAGGCGGGGGAAGATTCAGTTTGTCGTAGAGAACTTCGGCGAGCTGCTGCGGGGAATTGATATTGAACTCGAAGCCGGCCAGCGCGTGGATGCGCTTTTCGAGGCTGGCGACTTCCGCTTCGAGCGCGGAGGACAATTTCGTCAGAGCATTGGGATCGACGCGGACGCCAGCGGCCTCCACGCGGGCAAGAACCGCCGCGAGAGGCAGATCAATTTTTTCGTAGGGTTCGATAAGTTTTTCGTTTTCGATTTCGGCCCGAAGCACGGGCGCGAGCCGGAAGAGATAGTCGGCGTGCTCGCCCGGAATCCCGGAAAGCGTGGCGCTCAAATGGCGAAGGGCAACTTCTGCAAATGCGTGATTCGCGGTGATGGGGCGAAGCAGGTAGGAATAGAGCATCGTGGCGTGGCGGATGTCGGCGACTGTCGCTTTCTTGGACGCAGCGTCCGAAACGGCCAGCAGTTGAAATAATTTCGGATCATGCACGATTTTCGGGCGCGAGGCGTCGTCAAAGAAATCCGAAAGCGCGTGGAGTACAGAGTCCTTCTCATCATTTGTGGTGATGCGCGCGAAGCGCGGCGCATTCGAAATTTCAATCGAGCGAACGCGCGCACCGAAACCTTCGTTGTCGGGGTCCTCGGTATCGAGATTCAGCCACAGCGCGACTTCCTTGGCATCGGGCAATTCCGCAAGGTATTTGTGCAATGCTGCCGCGGAATCAAGAGTTGCGTAATCCGTATTCTCTTCAGATGGCGGCGGAGGAAGGGATTTCAGGAGCGAAGTGAAATTGAGTTCAGTGAAAAGCTCGCGCAGTGCGCGCAAATCGGGCGGCTCAATGCGCAGAGCGTCCAGATCGAGAGACACGGGCGCGTCTGCCTTGATGGTCGCGAGTTCCTTGCTCAATTTGACAAACGCGGCGTAATTCTTGAGCGCGTCCCGATATCCGGCTCGCTTCACGTCGTCCGCGCGGCGAAGAGCTTCTTCCGCGCTGCCGAATTCCTGAATCAGCTGGCGCGCGCCGACTTCGCCAATTCCCGCTTTGCGGCGCTCGCCGGGCGCTGGCTTTTCGTTCGGGTCGCGCGCGCCGGGGATGTTGTCAATCGAATCGCCCATCAACGCCATGACGTCTGGCACTTTCGCGGGCGGGACGCCCATCAGCTCCTCGACTTTTTTCTCGTCGATGTACAGGTCGCCCTTCGAGGGATTGAAAATGCGCACAGGCCCGCCGACGAGCTGCATCAGGTCCTTGTCGGCGGTGACGATGACGACTTCGAGATTTTTCGTCGCCGCCTGGCGCGCGAGCGATGCAATCACATCGTCCGCCTCGTAGCCGGGCTTCTCGATGATCGGCAGGCGCATGGCCTCGCAATAGCGGCGGACGTATGGAAGCTGAACAGGCAAATCCTCGGGAATTGGCGGCCGCTGGGCCTTGTACTGCGTGAAGAGCTTGTCGCGGAACGTGGGCTCCGGCGTGTCGTAGACGACGCCGAGGTAATCCGGCTTCTGCTCCTCGATGAGCTTGCGGATCATGCCCGCGAAGAGGTAGGGAACTTTAGTCGGCATGCCGCGCACCTGCAGACGGTCCATCGGCGCGTAATACGCGCGGAAGATGAACCCCATCGCGTCTACGAGAAACACTCTCTTGCGTACGGTCGGAGTCATGGGATGCCTTGCGCAGCGGCGGCGCGAAACAAGCAGGCGAGTATAGCAAACAGCGCGCAGCGAGTTCTTGAGCCGGTTCAGATGCTGGCTCTGCCTCAGGAGGGAATTCGAGTGGACCGGCAAATTGTGACGAGCGAGCTTGACGAACACCCATTGAGTAGCCTATAGGATAGAGCTCCAGTCGGGGGACGGATTTGGGAAATCCGGCACGATACGGGGCTCTTCGGAAAGCCAATCCTCACCTCCTTGTTTGCACCCGCCCGTTGCATCCACAAAGGAGAACACCATGAAAAACGCGCTGACTTCATGTTCAAGCATCGCGAAATGGTTCTTGATCTCGATCGGACTCGTTGCCGCGGTGGCGCTGCTGTCGCCGATGGGCCGAGCGCAGACGTTTCGCGGTGCCGTGATCGGAAGCGTCACGGATTCGTCTGGCGCGGCGGTGGCAGGTGCAAACGTGACCGTGAAAAACGAGGACACGGGTCTCGAGCGCACGACGGTGACGTCGGATGACGGCACTTACTCGGTGCCGGAGCTGCCCGTCGGCAAGTACGACGTCACGATCACGAAGAGCGGTTTTCAGAGCGCGGTTACGAAAGGCGTGCAGGTTGCAATTGCTTCCCAGCTTCGAGTAGACGCGGTTCTGAAGCCGGGCGAAGTGAGCCAGCAGGTCGTCGTCTCAGCCGAAGCGCTGCCGCAAGTCGACACCACTTCCGACACGCTCGGCGGAGGTTTCCAATCCGAGCAAGTGCAGAGCTTGCCCATCAACGGGCGGGACTACACCAAGATGCTCATCATGGTACCTGGAGCGAATGGCGAGCCAAATGGCGGAGGAGACTCTCCGGGTTCTTTCGGATTGTTCAGCGCCAACGGAAACCGCGGCCGCGCGAATAACTATCTCCTCGACGGAACCGATATGAACGACGGCTACCGCAACTTGCCGGCGATCAATCAGGGCGGCGTGTTCGGCACGCCCGGGACGGTGCTTCCTCTCGACGCCATCGCGGAATTGAAGGTGCTCTCCGACTTCGATTCCGAATATGGACGAAATTCGGGCTCAGTTGTCAACATCGTCACGAAGAGCGGCACGAACGAGATTCACGGCAGCGCCTCCGAATACTTCCGCAATGACCATTTGAACGCGCGGAATTTCTTCAACACGAAGGACCAGCCTGCGAATGCGTTTCGGAACAATCAGTTCGACGCCTCGATTGGCGGGCCCATCGTGAAGAACAAGACGTTTTTCTTCGGCGCGTACGAGGGGCAGCGCGAAGGACTGGCGATCACGTCGCTGAACGTCGTGCCATCCCTTGCCGATTATGCCGCGGCGATGGCGTCCATCCCCGGCGGTGATCCTTCGAAGTGCACCGCTTCGGCTTTCACCTGCGTTACGACGCAGAATGCGGGCGTCGTGAATCCCGTAATCGTCAACCTGTACAATTTCTGTAATCAATCCGGCAAATGTTCGGGCGGCAAGGACGTTTGGCCCGCAGTGAATCTGCCGGGCGCTGCGCCGGGCGCGCCAAATTCATCGGACCCGGCCTCAGCCTTCAACAATGTGGACAGCTTCATCGCCAAGATCGATCACACGATCAACTCTTCGAATCAGATTACAGGCCGGTATTTTTTCGGAAACAGCGACCAGAGCTTCCCTCTGGGACTCGCAGGCGGCAATAACCTTCCCAATACGAACACGGAAGCGCCAATCCGCACGCAGCTGGTTTCGCTCAGTTATGTCCGGCAGATTTCGCCGACGCAGGTGAACGAAACGCGCTTCGGCTGGAACCGGTATCGCAATGGTTTCTTTGCCGCCGACCGGGGCGTGTTCGGAAATCCGAATACGACACTTCAGCTCAATAACGGAGTCACGAACTCGCGCGATTTCGGACTGCCGACGATCCGCTTCGGTTTTCTTTCCGCCCTGGGATCTTCCCCATTTTCAAATCCTCGTAACCGCGTGGATTCCAATTGGCAGTTCATGGACAACTTCTCCTGGAAAATGAACCGGCACGACCTGAAAATGGGCTACGAGTTCCATCGCACGGCCGTGGATTCGTTCAATGATTTCAGCGCGCGCGGCGTGCTCGTTTTCAACCTGCTTTCGGATTTCATGAAAGGGGCACCGGCGAGCAGCGTGCTTTTTTCCAGCCGCACAATTTCGAACGGCACGGACCGGAAGGCTCGACAAAATAGCCACGGGATGTACGTGGACGATACGATCCGTTTGACCGACCGCCTGACTGCTGATGTGGGCATGCGCTGGGATTATTTCGGGGTGATTTATGAAGCGAACAACCTGTTCAGTGTTTACGATCCCGTTGCGGGATTGATTCGCCGCGATCCGCTCTACGACCCCGATTACAACAATTTCGCGCCTCGCGCCAGCCTGGCCTGGGACGTGCGAGGCAAAGGCAAGACCGTGGTGCGCGCCGGTGCTGGCGTGTTTTATGACGATTACTCGCAGGACGCGTTCACGGGCCAAATCTACGAAAATTCCTTCAACGCGGGACTCGCATACAATCCGATCGCTCCAAGTCCCGTATTCGTGTTCAAACCATTCGCGGGCTCCATTTCCCCAGGCTCGCCGATCTTCAATACCGCGGACACGAGTCACACCACGGATGCTTCCACCGTGGATAAGCGTATGCGCACGCCCTACGTCTACAACTACAACCTGAATATCCAGCAAGAAATCATCAAAGACACTGTGCTGCAGGTGGGATACGTGGGTTCCGCGGGACGCAAGCTGCTTCGCTTCCGCGACATCAATCAGCCCACGCACTCGGAAATCACGACGTGCGACACTGGTGGTACAGTCAACGGAGTCCTGTGCGTGCCTGGCATACACAGCGGAGGCGTCCCTCGTCCGCTGACGGCGCCTCTGAGCGCTGTGGACCCGCAGGCCCCATTCGTCGTTAACCAAGTCGAAGCAAGCGCGACGTCAAATTACAATTCGCTCCAGCTGTCGCTCAGTCAGCGCAACTGGCATGGCTTTTCGCACCAGGTCGCGTACACGTGGTCGCACTCAATCGACACGGCAAGCGACAGCCAGGACTACGTGCCCAATGCGTCCCAGCCGCAGGACAGCACGAGCCCGGCAGCGGATAAGGCCCCGTCGAATTTCGATGTGCGCCAGCGTTTCGTCTGGTCTTCCACTTATGCGTTTCCCAAGTGGTCGCGTTTTGGCCGGATGGGAGAGGGGTGGTCCGCCGATGGAGTCTTGACGTTGATGAGCGGCCATCCCTTCAGCCTGAACTACAATTTCATCGACGATTACAGCGGGAGCGGCGAGTTTTTTGACCGCCCAGATGTTGCAGGACCCATCGTTTACAATCACAACGACCCGAATCAATTCCTCGATTTGAGTTCTTTCGCGGTCCCTTGCACGTTCCAGGCTCCGAACGACGGATTCGCGGATTCCTGCACGCCGGGGACACGCCATTTCGGCAGCTTGGGCCGGAATGCGCTGCTCGGGCCCGATTACCGAAATTTTGATCTCGCCATCAGCAAGATGACCACTTTGAACGACCGCTTCCAGCTGCAATTCCGCGCCGATTTTTACAACCTGACGAATCACCCGAACTTCGCGAATCCGCTCGCCGTGGCGTTTTTTGCCGATGCCGCGCCGAACCGCTGCAATCCCGCGCTGCCAAGTTGCAACTCGCAGCTTCAGCTAGGATTCAATGCCGGCCCGGGCACTGTGACGACGGGCGGCCAAACCATTCCCGTGGGCCACAGCGTCGGATTTTCGCCCCTGACGGCGACTTCCGACGTTGGCCTTGGCAATCCAGTATTGGGAGGCGGCAGCCAGCGCAGCATCCAGTTCTCGTTGAGACTTATTTTCTGAGCTGGGCAACAATTTCCGGTACAACTGACGGCTGCTGACATAGCACGCGCGAGATGGCGTGTTCGCTCTGATGTATTCTACTTAAGAAGATTGTGAACGGCCGGCTGGCAGCGAATGCTAATCCTGGGGCTTCGGTTCCTTCGGCTTCCCGGATTTTTCCGTCGAACCAGTCCAGAACAGTGTGAAATTGCTGTAGTGATGGTAGTGATGGAGGAAGTGCCCCTGGTACTGCAAATAAACATTCACGTTTTGCGGGAGCCACAGTCTCACGTTGTGAGTGCGAAACGCCACGGGCATATAATCCACAGAAAAGTGCTCGCGCTTTAGGTCAACCCGGGCGATCGGCTTCACTAGGTCTGACTCCAGATGAACCACTTGTCCACCTGATCTCGAAATCCAGGCGAGTCCCTTCAGCGCGAGCGGATATTCCGTGGTGGAAAGTTCGATGGCTCGCAAACGGCTGGTGGGGCGGTCGGATCGCTGCTCGAAGTGCACGATCCACGCAGGTTGATTGCTCCATTCGCCGAGTCCTTCGCAGGTCCAATCGAAATCGTCCCGGAAATCGGGATGGAAAGCCAAGGCCAATACGGGCGCGCCATCGGCGATGGATCCAACCGGCATGGCCGGGCCGGAGATCTGCGTGCGGTATTCGGAGATTTCCGGCAAATGCGGACGGGAATCGTCGAGTAGCACCATGTAGTCGAACTTGCGAATCTCCGGCGTTTCTAGCTGCTCATTCCGCTTGATTTCGACGGATTGGAAATCCTCCGTCGCCGAAAATTTCTGGACAGCCGTCACCAGATCCAAGGCGCTCTTCCCCGCCTCCTGCATGATTTTCGGCAGCGGACAACCCGACGACCTGGCAACAGGTGGATGAACTGAATCTACGTCTGGAGGAGCCCAGTTCTCTTTCGGAGGCAGCTCCGCTGTCGGCAAGGGCAGTTTCGCGGGAAGCAGGTTGTTCAGCTCGACTGAAGGTCTCGCATCGGAAGGAGCCGTTTCAGCGACGGGCGCCGCGCCAGGCAAGGTTTGCGCAGGCGGTTTGCTCAAATCTGAAATCCAGCTGCGAATTTGTCCATTGCTGGGGTCCTTCGGATACCGCTTCAGATATTCTTCGAATGCCGCAATCGCTTTTTCGCGTTCGCCGACTCCGGCCAGCGCCTCCCCGAGGAGAAGTTGGACCGGGGCCGCATTTTCCTTCCCAGCCTTTATCGCCTTCTCCGCGGCGACCCGCGCCTTTTGATAATCCTCCTGGTGCACGTAGCTGCTCGCAAGCATCCACTCGGCTCTCCACGCGTTCGGGTCCAATTGGACAGCCTGTTCGAGAATCTGGCTGGCCCCCGCATAGTCTCCCTCGCGGTAGCGGAGCATGCCCAGCGCCTGCAGCGGCGGCGCCTGTTTCGGGTCCAGGGAAACGGACTTTTCGAGATTCGTTTTCGCCTCCGGCAATTTGTTCATCCGGAGGTAGCACATCCCCAGCAGGTAATTCACGTAAGGATTCCCCGGAGCCATCTCCAGGGCCTTACTCGCATGCTTCTGTGCGGAAGAAAAATTGTTGGACTGTATATCCTTGAGCGCGTGCTGCACCTCTTTCTCAGCCCGCGGCGCAAGCACAACTCCACTGCTCGGCGCCAGCCCATCGTCGCTCGATCCTTCGGATGTCAGGTAAATGAATACCGTCGTGGTCATCGGGCTCGAACTTCCGATTGGCGAATCGGGAACAACTACGAATTTGTGCGCCACTTTATACCCAGAGATAGACACTTCGATGTCGTATTCGTCCCGCGGCTGGAGGCCGCTCAACACCCAGCCTCCCTCGAACGGACGCGGCGGCGGCGGATTTGTGGAATTGAAAGTCAACGAATGAACACTGAAAATCGGCGCCGAGACCGGCGACACGCCGTACTCATCGCGCAGGTAAATCATTAGTGTCGCTGAACCATTGCCGGGCGCGGCCGACCCGATGCTGTTGGGATCCATCGCATTGCTGGGAGGAGTTCTCGGGCCTGTCGAACCCTGTGCCGACGCGAGCATCGGCAGGAACAACAGCGAGGCGCTCGAAAGAAACCACGCGACGATGGCCCTCAACACGGCGACCTTTCTCGAATGAGCGATACCGCGCTCCAGTTGGTGGTCGCGATTATAAAGTACAACAAAGGACATTGCCACTGCTTGCCTTCGCTGCCTCGAACCCGCCGGCATCTCACTCGAATTTTGATGTCCATTCCGCATTGCTTCATGCTGGGAATGATGCAACTATTAGCTCCTTCGCCGGAGCTCTGTTGGGCTCGGGCACGCGGTAACTTCCTTCACGAGCGGTGCGTAAATATATATGCAGCCGGGAACTGAGCCTGAGGAGCAGAACGCGGCGGGTCTGACGGACGCAATTCGCCGGGCGCGGGAGGGCGACTCCGACGCCTGGGCCGATGTGTACCGTCAATTTGCCCCGGCGGTATTCCGCTTCTGCCGGCGAGCCATGCCATCCCGCGAAGACGCCGAGGACGCGACGTCCGAGGTATTTCTGAAAGTGCGCGGCAAACTGGACCAATACGACGCCTCGAGGCCGTTCAACGCGTGGCTTTACCGCGTGGCGGCGAATCAGTGCTGGGACCTGCTGCGGCGGCGGCGCGTGCGTCAGGATCTCGAGACCGGCGACATCGAAACGATGCCGCTCGAGCATCCAGATCCCGGCCAGCTCGAACGGCTGCTCGCCGAGCGCTCCGCAGCTCACGTCCGCAAAGGCCTCGAGCAGCTCCCCAGCCGGACCAGGATGGCGTTGACTTTGCGGTACTACGCGGAAATGAGCTACGACGAAATCGCGGAAACGCTGGGAGTGCGCCGCGCGTTTGTAGGCGTGCTGCTCCTCCGCGCACGGCATCAGTTGCGCCGCGTGCTGGAAGAAGCTGTCGCGGGGCAGAAGAAATCAGCAGTCGGGGGCAAGGCATGAAGCATTTCGACGAAATGACGGCGTTCCTTTATTTGGACCGCCAGCTCGAATCCACGCAGGCGGCCGAAGTGCGCTCCCATGCCGGAGAATGTCCGGAGTGCCGCGCCGTGCTCACCGCGCTCGAAAATGAGAGCAAATGGCTGTCTCTCAGCCTGACGGAAAAGGATCCAGTGCCGGCGCGATTCGCTGCGCCGCAAGTTGCGAAGTCGATTCCTTGGGGTTGGATCACAGTGATGGGTCTGGCCGCCGGGGGCGTGTTGACGGTATGGACCGGTGTGGTTGAACCCTTCCAGCGGCAGCTTAACCAGGCAGGTTTTACCGGAGGAAATCTGATGACGATGCTATTTTTCAGCGGCGCGCTCTGGCGAGGATGGGCCAGCGTGCTCAATTTCCTGGGCTACTGTTCCGTGGCGGCTCTCTCCATGTTGCTCCTAGTGCTCCTGCAACGCTACTGGAGGCGCGGTGCGACAGTTGGTATCGTGCTCGCCGGGCTGGCGCTGATGCTTGCTGCGTCGCCGGGGGCCGCGAGCGCTGCGGAGGTGTTCAAAGGTACGCCGGCGAATCCCAGTTATACGTTGCCAGCGGGGAAAACGATCAACAACGATCTGTACGTTTTCGCGGAATCGGCGCGGATCGAAGGCACGGTCAATGGCGACGTCATCACGTTTTGCCACGATGTGGAGATTGGCGGTCACGTCACCGGCGACGTGATTGGCTTCGCGCAGGAGCTCCAAATCCCAGGGAAAGTGGATGGCAATGTCAGGAGCGCGAGCAGCATCCTCCTGCTGGAGGGCAGCGTAGGAAAGAACATTTTGTCGATGAGCGGCGTATTGCAAATCGGACCTCAGGCTCAAGTGGGCGGGAGCCTGACGGCGCTTGGCGGAAGGTTGCAGATGGACGGCCATCTGGCTCGCGACCTGATGGCGCGCGCGGACGAGGAGGGTGAAATTGGCGGAAGCGTGGGAGGCAACGCGACAATTATCGGCCAGCGTCTCCGCGTAAGTTCAGGCGCGCAGATTCAGGGCCGGACAAAGTTTCGCGGAGAGCACCCTCCTTTGGTTGACCCGGACGCCAAACTCGGGAGCCCGGTAGAGTTCACGCTGCACACGCACGCCCCAAATTACCGCACGTGGCGATACTACTGGCACAGGGCCGAACTCTGGGGCGCGGCGTTCATATTTGGACTTGTCCTAGTGCTGTTGCTGCCTGGCTTCATGGCCGAAGGCACACGCGCAAGCCAGAAGTTCCTGCCTTCGATCGGCATCGGGCTGGTCACTCTGATTGTGACGCCGATTGCTGCGATAATCGTATGCATCACCATCGTGGGGATTGGCGTGTCCCTGGCAACGCTGATGGTCTACGCCATTGCAATTTACGCGGCGCAAATATTTGTGGCCACGTGGCTGGGTAACACTCTCCTGGGACACAGCGAAGGCACAGGAGGGACCCTCGGACGCCTCGCGATTGGCCTGCTGATCATTCAAGTGCTTCAGATGGTCCCCGAGCACGTAGGCGATATCGTGTGCTTCGGCGTAATCATCTGGGGCCTCGGCGCCATTGCGATAGCCAGTTATCGCTATCTGAAGCCTGCTGTAACAGTCGCAGCTTAGAGCGAGTCAAACGTGGAAGAATAAGAGGCCGGAAAAGAAACTTCCGGCCTCTTTGTGTTGCTCCCCCAGCGTGCGAACTTTATGTGCCTGGGACCTGCCCCCTGACCGTCACACCCACGACATTCGGCGTTTGCGGGTTCGACGAATTGAATAGGAAGCCGCCCACAATCACGCCGCCCTGCTTGCTGACCAGGGAGCTCATATCGCTAAAGCTGGCAGAGGGCTGTGTTTGGAATGTTGTCTGGCTTGATGTGACGACCTGAATCTGTGTGACCGGACTCACGAATATCGTCGGCAGACTCGTGAAGTTGACGAAGAAATTCGGGCTCGAAACCGAAATCACCGTGCCATTGAACTGCGTCTGCTCCAATGCGAACCGGTCGGCGGTGAAGCTGGGCGGAGAACCGGCGGTCACCGTGCCGGAGACGCGCGCCTCCACCTCTTGCCCGACGAGGAAGTCGCCCGCACTCGCAAAATTGAAGCTGCCCGAGGGCAGCGCGAATAAACCATCGTTGATCAGGAAGCTGGGACTCGGCGTCGTCGAGATTGTCACAGTCACCGGCGTGCCGACAGGCAAAGAGGCCAGCGCGGGAACCGTATTGTGGACGACCATCTGAAAGCCAGTTGGAGGCGAGCTTCCAATTAGCGCGACAATCGTGCCGCTCACCTGCTGCGTGGTCCCCGCATCGTCGAAGTCCACCTCAGCCGCTTGAAACGTTCCGTCGCCACGGACTTGGAGCTGCACGTCCACAATCTGGTTGGCCGCAAGACAGGTAAAATCATTGGCGGTGCAATTCAAACCGCGTGCGGATTGGTTGAACTGGGCGAACTGCGTGTTGCTTGTCACCGCAATATTGGAAAATGTCTGGCCCGTCGAAGCCGCAAACGAGAATTGATTTGGGGTCGTCCCCACTGCCGTAATTTCGCCGTTCAGCGCCAAGGAGCCGATCACGGCGGTGCTGGATGGTGATTGCAAGACGTTCGCCGTCACCGCCCCCGAAGCTCCGAAGTTCACTGAGAAGTCCGCCTGAACGATGTTGTTGAGATTGACGTCCACTTCCAGCAGTGCCTGCGAGGAAGAAGACAATACAATTGGAAATGGAGCGGTGGAAATCGTGTTGGTCAGCGTGCCCGATACTGTGGGCGTGATGACGCAGGATTTATTGGCGCCGCAAGTCGTCGTCCCAATCGTCAGCGTGGCGCCAGTGTTATTCAGAATCGTGTACTGCGGATTGGAGTAGGTGACCTTCAGGCTGGTGTAATTGCCAGCGGCAACGTTCGTCGTCGAAAGGAAACTTGAGTTCGTCTGCAACTGCGTGAATTCGATCGTTTGGTTGGCGGCGAGCAGTGAAACATTCCCGGGCTGGAGAACGGCGCCGGTAACTGTGGCTTGAAACGAAGTGACGACCACTCCCGACGTGGGCGTATCGTGAAAAGTGAGCGTGAGGGGAATCGTGCCGCCGCCTGCGATCCCGCCACCAGTTCCACGGCCGTGGCAACCGGCGAGCAGAATGCCGGTTCCCAGCGCAGAGAGGACAACCGCCAAGCTTGCATTCGGCCTTATGGCTTTCACAAGTTCACCCCGCCTGATTGGTGAGCTGGCCAGCAAATCATTGCTCTCTCAATTGTCAGTCAAGAAATGCATTTTGAGTGCGCTGAGAAGGAGGTGCATAGAGTAAGAGTCAATAGCCACGGCGGGGGATGCTTGCGAGTCGAGGCAGATTGCGCGTTCAAAAATGGCCGGCCGCAAAGCGAGGAATTTCCTCGCCTCGCGGCCGAAGAAATCGCGCCGACTATTGACCCGTGACGCGGAGGAGCATTTGCGTTCCGCTCGAGAGATGCACGGAACCGGTCTTGGAGGTGACGACCGAGCCTTCGGTAGCGCTGCTGGCCGCGGAATCGAGGCTCAAGCCTCGCATGCCGAAAACGCCTGAGCTGTTCGAGGTCAACTGGTCGGCCGCATTCAGCCCTCCCGTCTCGCCAGCCGCAGCGCCCGCCGCTGAAGTTGTGCTGCGCAACGTTCCGCCGGCCGTCTGGCCGAGGCCGCCCGCCGCTCCGCCCGCCATGCCGGCGGTCGAGCCTGCCGCGCCTCCCGCGCCGCCCAACAAGCCGCCGCGGCTTCCGCCCGAGCTCATGGCTCCGGCAGAGCCCATTGCGTCGCCTGAACTCATCAGGCCATCATCTCCGACAGCGGCCATCGACTGCGCCTCGGCGAGCGCCTGAATCGCGGCGTGGAACGTCACCGACTGGCCATTCTTCATCACGGCTTCGTCGAAGACGATCCCAAGCGACGATTCGGCGTTGGCCTTCGTCTTGGCTTCAGCTTCGGTGACGTGGCCTATAAGGCGGGTACCCCTGCGAAGGACGACGTGGCCGTCCTGTTTTACGTCCTTGGTGGTCTTGGCGACGACGCGCTGGCCGGGGTGGCATTTCTTGGCGTCGAGCGTAGTGGCGAGGTCGGCATTCACCGTGGCGCCGGCGGAAAGGTCAGCCGAGGCCGGACCGGCGCTTGCCGAAGCCGACGCGGAAGCTGACGCCGATGCGGATGCGGTGGTCTGCGCCCCGCTCTGGGGCTGGGTCTTTTGCGGGGACGACGCCTGCTTCGATTGCTCCTGCCCGGACTGCGTCTTGCGAGACTGCTGGTCCGGGGACTGCGCGCCAGCGGCTAGGGCCAGCGCGGCAACGGAAAGAACGGATATCCAACGTTTGCTCATGTTACCTCCCCTATGAATAGGCACGCTACTGCTCTGCGCAAGGCTACTGGGAGCTTCCCTCCCCTGCCAATAAGGGTAACGGGTAGAGCAAACGATATACCTGACAGTAGGTGCTGTGTTTACAGAAGGTTACGGGAGGGCGCATACGCGAGTTGGCCTTTCCCCCGAGGCAAAATGTAACCGTTCTGGAACTTTTTACCACCGGCGCGAACGGCGCATATAAGCGCCGCAAATACCCGCAACAGGTCATTGCAGAACCCCGACTTTCTTGGCGACGCGGGTCAAGATATCAACGGCGCGGTCGAGGTCGGCGCGCTTGTGCGTGGCGCTGACCATGGCGCGAAGGCGCGCCTTGCCCTCGGGCACGGTCGGGTAGCCGATGGCCATCGCGAGCACGCCTTCGTCGAAAAGCTGCCGCGAAAATTCGAACGCCTTCGCGGCATCGCCGACCATGATCGGCGTGATGGGCGTCTGGCTCTTGCCCGTGTCGAACCCCGCGCGTTTCAGCGCGCGCTTGAAAAACTTGGTGTTGTTCCACAGGCGCTTGATGAGCTTTTCGCCGGCGGGCGAATCAAGTAACTCGAATGCCGCCTGACAGGTCGCCGTGACGGACGGCGGATGGGACGTGGAAAAGATGAACGGCCGTCCGCGCTGATGGAGAAATTCGATCAGCTCGCGCGAGCCACAGACGTAGCCGCCAATCGAGCCGATCGCCTTGCTGAGCGTGCCGACCTGTATATCCACGCGACCGTGGCAGCCCAGGTGGTCCACCGTGCCGCGGCCATTGCGGCCGAGGACGCCGGAGGAATGCGCGTCGTCCACCATCATCATGCAGCCGTATTTTTCGGCCAGGGTGCAAAGCTCCGGAAGCGGCGCGATGTCACCATCCATCGAAAAGACGCCGTCGGTGATGAGCAGCTTGCGGCCGTTCCAGTCTTTCGTCTCCTGCAGGATGCGCTCGCAATCGGCGACGTCCTTGTGCTTGAAAATCTTGATGGTGGCCTTGGAGAGGCGGCAGCCGTCGATGATTGAGGCGTGATTCAGCTCGTCGGAGATGATGAGGTCGTCTTTGCCGAGGACGGCCGAAACCGTGCCGGAATTCGCCGTGAAGCCGGACTGGAACACGACGCAGGCTTCCGCGCCCTTGAACCGCGCGATCTGCTCTTCGAACTCCATGTGAATTTTCATCGTGCCGACGATGCTGCGGACGGCGCCGGAGCCGACGCCGTATTCGCGAATGGCGTCAATCGCTGCGCGGCGGAGCTTCGGATGCGTCGTCAGGCCCAAATAATTGTTCGAGCTGAGGTTGATGACCTCCTTGCCGTCCACGGTGGCGATGGGCTTCTGCTCGCCTTCGAGGACGCGCAGGCGGAAATACCGGTGCTTGGTTTTCAAATCGTCGAGCGCGTCGCGGAGAAACTGCGTTTGCGGGCGGGCGGCGGGTGTTACGGATTGCGGTGTTGCCATGATGCCTCCTGTGCGGGAACGAGAGCTGAACGGGCCTCCATTATAGGCGAGGCGGGGCGGGATGGAGAGTGAAACTCATTTGCGATTAGGAATTCATAAGTGCTTTGTTTAGAAGCAGTTGAATCTGCGCGACTGTGCGTTTCATTTGCGATCAGGGAAGCCACTCGAGAGTCAAGAGCTGAAAGTCGAGAGTGGTCCGCCTTCGCCGAGAGGCGACTACGGCGCGACAAGCCCGCCTTCGCGCTGGCCCGCTTCGGCGCGGTGAACGCCAATGAGCGTTCAAAATTATCGATTAGAAATTGCGATGTGGTTGATTTGGAAGCGGTTAGGGGAAAGTCTAATAATTTGCGCTCCGGGCGAATAAAATAACAAGAGTCCGCACAATGAAACTCACTTTCGATCAGGAATAGATAAGTACTTTGTTTGCAGGCACATGGCTCTCGGCGACTGTGCATGTCATTTTCGATCAGGGCAGCGCCATTTGCGAGCCGGCGCGTCGCGCTTGCCCCTTCCCGCCAACCGTTCATCGTGCCCCCATTGAAACAGCAAAGCCCGCCAGAGGCGGGCAAGCCCCGATAAAAGGCGTCGAGGCACCAGAATTGCCGAATTTCAAGCTAATCAGTGTATATCATTTCATTACTGGTGTCAAGCAGAAAGTGGGGAGGGGTAGCGTCAACATATTTGTGTAAATTCGGGGAGGGGTTGACGTTCCCAGGAACGGTTCAAATGGCTGATGACGCCAAAAACGATGCGATCGCAGCTTTCCACGTTCGAAAAACTGCTCATGGGGCGCGTCCGGCGGCGC
>DATEFX010000005.1:0-115962 GCA_035280405.1 Candidatus Acidiferrales bacterium | reverse complement strand
ATGTGGATACTGTTGCTGATCATCGCGGTCATCGCGGTTGTAGTGATTGCGATGTACAACGGCCTCGTCAAGCTTCGCGTGCAGTGCGACAACGCATGGTCGGACATCGACGTGCAGCTCAAGCGGCGCTACGATTTGATTCCCAACCTCGTGGAGACGGTGAAGGGCTACGCGGCGCATGAAAAGGGAACGCTGGAAGGCGTGATTTCGGCGAGGAACGCAGCGATGACCGCGCAGGGCCCTGCCGCGAAAGCGGGAGCGGAAAATATGCTTACGTCGGCGCTGCGGCAAGTTTTCGCGCTCGCGGAAGCCTATCCCCAATTGCGCGCGGTCGAGAGCTTCACTCAGTTGCAAGGGACGCTGAATCAGCTCGAAGACAGCATCCAAAATGCGCGCAGGTACTACAACGCCGTCGTGCGCGATTTGAATACGAAGATCGCGGAGTTTCCCTCAAATCTGATCGCCAATATGTTCAATTTCAAGCCGCGTGAGTTCTTTGAGGTTAGCGCGCCGGCCGAGCGCGAGGCGCCCAAGGTCAGCTTCCAGACCGGCGCTCAACAGTAGGACCTGGGACGCGATGCGCATAGTGCGTCGGGCGCTGGCTTTCTTTGTAGTTTTTCTGGCGGCGTGGCCTGCCGCCGCGCGGCAGCTCACCATCCACAGTTTCGACGTTGCGGTTGACGTCCACGCCGATTCGACCATCGAAGTCACCGAAATCCTTGAGGTCAAATTCGAAGGCTCGTGGAACGGAATCTACCGCATGATTCCAATCCAATACCGGAACGCGGAAGGATTCAATTACACGCTGTTCCTCGAGCCGGAAAGCATCACCGACGACAACGGAAATCCTCTGAAATACGAAGTGAGTCAACAACACGGATACAGGCGGTTCAAGATTTACGTCCCGAATGCCGTGAATGCCACTCGCACCATTGAGATTCGCTATCGAGTGCTCGATGCGCTTCGCTTCTTTCCCGATCATGACGAACTCTACTGGAACATCACCGGCAACGAATGGGAAGTCCCGATCGAGAACGCGACTGCGCGAATCGAACTCCCGACTGGCGTGACGGGTTTACACGCGACAGCCTTCTCCGGCGCATTTGGCAGCCGCGGCCAGGACGCTGATGTAAAGGTCGAAGGCAGCGTCGTACAAGTGCGCATGCAGCGGCCGCTTTTTTATCACGAGGGGCTGACGGCTGTAGTGGGCTGGGACACGGGATTCACGCATGAACCCAGCGCATTTGCCAAGACCGTGCTGTTCATGCGCAGCAACTGGCCGCTTTTCATTCCGATTGGCGTGTTCATCTTAATGGGCTGGCTGTGGTACACGAAGGGACGCGATCCGCGGCGGAATCCCATCACGGTGCAATATGAGCCTCCCGAAGGAATGACGCCCGGCGAAGCGGGAACGCTTGTCGACAACGAAGCCGCGATGCGGGACATCACCGCGACAATTGTGGATCTGGCGGTTCGCGGATACCTGACCATCGAACAGAAGGAAAAAGATCAGCTACTTGGAATTCTGCATCACAAGGAGTACGTGTTCCACCGCATGAAAGCCGCAACCGAGTGGCTGAACCTGAAGCCGCACGAACAACTTCTGCTCGGCGCTCTTTTTGACGCCGGCGTGAGCGATTCCGTCTCGCTATCGCAACTCCAGAACCATTTCTATGTTCACCTGCCGGCGATTCGCAACCGCATCTTCGACGGGCTGATGAGCGACGGATTCTATCTGCACAGGCCGGACAAGCTGAAGCAAGGATTCATTGTTGTGGGAATTGCAGTTGGCTTTTTGTCCGTGTGGGGTGCAGGGATCCTGTCTTCTTCGCTGGGGGTCGCGCCGCTCACAACGGTGGTCGCGGGCGGTGCGACTGCTTTCGTCATCGCTATATTTGGATATTTCATGTCGGCGCGAACCGTTTCCGGAGAACGCGCGCTTGAGAAAGTTCTGGGGTTCGAAGATTTTCTGGGGCGAGTGGAAAAAGATCAGATCGAACGCGTGGAGAAAACGCCGGTGATGTTCGAGAAATTCCTGCCTTATGCGATGGCCCTGCGGGTCGAAAAGAAATGGGTGAGCGCGTTTCAGGGAATTTACACGCAGCCGCCGCGGTGGTACGCAGGCCCGTACGGAGCAGGTTTTCAGCCATATCTGTTCGTGAATGACCTCGATGTCATGTCGACTCAGGCGGGCACGGCAATGGCATCTTCGCCCCGCAGCGCGGGCGGATCGGGATTCGGCGGCGGAGGATTCTCTGGCGGCGGCTTCGGCGGCGGCGGCGGAGGAGGATTCTAATTTGTCGCTCGCGGAGAAAACCGCTGCGTCTGGATTTTCGGTCTAATGACCGCGCAGCTCTTCGACGCCCTGAAGCACGCGATTGCCGTTTTCTTCCTGAAAGCTTACCTTCACATGGTCCCCCGCTGAGATACCTGGCAGGGGCGAAGTCAGGAGGAAGTCTACTCTTTCAATTTTCCCCTCGACGGCAGTCTCAATCTGAAGCAAATGCGGTTCGAGTCGCGCGACCTTGCCGACCAGCGTCTTCCTCTGCTCGGAATTTTCGAAGTGTTGCGTGCGAAGAAGTTCGTCCAGCCATCCATGCTCGCGGACGCTTTCCTCTTCAATCTGGCGCGTCCAGGCGCTCAAAATTCCCGACCGATTTAGAAAGCCGACCATCTTTTGCGGATTGTCCCGGCTGACGACTGGCAAGCGTCCGATATTGTTTTGCAACATCCGGTAGAGGGCATCAAAGGCACGCTCGTCCGGAAAGGCAACAATCACGTCGTGGCCGCCGACATCCGAAACCATCTGTTTTCCGTTGGGATCCTTTTCGAGGGCGCGAAGGAGATCGCCTTGCGTGACGACTCCCAGTAAATTGCCGCTGCGGTCGCAAATCGGAAGTCCCTGCGTCATGTTGAAGCCAGGTTCTCCGCGGCCCATGCGGTCGGCAACCTCTCCCACAGTCATTTCGGGAGGAATCGAACGGACATCTTTCCGCATCACTTCGCCGACTTTCACCACTTGGAGCACGCCGACTTCAAAATCCGTGGGAACGGTCAGGCCGCGCCGAGAGAGCTTCTCCGTCATGATCGAGCTCGGCAAATATCGCAGGGAGATCATGTCTGCGATGACGCACGTGATCATCAGCGGGAGAACGGAGTTGTAGTCGCGCGTGATTTCGAATGCGAAAACGATGAGCGCGAAAGTAGCTCGAGCCGCCGCGCCAAAAACAGCGCCCATTGCCACCAGCGCGTACGCGCCGGGCGAAAGATGCGCGCCGGGCAGAAAATGGTTAATGCCCATCGCGAAAACGCCGCCGAGTGCCGCGCTCGACATGAACATCGGCGCGAGCAAGCCGCCAGACGTTCCTGAACCCAACGAGATGACGAGCGCGAGGGATTTGAAAATCATCAGGAGAATCAGGACTTTGAGCGCGAGATTGTTATGCAGAATGTCGGAGATGGTGTCGTAGCCGACACCCAAGACGCGCGGTACGAAGAATCCGATGACGCCGAGGAAAAACGCGCCAATTGCCGGATGCCAAAGGTCGTTGATTGGCAGATGATCGAAGAGGTCTTCGACCCAGTAGAGGAACTTGGTGAACCACACGGCCGCGAATCCACAGATAACCCCGAGCAGCAGATACCACGGCAATCCGTGGATGGGATCAAAATCCACATTCGACGCCATGGAGAACATGGACTGCTGGCCGAGCATGATATGGCGTACCGAAGTGGCCAGCGTTGTACAGATCACAAGAGGTATGAAAGAGCGGGCACGAAATTCGAAGAGCAAGAGCTCGATGGCGAGGATCACGCCGGCGATGGGCGTATTGAACGTCGCTGCCATGCCCGCGCCCGCGCCGCACGCGAGGAGCACTTTGCGTTCAGAGGCCGTAGTGGCGACGAGCTGACCGACGAGCGAGCCAACTGCTCCGCCTGTCTGAATAATTGGGCCTTCCGCGCCGAACGGCCCGCCCGTGCCGATGGCGATCGCAGCGGATAGTGGCTTGAGGATGGCGACTTTCGCCTCAATTTTGCTGCGCGTCGTCAAGACGGCTTCCATGGCTTCTGGAATTCCGTGTCCCTTGATTTTGTCGGAGCCGTACTTGGCCATGAAGCCGACGATTATGCCGCCAGCCACTGGAACCAAAATGATCCAGTAGCCGAGAAGAGTGTGTTCGGGGCTGCGGAAGTGGAATGACCACACGTGATAGTAGGACAAGTTCGTGAACAGGCCGATGAGGTCGTACAGGATGTAAGCGATGATTCCGGCGAGGATGCCAATCGCGGCGGCGAGGAGCGATATGTAGCCGATGCGGAACGTGCCGGGCTCGATGCGATCAGGAATTTTTGCTTGGGCGCTGCGTGCTGCCAACGAATCCTCCTGCGAGTTTGCGAACGTTCAGGTATCCCGGGGTCTTAACGCTTCCTAATTCCTCTTCGTGCGCCGAATCGGTTTCCGTCTACCGTTTCCGCCGGAGATCCTCGCGCGCTCCGCGCCATTCATCACGGCCACGAGCGCGCTGAGCAGAGCGCTTCCGGCCGAACGAAGCTCGCTGCGATGAGGGAGTGCAATCTGCTTGAGTTTCCCTTCGGCGTGGCTGGTCAAGCGGAGGTTCACCTGCCTCCGGTCTGAATCGCTGCGAATGCGCTTCAGCAAGCCATGCGATTCCAAGCGGTCGACGAGCTCCACGGCGCTGTGATGCTGGATTTGCAGCCGCTCGGCAAGCATCCCCACCGTCGCGCTCCCCGCGTCGGGCAAGCCCTTGACGGCCAGCAATGCCTGATACTGCTGCGGTTCGATGCCGGCGGCGCGCGCCGCCTGCTCGCTCAGAATCTGAAATCGCCGGATTTCGTAGCGGAATTCGGCCAGTGCCTGATAATCGATTCCCTTGTTTCTGTGCGTTTTCAAGGTCCGCGACGATTATATCGTATTGCGATGTAAATGGAATACGGGAAGACGCGGTTGACGAGAGCGTGTGTTCAACCTCTAAACAAACGCGCCGGGGAGCTTCACAGCGTCTTGCGAAAGGATTTTTGCGTCTTGATCAGTTGATAGCCGAGCTGTTCGTAGAATTTGTGTGCGCGCTCGCGAATGACATTCGAGCGGAGACTCACGGCCGCGCAGCCCTTGGCGCGCGCCCATTCCTCGACGCGAGCCATCAGCAACCGGCCGATGCCTTGCGAGCGGCAGGATTCATCGACAACTAATCCGGCGATTTCTGCGCGAGGCTCCGCGCCAATCGTATGCATGATGAACACATCCGCCCAGCCGGAAATCTCACCGCCGCTCTGTTCAGCGACGAATATGACGTGTTCCGGATCGGCGAGAATGGGAGACATTCGTGACTCAACCTGGCTTGATGTCGAGGGATAGCCGAGCTGGCCGGAAAGCGGCGCGAGGCGGGGAGAATCTTCAATCGTCGCGGGTCGAATCACGACGCGATTTGCAGTGTCGGCGCGAGTCATTCGCTCCTCCGAACGAGGTGCTCAGAAGAGTTTATCGGAATCAATCAGAATGGTCACGGGGCCGTCGTTCGTCAGTTCGACCGACATGTGGGCTTGAAAAACTCCAATCGCGACGTGGACGCCCAGCGCCTCAACTGCTCGCACAAATTCTTCATAAAGGGATTTTCCCATCTCGGGCGGCGCGGCTTGAATGAAACTCGGCCGCCTGCCTCCGCGCGTGTCGCCATACAGAGTGAATTGCGAAACGGCGAGCACTGCGCCTTTCGTGTCCAGAAGCGAGCGGTTCATTTTCCCTTGCTCGTCGTCGAAGATGCGAAGATTTACGATTTTGTCGGCCATGGACGCGGCCGTCTCCGCGGTATCCTGCCGGCCGACTGCAATCAGGACGACAAGTCCCGCAGAAATTTCACCCGTCACTTTGCCATCCACGATGACACGTGCGCGGCTCACGCGTTGGACCACTGCCCTCATCTCAGTTAGCGTCCTACAGCATCAATTGACACAATCGAGCGGCACAATTGTAGGGAACACGGAACAGCCGCTCAATCTTTTTCCAAGAAGATATGCAGCGCAAGATTACGGACGAGATGGCAAACCGTCATTGGCCACCTTTGCGCCGGGCTTCGCCTGTGTTAGAAACGGGAATGATCCTGAAGGGCAGGTTCGATTGAAACTCGCGCTCATCGGCACGCACGGCGTAGGCAAGACCACGCTCGCGTACGAGGTCTGTTCGCTGCTGAAAAAGGCCGGCACGAACGTCGAACTTGTCACCGAGGTCGCGCGCCGCTCGCCCTTTCCGGTCAACGCAGCCACGACCCTCGAAGGCCAGCTCTGGATTCTGCACGCACAGATTACCGCGGAACTCGACGCGTCCAGGCGCGGGCCGCACGTCGTCTGCGACCGCTCGGTTCTTGACAACTATTGTTACCTCGTCAACAAATTCGGCCGCCAGACGCAACTGGAATCATGGCTCTCGTGGTGGATGGGAACGTACGATTTGCTCGCCGCTGTTCCGGTTCTCGCGGAGCGAATTCAGCCTGACGGTTTCCGTTCAGAGGATATTGAATTCCAAAGGAAGATCCACGATCTGTTAAACGAGCTTCTGGAAGAGCCGCAATTCGCAAATTCCCGCCCCCGGCTGCATTGGCTGGAAGCGAACCAGCGAAGCGCTTGGGGCGAGCGGGTGTTCGCCGCCGCGGCCGCTATTTTGCGCAAGCCGGCGGCGACCTGCGCTGGAAGACCTTGAGCTGATTCCGAACCCCGATTAGGGACGCTAATTCCGCCGCTATAGCGCCGCTGGCGCAGAGTGCAAACAACTTTGACGCTGAAAGGAGCCGCCTCGCACTCGTGTTCGCGGCTCTTTGACGCGCTTTTGCCGTGGCGCACGCTGGCACTGCGGGCAGAAGTAGCTGCTGCGCCCAGCGACGATGATCCGGCGAATCACGGAGCCGCAGCGAAAACATTTCTTGCCCTCTCTTTGATAAACGCGATGGCGCAGCTGAAATTCCCCGCGTTCGCCGCCGGCATCCACATAGTCCGAAATCGAAGAGCCGCGAAGGTGAATCGCTTCGCAAAGGATTTTCCTAATTGCTCGGAACAACTTTGCAGATTCTTGCGGCCTTAGATCTGAGCCGAGCCGCGCAGGATGGATTCGCGCACGCCAGAGCGATTCGTCCGTGTAAATATTGCCCATGCCGCGGAAGACGTGCTGATCGAGCAGAAGCGCTTTGATTCGCGCGCGGCGGTTCGAGGTGAGGCCGCGAAAACCAATTCCGTCGATTTCTAAAGGATCCGCACCGAGTGCCGCGAGATATTTTTCGCTCTGCGTTTGTGGAATCACGCGAATGCTTCCAAAGCGCCGGATGTCTGTGTAGCGGAGCTCGCGTCCATCATCCAGCAAGAATCTGACGTGAGTATGTGGTGGCGTTAGGGCCGCGGCAGCGTTCACCGTAAGCTGGCCGGTCATCCCGAGGTGAACCAGTAGAAGAAGGTCTTGTGAATTTCTGTCTGCGCCGGCAGCAACTTTTTTATTCTGCTTGAGCTTCAGCACAATAAATTTCCCATGACGGCTTATTTGCGTGACTTCACAGCCCGGAAGGTATTGTTCGAGCGCGCCCGGGTCGTCGATAAAATCGGTCTTGCCCAACTGGACGCTCGCGACGCTTCGGCCAGGCAAAATGCCTTGCAAGCCGCGGACAATCGTTTCGACTTCCGGAAGTTCCGGCAAGATTTTCTCCCGCTCACAAGCTAACACAACGAGGGCGGAGTTTCGTTTGATTTACGGCAGCGGGATTCCCGGCGACGCGACGATCCCGGCGAGGCGCAAGATTTCGGAATATTCCTCGGGAGACATGGGGCAAACCGTCATGCGAAGATTTTTCAGGAACTTCACTTTTCGGAGCGCGCGGTTTTCCCGCAATTCCGTCAAAGAGACCTGGCGGGGGAGGCGTTCGAGAGCGCGCAAATCCACGACCATGTGTTTGGGGGTGGGGTCGTGGGGGTCGGGATAAGGGTCGCGCGTGACTTCTGCTATGGCATACAGGGCATATTCGGGTTTGCCGTGATAGCAGAGAGCGCGGTCGCCTCGCCGCATCACCTTGAGCTGGCGGAGGGCGTCCGGCCGGTTGCCCGCCTGCCGCCACATCTCCTTACCCTTCACGAAGAGGGTATCCCAGTGATAGACGCGGGGGTCAACCGCAAGCAGCCAGTGATGTGGCCCGGTCGTCGGACGTATCATAGGAGGATTGTAACGCGCGCACTATACACGGGTTCGCCATCCGAGAAACAAAAAATGTGATGAATTGAGGCTGGGAAGTCCGAAAAAGTAACGGGGTAAACCCCAAAGGCTCAGCCGACATCGACAAACACATCGTCGCCGCGGAGTTCGACGGCATAACATTGAACGCCGTCGCTGGGCTGCTGGACGAGTCTGCCCGTCGTTACGTCGTACTGCCAGCCGTGCCAAGGGCAGGTGACTGTCTTCCCTTCGAGCGCCCCTTCTCCCAAGGGGCCGCCGTGATGGAGGCATACACTGTTGATTGCAAAGAACTTACCATCCACATTGGCGACAGCCACGGAGGTGCCATTCACCCGGATTTCCCGAATTTCACCCGGAGGGACCTCCGCCCTATTCGTTGCTCGCTGGAATGCCATCTGCATCCTTTCCCGGGCGGTCAATTCCCTGGCGATCAAAGGACATAAGAAGCCGGCCGCGAGAGATTGCCTTGTCCGGGTGTGAGGTTGACGCGAGCATCTTATGGTTTTACTCCAAAGATCAAAAGCGCGCCTTCGCGGCGGAAAGCGGCAAGCTCGGCGGCGTCGCGGAACCATCGGCCGGCGTAAACCTCCGGCGCAGGCGTCGGGTCAACAATGCGCCGATGGGCCACGTTCGTGAATCCGGCGGCGCCGAGGAGCGACGCCCATTCTTCGGCGGATAGAAGTTGCGTGGGCACGGCGAGAAGTTTGGCCCACAGATGGCAGTAGCGGTTGTCGCGATAGTAGTTGATGAGAATCCAGGCCGAGCCGCCCGGGCGCAAGACGCGCAAGATTTCGCGGATGCCGCTCGCGGGGTCGGGCCAGTAATAGGACGACTCGACAGAAATCACTTTGTCGAACGATGTTGTCTCGCGCGGGATCGCGTCCACAGCGCCAACCAGGAATTCAGCGTTTCGCGCGGCAGTGGAGGCGCGGCGGGCGCGGGAGATCATTTCGTCGGAGACATCCATGCCGGCGACGCGGCCTTGCGGCACGCGCGACGCGAGCTCACGAACCAGCCAGCCGCCGCCGCAGCCGACGTCGAGGACGACATCGGCGGGCGAGAGGCGCATCAGTTCGAGCGCCGGCTCGACGATGGGGCGATGTTCGGTTTCCATGGATTCGCCCTTGCCGGCTTCGGCCCAGCGATTAAATTCTTCGCGAAGGACTTGTTCGGATGCTGAATTCGTCATTCTTGTCCCAAGAAAACCGAGGAATCACGCAGGCCGGCCGCATGCGGAGCAAAACCTTCCAGCGATGCCGCAAAGCGAGCCACAGTGCGGGCAATAATGCGCCGGAGCACCGACCACGTAGACCGGCCGCCGAACCGGCGACGTGCAAGCCCAGAAGAGCGCGCCAACCCAGCCGATAATCGTCCAGCCGAGGAAGAAATTGAGCAGGAAAATGCCGGCGGCTCCCTGTTTGTTGTGGCCGATGATGGACGGCAGGAAGTAGAGCAGGATCCCACTGAGCATGAAGAACATCGAGCCACTCCTCGCGCCTAAGGCGCTAGCCGACGAACCACTCCTTGCTTCAATTTACGCATTGGCCCTGCAAAAAGTTCCCTCGTACATCTCTGCCACACGATCGACAACGAATTCGAGACCCTCCAACGCCTTGGCACACGGCATAACTCTGCTGGATTTCTTGCACGTAACCAGTCCTGAAGTCAAAGATTGCGTTACGTAGAGCAAACGCAAGTTGCGGGGAACGAGCTTCTGAGCGACAGGATCGACCATGAACCCTAAGCTTTCGAGCGCAGCAGCTCCCAAGACAGACTCCTCCCCGCGCTCTCCGAAGGCCATAGGCACAGGAGCCTTTTTGTCATCAACGGTAAGCAACACTGTGGTGACGTCGCGGTCGAGACGACGACCGTCAGCCAGTTCAAAGGGCAATCGAGAAAACACTGTCGCCCCAAGGTTTTCCAAGACTGAGCGTGGGATCCACGACAGGGTCGCGCCAGTATCGACAATCAACGAAACTTCCTCGGAGCGGTCGGGAGCCGCCAGGCTTGCCAACCGGACTTTCACTTCCAACATTCCCATTTGTGTCAAACTCCATCCACACCTTAGATCTCATTCAGCCTGCCTACTTCGCCACCTTGGCCAAAAGCTGGACGAAGCGCTCCTGTCGTTCCTTCTGGTCCTGGCCCGCGTACGCGTCGGCAATTTGCGTCGCGTTCATGGAGCAGAATTTCGGGCCGCACATGGAGCAAAACTTCGCTTCCTTGTAAAAATCGTCGGGCAGAGTTTCGTCGTGCATGGCGCGCGCCGTTTCGGGGTCAAGCGAAAGCTCGAATTGCTTGTTCCAGTCGAACAGGAAGCGCGCATAGCTGAGGGCATCGTCGCGGTCGCGGGCGCCCGGGCGATGGCGCGCCACGTCGGCGGCATGGGCGGCGATCTTATAAGCGATGACGCCCTGGCGGACGTCGTCGGCATTCGGCAGGCCGAGGTGCTCCTTCGGCGTGACGTAGCAAAGCATCGAAGCGCCGTGCCAGCCAATCATCGCGGCACCGATCGAGCTGGTGATGTGGTCGTAGCCGGGAGCGATATCAGTGACGAGCGGGCCGAGAGTGTAAAACGGGGCTTCATAACAAAGCTCGTTTTCTTTTTTCACCTGGAGCTCGATCTGGTCCATCGGAATGTGGCCCGGGCCTTCGATCATGACTTGAACATCGTGCTCCCAGGCTTTTTTCGTGAGCTCGCCGAGGACTTTGAGTTCGGCAAATTGCGCTTCGTCGCTCGCATCGGCAAGCGAACCTGGACGCAGGCCGTCTCCGAGCGAGAAGCTGACGTCGTGCTTCTTGAAAATCTTGCAGATTTCGTCGAAATGCTCGAAGAGGAAATTCTGCTTTTTGTGATGGCTCATCCAGACGGCGAGAAGCGCGCCGCCGCGGCTGACGATGCCCGTGATGCGGTTGCGCACCATGGGAAGAAATTCGCGGAGCACGCCGGCGTGAATCGTCATGTAGTCCACGCCCTGCTCGGCCTGTTCCTCGATGACTTCGAGCATGACGTCAATTGTCAAATCCTCGGCGCGGCGGACGCGCGAGATGGCTTCGTAGATTGGGACGGTGCCGATGGGCACGGGCGAGGCTTCGATGATGGCGCGGCGGATTTTGGGGATGTCTCCGCCAGTGGAGAGATCCATGGCCGTGTCCGCGCCATAGTGGACGGCGCGATGCAGCTTTTCGAGCTCTTCGTCAATGTTGGAAGTCGTGGCCGAATTGCCAATGTTGGCGTTGATTTTGCATTTGAACGCAACGCCGATGCCCATGGGCTCGAGATTCGGGTGATGGATGTTGGCGGGGATGATGGCGCGCCCGCGGGCGACTTCGCCGCGGACATATTCGGCGTCGAGCTTTTCGCGCCTGGCGACATAGGCCATCTCTTCGGTGACGATGCCGAGGCGCGCGTAGTGCAACTGGGAGACATTTCGCGAGCCGTTCACGCCCGCGGTTGTCAGCCTTTTTTCAATCCATCCATCTCTCAAAGCCATGTCTCTTCCCCCAAATTTGCCAGCGAGCGTTGATGCGGCTCGCGTTGCGGATTCCCAGCGCAATTATCGCACCGACATGGGCGAGCGGCAACAAAGTGCAGTTCACAGTTCATAGTTGAGAGTCGAAAGTAGGAGGAACCGTCACCACCTTCCCAGAAGGCAGGGGCGGACGACCCTTCGGCGAACGAGCAAGTGGCGACCCTTCCTTCGTCAGGGGAAGGTGGCGCGAAAGAGGAACGGGGCGGGGAGGCAGAGAGACAAGGAAGCAGGGAAGCAGGGGAGGGAGGATCTACAAGAAATTGTAGAGCGGCAAAAAAGCGAACGGAAAAGCACGAAAATTTGTAGCGATTAGAAAAAATTAAGTGGTTGATTTCCGGGCGGTTAGCAAAATCTGACTGACGCTTGGTGTAGCGATTAAAAAAATCATATATTGGCCAGAATTGGGTGAAGAATGCCGGGAATTGGCAGGGGTGAGAGGTCAGGCGGTGGCGAAACTCCACCGGAGGCCTCTGGATGAAGCGGACGAGATGATGAACTGGCGATTCATATTACTTAAATTATACAGCATGAATTGGCCACTTGTCAAGCGAAATTTTCGGGCTTCAGGGGCAGCGAATTTGCGAAGTCGCCCATTTCAATTTGACACTAGCACAGCGTAAGAAAGGCCACAACACCTGCTACCTGTGGAAAGCGGTCGGCTTGCGAATGAATAGCCAACCTCCGAATCGCAAATTCTGAGAGTGACGAAAATCTCGTTGTACCTCCTGATTGTCGATGAACTAAGGCAATTATCGGGTCACCCAATTAATCGGACACAACTCGCAAACACAAAGTGATCGAACATGCTCGAGAATTCTGCTTACCGGATAATTGGACTCGGAATAGCAATAAGCTAGGCGCTGGAGCGCGGGCGGGAGGCGGGCTTGCGGGCGCGCCATTCGGCGGCGGTGATTTCCCAGACCTCTGAAGGCAGGCGGCCAGAAACGTAGTCGCGTTCGCCGCGGGAGATGACGCGCATGCACTGTTTTTCGGAGATGCGGCGCGACGCCTCGTTGGCAACGGCCTTGGGCGCGCGCAGCATGGGAAACTTCAGCACGTTGAACCAGAAATCGGTGACGGCATCGCAGGCTTCGGTCATCAGGCCGCGGCCGCGATAGGGCGTGTCGAGCCAGAAGCCGCGATTTTCCTCTTCGCTCTTCATCAGGCTGATGAAACCGATCATCTGCTCCCGCTTTTCCTTGAGGCGGATGGTCCAGTGCCAGGCCTCCCCGCGCGCGACGGCGGGGAGAGCCATTTCGCGAATGTAAACGAGAGCGCCATCGGGAGGATAGGGCCAGGGAACACGGTTGGCCAGATACTGAACGATTTCCCAGCGAGGAAATAGAACTTGGATTTGCTCCGCGTCGGCCAGCTCCAGCGGACGCAGGAACAGGCGCGGAGTTTCAACAGGCGGCGTCATCGGAGCAGGCCCTCGCTCCCGAAACTCTAGCATGACTGACGACTGATTCCGCGATCGTTCAGGCGCTGCGCGAGACGTCAGAGGCTTTCTCGGTGAGCAAGAGTTTTAACTCCTCGGGCTGCACGACGGGCGGATGGCAGCTCGTTCCGAGGCAGACGAAGGCTTGCGGCGAATCGGGGCGCATGTTGGGGATCGTCTCGCGTAAAGCGGCAGGCAAATCTTTTTCGGCGGGGCCTTCGGGCGTGATGCGGAGAACGGATTTGCCGAAGCGGTAGACGAAACTGGCGGCGGATGCGAGGGCGGCTGACTGAGGATCGCCAGCAGGGCCAGTGATTACAACCTGAAGCGCGTGGCGCTGGTGGAGGAGAGCGGCGAGGGCGTACGTCGCGGCATAGAGGCCAAATTGCGGCGCGAGGCCGGCGAAGGCTTCGAGCGTGCGCCGCGCCCAATCGCGATAGAGCGCGTTGCCCGTGAGGCCGTAGAGGCGCGAGAGAACGATGGCCGCGGCGGAATTCGCGCCGGGCGTGGGCGAGTCCTGGAGCGGCTTGCGGCGGACGTCGAGGCCGCCGATGGGAGGCGCGTCGGAGGCGCGGTCGAAGAAGCCGCCAGCGTCGGGATCGCCGAATTTTTCGATGGCGAATTTCATGGCGCGCTCGGCGGCGAGGAAATAACGGGAATCGAGAGTGGTCTCGTAGGCGTCGAGCAGGGCCGCGGCGGCAAAGATTTGATCGTCGAGCAAACCGCCGACGCGAGGCGCTGAGGCGTCGTGCTCGATGCGATGAGCGAAGCCGCGAGAATCGTCCCAAGCTTCGGCGAGGATGCGATCAAGAGTTTTCAGCGCGAATTCACGGCAATCTTCGCGGCCAAGGACGCGGGCGGCTTCAAGAAACGCGGAGACGAACATCGAGTTCCAACTGACATAGATGGTTTTATCGACCGCGGGCGCAGGGCGCTTCGCGCGTGCGGCGAGCATTTTGCGTTTTGCGCTGGCGATGGTGAGGCGGACACCGGCTTCGTTCATTCCCGCGCGCTTGGCGATGTCGTCGAGGCTGGTCGCGACCCACAGGACATTTTTCGCGGGATTGTGGTGCATTTCGCCGACGGGACCGACGTCGAAGTAAAGCGACATGACGTGAGCTTCGTCGGGCGAGAGAGCTTCGCGCAATTCCTGCTCGGTCCACGTGAAATAGTCGCCGTCATCGTCGAGGGAAATGTCGGCGTCCTGGCTGGAATAGAAGCCGCCGCGGGCGCGATCGCAGAGGACGTCGAACGCCCACGAGATGATTCCTTCGGCGGTGTCGCGGAAGAGCGGGTTGCCTGTGACTTGGAAGCCGTGGAGGAAATTTTTGAGGAGCTCGGAATTATCGTAGGACATTTTCTCGAAATGCGGGACGAGCCAGCGCTCGTCGACGGAATAGCGATGAAAGCCGCCGGCGAGCTGATCGTAGACGCCGCCGAGGGCCATTTTTTCGAGCGTGGTTTCGGCCACGGTGAGGAAGGAATTTTCGCGCGTGGCTTGAAATTGTTCGAGCAGAAAATCGAGAGCGGCGGGATGAGGGAATTTCGGCGCCTGGCCGAAGCCGCCATTTTTCAGATCGAAAAGGCGAACCATCGCACCCGCCATGGCGTCGACGACGCCCGGCTCAAGATTGGATTTCGCGTTGGGGAAAAGTTCGGCCTGGCGGACGGCGTCTTCGAGCGCGCTGGCGGATTTGTCGAGTTCCTCGCGGCGGGATTGAAAAGCATCGGCGGCGGCGACGAGGATGCGTTTGAAGCCCGGGCGGCCCATGGCGTCGTCGGGAGGGAAATACGTGCCGCCAAAAAACGGCTTGCCTTCGGGCGTGAGAAACGCAGTGAGCGGCCAGCCGCCCTGGCCGGAAATCGCACTGACGGCGGCTTGATAGCGCGCGTCGACGTCGGGGCGCTCGTCGCGGTCGACTTTCACGGCGACATAAAATTGATTGATGAGCGTGGCGATTTCGGGATTTTCGTAGCTTTCGCGGTCGATGACGTGGCACCAGTGGCACCAGACGGCGCCGATGTCGAGAAGGATGGGTTTGGATTCGGCGCGGGCGCGCGCGAAGGCTTCCTCGCCCCATTCGTGCCAGGCGACAGGCTGATGAGCGGCGGAGCGAAGATACGGGCTCGCGGAATTTTCCAGGCGATTCGCGGGCGCGCCGGTCACGCGAGCACTCGCGCGAATAGTTGGACGCGGCTGCGGGAAATCATCAGGCGGCGCGGAGAAGCGTTACTGGATGGGATTGTGGTAATTGGAGTCTCGGGGGTCAATCGGCTTGCGTCCGGCGAAACCTTCGTCCTGGCGATGATAAAAGCGGATGCGATCTTCGCCGACGCGCCAACATAAATAAACGTCTTCGTCATTGAGGCGCGCGGGGAAATCGAGCAGGCCGGTATTGAGATCCTTTACGACGCATCCGGTGGAGTGAATGCGTTCGATGGCGGAGTGGATGGATTTTTCGTGGCTGTTGCGCTCCATGCGGTAGCGCGCGGCTTCGTCGTAGTCGAAACGCATGCCGCCGGCCATCTGAATGCGGGCCGAAAGGGCGTCGAGCCAGGCTTCGGCCTGAGTGAAGCGGCGCTGGGATTCCATGGCCTCAAGCAAAACAGGCTCGAGATCGGCGCGCGTGCGCTCGGCTTCCTTGAGCGTGAATAGTTTTTGTTCTTCGTCGCCCATGGATCGTCTTAACCGCCAATATAAACCATTGTGCGCGACGGCGGAACAAAATCCGGCTGGTTGATGCGGTGGCCTTCTTCTTTCTCCATGACGATGGCGCGGATTTCGGCGGCAATTTCGTCGTCAGTTGCGGCGGAGCGCAGCAATCCCTTCAAATCGTGATCTTCCTTGCTGAAGAGGCAGGTGCGCAGCTTGCCATCGGCCGTGAGGCGAATGCGCGAGCAGAAGCCGCAGAAAGGCTGCGAAACGGGCGCGATGAGACCGATTTCGCCGCGGCGGTCAGCGAACGCAAATTTGCGCGCGGTTTCGCTGCGCTCATGCTCCAGCGGGACGAGCGGCCAGCGCGCCTCGATGCGGCGCTTGACTTCGGCGGCGGGGACGACGAGCTGGCGCGTCCAGGTGCGGTCGGCGTCGAGGGGCATAAATTCGATGAAGCGCATGATCAAATCGCGGTCACGCGCGAACGCGGCGAAGGCCTCGATTTCGTCGTCGTTCAGGCCGCGCACGAGAACGGCGTTGACCTTCACAGGACGCAGCTTCGAATTCTGGACCGCGTCGATGCCCGCGATGACTTTCTCGAACGAACGGGTGCGCGTGATTTTCTCGAATTTGGCGCGGTCGAGGGAATCGAGGCTGATATTGATGCGATCGAGGCCGGCGGCGACGAGGCGGTCGCAACGCTCGGCGAGAAGCTGGCCGTTGGTGGTGAGCGAAAGGTCGGGAACGCCGAGCGATTTGAGTTTGGCGATGAACTCTTCGACGCCGGGGCGGACGAGAGGCTCGCCCCCGGTGACGCGGACTTTGCGAATTCCCATGGCGACGAGGATGCGCGTGAGGCGTTCGAGCTCATCCCAGCGAAGGAGTTCGTGTTCGGCCATGTGGTTATCGGGATTCGCGGAGCGACAATAGACGCAGCGGAAATTGCAGCGGTCGGTGACGGAGACCCGAAGGTCCGTTATGGGGCGGCCGAATTTGTCGATGAGTGCCATGCGTTTTCGACTTTGCAAGCCAGCGGACGGATTCTTTTGCGCTTCCGCTAAAACAAAAATGCCCAAATCCGTGATTGGATTCAGGCAGCGACGCCGCTAGCCGCTTCGGCGTTTCTCCTTTCCAAACACGGGAGGCGCGGGCGTTTCCACCCGGGCCCTAAGCGCAAGCGGCGATTTGCCGCCGCAAGCGCCTCCAGCGAGAAACTCCTTACGCTGGATCGTCCCCGGGCCATGGGATTTTTCTCCCACAGGCGACGGGGATCGGAGAATTCAACTACATTCTACCCTGCTTTTTCCCTGGCGGCAATTCATGCGTGGCTGGAAACGAGGCCGGCCCGCTCACATGATTGGCTAAAGGGCTTGTGGTACATTTCCGTGGCTATGCGCATCTTTGTCCTCGGTGTGGGGGGCACGGGGTCGCTGCTCGCTCAACTGCTTGAGCGGCAGGGGCACACTGTATGGTGCGGGGACCGGGACGTTGCGCGCGCGAAGCGATTCCTCGGCAAGAAAAGCACGATTGAAGTCGCCAGAGTGAATGCGCGGAATTTGTGGTCCATCGTGCGCGCGGCGCGGAGCTGCCACTTGCTGGTGAATTGCTCGCCGGCGGTCTACAACGAGATCATCATGCGCGCGGCGCTTCGACTGAAAGCGCACTACATGGACCTCAATTCGCGGCTCACGCGGCAGCCGTTCAAGCCGGAACAGCTCGCCTACCACCGAAGATTCCAGCAAAGGAATCGCGCGGCGCTGATTGACACGGGCGTTGCGCCCGGGCTGACTGAATTGCTGGCGAAACGAAGCGCGGAGCTGCTCGACTCCGCGGATTCGGTTCGCGTGCGGCTGTTTGAAGAAACCGAGAGCCGCGATCCCGTCTCGACGTGGTCTCCGGATGTGGCATTCGACGCGGCGACTTCGCGGCCGCGAGTGTACCGGCAGGGCCGTTTCGCTTTCGGCAAGAAATTCGGCGAGAAAGAAAGATTTCGATTTCCTCCGCCGGTGGGCGAGACGAACGTATATCTTGCGGCGCAGGACGAGGTCTGCACGATCCCGCGAAGCATGGCATTGCGCGACGTGGATGCGAAAATCGGCGGCAGCGACATCGAGCAGCTACGGCGATGGCATCGGCGCGGCAGGCTGAGCCGTTCGCGGGGCATCGTCGCCAAACGGTTTCCCAAGACGCCGACGCCGCGGCAAGTTGCCGCGCTGATCCGCCGCGGCGCGCTGCAAAACGCGCGGTTCGCAGCGGCCGTGATTGCGCGCGGGAAGAAAGATGACGCGGCAATCGAGGTTCGCTGGGACGCGGGATTTCCCACGCTTTATCAAATCCGGCGAAACGGCATGATGGCGACACCGATTTCGTACGCGACGGCGCAAATTGCCGCGTTGTTCGTCAAATACTTTCCGCGGGATGAAGCGGGCGTGATATTGCCCGGACAGCTTTCCGCCGAATCGAGGCGAGCGATCCTGGGCGAGCTGCGTTCGCGGGAAATTCGCGTCACGCTGAAAATGACTCGACTGAAAAAAGCGGATTCGGACGAGGAGTTCTAGCTGGAGCTGCCGACTTAAGGCTGAACACTAGCGGGCGGCAAGATCTCCGAAATTTCCATACGGCGATACGCGCTTCTCAGAAGAAATGGAGTGACAAACGTCGTAACGGCGGCCATCAAAACCAGCACCGTAAAAAGCTGATCCCCAATAAAGCTATTCGCCAATGCGATATTGGCGATCACAAGTTCCATGACCCCGCGGCCATTCAAACCGATTCCGAGAGCCCAGCTTTCGTTGCTCTTCAGGCGCGCCAGCCGTCCGCCAATGTAGCCGCCGAGGATTTTCCCGGCAAACGCGGCAGCGAGCACGACGAGGACGATTTTCCAATCGCGTAGGCTCGAAGCATCAAATTCCAGCCCGATTGCCGCGAAGAAAATGGGCCCCAAGAAGCCCATCGTGACGTTCGACGCCGTCTTCTGAACTTCCTCGAAATTCGTTTCGCCCAGCACCGTGTAACTCAGAAACATAGAACCGAAGAATGCGCCGACGATGAAATCCAGTCCAAGAAGCTGGGACAACGCGGCAAACGCTACGACGAATAAGAGTACGATCGCGAAAAGCGATTCCTTTCCCTTCAATTTCACACGCAGCCGATCCACCAAATTGCCGGAGCGCAAGAGTCGCGTGAGCGTGTAATGCTTGATGAGACGCGACACAATGAGCACCGCCGCCATGAATACGAGCGCCTTGCCCAAGGCCAGGCCGATGGATGCGAAGAGAGTCTGAGCCGATCCGCCCGCATCTTTTGCTCCAAGAATGACGCCCAGCATGAGCAAGGCTGCGACGTCATTCGCAACTGCAGCCGTAACAATCCTCTGGCCGATCTCGGACTGAAGTTTTCCCAAGTCCATCAGGATACGCACGCTCACGGGAAGCGCTGTGATCGCAATGCAAAGGCCAAGGAATAGCATCCGCATGTTGTCGAGGCCGAACATAAGTCCGACGAGCGCCCCCATGACTAGCGGAACCAAAAAGCCGGCGATGCTCACCCACGCTCCGCGCCCGCGGAACGCCTGCCACAGCGTCTCCAGCTCGATTTCCATTCCAGCCAGGAAGACCAGAAGGAGCACACCGAGGTCAGCAATAGCCTTGATTTCCGGGGTGAAATGAATCAGGTCCAATACGGAGGGACCCAGAAGCACGCCCGCTGCAATCTCTCCGATTATCGTCGGCTGATTGAAACGCTCGACGATCTCTCCGAGCACGCGCGACAGTACCAAGAGCAAAAGCAGGGCCTCGATCAGTGGCATATGGTCTCCGCCGATTTCAGCGTGAAGCAGAATGCGAGAAGCGACCGATTCTTGATTGTTCCGTGCTGCGGAACGAGATTCGCTTTCTTGTGCGGCTTGGCACGCCCACAACCGCGTGCAATCGGCTGGCTCAGCGCTTCATTTCGCCGAGCGCTCGCCGGAATGAAATTCGGTCCACGGGCCGGCGATCATGTCGCGAAGCTCTGGCGCTTGCCAGTCGTACTCGGGATGGGCGGCGAGGAACGGCTTGGCGTAGAAATTTTCCCCGCAGGGATGGCCGACGTGAGCGATGAGAGTCATTTGCCTGGCCATTTCGCTGTCCGTGACTTTGCCTTGCACGGCGCCGCCCGGGAAATGCGGGCCCCAGTCCCACACGGGAATTCCGTGCTCGGCGACGTCGGCGTGGCCGCAGAGCGTGCGCTGGTCGGCGACTTCACGTTTCGCATAGGCGTCGTAATGATCGGCTTCGAACTTTTCAGCGAGCTGGACGTCAATCTTGCCCTTGTACTCCTTCATCAGTTCGTCCCAGCGCGTGTGGCGGGCGTTCGGAGAAGTCTCCATATTGGTCGGATCGAAGGAGGTGTCGAGTTTGGTGACTTCCGGATCGCTGGTGAAATTCGAGCCAACGAACGCGCCGTCCTTCGTGCGGTAAAGCTTATAGGCCCTGAGGCCGAGCTCGAATTGCGCGACTTCTCCGGTTTTGCGGTCGCCGAGGAGCCAGTCGTTTGCGTAGCCGCCGTTGTTGCCGTCGAGCATGATTTTCACGTAGTCGTCAATCGAGCCGGCGTATTGCATTGCTTTACGCGAGCGGACGAATTCGGGAATGCCGTTAGGATTCCAGCCGTGGAATTGCGTGATGGTCGTCTCTGTAATCATCAAGCCGTCGGAGTTGATGCCGAAATCGTCGTCGCTGGTGATGACGCCGGGAAAGCCGTCCATGATGATGCGATAGCCGTGCTCGGGAGCGATGTCGAACATGATGCGCCAGCGCTCGCCAGTCATGTAATTTGTCCAGTTGTTGTGCGCAATGACGATCTGGTGGTCCTTCGTCCAACTGCCGGTGGCGACGAACGCGCTGCAGTTTCCTTGCGTCTTGATGTCGGGCGCTTCGGCGACTTTGTGCTGCTCGTTATACCAAGGGACGTAATATTCGGGGAGCTCTTCGAAGGCATTGAGCGCGACGACGTCGTCGATATCCATTTTCACGCCGCGCGCGTTCAGGCCCTCGACGATTCCTTTCAGCTCAGCCTGATATTCGGCTTCGATGTGCGGCCAGAGCATGTTGTGAGCGGCTTCGCGGAAAAATTCCCAGGGACGCTTGGTGGAGTGCGTGTCGTCGAGCTTGATGGCGGCGAGAGCGTCTTCGATTTCCGGCGCGAGCAGGTAGCCATGCTGGAAGCCGACCTGATCCGGAGAGCCTTGCAGGTGCACGTATATCCAGCCGCCGCGATCGAAACGATAGGCGCCCGTGAGACGCGCGTCAGCTGGCGCGGGGAGCGCGGGCAGAGCGGCTGGCACATTTTTGGATTCGGCGGAAGCAACCCTCTCGCTCTGAAAGACAAGCGAACTAGAAACGACGATAAGGACGCCGAGCGAAAGAAGTGCCGTGACCAGATTCCAGCGATTTGAAGCCATAAGAGCCCTCCCGATATGTAACTGTGCGAGTCATATTAGGCGGGGCAGGCAAGGCAAGTCAACGCGACTTCCTCGCGGGAATCGCGGGAGGAATTCGGAAGCGCAGCGATGCCTCGACAAATTACCGCTCAGGCCCCAGCGGCGTGCCGAGGACTTGAATTTGCACGGAGCGCTCGCGGGGGCCGTCGAGCTCGGCGAGAATCACGGATTGCCAGTTCCCGATGGCCAGCTCGCCGTTGGCGACAGGCAGCGAGAGCGAGTGCCCCAGCAGCATCGCGCGGAGATGCGAATCCGCGTTCTTGCGGTAGCACTCCGAGAGCCGCGGATCGTTGTGCCGCCAGTAATCGAAGCGGCCAACCAGGCGATCGAGAAACGATTTCATGTCGTCCACCAGCGCCTGCTGGAATTCGTTGATGAAGACGGCGGTCGTCGTGTGGAGCGACTGCACAAGGACGAAGCCGGCGCGCAATCCGTGCTTCTTCACGATTTCGTTGACGTCCTTCGTAATGTTGATCAGCTCCAGGCGCTCACGCGTCTTATAGACGATCGTCTCCAGATACACCTGCAGCGATGCAGGGCGGGATTCGCTCGGTGCATCAGGTTCGAGCTTTCGTTTGGCTATTGTTCCCGTGAACGCTCTCATCCGCTGGAATCCTTTGCCATGTGCGCGAGTAAAATCTCTTACTCTATTAAGATGCGCGCGGAAGCGTGGAGTTGCGTCAACGGGCTAATTGCGGCCCCCGACGCAAGTTTCCGCGCGATACGGCCAGGCGCGAAAAGTTCGGATAACATATGCAATTTGGGGAACGAGGCTGTAGAATCCCGTCGCTCTGACTTTCAATTTTGCGATGCAAACCGCGCCTTCCAGACTGCTTCGAATCACAAGCATCCTCTCCGCTACGCTTCTGGCTATATTTCTAATGGCCGGCTGCGCCGCGCCGCGGAACCAAACTCCTACCCCGACGCCAAAGACAAACGAGGAGCTTCACAAGGACATTCAAGCCATTTTGACGCGAGAAGGCGTTCCCGGCGCGGGCGTCGCGATCGTGGCGAAGGACCACGTCATCTGGACCGCAGGCATCGGCAAAGCAGACATCTCCGTGGACCGCAACGCGACGGCAGACACGATGTTTCGCGTTGGGTCGATCAGCAAGACGTTCGTCGCGCTGGCGCTTCTTCATCTTGTCGAGCAGGGAAAGCTCGACCTCAACGCGCGGCTGCACGACTTGGCGCCAGAAATTCCATTTCGCAATCCGTGGGAGGCAAACGATCCCGTGCGCGTCGCGGACGTTTTGGAACACACGGCCGGATTCGACGACATGCATTTTAACGGCGCCTACAACATCGATGATCCGCCGGACATTCCTTTACTCACTGCGCTTCAGCGCGCTTCCAGCACTTTTGTTTCACGTTGGCCGCCCGCCGAGCGCATGGCGTATTCGAATGAGGACTACGGCATCGCTGGATATCTGATCGAAAAAATCACCGGCGAACCGTACGACAAGTACGTGCACGACACGGTTCTCGTCCCGCTCGGAATGAACTTGTCGGGCTTCCAGCGCGACGACGCGATTCGCGGCGAGTTGGCGCAAGGATACGAGGGCAATCCGCCGCAGCCCGTGCCTTACCACAACATTTATCTTTCGCCGGCGGGAGATTTGAAATCGTCTCCCGCGGAAATGGTCCGCCTGGTTCAAATGTTTCTGAACCGCGGAAAAATCGGAGACACACAATTTCTGAAACCCGAGACGATCGCGCGCATGGAAACGCCGGAGACGACGCTGGCGGCGCGCAACGGGCTGGCCGCTGGCTACGGCATCGCGAATTACACTCAATTTGTCGAGGGATTCGAATCTCACGGCCACAATGGCGGAATTGACGGCTTCATTTCCACATACCGCTATTTTCCAGAGATTGGCTTCGGCGATATCGTCTTCCTCAATAGCTCGTCTTCCGGCGCGGCACTTCAGGAGATTGACGTCCTGCTCGTGAAATATATGACGCAAGGAATTGCCAGGCCGCAGCCTCCGGCGGCAAGCCCGGCGCCGGAGCAGCTTTCGGATTTCACCGGCTATTACGAATCCGTGAACCCGCGTGACCAGTTTCTTGCCTTCTTGGATCGCTTGACGGGAGGAAGAAGAATCATCCTTGAAAATGGCTCGCTGCTGGAAATGAGTTTGTTTGGCAGGCCCCAGCAACTGATTCCAGTTTCGCAAAATTCATTCCGGCTGAAAAATGCCCCGGCAGCGGACCGCATTTTCGCGCGCGACGGCACCGGCGATATGGTTTACGTGACTCCGGGGTTTTACGGCCGCCGCATGAGTTCGCTCTGGCCTGTGACTCGATTGGGGCTGCTTGCGCTGGCGTTTCTGCTGATGATATCCGCCGCGGCTTTCGCGTTGGTTTGGATTCCGCGCAAGATTTTCGGGCGCATGCGCGGCGCGCCGGGCCTCTCGATTCGCTGGGTTCCGATCGTTGCATTGGCCGCGCTGATCGGCGCGGACCTCGTGCTCAATGCGGTCCCGGGGTGGTTCTCCGGGACGGCGAACATTTACACCGTTTCGTTCTGCGTGCTGACGTTGCTTTTCGCGGCGCTGTCCGCTCTCTCCTTGATTCTCTGTTTGCGAGCGCTGAGAAATTCTGAAATCAAGCTCGGCGTTCGCATCCATTCCCTGCTTGTCGCGCTGGCATGTTGCGGAATCGCGGGCTGGCTTGGATGGTTCGGGATAATTGGATTGCGGATGTGGCGCTATTAAGCCGACCGCTGATCAGAGCCGCTACGAACCGTAGGCCTTCCGGCAGGTCTCGTGCGCGCGGCATGCCGTTGGGCAATTCGTGTGGTCGATCAGAATGTAGTTGTGGCACGCCGAGCAAATCACGCCGTAAACCGTCTCCGTGAACTGCTCATGCTGGGTTGAAAGCGTGTGGTTAGCCTTCGCTTCATTGCGATTCATCGGCATTTCGATTTGCTCCGTTTCACGGTTTCCATGTGGGCAGCGAACTGAAAGCAAGCAGCGGGAAAAGTTCGCGAAAGATCTTTTCGACGTCTTTCGCGAAAGCCGCTCGCGTTGCCGCTTTCGGCGCCAGTTTTTTCCGCACGATCCAGCCTTTGCACTTCTTCCATTCTTTGGTTTCGCGCGGCCAGCCGGGATGTTTCGTCCACTCGCCCCTCTCACTCGAATACCAGTAGCTTTCGTATTTTCGGGCGAATTTCCTGCGTTGGCGCTCGATCCAGGAACTATTTTCGACGGCGCGCGGGATCCCGACTTGCGCCAGCGTGCATTCGCGGCTTTCGAAATAAATCCTGAAGCCGATCGTCACCGTCTCCGCAGCAATGCCGACGTACAGCTGCCCGCCCGAGGGTCCGGGCGCGTCGATTCGCGAGAAGAAGAGATACATTTGCGGGCGGTAGGGAGACTTGTCGTTCGCGAACCGGATGTCGCGGTTGATCCGCGAAAAATTCTCGCCCGAGCGTCCGCCGACGGCGAAGCCGGGATGCAATCTGCGCACCGCCGGCGTCAGCGCGTCGAGCAGCCGCCGCAGCGGCGCGACGACCTGCTCGCGGTAGCGCTCGCGATTCTCGTCCATCCACTCCTTGCGGTTATTCCGGGCCAGTTCGCGAAAGAACCGGAACGTCTCCGCCGTGATAATAGGCTTCCCGAATGCCATTGCGCCCGTTCCTCGACCGCCAGTGCTCGTACGTCATCGCGGCACGAAACATGATATCGTTTCCCGCCGAATGATTGAAGAGTCGCCAGTTTAGGTGAATGAAAGGGGTGTGCTTCTCATGTGCAAGGCAAGGGTGAAGACCTTCATTTTCATTTCTCTCGTCGTCTTGGCGAGCATTGGATTTGCTTCTTTGCCGGCCTTGGGCCAGGCGTCATCCTCAACTTCGCCCGGTGAAGCACGGAGCCGGTCGGGGAAGAAGCTTTTCTCGACGGCCGCGGCGCTTCGGCTTGCTCGCGTGTCGTCCCCGCAGCTTTCACCCGACGGGACGAGAGTGGCGTATCTGGTTTCTTCCGTCGAAAAGCTGGAAAAAGAGGAGTCGGCAAAATCCGTGACGCATTTGTGGGTCGTCCCGGTGTCGGGGCCGGCGAGCGCGGCGAGGCAATTTACGCGCGGCGACAAGAGCGTCTCAGCTCCCGCCTGGTCGCCCGACGGCAAAATCATCGCTTTCACGATGGCCGGCGAGGACGAAAAGCAAGGCGCGCAGGTCTGGTTCATGTACGCCGACGGCGGCGAGCCGTGGCAAGTGACGAAGCACAAGTCCGGCGTGCGCGGCTTCGCATTTTCGCCCGACGGCAAGACGCTCCTCCTCGCCGCGACAAAAGCGCCCGAAGCCGACGCGGAGCAGCGCGAGAAGGAAAAGGACGACGCGGTCGTCGTCGAGCACGATTTCAAAATGGCGCAGCTTTGGACGTGGAATATCGCCTCGGGCGACGAGAAACAGATCACCAGCGGCGATTTCACGGTCAGCGATCCGCATTGGTCGCCCGATGGCGCGTACATCTTGTTCGCGACAAATCCAAATCCGCTGCTTGACGATGCAGGTTCGCAAACAGCGCGCGTCCTCGACGTCTCCACCGGCCACGTGCGAACGCTCGTCGATACAACCGATCCCACGCACACCGCGCGCTGGTCTCCCGACGGCAAATGGATCGCCTACCTCAGCAGCCACGGCGATTCCGGCCTCGGCGTGAATCAGACGAATTTGTTCGTTGTCAGCGCCGCGGGCGGCGAGCCGCGCAAACTCACCGGCTCGTTTGAATTGAACGCCGGCGAGCCTGTGTGGTCGCCCGACGGCAAGACGATGTACTTCAGCACAGACACGCGCGAGTCCGTGGAAGTTTTTGCGGCGGACGTCGCGGGCGCGGCCGTGCGCCAGTTGACGGACAAGCCCGCGGTGATCGACCTCAGCGGCATCAGCCGCGACGGCCAGACGGCCATCGGCACGTGGAGCGATCCCGAGCATCCCGGCGATCTGTTCCACTCCGACGTAAATTTCACATCCATCGAGCCCATCACAAATCAAAACGCGTGGCTCTCGGATTACGCGCTGGGCAGCACGGAGGTCGTCCGCTGGAAGAGCAGCAAGGACGGCATGGAAATCGACGGCATCGTCACGAAGCCCGTGGACTACGAGGCGTCGCGCAAGTATCCGTTCCTGCTGAATCCTCATGGCGGCCCGACGGGCGCTTCGACGCTATCGTTCAACACGACGGAGCAGATCATGGCCGCGAACGGCTATCTTCTCCTCGAGCCGAATTTCCGCGGCTCTTCGGGACGCGGCGAAAAATTCGCGCTCGCGAATCAGAACGACTGGGGCGGCGGCGACTATCAGGACGACATGAGCGGCGTGCAGGCCATCGTCGACAAGGGATGGGCCGATCCGAATCGCATGGGCGCGTTCGGATGGTCGTACGGCGGATACATGACCTTCTGGATCGACACGCAGACCGATCGCTTCAAGGCGATTTCTCCAGGCGCGGGCCTCCCGGATCTTTATTCCATGTACTCGCAGACCGATATTCACCGCTACCTGCGGCTCTTCTTCAACATGAAATCGCCATGGGACAATTTCCAGGAATACTGGGATCATTCGGCGATGAAGTACGTGGAAAACGTGAAGACGCCGACGATGATCCTCCATGGCCAGGCGGACACGCGCGTCCCAATCCCTCAGGCCGAGGAATTTTTCCGCGCGCTCACGGAGCGGCGCGTGACCGTCGAGTTCGTCACCTATCCCCGCGAAAACCACGGCTTCACCGAGCCGCGGCACATCCAGGATCGCTGGCAGCGCTATCTCGTGTTTTTCGGCAAGTATCTCGATAATCCGCCGCGGACGGAGCCGAAAGACGTCCTTGAGCGCATGACCAAGGACCTGCCGAAATGATATGGCGTCGCTGACATCCTCTTTTCGCGGCACATTCACCCTGGATTTTCATTCCAGCCGAGGGAACGGCGCTCATGTGAGCCAGTCCTTCAGCCTGTACCACGCTCCGGCGAACGGCAGGAACCACGGTCTGCCGTTGTAGAGCCCCAGCGGCGCGCGCGGGAAGGGAAGCCCCGCAAGAGGATTCTCGTCGCGCCCGCTCAAAATCGTCTCCGCCATTTTTGCGCCCAGGTATGTCGCCATGGCGACGCCGTGGCCCGCGTAGCCGAGCGAATAGTAGAGTCCGTCGAGCTTTCCCGCGTGTGGCATGATGTCGAACGCGAAATCGAGCGTGCCTCCCCAAGCGTATTCCACCTTCGCATCTCGCAGTTGCGGATAGACGTGAACCATCCCTTCGCGCAGAATCCGCGCGCTCTTGCGAATCGAATCCGGCGTCTCCGGAAAAAACGCAGCGCGCCCGCCGAAAAGCAACCGGCGGTCCGGCGTGAGCCGGAAATAATGGAGAAAATTTTTCGAGTCGTAGATCATGCGGCCACGCGGGCTTGCTTCGTGCGCCACGGCTTCGGGCAGAATCTCCGTGGCGATGATGTAGGAGCCGATCGGGATGATGCGCCGCTGGAGCGCGGGCGTGGCGCGGCTCGTGTAGCCGCTCGTCGCGACAAGCACGTCGCGGGTCCAAAGCGCTCCGCGCGATGTGGTGAGGCGATGGCCGGCGGCGGCCCCATTTGATTCGCGCTCGATTTTTTCCACGCGCGCGTGCTCATAGAGCCCCGCTCCGGCGCGCTCAGCCGCCCGCGCAAGCCCTGCTACGTAACGCGCCGGATTCAGCCCCGCGCTTTTTTCGTCCACCAGTCCGCCATGATAGATGTCCGAACCAATCTCGCCGCGCAAATCGTTTTTGGGGATGATTCGCTGCGTGTGACCGAATTCGCGCGCGATGATTTCCGCTGAGCGGGCGAAGCCGCGGAAGTGCGCGGGCTTGCAGGCGACTTCCAGATGGCCGCAGCGGGAGAAATTGCACTCGATTTTCTCTTCGGCAACGATCTGTTCCACGCAATCGATGGACGCGAGGGACGCGGCGTAAAGCCGCGCCGTGATTTCTCGCCCGAATTTCGCGAGCAACTGCCCGACGCCGAGCTTCAGTCCCGTCAGCACCATTCCGCCGTTGCGGGAGCTCGCGCCCCAGCCGGGCGTTTCGGCTTCGAGTACGGCGACGGGTGCGCCACGTTTGGCGAGCACCCGCGCGGCGGAGAGGCCCGTGATTCCGCCGCCGATAATCGCGACGTCTACCTTTTCCGGCAACGGACCAGAAGCGTCGCCTGCAGGAATCGAGACGGTGTCGAGCCAGTAGCATTTTTCCTGAGGCTTGCCCGCCGCCTGCTCGGAGTTTACCCGCCGTGGCGGGTGGCGGTCGGCGGGCGCGACCGATCCTGCGGGCGAATTGGACTGGACTGACGGGTCTGGCATCGGTTTGACTCTTCCGTGAGCCGCCAGGACGTGGTGGCATTGCTCGCGCGTCGAAATGCTATGCGGGGCGAACCCGGGAGTCAACGAGGAGGCAAAGGAGCAGGGAAACAAGGGAAAAAAGGAACACAGATATGGGCGAGGCTTCAGCCCTGTTGCAAGACCGCTCGGCGCTGATTCGATCCTCTCGCGCGATTCAGTACCAAATTATTTGCGGAAGAAAATTGTGATGGTGCCGCGATCGTTGTTGGAGACGACGATGGCGTCTTTGCCGCTCGAATCGAGAGCGCCGACTTCAATGCCGGACCAATCAGTGGAGACATCAAGAATGGAGGTGCGGAATGAGCCGTCTTTCATTTGACGGAAGATGAAGAGTTTGTCGTTCTGCGCACAGGAGACGACGATGTCGCGCAGGCCGTCGCCGAAAATATTTCCGGAGCGAACCCTATCGGGTCCCTGGCACCCGGCGAGAGACAGTGGCGAGCCGGCCATCGTGGTGAAGCCGCCTTTGCCGTCACCGAGAAGGACCGTAACGCCTAGCTTGCTGGGATCGGGAAGGTCGCGCTGGTAAGGCGAGACCACAACGTCGAGATTGCCGTCACGATTGATGTCGTCGACCGTAAACTCCCAGGGCTCGCCGCCGGCGGGAAAAGGAGAGCCGGGGGCGCGCTGGAATCCGCCGTGGCCGTCGCCCAATAAGAGGCCAACGCCAGTCGGTCTTCCGCTCGTGCCGAAGGTTTGCTCCACCGTGACCACATCAAGGTGGCCGTCGTGATTGAAATCGGCGGCGCGCACACCCGAATCCGAATACAGGTCAGCACGAAATTTCTTTCCGGGAAGAATCAAGCTTCCTTGGCCGTCGCTGGGAATCAGCAGGATCTCGCTGTGGCCCCAGCTATCGGTAACGACGGCGGGTTTGCCATCGCCCATGAAATCGCCAATCGCGACGCCGTGAACGTGAGGGTACGACGTGGTGGCAAAGGGAGAATGCCGTGCGGGAGTGAATCCGCCGCGGCCGTCGCCAAGGAGAATCGTGATGTAGGGCGTGCCCGTATTCGCGATGATTACGTCGGGATTGCCGTCGCCGTTCATGTCGGCAACGGCGATGTCGTTGGGATTTTTGCCGCATGCGAATGGCGAGCCGGGCGCGGGCGTGAAATGCCGATGGCCGTCGTTGAGGAGCACGCTGAGCGTCGAGTCGCCGGAATTGCCGACGAAGATCTCGGCGTGGCCATCGTGATTGACGTCCGCGATGGCGATCGGCGCGGGGCCTTTGCCGACAGGGACGACGACGCGCTCAAAATTATCTTGAGGCGATGACGCAGGCAGGGAAGCCGTAACAACCCATGCTCCTGCGGTGCCGAGTGCCAGGATGAATATTGTTGTTTTCATGGCTGGGCGCCAACCTCTGTGACTGCCAAAATAAGATGCCAGTCGAGGGCAATGCGTTAATGCGCAGGCGCGAAATCTGAGCCATGTTATACCCTGCGAAGCTGGTATGGCCGGCTTAAATCAGCATTAATTTTGATTCATCATGGCCCGTGGCGCTTCATTTCGGGCTGCCAATATGGTAGGAAGGCGGAGTGAAGCGCATCGTCGGGAGGAAGTCATGAGGAAATTTTTCTTGCTGTTCGATATTCTCGCCATTTCGGCCGCGGGATTTGCGGGCATCACGGCATTCGCTGTTTCGGCAGCGGAACCTGCGCCGCCCCTGAAGCTGGCGGCGCATTTCACCATGCCCGATGAAGTGAAGGGCCGCTTTGATCATCTTTGCGCGGATGTTGCCGGCAATCGGCTGTTTCTGGCAGCGGAAACCGCGCATGAGGTGCTGATTTTCAACCTGCGCACGGGCAAATATCTCCGGGCGATTCCGGATATTCAGATTCCGCACGCGATTTTCGTGCGTGACGATTTAAGCCGGATTTACGTCACCGACGGCGGAGCGGGCGAATTGAAAATCTTCGATGGCAGGACATACAAGCTGGTGAAGAGCGTGCCGCTCAAAGTGGACGCGGATTCGATTGGATACGATCCGAAAACGAAATATTTGTACATCGATAGCGGCGGCGGCGACGCGCATGAATCGTTTTCGATGTTCAGCATCGTGGACACGACTACAGGCGATAAAATGGCCGACATCAAGGTGGACGGCGAGACGCTGGAGGCCATGGCCATTGACCCGACGAACGCGCGAATTTACGTCAACAACCCGGCGAAGGGCGAAGTTGACGTCATTGACCGCGACACGCATGAAGTTACCGCACATTGGCCCGTCACGATGGGGAAGCGAAATGTTTCTATTTCGCTGGACAGCACGCAGCACAGGCTGTTTGTCGCGTGCCGCAGTGGCGCGATTGTCGTCTTCGATACTGAAACGGGCAAAGAGCTGCAAGCGCTGCCAATCGATATCGGCGTGGATGATCTTATCTTCGATTCAGCTTCAAAACGCCTCTATGCGTCGGCAGGCGGCATGGTGGACGTGTACCATGCCGGGGATGCGGACCACTACGAGTCGCTTGGGAAATTTACTTCGGGGACGGGCGGGAAGAACGAAGTGCTCGTGCCGCAACTCCACCGATTGTATGTGACAATTCCTCCAGCGAACAATCCGCCTGGAAGCGTGGCAGTGTTTGACGTCCAATAAACGGGGAGCCCTGTGAAGCGCAGTGTTTTGCCGGGATTGCGTACCTTTTGGCTCGCGGCATTGATAGTTTGCTTGATTGCTCTGCAACCCCGCCCAGCCGCGATTGCATCCGACGAGCCTTCGGCGCAGCAGATTGATGCGATATTCGCTGCGGTTACTTCCGCGCGCGAGCCCGGGATGGCCGTGCTCGTGCGCAAGGGCGGGCGCACAGTATTCGAGCGCGGCTACGGCTTGCGCGACCTGCGCTCAGGCTTGCCAGTTGATGAGACCACAGATTTCCGGCTCGCGTCGTTCACGAAACAGTTCACGGCGATGGCTGTGATGCTGCTCGTCCACGATGGAAAGCTGCGGTACGACGAAAACCTCTGCGACATCTTTCCTGAATTTCCTGTCTACGGCAAATCCATCACGATTCGCAATCTGCTGAACCACACTTCGGGACTGGTGGCGTACGAGGACTTGATGGACAAGCAGTACGCGGGGAAATCGCCGGAGGAAATTCCGCAGATTCGCGACGCGGGCGTGCTCGCGTTGATGGAGCAGCAGACGGGGACAAGATTCCCACCCGGGACGCACTGGGAGTACAGCAATTCGGGATACTGCGTGCTGGCGATGGTCGTCGAGAAAATCTCGGGGACGCGATTCGGCGATTTTCTCCGGAAGAGGATTCTCGAACCGCTGGGAATGAACCGGACGCTGGCGTATGAGTATGGGAAAAACTTCGTCCCCGAGCGGGCTTACGGGTACACGAACGACGCCGGCGTATGGCTCGAGACGGACCAGAGCCCGACTTCAGCGACGCTCGGTGACGGCGGCATCTATACCAATCTCGACGACCTCGCCAAGTGGGATGACGCGCTGCGGAATCATACGCCGCTCTCGGCGCCGGAATTTCAGCCCGCAATCACGCCGGCGGTCCCGTCCGCGGGCGCAACTTCAGCCAACCCGCCGGAATTTTTCACCGATGGGGATGGCAAGCCAGTTTCGTACGGATTTGGATGGTTCCTCGATCCTTATCGCGGACACAATCGAATGTGGCATACGGGGAGCAGCATCGGGTTCCGCACAGTGATTGAGCGCTTCAACGGCGACGACATCACCATCATTATTCTTGAGAATCGGACGGACCACGATGTGGCCGCTCTGGCGCTGAAAGTCGCGGACCTTTTCCTCGCTTCCGACTAAGACTTACCGAAATTGCAGACGCGCTGTTAATCGCCTGCGGGTTTTTGAGCTAGCGCGGCCTGGAGCCTTTCCTGCCGCGCGGAGCGCAGGAGCATGATAGCGGTGTAGGTGACTACAAAGACGACGAGCCACTTCACTAGGTTGAGCGGGAGCGATTTGACGATGTAGGCCGCGAGGAGCACGGCGGGAACTCCCCCGAGCGTCAGGCCGAGCGCCGCGATGCTGTCATACCGCCTGGCGCGGATGAACTGGTAGCTGCCCACGGGCATCAAAAAGGCGCAGGAACCCATCATGATGGGAAACGCAGCGCGTGGAGTCATTCCCAGAAAATAGACGAGGATCATACATGGTGCGTAAAGCCCCACGCCCAATTGCATGAAAATTCCCAATATGAAGTTGCCTCCAACCGCGGCCCAAAATTTCAGACCGGTCAGGCCGATTGCCTCGCCGCCGATAGGATAGAGATTGAGTAGCGAGCCAAGCAGGAGCGCCGCGGCAGCCAGCAGAGCGAGGCCGAGGCCAATCTGGATGCGCCGCTTCGACCAGCCGCTGACCATGCCCGCGCCAACCCACGCTCCCAGCACAGACGCTGCGATCATCGCGATTAGCGTCCTGAAATCCACGGCGATCACGGCGATGAAAATCAGCGCTTCGGCGACGGTCGGAATCGCATGGCCCACGTTCATCGTGCCGGGAATCAGGTCGTCGGCGACGACTTTGAGAAGCTTGTAAATCGAGCTGGTGATGGCGAACGAGCCGACGCCGAGCGTGTCCATGAAATTGGCGAAGAAACCGATGCCGATTTGGGGCGCGAGCTTAGTTTTGCCCTCGCCGCCTACGGGTGGCGCTCCGGATTTCTTCGTGCGGCGCAGATACAGAATCCACACAAAGGCGTAAGCCACAGTCTCAGCGCCCAGCACAGAAAGCAGAGCTCTAATCATTCGCGCTCCTGTCACGCGGTGGATTCGGGTATCGAGGTTAACCGCAGCCTCGTGTGCGAAGTATGCAGTCTTCGACGCCAGATTGCCAGAAGGAGTTCGCGCGCTGTTTGGAATTTAGACATGGGCAGCGCGGCAGGGAATCGCGGCATCTGAACTGTCAGCGTCAGAAATTCACCGGCACGGGCAACCTGGGCGCAGCGCCTCTCTGCCCATCGAGGTCTTGGAACTCTTGCGGGGCAGAGGTAATCTAATCGCCGGGGGAATGGGGTTTTCGCTCGACCTTGTTTTGAAATTCTCCGAAAGAGGCATCCCGAACCCAGCAATTAAACCGGCGCGGCGCTTCCGCGCAGGATTGAAAGGGAAAGTCACCAGTTACTGAGGAGGTGACGATGGCTCGGAAGGATTTTGCGGTTCGTCCGCAGTTCGCTCCGCTCGCAATTCTCCGCTGTTTCTTCTTGCTGTGTGTACTTGCTCTGGCCATTCCGTATGCTTTGCGCGCGCAGACGCCCACCGGCAGCATCGCCGGCACGGTGACGGACAAGAGCGGCGCTGTAATTCCAAATGCGAAGATTTCGCTCACGCAGGTTTCGCGTGGGCAGGTGTTCACCACGACGGCCGACGAGGACGGGAATTATTCGTTTGGCGCGCTCGAGCCCGGCGATTACGTCGTGCAAGTGGAAGCACCGAATTTCCAGGCTGCGAAGCTGCAGTTGCGTGTCGCGGTGGGAAGAGTCGTCACGGGCGACGTCACGCTCCAGGTGGGGGGAGTCGAGCAAGTCGTGCATGTCACCGGAGCAGAGGCGACAGAAGTCGACGTCAACCGAAATACCGTTTCCGGAGTGATTTCGGAGACGCAGCTCGAATCGTTGCCCACCGACGGCAGGAATTTTCTCGATCTCGCCAGCCTCGAGCCGGGCGTCCAGGTCGTGGACGCCGGTTCGCTCGAAATGACCAAGACCGGCTTCACCGCCGTCTCGATCGCGGGTGGCGAAGGCCGCACCACCCGCATTCAGGTGGACGGCATTGACATCACCGACGAAGTGGTCGGCGCCAGCACGCAGAATTTTTCCGTGGACGGCATCGGTGGATTCGAGATCAGCCTGTTTTCGCTCGATCCCTCGACGAGTTTGTCGAACACGGGCGCTGTGAATCTGGTGACGCGCTCGGGCTCGAATGATTATCACGGCAGCGCGTACAGCTACTGGCGCGATCATAATTTTGCGTCGCGCATCGCCGGGCACGACGCGCCGTTTCATCGCATCCAGGGAGGTTTCCGCGCGGGAGGCCCGGCGCTGAAGGACAAAGTCTTCTGGTTCCTGAATTTCGAAGATACAGGGCAGGATACAGGCACAGTCCTCGCTCCCGTTGCGCCGTTCAGTGCGAATCCCGCGTTCAACACCGAAGTGGTTACGCCGTTCCGCGAACACCTCGGCACAGGCCGCGCCGATTGGAACATTTCTAGCCGCGTACACGCGTTTGCGCGCTATTCGCACGACGACAATCAAGGCACGACGGGATTTGGCGGGAACATTCTTTCACCCGTGCTGAACAAAAACAATACGAACGCGAGTGTGACGGGTGTCGATCTGACCTACAGCAAGATCACCCACTCGTTCCGCTACGGCCACATCAATTTCGCCGATTATCTCGATCCCACGCTGCCCGCTGGCGTTCCCAATATCCCTCTGCAGATAATTTTCGATGACACCGGGACCACCTTCGGGCCGAATTTCCTCGCCAACCAGCATTCGCTGCAGACGAACGATCAGATTCGTTACGACGGCACGTTTGCGTTTCGCGGCCACGTACTGCAATACGGCATGAATTTCACGCGCGTCGCCGCAAATCTGTTCGGCGCGGTGTTCAGTTCGGCGCCGGAGGTCGATACGTTTACGCTAGCGCTGGCCGGTCCCGATCCAACGAATCCACTCGACTATCTGCCCGCACGCGACATCATTTTCGGGAATGGCCTGGGATTCTTTTCGAACAAGCCGAGCCAGGGATTTCCCTTTGGCGGGATTTTCAATAACCGGCTGGCATGGTACGTCGCGGATTCGATTCGTCCCGCGCGCGACGTTACGCTGAATGCCGGGTTGCGCTGGGAAGTGGATCCGGGACAGGTGAATAATGACATCCTCCGCCCCGCGATTCTCGACCAGGTGGCGCCCGGGCAATCCGGCCGCGAGCCGATTGACAAAGACAATTTTGCGCCCACGCTCGGCATCGCCTGGAACGTGCTGGGCCACGACACGACAGTCGTTCGCGCGGGGACGGGAATTTATTACGAGACGAATATTTTCGAAAACGTTCTGTTCGACCGTGCGAATTTCCTCCCGACTTCGATTGCTCCCCAATTCCCAGTCGTTTTTCCCGGGAATAATTTTGTGATTGGATCAGACGGAAATCCGATAAACGGTCCGAACGGCCAGCCGTTCGACTACAGCACGATTCAGAACCAGCCGCTCAGCGCGACAGTCAACGGGTTCAACGTCGCCAGCCAGATCACTTTCGTGGAACAGGCGCTGCAACAGGAAGCAGCCGCATTCGAAAAGGCAAATTTCCCCGCGGGGAATCCGGCGTTCGCACCGTGCGGCAGCCCGCCGACATGCCCTGAGTTGCCGATGACGATTTCAATCGGCTCGATATTCGACCGCCACTTCACGCAGCCGTATTCCATTCAGACGAACGTCGGCATCCAGCACAAATTCGCGAGGAATCTGATGGTCTCGGCGGATTTCGTGCGGAATCGCGGCGCACATATCTACTTGGTGCAGGACATCAATCATCTCGGCGCCGCTAGGAACTTCAGCTCGCCCGTCGCACTGGGCGCTATCTCCGCAACCAACAGCCAGTTCGGCTGCGGGACAGGTACTGACGCCACCTCTATCAACTGCGCAATCACAAATGGCGCAACAATCGTAGCTTACGCGGCGAACGGCCTTGGTGCATGCCCCGGCTGCGCTTTCAGAGGAACGAATCCGGGCTTTGGCGCCATGAACTTTATAGGCACGCAAGGCTTGTCGCTCTATAAGGGCCTGTTACTGAAAATCGATGGCGGAACGGATCATTTCACGCGCTTCATCGGTCATGCTTCGTGGGGCGTCTCCTACGCGCTCTCGCGGTTTGACGCCACGCAGTTCGATCAGGCCAATGCGCTCAACAACATCGCGTTCAACAATGACTGTCCGACGTGCTTTTTCGGCCCCGCTTCCGGCGACCGGACTCATCAGCTCTCCGCGTACTCCATGCTCCACCTTCCGTGGGGATTCGAGTGGAACACGGTCACCCACATCGGCTCGCCCTTTCCCGTGACGTTGCGCCTTGCGGAATTCACCGGAGGGAGTCCAGCCGAGATATTCTTCACTGACATCAATGGCGACGGGAAGGGAACTGATGTCCTGCCCGGAACGAATCTGGGTGCTTTCGGCCGGACGATTAGAGGCGTCGGCGGGCTAAACAATGCCATCAACAAATTCAACGCGAACTTTGCGGGGACGTTCACGCCTGCGGCGCTATCACTTTGCAACAACTGTAGCGCCACGTCCAGCGCAACCGCGCCATTTACGGCAGCCCAATTAGCTTCGCTTGGCGCCGTGATTCCGCCCATCGCAAGTGCGTCTCCGGACCAGGTCACCACGTCCTGGTTGTGGACGACGGATTTCCGGCTGGGGAAGACATTCAGAATCAGGGATCATTTCCAAATCGAGCCGGCAGTGGACGTGTTTAACGTCTTCAATCGCGTTAACTTCGACCCGCCAAGCAGCGTTCTCTCAGGCACCCTCTTCCCTCAGTTCGGTACGGCGCTTCCCCTGTGTACGGACACGCCGCTGCCGCCGGGCCAGACTTGTCTTTCTGGATCAGTGAACAGCACCCCGGCGAAATTCCGCAACAATGCTTATGGCTTGGGCACCGGCTCATTTTCTCCGGGCATACCGCGGGCGCTGCAGTTCTTGCTGCGCGTGAACTTCTAAGAGAATCGAGAAACAATTCGAGCGATCGCCGCCGCTTTCGGCTCGACGCCTGAAATCTCGCGTGCAGGCTCGCTAAACGATTGGCTTGAGCTTGATTGTGAATTCGAGGGATTTGCCGTTGCGCTGAACGGTAATTTTATGCGTTGAGTCTTCCTGGCGGAGCAGCGCGCGAACATCATCCAGGCTTGAGTCAGAGGCCGGATTGCCATCGATGGTATCCAGAATGTCTCCGACGGCGAAACCGGCTTCGGCCGCGGGTGATCCTGCCACGACCTGCGCGACTTCATACGCGCGGTAGTCGGGCGGAATCGCGATAATGCCGAGGCCGCTCATATCCGCCGTGTAGAGGTCCAGCAGGCGGGGATTCGGTTCGAGGATCAGCTGTCCCCCGCTGTAATCCAGCACCATCGTGAAACGATTCAGAATTCCCGCGCCGAGCGTGCCGGCGACTTCAGCCGAAGAAGATGCGCCCGATGATTCCGTGGGATAGACTGCGAGGGCGTCCTGCACCGCCGTCTTTCCCAGCGTCAGAGACTGCACGCGCCCAAGTTTGCCTTCCACTCTTTCCGGGTCGCTGACTGATGCAAACGGAATCATCTTTCCGCCAACTGAACCGAAGCCGTGGGCGGCGGCGAAGCTGCTGGAAAATACGATGGGCTCGGGTTCGCCGGTGGAGATCAGAAACTCGCCGTCCATTTTGCCCTTGCCGCGAACTTCCACGCGGGCGCTGACGGCCGGGACGCCGCCAATCAGCGTCCACTTCATTTTTTCGCCCTTGCCCGTGTAGTGGTACGACTTCGGATCATAGAGCTGGAACGTCGCGCGCTCGTAGTCGAGTACGAGGACGAACTGGCTGAGCACGTCTGCGCCAAGGATTCCCTGAACCGCGCGGCCCACGCGCGAGGAAATATCGTCGAGGGAAATCAGAGAAAGGGAAGCGACCGTGACCTTCAGGCCGGGAAAATCGAGGGTCGCGTTGCTGAGGGAAGTGACGCGCGTGTTTCCGGTCGAGGAAGGCAGAAGATTTTGAGAGGCGGCGCGAATATCGTCAAACGCGGAGGTTGCGCGAGCGGTGTCAATCAAAAACCAGGAGGGCTGCGCGTCGTTCACGCCCGCGGCGACGAACACGAGGTTGCCAGACATCTCGACGGGAACCTGAGCGACGTTTCCGCCATTCGCGAACTGCACTTGCGCGCCCGACGGCGTCGGTGTAGCCGCGGCTTGAAAGCGCGGAGCAGAAGCGACCGCTGCCGAACTAATGATGGCAATCGCAGCGAGCAGAACGCCGCATCCATGCCAGCTTGGTGAATTGGGCGAAATCATCCGAATCATCTTCCTGCCTATCATTGCGGGAGTCCCCGGGACGCGCAGCCTAATTCGCGGGGCTGGGCGCATGATAGCCCTGACGGGCGAAGAGGTGAAAGCTTTTTTTTGAATTATCCAAAGGCAAGGGCTCACCCTTCGCATCCAGGATTTGAAACGTCAGCGCGTGGAACTTCCCGTCGTGCGCCGGAGCGAAGCCCAAGACATATTGATGACGCAGCGCTGCGGCAATGCGCCGGTAGAGAGCTTCGAACCTCTTCTCGTCCTTGGGGAAAAAGGCCTGGCCGCCGCTCAGGTCGGCGAGGGATTGCAGCGCGTGATCGGCGGCCTGAAAGCTCAGGCCTGGAGTCAGCGCCGCGCTGCCTCCGGGGATCACGGACGGACCGGCGTCGAACGAGCGAAACGAGCCGCCGAGCCCGACGGAATAAATGGTGACGTCGCTGCTTCGAACGCGATCGGTGAGCGCCTCCCAGTGGCCGGATGGAGAGGAATCGAGGCCCGTGGTAAGAAGGAGCAAGGCCTTCTTTCCCGTGAGCGCGTCCAGCCAGTCAAGGCACGAGCTGACCGCGTCGTAAAAGTTCAATTGCGTGCTGCCGAGCTGATACTGAACGGCGATAAGCGATTGCGAAAGTGAATTTTTGTCCGCCGTGAAAGGAAGGACCAGGCGCGGCTGCTCCGCATACGTCGCGAGACCTACTTGATCTTCGTGAGCGAGGCCGGAAACGAGCGCGTACGCGGCTTCTAGATGCTGCCGATGAATCAGGAAAACGGCGGGGCTGGTCTCGACCAGCACGAGGATTTGCGCCGGCGCGTCGGTGGAGGCGAAAAATGTGACAGGCCGCTCGGCGCCGTCGTCGAAGACGCGAAAATTTTCCTTCTGCAGGCCTTCCACGAAATTCCCGCGCTTGTCTGTGAGGCTGACGTCGGCTTTGACCAGATCGACGGAGACTTTCAGTGTCGATTGGATGGCAGGCGTATTGCCCGAGGGCGATTGTTGCGATTGCGCGCGAGCAGTTCTCGCTGCCGCAAGGGATATGGCGCAGCAAATCAGGAGGAACAAACGAGCGAATATGGGTTCCGGGTTATTGGATGAACGAATCAAAATAGATGCCGGTGGAATCTTTCCAGCCGCCGCTCAGCGAGAAATGCAAATAGCGGGATATCGCCTGCCAATCGAAGCCGCTGAGGATATCGACGGGCGGCGGAGCGGGCTTTCCTGAATTTTTCGCCGCGGCCTGAGCCGATGCGTTTATCTGCTTCTGAATGTTGCTCGCTACTTTCTCCCAGTTGAAATGCGCAAGGTCCGAATAACCGATGCTGTCGAGTCTTACAGGGAGAGACGGGCGAACTCTCTGGAATCCGACGTCGCTGGAAAACGCAGCTGAAGGATTCGCTGGCGCGCGATAGCGGGCGACGGCTTGATGAGCAAGCTCCTTGCCCTTCGCGGCGATCAGCATCGTCGGCGTGACGGCGACCGAGAAGGAGTTCGATTCGGCGTCGGCGGTTTGCGCGCCGGGAACCATGCCGGCCGGAAGCGTCAGCGTCAGGTAAGTTGTATCGCCTTCCTGCTTTTCGTCCGCGTTGGTGAAAATTTTGCGAAATAAGCCGAGGACTTTATCCGGCTGCTGAATCGTGAGCGCGTAGACGGTCCGCGAGGGGTCTACGGCGGGATTCACGCGGATTGCGGCCATCTCGCCCGTGAACAATTTCAGCGCGTCCGCAGGCGCGATTCCCCACGACATCGCGAGCAGGGAATCCATGCCTGCGACCAGCCCCGCGCGGTCCTGCGGCAGTCCGGCGGTGAAGCCGGCCTTCAGCGCCGAATAGAGAGAAGCGAAGTCAAGAACCGAACACTGATACGCGGCGCCCGGGGGAGCAAGCGCCATCGTCGCGAAATCCCGGCGATTGTCGCCCAGCAGACTCAGAATGCTGCCCGCGGAGGTGTCGCCCAGCACAATCGTCTGCATCCGCGTCGCGGAAGAATCGAATTTCACGCTCCCGCAGACTGCCCCGAGCTGGTCCACGTGCATCGCTTTCAGGAACGCCGGAAAATTGAAATTCGGATTCGAGAGCGATTGCGAGACGTTCAGCTTGCCCGGAAGCGCCAGATAGTCGAGCAGGGCATTGCCGGGCATGTTGCGGCACGCGGAAGGCACGGCAGCCATCTGGACTGGAGGAGGATTCGCCCCCGTGAGCCGCGGTAGAATCTCGGCCATCGCCGGCAGCGTTTCGGTGCTGACGAAATAATTGCCCGCGTGCGCTTCATACGAAACGTTTTCGCCCGACACGACCTTGGTGACGGAGATGCGGTCAATCACCAGAGGAATGTTTTCCGGCGGCGTGCGATTTTCGCTCGCCATGCGCGCGCGAACTTTGTCGAAAACGTCCTGTTTGCCCGTGACGTCATAGATGAGAAACGTGCTGGCCGAATTCGTCGCCGCGCCCAATCCGCCGCCGGGATGATTCAGCACACCGAAGATGGCGGGATTTTCGAGCAGCGAAACGATGTTGTCGGCGTCCTCCTGCGTGAATGGATGCTGCGGAGGATTGTTGTTTTTCTTGGCTTGAGACTGAGCGTAGGCAATCAATTTGCCGGGCAAGGCGGCGACAGAAGGGTCGCGCATCAGGCGCAGAACGGAATTCGTATCGCGGACGCCATTGAGCGAAGCCGTTCCGTGCCAGTGGATGAAGAACCACGCATCGGCGGGCAAGCGCGAGGCGAGCGAGTCATTCTGCGCGAACGCAGGAACCGCGAAGAGCGCAGCGCAAAGGCACAGGAACGCCAGAGAGCGCAGCGCAGATGATGGCCGGAAAGTCCGGCATTCGGAATTGCGGAGTGCTCGGCGGCACGGTTTCGATTCATTCATTTCGTTCTCCAGGCACTGTAGCAATCCGATGCCGAAATATCTTTCCGATGCTTCAGCAGGGAACTCCCGCGCTATTGGCTGGGCGTCGGGGCCGAAGCCGTCGCCATTGTTTTCGGCGTCGAGAGATAACCCGTAATCTTGTTCTTCCCGACGTTGTAGACGACGATTTCGTAGGGCGAATGCGCGCCGCTCACGTAAAACTGAATTGGCTCCTGAATGGCGCGATCCTTTTTCTGGATTCGGCGGTCATCTGCAATTACGTCGAGCGTGAACGTGAAGCGCTTCGTATTGACGCTGTGAAGCTGGAGCTCGATCGGACCCACGTGCTGCGGTGCTCTCGTCTTCGTCAGATTGAATTCGAAGATGTTGCGCTCGCCCATGCGCTTCAACTCTTCCACTTCGTTGTGGTTGCTGGCGATCAGCCCGCTCTGGACGTTCAAGTCGCCCATCGCGGTGGCCAGCTGGGCCTTGGCGTCATCCAGATCCTTTCGGGTGGAGGCGACATCCGCCTTCGTTCCGTTGAGGTCCGTGGTCACTTCCACGACCTGGCTCGCTGTCTTTTGCTGCATTTCACCGAGCTGGCTCAGTTTGGCGGAGCTGTTCTTCTGGTCTTTCAGCGATTGCTGCGCGATGCTGCGGGCGTGCGCCAGCTCATCTTGCGTCAAGCCGAGCTTTTCCGCCGAGACCTGCAACTCAGCCTTCAGGTCGGCGACCGTCGCATCGGTCTTTGTCAGTTCGGCTGTTAGCAGGTCGGCGCGCTTGTTGGCGGCTGTCAGCGCGGATTTCGTCGATCCGCCCTGCGCGAAATTGGCGTACGTCAAGTATCCCGTCAGCGCAAACAACAGCACGAACAGAATGATCACCCAGCGTGGAGTGTAGGGAAAGGACTCGGGCGGGGGCTCCATGCTGCGAGACTGCGGCAGATTGGCAAAGTCGTTCATCGCTTATCCTCCGGAATGGCTGGGGGCACCTAGATTATCTAGAAATTATGGAAAAGGCCGGCGGGGTTGTCTATGCCCGTGATGAACCCGTGTGCTTTCGAGGCCAACGGGCCTCCACCGTGGTAAACAGGCCACCACGGGGAGTGAACTCGCCCCGAACGACGCACCAGGCGGGATGCGTCGCGGCAACGATATCACGCAACATGCGGTTCACTGCGTTTTCGTAAAAGATGCCTAAATTGCGGTAGCCAAGCAGATACATCTTCAGGGCCTTGAGCTCCAGGCAAACCTTGCTCGGCTCGTAGTGAATGATGATGGTTCCGTAGTCCGGAAGGCCGGTTTTCGGGCACACGGAGGTGTACTCGGGGAAGCGGATGGTGATTTCGTAGCCGGGGAAATGGTTCGGCCAGGTGTCGAGCCGTGGAAGACGGGCGTTGATTCCGGCGCGAGCGTGCGCGGCGGTGTAGTCGGGCATGCGGGCCTCCAGTGACATATTATTACAATTATTACGACGGCGCGGATTTCGCCTGCATCACGAATGAGCGTCGGGTTTGGCGTGACGCAAGCGGAAGCCTTCGACGATGACGTAAAGCACTGGGACGAAGAGAAGATTCAGGGAAGTAGCGGCGATCATCCCGCCAAAGACCGTCGTGCCGACGGACTTGCGCCCCGCGGCACCCGCGCCCGTCGCCAGCACAAGCGGCAGGACGCCGAGCAGGAACGCGAATGACGTCATCAGGATGGGACGCAGGCGAATGCGCGCGGCCTCGATGGCTGCATCGTAGAGGCTCATGCCCTTTTCGCGTAATTGTTCCGCGAACTCGACGATCAAGATTGCGTTCTTGCTCGAGAGGCCGATGAGCATCACGAGCCCGATCTGGCAGTAGACGTCGTCTATCAGCGTGCGCAAGCTCATGGCCAGCATCGCGCCGAGTAACGCCATCGGCACTGCCATCAGGACGATGAAGGGTAGGGAGAAGCTTTCGTATTGCGCCGCGAGAGTCAGATAGACCACGATGAGTCCAAGGCCGAAGAGAATTGCCGCCTGGCTGCCCGACTGAATTTCTTCCAGCGAAAGCCCCGTCCATTCATACGACATCCCGCGCGGTAAGGTCTTTTGCGCTAGCGAGTCCATTTCATCGATCGCGTCACCGGAGCTGCGGCCCGGAGCCGCGGAGCCGTCAATTTCCGCCGCTCGGAATAGATTGTAGTGTGTGATCACCGAGGGGTTGGCTGTCTCGCCAAGTTTCACCAGATTATCCAGTGGGACCATCTGGCCGTAATTGGAGCGGACGTAGTAGCGATCGATGTCGTCGGGATGCGACCGGAATTGCGGCTCTGCCTGGACGTAAACGCGATACGAGCGGTTATTGAAATTGAAGTCGTTGACGTAGACCGAGCCCATGAACACCTGCAGCGCGTCGGTAATCTGGCTCAGAGGCACGCCTAGGCTTTTCGCCGTGTCGCGGTCTATATTCACCACGAATTGCGGGTCATTCGCCGTGAACGTGGAGAGCAAGCCGGTTAGGCCGGGCGTGGTGTTTCCCGCCTTCACTAATAGATTGGTGGCCTGCTGGAGCTCTTGCAGCGAACTTTGCCCCCGGTCTTCGACTTCGAGCTGGAAACCGCCGAACTGCCCAAGCCCTTGCACAGCGGGGGGATTGAACGGAACCACGACCGCGCCGGAGATGCCGAAGAGCGGCCCGCGTACGCGGTTGATAACGGATGCGGCGGAGTGAGCGTTGCCTTGGCGTTCATCGAAAGGCTTCAAATTGACGAACACGAAAGCGCGATTCGGGGCCGTCCCGGAGAAGCTGAAACCGGCGGCGGAGAAGATATCGCTGACTTCCGGAATCCGCTTCAAAATCTCCTCGACTTGATGGCAAATCCCCGCCGTGTACTCCAGCGAAGCGCCCGGCGGCGCCTGCACGGCGATCATGAAGTAGCCGTCATCTTCCGTGGGAACAAAGCCGCGCGGCACCGCTCTCAGAATCCAGTACGTGAAGCCGCAGGCGAGAAAAAACATGACGACAGTGGCAAGCTTCCAGTTGAACAGGTGCCGCAGCGTGTGACGGTAAAGATTCGTGCCGCCCGCGACCAGGCGGTTGAACGGAGCAAAGACGCGCGAGCCGACTCCTTCCTTGCGATGTCCCAGGAAAATCGCGGAGAGCGCGGGAGTGAGCGTCAGCGCATTGAAAGCGGAGATGGCGACGGAAAACGCGATGGTCAATGCGAACTGCCGGAACAGAATGCCGGTGGTCCCGGGAAATAGCGCGACGGGAACGAACACGGACACGAGGACCAGTGACGTCGCGACGACGGCGCCGGCAACTTCGCCCATCGCGACGGAAGCAGCGCGATGAGGCTCGGAGAGACCTTCAGAAATGTGGCGCTGCACGTTTTCGATGACGACGATGGCGTCGTCAACCACAAGTCCTGTGGCGAGCGTGATGCCGAAGAGTGTGAGCGTGTTGATGGAGAAGCCCAGAAGCTTGACGAAGATAAATGTGCCGACAAGAGAGACCGGAATTGTGATGGCGGGAATGAACGTGCTGCGCCAATCCTGCAGAAAGACGAAAATTACCAGAATCACGAGCAGAATCGCCTCGCCGAGAGTCACCAGCACGTCCTTGATCCCTTCGGCGACGGCGGTGGTCGTGTCGAATGCCAGGCCGTACTTCAAGCCGGGCGGAAATGTTTTCGAAAGCTCGTCGAGCGCCGCTTTGGCGCGTCTGTCCACGTCGAGCGCATTCGCGCTGGGCAGCTGAATCACGGCGAGGCCGATAGCGGGGCGGCCGTTGATGATGAGGTCGCTGTTGTAGTTCTCCGCGCCGAGGCTCGCGTATCCCACGTCCTTCATATACACGAGCGTGCCGTCCGAGCCGGTCTTCAAAATGATGTTGTCAAATTGCGCCGGATCGGCCAGCCGGCCCATCGCGCGAACGCTGATCTGGAAGGCTTGCCCGGTCGGCGACGGCGGCTGTCCAACTTGCCCTGCCGCGACCTGCACATTCTGCTCCTCAAGAGCCGTGAGGACGTCCGACGCGGTCAGGCCGCGCGCGGCCAGTCTTTCGGGATCGAGCCACAGCCGCATCGAGTACTTGCGCTCGCCGAATATGAGCACATTAGCGACGCCGGGAACGCGCTTGACCGCGTCGCTGACGTACACGTCCACGTAATTGCTGATGAACAGGCTGTCGTAACGATTGTCGGGAGAATAAAACGCCGCGGCCATGACGAAGCCGGAGATGCCTTTGGAAATGAGCACGCCCGTGTTTTTCACTTCCGCGGGTAGCACGCCCATCGCGGCCTGCACGCGATTCTGCACGTCCACTGCGGCGAGGTCCGGGTCGCGCGAGACGTCGAACGTTGCGGTGATCTGGCTCGTGCCGTCGTTGCCGCTATTCGACGTGATGTACTTCAGGCCCTCGACGCCGTTGATCGAGCGCTCCAGCGGAATCGTGACCGCGGATTCGACCGTCTGCGCATCCGCGCCGTTGTAGCCGCTGACCACTTGAATCTGCGGCGGTGCGAGGTTAGGAAATTGCGCAATCGGAAGTGTGGGTATCGAGACCGCGCCGCCGAGAATGATAATCAGCGCGCAAACAGTGGCGAAAATCGGCCGCTTGATGAAGAAATCAACGAACACGAATCAACTCCAGATGTGGCTGCGATGATTCTGCGGAGCCCCGCGAAAAAAATAACGGTTTCAATTTGCGGATGCTCCCGGGACTGCGGAAGCAGGCTCGACTGTTTCCTTCACTGCCGAGCCATCGATCAGGAACTGGAAGCCCGCTACGATAATATGATCGCCGGGCTGCAGGCCGCCGCGCACCACGTAGTCATTACCGATGACGTCTCCCACCTGAATCAGCCTCTGGCGCGCCACGGTCCCTTTGTCACTTTGCTCTGCAACGAAGATGAAAAATTGCCCGTTGATGCGCGAAACCGCGAGGATGGGAACCTCCAGGCCTTTCGTCACGCGCCACGTGACGCGCGCGCGGACGAATTCGTCGTTGCGAAACTTGTGCTCCGGATTCGCAATCGACGCTTTGGCCAGGACGGATTGTGTGGTCGTGTCTACCTGCGGCGATACGAAAAAGATCGAACTGCGCGCGGCCACGTTGCCGGAATCTTCGAGAAGATCCACCGGCTCGCCCGTATGCAGATCCGGAGCATGTTCGACCGGGACATATATATAAGCTTCGAGGTTGCCGGGCTGATCCACGGTCGTGAGAAGCGTCGATGTGGTGACGTAGTCGCCCACGTGAACGGGGATGTCCCCGACGATGCCGTCCGATGGCGCTGTGACCTGGAAATAATTCAGTTGGACCTGCTGCTCTTTCACCTGCGCGTCCATCGAGTTCGCCTGAGCTTGCGCGGCCTCATAAGCGGACTTCGCCGAGTCATAATCCTGCTTGGGAATCAGCCCCGAATCGTAGAGCTGCTGCGCGCGATCGAACTGGACTTTGGCATTCTGCATGGTCGCGATTTGCGCGTTGCGCGCTGCTTCCTGGCTGCCCAGCGCCGCCTGCTGCTTGCTCGGGTCGATTTGCAGGAGCGGCGCGTCGGCGGAAACATGATCGCCTGACTTGACGTAAATCTTCACCACCTGTCCCGCCACCTGCGGATTGATTGCGGCAGAGCGGCGCGACTTCAGAGTGGCAAGATATTCGGAAGAGTCAGGAATGGGAACCAGCTGAAGCACTTGCGTTTTGACGGAGGCTGGCGGAGGCGCTGCGTGCGTCACAGGCTTGCGGCTGCAGCCAGCAACAAAAGCTGCGAGAATGAGCGTACAGACCGCAAAACTGAGCTGGAACGTAGCGCGGGGGTCGCCCCCGACGCACCTTTCTGCCTGATCTTGCACTGCTTGGGTCATCAGTGTCCCTTCGCGCGTGGAATATAAAACGAAAATTCTAAGATAACTTTCCCTCGAGCGCCACACAGAAGCGCGCAACGCGAGACAGGTTTATTGGATGTCGCAGTTCACAATTGGACGCGGCTATGGACTCGCGCCAGCAATTCAATTGCGTTTTCGCCGTCGTCGAAATCGAATCCACGTAGTGACAACGCGCGCACGGCGCATCTGTTACAGACGCTGTAGTAATAGTACTTGCCTCCGCTCTCTTAGATTTTATTTTCAATAGAAATCTCCGAGTTTCCGTATTCGCACAGGTACCCGGCGACGTCCATGTGCCCCCACCTCTCAACACGTAAGTTATTTTGATTCAGAATGTTGTTTAATCGTATAAAGAAAATATAACTCTTGGAATGACGATTGCAAAAGCCAGATCAGCCGTACTTCCTGTTGGGTGTGGCAGTTAGTTAGACAGTTGACCCAAGACAGTCGGTCGGCCGTGTCCAGCGGGATGCGGAGCCTACGGTCAATTGGAAAGCGAGACTCCTGAATTTGAGAATATTTTTCCTTGACAAAGTTTTTGGATGGAGATAAATAGCCATCCCAACTGAAGGTTTAAGTGTCGATTGTTCGGGGCGTGGAATTGATAAAAATTGAGATTCTGACCTGTGGGAGGTCGAAGGCGATGCGTAATTCACTGCGTAACGTGCTGTACGTGTGTTTGTTCGTGTGTCTCGCGGCGCTGATTGCGTTTGCTCCGGCTGCCGCGTTTGGGCAGTCCACCGCGACCGGCACGATTATCGGTTCGGTGGTGGACAACACCAATGCCGTCGTTCCCGGAGCGACCGTCACCATCATGCTCACCACGACGGGCACTACGCGCACGACGACGTCCGATAATCAAGGACGCTTCGTCTTTGCCGACGTTGATCCTGGCACTTACACGATCAACGTCTCCAAGCAGGGCTTCTCTGCGACCGTCATCACCAACCAGACCGTGAAGGTTGGCACGCAGCTGACCGAGAATGTCAAGATGCAGGTCGGCGCCGTCTCCACCACAGTGACCGTGACGGAAAATCCCGGCACGGAACTGCAGACTATGGACGCCACTGTCGGCTCGACGCTGAGCGGAACTATCATCAACAGTCTCCCCAATACCACCCGAGATGTCTCGACGCTGGCGATCTTCCAGCCGGGCCAGAACATTAATGGTGCCACGGGCGGCGTCGAAACCGACCAGAACTCTTTCCAACTCGACGGCGGATATGCAACCGACGACATGAGCGGCGACAACAACACGTATATTCCCAGCTTCAGCGGCGACACCGCAGGTGGATCTGGCGCCATGCACAGCCAGGGTTTCAACCAGGCGCCTTCCGCGGTAGTCCCAATTCCCGTCTCAAGCGTTGAGGAATTCAAGGTCTCCACATCGAACCAGTCGGCCGACTTCAATGGCGGCGCGGGCAGCCAGATGCAAATCGTCACCAAGCGCGGCACGAACACCTTGCACGGCACTGTCTACGACTACTATTTGGACAATAATTTCGGCGGTGCGAACACTTGGGACAACAACAGCACGGGATTTAAACAGGCGAGTTCCCATTTCAGCCGGTTTGGCGCGGCGGCGGGCGGCAAAATCCCGCATTCCAATTTTGCCGGCGGCAACTGGTATATCTTCGGCAATTACGAGGGGTTCCGTTGGCCGCGAGGCTCGACGTTCGAGCGCAGCTATCCCAGCCCGGCCCTTGCCGCGGGGTTCATTCACATTAACCCCAGGCTCAGCGATGGATCCGTGGAAGTGGTTAATTTGAACAACACCCCGATGCTGGATCCCGCGCTTGGCGGGGCTGGCCCACTGTTTCCGGCGAATGCAGCAACAATCGTTGCGGTTGATGGCACAACCTTGACCAACGATCCCTGCCCCAATGGCCCCTGCGATCCACGCGGCTTGGGGCCGAACTCAGTAATTCAAACACTGTGGAGCACTTACCTGCCGGCGCCAAACGACTATGCGACTCACACCGACGGTTTCGTTCCCATATGCAGCGACACCACGAATCCGATTTGCACTGGCCAGACGAACGCCCTTTATGGATCCAAGGCTACGACGGCCAATGATGGCGGATTCAAGGGGGCGATCCACACTCCGCAGAGCAGCAACTTCGGCGTCGTCCGCATTGACCACGATTTCACCAAGACCGAGCACTTCAATGGCACCTATCACTACTACAAGCTGACCCACACTGTGTCAGACCAGACGGATATTGGCGGATTCTTCCCCGGAGATACCAAGGGCACCTACGCGGCCATCCGTCAGAAGCCCCAGGAGCCGTGGATCTATACGGCCGGTTTGACGACGGACGTTTCTTCGAACGTCACCAACCAATTTAGTTTCAGCTACACTCGTAACTGGTGGGCCTACCTCGATCCGAGCGGCGTCCCCAACGTTGCCGGCTATCCGGCTGCGCTGGAAATCCGCGGAGAAACGAGCGGCGCCTTTGGTCCCTACAATACGAACAATCAAAGTACCCGATTCCGCTACTGGAATGGCCATGACTACAATCTCCGTGACGATGTTACCTGGATCAAGGGCAATCACTTGTTCCAGCTTGGTGGTTCGTGGCTGCGCAACCGGGATACTCATCTCCGAAACGATAACGGTCAAAGCATCAATACGTTCGAGCAATATTTGATCGGAGCCTGCGCAAACTCCACCTGCTTCGGAACCGCTTTTAAGAATTTCCGTCCGGCCAGCTTAGGTGGCAGTAACAAGACCACTTATGAAAACTACTATTCAATGATTCTTGGTATCGTCAACGAGACGCAGAGCCTGTACACGCGCGGTATCGGCTCTCAGATCACTGGCCTGCCTCTGAATCCCAGGCCCGCTGGGGACTGCGCGCTCGCGGCTGTCCCAGCTACTTCCGGCTGCACGAACTCGCCACCGATGACGAACAGCAGCATCATTCCTACGTACAATGCGTACGTCACCGATTCCTGGCACATGCGGCCGAACTTCTCCCTGAACTACGGGCTCGGCTATACCGTCGAAATGCCGCCGTATGAAACCTTGGGCGGCTTCCAGACCGTGATGGTGGACGCGACCAACAATGTTCTCTCCGCGGCCGACTATCTGAACAACGAGAGGCAGGCCGCGGTTCAGGGCCTCGCCTACGCGCCGTTGATCGGCTTTTCGATTACGCGCAATGCCAACGGGACTGGCACATCTCACTATCCCTATCACCCATACTTCAATGGATTGAGCCCGCGCGTCGGTTTCGCCTGGAATTTCAGGCCAGACACGGTCGTGCGAGCCGGTTACGCGCGCATCTTTGGTAGAATCAACGGCGTCAATCCGATCCTGGTTCCTATGCTTACGCCCGGACTGATGCAGCCGGCCACCTGCGGCGCCCCTCAAAATGCTTCCGGTAACGGCGCTTGCCTTACGCCCAGTGCCGTCACGGACCCGAACACCGCATTCCGGGTGGGCGTGGACGGGATAAACGCGCCTCTGCCACCACCATCTTCGTTCTTGCCGCAGCCGTGGTATCCAGGCTTCAACGATGTTGCCACGGGAGCTGGGGAAACGATTGATCCCAATTTCCATCCGGACCGTTCCGACGAGTTCACTTTAAGTGTTCAGCATCAGTTCGGCCCGAAGATCCTTGCCGAAGCTGGCTACATCGGAAGGCTCCTCGGCAACGAGATACAGTATTACAGTTTGGATAACGTTCCGTACATGATGACCCAGGGCGGGCAAACTTTCGCCCAGGCTTGGAAGAACATCATGCTCTCGACCAATTACGGAACCGTCCCAACCAGTTTCACACCCCAGCCCTTCTTCGAGGCTGCTCTCGGAGGGACCGCTTCGGCTTACTGTTCTGCCTCTACCAGTTGCACTGCCGCCTTCATCGGCAATCAAGCTAGCAACATGGGGAACTCCGACCCGTACGACGCTTGGGCGGCCACTTCGGCCAAGGGTTCTTGGATGTTTGGCAGGAGCTTTCCGAGCGATCCCATCGCGGCATCTTGCACCGCAACGGTCAGGCTCGGCTGCAGCGGCCAGACGCCGTCCATCACTACCACCATCAGCAACGGGTTCGGCAACTACAACGCCGGGTATTTGCAGTTGACGTTCACCGACTGGCACGGCCTGACCATGAAGTCCAACTTCTCCTATAGCAATGCGCTAGGCACGGGAGACGTTGTCCAGGCGTCCAGCTCGTTTGCGAGCGTCGATTCCTTTAACATCCGGAACAATTACGGTCCACAACAATACAATGAAAAGTTTGTCTTCAACATGTTCCTCAACTACGCGGAGCCCTATTACGCGAGCCAGAAGGGCGCCATCGGTCGTCTGCTCGGCGGTTGGAGCATCTCGCCTCTCTTCGTCTGGGGCAGCGGCTTCCCGCAGGAGATCAGCACGCTCAATGGCGACTGCGGAACGTTCGGCGAATGCAACACGAATTACATAGGTGCGTTCGAGAACGCTGTCGTCGCAACGAACTTGCACTATAGTGGCACCCGCAAAGTTCCGTCGGCGGCAAACACAAGCGTCTGCGGCAACAGCGGCCCGTTCAACGTCTTTAGCAACCCTGACGCGACCTGCCCGCAGAATTCTGGCCTCCTCCAAGACCCGGTTCGCAACCCGATCCTCGGCTTGGATGGTCAGATCGGTACATTCCCGCTGACGGGCTTGCCGTTCTGGAACCTGGACGCGGCGATCACCAAGAAGGTCAACATCATGGAGAAGCTCAGCGGCTCACTGTACTTCAATTTCAGCAACGTGTTGAACCACATGCAGGCTGCCGATCCTTGCTTCAGCACCGGCGACCAAGGTGACTGGGGAGTGCTCGGTTGCGGCGGCAACGTTCAGGGCAATACGCCGCGCCAGATGCAGGTCGGCTTCACGATTGACTGGTAAAGCCTTAAGAACAGGCGTTTAGTTCCCAGGGCCGGGAGTTCTCCTCCCGGCCCTTTCCTTTTGCCCTTGCGCCGGGACTGAAATCGCCCGTCGAATCCAATTCCTAACTTCAAATTTCCAACTTCAGACCTCCTATTTTGTGCTACATTCTCCCGTTTTTCGGAGGAGCCTCCTATGCGTTTCCGACATATCTCATTCGTTGGAGTTGTCTGTCTCGCCGCCCTTATTGCAGCGGTCTTGGCCCCTGCGAGCGCCCAGGACGAATCGGCATCGAATCCCCTGGCCTCGCTCGCCTATCGCTTCATCGGGCCCGTTGGCAACCGCGCGGACGCGATTGTCGGCGAACCTGGCAATCCCAACGTCGTCTACGTGGGCGCCGCCGCTGGCGGCATCTGGAAGACCACCGACGCCGGCCTCGACTGGCAGCCTATCTTCGATAAGCAGGACGTCGCTGCCATCGGCTCGCTCGCCATTGCGCCCTCCGCCCACAATATCGTCTGGGCCGGCACAGGCGAGCCCTTCCTCATCCGCCCCGACTATCCGATGGGCGATGGCATCTACAAATCCACAGACAGCGGCAAGACGTGGCAGCACATGGGCCTCGACCTGACCGGCCACATCGGCCGCATCGTCGTTAATCCGCATAATCCCGATGTCGTCTTCGCCTGCGCGCTTGGCCAGGCCTATCGCCCGCAAAAGGAGCGCGGCATCTATCGCACCACGGATGGCGGAAAGACGTGGCAGCAAGTCCTCTTCGTCAACGAAGACACCGGCTGCTCCGAACTCAGCATGGACGCGCACGATCCGCAGACGCTTTTCGCCGGCATGTGGCAGGTCGAAATCCGCACCTGGGACTTGCACAGCGGCGGCCCAGGCAGCGGCGTCTATGTCTCTCATGATGGTGGCGACACGTGGAAGAAGCTGTCCGGCAATGGTCTGCCGGATGCCGGCGCGACGGTCGGCAAGGTCGCGGTGCAGGTCGCGCCTAGCAATTCTGAGCGCGTCTATGCCTTGATGGAGGAAAAGACGCCAAGCCTCTATCGCTCCGACGATGGCGGCAAGACGTGGAAGCTCGTCAATCAGCACCACATCATGGCCGAGCGCGCCCCATATTACGTGCGCTTCGCCGTCGCGCCGAACGACGAAAATCTCCTCTTCTTCGTCTCCGTCGGCTTCAGCATTTCGCGTGATGGCGGCGACACGCTCTTCATCCCCGGCTTTCGCGGCGGCGAAGAAGGCGCATCGCCTGCTGTCACCGGCTTCGGTTCCGCCGGAGGCGATAATCACGACGTCTGGTTCGACCCGAAAGATCCCAATCGCGTCATAATCGCCAACGACGCCGGCGCTTCCATCAGCCTGAATCGCGGCTTGAGCTATCAGCGCGTCGTGCTCCCCATTTCGCAGGTCTATCACGTCTACGCCGATAGTCAGGTTCCCTATTTCGTCTATACGAATCGCCAGGACGGCCCTTCCTTCCGCGGCCCCAGCAACAATCTCGAGGGCAGCGGCGGCTTCTTTGGCGGCGGAATCTCCACGGGCGATTGGACGCACATCGGCGGCTGCGAAAGCGGCTTCGCGATTCCCGATCCGGTGGATAACAATATCGTCTGGTCCGGCTGCTACGATGGCGAACTGACGCGCATGGATCTCCGCACGGGCCAGGCCCGCGGCGTCACCGTCTGGCCCGACGCCACCTACGGCTGGGCGCCCGCCGACGTAAAATACCGCTGGCACTGGACGTTCCCCATCGCGATTTCGCCTCACGACCACAATCGCGTTTACGTCGGCAGCCAGGCCGTCCACGAAACTACCGACGGCGGCCAGAGCTGGCGCGTCATCAGCCCTGACCTCACCACCAACGATAAATCGCATCAGCAGAGTTCCGGCGGCGTCGGCTCCGACAATTTGATGACCTTCGACGGCTCCACTCTTTACGCCATCGCCGAATCTCCCGTCACCGCCGGCATCATCTGGGCCGGCAGCAACGACGGCCAGGTCAACCTCACGCGCGACGGCGGCAAGAATTGGACCAACGTCACAAAGAACATTCCGAATCTGCCGCCCTGGGGCACGGTGATGAATATCGAGCCGTCGCATTTCGACGCCGGCACGGCCTATATCAGCGTCGATCTCGAGCAGGTCGGCAATTACGACGCATTCGTTTACAAGACTTCGGATTATGGCCGCTCCTGGCGGATGATTAGCTCCGGCGTGCCGAAGTCCATGAACAGCAGCGCGCATTGCGTCATCGAAGATCCCGTGCGCAAGGGCATGCTCTATCTCGGCACGGACAATTCCGTCTACGTTTCCTGGGACGACGGCGCTAACTGGACTGCGCTCCGCAACAACATGCCACCCGCTCCCGTGTACTGGCTGTCGATCCAGAAGCAGTTCAACGATCTCCTGGTCGGCACGTACGGTCGCGGCATCTGGATTCTCGACGACGTCACTCCGTTGCGCGACTACGATTCAGCGTCCAAATCTGACGCTTACCTGTTCAAGCCGCGCCCCGCGTACCGCTTCCGCACGTTCGACAACACGCGCCAGAGCGACGCCGGCAGCCACGTCGTTGGCGATAATCCACAATTCGGCGCGGACATCAATTTCTATCTCAAGGACGCCGCGAAAAAGGCAGAAATCTCCATCGCCGGCGCCGATGGAAAAACGATTCGCACCATCAAGCTCGCAAAAGGCGCGAAAGCCGGGCTCGTTCGCGTCTGGTGGGACCTGAAATACGATCCTTCCACCGAACTGAAGCTTCGCACCAGCCCTCGGGGCCAGCCTTGGGTCGCGGTCGGTAAGGAGGGCTTCCGCCAGTTCGTCGCCTGGTCGCATTTCGACGGTGCTCCGCGCGCCGTGCCGGGCAAATACACTGTGAAGCTGTCCGTGGACGGCAAGGATTTCTCCGAGCCTCTCGAAGTCCTCCCCGATCCCCACACGCTTGGCACGCCAAAGGATATCGAGGCTGAAGTGCAGTTCCTTCTCGAAATTCGCGGTGAAATGAACGACGTCGCCGGCATGATCAATCACGTTGAGTGGACGCGCAAGCAGGTGGAAGACCTCGAAAGAATGCTCGGCGACGACGCCAAAAACGCCGCGGCGCTCAAGGCGGCCAGGGACTTCGAGCAGAAGGCCATCACCGTCGAAAACATCCTTGTGGATGTTTCGCTCACGGGGCGCAACGAGGATTCCTTCCGCGCGCCCATGCGCCTCTACGGCCGCCTGATGAACCTTGGCTCGCTGCTCGATGGCGCGCCCGGGCAGGGCTCGAGCGGCGCCGATTTGCCGCCAACGGCGCAGGAAATCGAGGTCAACAGGCTCTACCAGGGTGAAATTGCCCAGGCGCGCAAGTCATTCGACCAGCTCACCACGAAGGACGTGGCGGTTCTGAATGACGCCCTCAAGGCAAATCATCTGGCGTCCGCCATTGCGCCCTGAGCCTCGCGCGCAGCAGAGTTTTCTATATTTTCGACTGGCGAACTTCCCGCCGTGGGGGTATTTTTGCGGCCTCGCGGCAGCTTGTATCCGTTTTGCTCCTGGCTGCGTCTGTTGTGTGATTCGATTTCATCGTTTTAACGGGGAGATAAAGATGCGGAATATCAATTCATTTCAGAAGTGGGCTGTCCCGTGCATTCTCGTTTTGACTGCGCTCGTGATTTTGTGTCCGGCGCTCGCAGGCGCTGGCAACGACGACACGCCCGGCCGCGACCCGAAGCAGCCGATTGACGAAGCCTATACGCAGAAAATCCTCAAGTACACCACGGGCCCGAACTTTATTTCTCCACTCGTCGATTATCTCCCCGCGTCGAAGACCGTCCCCACACCCGAGGCCGTGCTCGGCGACATCGCCGGCGCTCCAACCATTCTTCCCCATTCCGCGCAAGTCTACGAATACATGCGCATGCTCGAAAAGGCCAGCCCCCGCGTGAAGGTTTTCTCCATCGGCCACACGGAAGAAGGCCGCGAGATGATCGCCGTCGCCGTTTCTTCCGATGCCAATATCGCTCATCTGGAGCAGAATCGCGCCCTGCTCGCGCAGCTCGCAGACCCGCGTACGATTCATCTCGACGACGCTGTCGCGGACAAGATCGCCGGCGAAGCCGTGCCCGTCTACTACATCACCGGCACGATCCATTCCACCGAAACCGGCGCGCCCACCGCGCTCATGGAGATGGCCTACCGTCTCGCCGTGGACGATAGCCAGTACATCCGCGACATTCGCGACCACGTCATCACGCTCATCACTCCCATTGTCGAAGTCGACGGACGCGACCGCATGGCCGACCTCAACGCGTGGCATCTCGCTCATCCGAAGGAAAACTATCCGCCGCTGCTTTACTGGGGCCACTACGTCGCTCACGACAACAATCGCGACGCCATGGGCATGACGCTCAAGCTCAGCCAGAACGTCCTCGACACCTTCGTCGGCCTGGACGCGCAGGTGCTTCACGACCTTCACGAATCCGTTCCGTTCCTTTACGACAACACCGCCGGCGACGGCCCGTTTAACGCTTGGGTGGACCCGATTCTCGCCAATGAATGGGAAATCATCGCCTGGCGCAACGTGCAGGACATGACCAAATTCGGCATGCCCGGCGTTTTCACGCACGGCGATTTCGACACCTGGTCGCCCGGCTATCTGATGTTTTTCGCGGCGCTGCACAATGGCATCAGCCGCCTCTACGAAACTTTTGGCAACGCCGTTTCCGACACCGAAACGCACGAGCTGAGCCCCGATGAATATTCGCGCACGTGGTACCGCCAGAACCCGCCGTATCCCGTCGTCACCTGGTCGTTGCGCGACAACAACAACTATGAACAGACTGGCCTCCTCACTTCGCTCCATTTCTTCGCCGATAATCGCGTGATGTTCCTGAAAAATTTCTATCTCAAATCGAAGCGCTCCGTCGAGAAGCCGGAAGCAGAAGGCCCCGCCGCTTACGTCCTGCCCGGCGACGATCCTCGGCTCGGCGCGCAATCCGATTTATTGCACGTCCTCCAGTTGCAGCACTGCGAAATTTCTCGCGCGACCTCGGCATTCACTGTCACTGAGCCGGTGAAAAAATCCGCCGAACACGGCCGCCACGGCGCTGCAAAGGAAGGCGAAAAAGCGGAGGAAACGAAAACAGTCAGCTTCCCGGCGGGCAGTTACATCATTCGCATGGACCAGCCGTATTCGCGCATCGCCGACTCGCTCCTCGATTACCAGTACTGGAGCCCGGAGGATCCGCAGAAAACTCCTTACGACGACACCGGCTGGACCTTCGGCGAGCTCTTCGGCGTCAAGGTCGCACGCATCACGGACACGAAAGTCTTGGGCGTCCCCATGGAGCGCGTTACGAACGTGGAAGCGCCCGCGGGCGTCTCAGGCAGCGGCAGCGTCTTCGTCATCGACGATAATGCCGACAATTCTCTCGCCACGCTCCGCTATAAATTGAAGGACGCCTCGATAGATGTTGCTGAGGAGCCCTTCGAAGCCTCCGGCCGCAAATTCAATCGCGGCTCGTTCATCATTCACGGCGTCAGCGGCGACGATTTGCATCAGGCCCTCGGCGATCTTGGCCTGAAAGCCTATGGTCTCGGCTCCGCGCCAGGCGTCAAGTCGCATCCCGTCCGCGCCGCGCGCGTTGCAATCCTGCACACGTGGCTCAGCACGCAGACCGAAGGCTGGTGGCGCGAAGCCCTAGACTTCATGCACATTCCATACGCCTACATCAACACGCAGACCGTGTCGAAGGACGATGATCTCAACGCGAAGTATGACGTGATTCTGTTCCCGCCTGTCGGCCGCTTCGTCAGCCCCGATCTCATCATCAATGGCGTGCCGACTGATTGGGGCAATCCGCTCCCGTGGAAGACGACCGCCCTCACTCCCAATATCGGCAAGCTCGACTCCACCGACGACATTCGTCCCGAACTCGGCTGGTCCGGCGTCGCGCATCTTCAGGATTTCGTGAAGCACGGCGGCGTTCTCATCACGGTGGACGACACGGCGAATCTCGCCATCTCTCTCGGCCTCACGCATGGCGTAAGCGTCGCGCGCACTCCGCGTGAACGCATCATCGGCAGCGTCGTCCGCGCCGATGTCGTCGACCCGGCCAGCCCCATCGCCTATGGCTATGGCGATACTCTCTCTGCGTACACTTACAATGGCCCCGCGTTCGACGTCAGCAACATCATCGGCCGCGGCCGCTTCCGCCGCCTCGGCGGGGAAATGGGCGAACGCGTAACGGGCCGCGGCACTCTCGATGATCCCGATTTCGTTGTCGGCCGCAAAAGTGTCGCGCCAGCCGAGCATCCGCAGGCCGAGCCATGGCAGGCCGAGCCGCTCACGGAAGATCAGCTGCGCAACGGCATTGGCGTGATTCCGTCGGCGCTGCGCCCCCGCGTGATTTTCCGCTATGCGGATAACAAAGATCTGCTCATCTCCGGCCTCGTCGAGGGCGGCGAGGACATCGCCGGGCATCCCATGGTCGTCGACGTCCCCATGGACACCGGCCACGTCGTGCTCTTCTCGAATAATCCGATTTACCGCGGCGAGACGATCGCCAGCTATTCTCTGGTTCTCAACACGATTCTCAATTTCGATCATCTCGACGCAGGAAGGAAACTCGACAAACAATAGTTGCCGCGCTTCCGTGCCGCGCATGGTGTCCCCAAACGCTGATGCTTAGCTTCTGAGGGCAGGGATTCGGTCAGGGGCTCGATAAGCAACTATAGAAGGACGATAGGGGGCGGAGTTTTCCGCCCCCGGCTCTTTTCAAAGCTCGAATTTCAAACCTCTAACCTCGCGCCAAGACACTCTACAAATCCCTGCATGTTGCAGTAGACTGCTCTCTGCAATCCCGTAGTATTTTTGCGATTTTTCGAAGTGGCTGTGCAGGAGTTGCTGGATGGATAAGCGCGTCGCAAGCGCGGAAGTGGCGATCGAGCGCATAAACGATGGCGCCACAATCCTCGTCGGTGGATTCGGCATGTGCGGCGTACCCGAGCATCTGTTGCGCGCATTGCGTGCCAGGGGAACTCGGAACCTCACGCTGGTGTCCAACAATGCAGGAACGGACAACTTCGGAATCGGATGGCTGCTTGAGTCAAAGCAGGTTAGGAAGATGATCGCCAGCTACGTTGGCGAGAACAGGCGGTTTGAAACTCTTGCGCTCAGCGGCGAGATCGAGGTCGAGCTCAATCCACAAGGCACGCTCGCGGAGCGTATGCGGGCCGGGGGAGCGGGCATTCCGGCATTTTTTACGCCCACGGGATGTGGCACGCAGGCCGCGGAAGGAAAAGAAGTGCGCGAGTTCGCCGGACGTAAATGCGTGATGGTCCCGTCCCTTCGTGGCGACTTTGCATTTATCAAAGCTTGGCGCGGAGATCGCTGGGGCAATCTCGTCTATCGAAAAACGGCGCGGAATTTCAACGCTGTGATGGCGACCGCCGCGAATCACGTGATCGCGGAGGTCGAAGAGCTTGTCGAACTGGGGAAGCTCGCTCCAGATTGCGTGCATACGCCCGGGATTTTTGTGGACGCAGTTTTCCAGGGTAAGAGTTACGACAGGCCAATCGAAAAGCGCACACTGCGTAAAAGATAGTCTTCGAGGAAGAGAATGGCTGTAAAAGACATGGACAAGAGGGAATTCATCGCCCGACGCGTCGCCCAGGAATTCCGCGACGGCAATTATGCGAATCTGGGGATCGGCTTGCCCACGGTGGTGCCCAACTTCCTGCCTGCCGGTGTGGAAGTGGTTCTCCAATCGGAAAATGGTATGCTCGGCGTCGGTCCGTACCCCTATGAAGGCCAGGAAGACGCCGATTTGATCAACGCCGGCAAAGAAACAATCACCGAAATTCCCGGCTGTTGTTATTTTTCAAGCGCGGAATCATTTGGGATGATTCGCGGCGGCCGAATTGATGTCACTGTGCTGGGCGCGCTGCAAGTGGACGAAAAGGGAAATCTGGCTAACTGGGCCATCCCGGGGAAGATGTTGAAGGGCATGGGCGGAGCGATGGATTTGGTCGCCGGCGCGAAGCGGGTCATCATCGCCATGGAGCACACGAACAAAGACGGCCAGCCGAAAATCATGAAGTCCTGCACGCTGCCATTGACAGGAGTCGGCGTCGTCAGTCTGATTGTGACTGAACTCGCCGTTATCGAAGTAACTCCGAACGGCCTGTTCCTGCGCGAGGTCGCTCCAAATGTAACGCCCGATGCGGTCCAGAAGGCAACCGAAGCGACACTGAAGCTCTCGCCCCAAATGAAAACGATTTCCGTGTAGTTTCATGCGACGTTGCGTAGTGACTCTTGCGCTTCCTCGGGGTGCAGCACCGAGAGTATTCAGGTAGCATGAATTAGTGGAGAAAAATGGAACCGCATTCGATTGTCGTCGTGAGCCTGCATAGCCCGAAGGAACGCATCTGGGGCGAGCTCACGGAAATCTCGACTGCCGGCGTGACCCTGCGGGGCATTGACCTCGATTCTTTTGACGATTTTGTCCGCCAGGTCGTTCATCCGGAGGGCGAGCGCGTAGGATTGCCCACGCTTTTCTTTCCAATGCAGCGGATCGAGAGGATTGCTCTCGACGAGCCGCGCGGTTCCGTGCCTTCGCTCGCCGAACGGTTCGCGTCAAAGGCCGGACATTCGCTGAGAGATTATCTCGCACAATTTGCCTGATCGTTTCGGGCGAAACACCCCATGGACAAGCGCATATTCACAGTTCCGAACCAGCTCACCTTCTTGCGGCTCGGCTTCCTGCCGTTTTTCATCATCGCTTTGCGGTACAGCCGCTATGACTGGGCCCTCGCCTTGCTGCTCGCCGCGGCGCTGAGCGATGGCCTCGACGGTCTGCTCGCGCGGCAGCTGAATCAGAAGACGCCTCTTGGCACCTTTCTTGACCCCATTGCCGACAAGCTCCTTCTTTCCTCGGCGTATTTCATGCTGGCGCTGAAGGGCAAAATTGCCTGGTGGCTCGCGATACTTGTCCTGGGCCGCGATATCTTGATTTTGATCGCGTGCGCCGTCATTCTGCTCGTGGTCGGCTATCGGACATTTCCTCCGAGCATCTATGGCAAAATCAACACCGCGTTCCAGATTCTGCTGGTCCTCGTGGTGATTTGCGCAGCGGTGACCGAAAACCCGGTGCTGCGTTTCGGGCGTCATGTCCTGATCGATCTCGTCGCTGGATTCACAATTATTTCTGGTTTTCACTACAGTGTGATTGTGGCAAGAAAACTGTAGCTCAGTTCCGGCGCGGGACCTCGGTTAGAAAAGCAAACGATTCCTGCTGAAAATCATGAAGATAAAACTGGCGAGCACCGCCACAGCCGTCAACCAGCCAAGCGCATAAGCGCGCTTCCGCTCCGTCGAATCTGCGGGCGCACGATCCATCATGATGCTGGCAAGAATGAAACCCGTTATCCCACCACCAAGATGGGCCATATTATCGACGCCCGGAAACATGAATCCCCAAATCGCAAGGTAAATTATCCAGCGCCACACCTGCTCGCGGAGCATCTGCATCCCAGTGCTCCTTCGACGATACGTAATTGCGAGCAGAACCCCAATCAGTCCCACGATTGCGCCCGAAGCACCAATACTGAAATGTCCGACAAAGCCGCTCAGAAGATAGCCGCCAATGCCGCTGACCACGTAAAGAAACAGAAACCTGGGCGAGCCATAAAGCTCTTCGACTGCCGGAGCGATGTCTACGAGCACCCACATGTTGAAAAAAATATGCATCAGGTTCGCATGCAGGAAGCACGCCGTAACGAGGCGCCACGGCTGGAGAATATCTATGGGAAAGGGTAACGACGCACCTAGGCGGTAGAGCACGAAAGAATTGATTCCGCCGATACCTAAAAGCGTCGAAAGAAGCCCCCCCGAGCTTTCCGGAATGTGTCCTCCCCGAATCGTCAGCAGCAGACTGAGTCCGTATAAAATGCAGCAGGAGCTCAGAATCAGATACGTGACCGGCGCATTGGAGGGGAGAATGCGGCTCAACGATTTGCTGGCTGCGGCGATGGAAAACGTCATGCTTGTGCCGCATTGATGGCATCTCTTTGCCGTCGAACCGACCAGCGTGCCGCAGGAAGGGCAGAGCTTCGGGCGCGGCTGCCTCTCTTCAGAATGGAACATCGCCGCGAATTGTTCGCGCCATCGGTCGAGCTTCCAACGCCAGCGATGCGAAAGAGGCAACGTCAATCCTTGCGGCCAGTTCGCCGCGTTCCTATAATACCGGAAATCACCGGAAGCACACGCGGAGAACGCGTGGTTGGTTATGCATTGTTCGGCAGTAGCTGTGAAAGGGCGTCCGGGAAAAATTGTGAAAGTTATACGGGCTACTCAGTTCGCAAGCGGGAAAATTCCAAACCGTAATTGCATACCACCAATTTTCTGCGTCGCGCTTTGCGCAGTCCTGGCCGCCGGCTGCGGTCACCCTCGCATAGCCGCCAATCCGCCCGCGCCAACTCCTCAACAGGTACCTGCTGAGGCTCCTCCGACAAGAGCGCCCGCTTCGAGCGTTCGTCCTCCGTCGGTCCAACCTGAAGTCACCGGCCACTTCACAGAACGAGGTATTGCTTCGTGGTACGGCGCGCCATTCAACGGCCGTCGGACTTCGGATGGAGAGACCTATGACATGTTCCAGTACACGGCGGCCCACCGGACTCTCCCGTTTGGCGCAGTCGTTCGCGTGACGAATCTCAGTAATGGCAAGCAGACCGTCGTCCGCGTGAACGACCGCGGGCCGTTTGTTGCCAATCGCATCATCGATCTTTCCTATTCCGCCGCTGTCGCACTCGGTATGATCGGCACAGGCACTGCGCCGGTGCGAATCGAAACTGTCGGCGGGCCGAATCCAGATGTGGGCTTTTTCGGAGTCCAGGTGGGAGCATTTGAGGTTGAAGAGAATGCCGTTCGCATGAGGGACCGACTGCAAACGCAATATTCTCCCGTTACGATCGCTACCGTGCAGCTTTCGACTGGCACGCTTTACCGCGTGCGCGTCGGCCGAATGAGCAGCGAGGATTTAGCGCGTGAGCTCGCCGATCGAATTGAAAGAGAACAGCAAGTGGCCACGTTTGTGGTTCGTCTGGACGACTGAGGCAGATAATTAGCCATCCTTGAATAACAGTAAAAGAGCCGCGAACGATTTGCAGTGGGTGTTGAACCCATCGGACTTTGCCTTCTTGTGGGAAGAATGCAAACGGTGCTTTTACTTGAAAGTTCGCGAGGGTTTCCGGCGTCCATCGATGCCCATGGCAAAAATTTTCACGGTCATCGACGGCGAAATGAAAAATTGCTACTCGGGCAACCGCACTGAAAAAATGATGCCTTTCCTTCCTCCGGGCGTCGTCGATTCAAGTGTCACCTGGGTTCAATCTCAGCCGATTCGGGTACCCGGACACAATTCTGCGTGCGTGATTCGCGGGAAAATCGACACGCTGGTGAAATTCGACGATGGCTCTTACGCCATAATCGACTTCAAGACTTCTTCGCCGCGCGCTGAACATGTTCAGCTATACGGTAGGCAGCTCCATGCCTACGCCCTCGCGCTGGAGCGAGCGGCAGTCGGACATGTGAATCGCTCGCCGATTCAGCGTCTCGGCCTCCTCGTCTATGAACCGCGCAAATTTGCGAACACCACGATCAGCGAGGCATCCCTCACCGGCAAGCTAAGCTGGATCTCCATTGAACGAGATGACAGAAAATTCCTGAGTTTCATCGGCGAGATACTGGAAGTGCTCGAGAAGCCGAATCCGCCAGCCGCAGTCGAGTGTGAGTGGTGTCGGTATCGTGAGGCCAGCCGCAAGAATAAATTCTGAATTGTCCGTTACCGCCGTGAAGCGGTCACGTTAGAATCATTCCATGTGCATCGGGAAAGTTACGCTTCTTGTGCCGCTCGCCGCTGCCCTATTTACACTGGCTTCCGCTCGTGTCCTGGCTCAATCGCAACGAAAAGACAAAATTGTCATGCCAATTCAGATCGCGGCTGGCTTGCCGGCAACTCTGGGGGTCATTGCGCCAAATGGTCACGTCGAAGCAGACGTGAAAATTCTCTTATCCGACGGCGAAACTGTCGCCACCGACGAAAGCGGCCGCGCGCACTTTCTCGCTCCTGCATCCCCCGGGATCTTCTTTGCGCGAATTCAGGGCACGGAGATTTGCGCTGCCGCGGAAGTGCGGAAAATGGACGATGCTAAACTGAATGTAGGCGGAGTGACTAGGCCCGTTGCTTTGAACGGGCAAATAGAACTTCGCGGCTCGGGCTTTGAAGGTGATGCCGACAAGAATGAAGTGATCATTGGTGCTGGCCGGGCCCTTGTTCTTGCCGCTTCGCCTTCGTCATTGATCGTTCTCCCTCCGCCAGATTCACAGCCGGGTACAACCGAGTTGGATGTGAACGTTGGCGGAGAGCATGCCGCAACACAGATTACGCTAGTTCGCGTTGATGTCGCTCCACTCGCGGTTCCTCCGGACAAAAAGAGAAAACTGTCGATTCGTGTCGCAGGCACGGCAGAGCCAGTCAATTTCCGAATCCACAATATTCAGCCCGACGTTGTGCAAATCCTCGGTAAGGACGATGCCTTACTCCAGACTAAAGGAGGCAGCGATAATTCCGTCGAAATTCATGTTAAGGGTCTGCGAGCTGGCGAGTTCTCGTTCGCGGTTCAATTGGTCCACGGAATTGATGTAGCGGGCATTCCCGCTGCGCGGGATTTTCTCGAAGCGGCGGAGAAAATCGCGCCCGCTGCGGAGCAAAGGGCCTTTGCGGACATTCTCGATATCCTGAAGAAGAGAAATCCAGATGCGTCCGCTGCGCGCGTGGACCTCCGCCGGCTCGCGCCTGAAGGCCTGCCGGGAGATTACGGCGCGCTCATACGCGCCGCGAACGACTCTCTGTTTGGCGCCGATCAACCCCTCAGCGCGGGATGCTCAATCCTTGTTGGACGCTTCTAGCGCCTTTGGCGCAATCTCCGGCAACGCGCCCTGCGCCATTTGGTCTAGGCTCGCGCGCGTTCGGTCCAGCTTGCGGTCCGCATCGTCGTAGCTTTGTTGAGCGTGCCGAATGTGGCTGCCCAACGTGTCGTACACTTTGGCGAACGAATCGAGCTGCCCCTGAAGCCCCGCAAGGCTCGCGAGGATATGCTTTGCATTTTCCTCGATCTGCATTCCGCGCAGCCCCAACAAGATTGCGCTGAGATACGCATGAAGCGTGTTTGGCGAAACGGGCAGGACGCCTCTTGTGCGGCAATAATCATCCAGTCGGCCCTGCTTCGCGTCTGACGTCATCAACAGCTCGTAAAACACTCCTTCCGATGGCACAAACATTAACGCAATATCCAGCGTACCCTCATCTTGAAGGATGTATTTTTCCGCGATCGACTCGGCATGCTTGCGCACCGCCTGAAAGAAATCCTTCCGCGCATCATCTCCCGTTTCCACGAGCCTGCGGTACGATTCGAGGGGGAATTTCGAATCCACGGGTATGATTTTCTCGCCCGTCCGAATGACAGCGTCCACAACGGCGCCGGTGGAAAAGCGGTACTGGGTTTCGTAAGCGGTCCGGGGAAGCGCGTCGGCGAGAAGGCTCTCAAGCGCGACTTCGCCGAGCGAGCCGCGTGTCTTCGCGCCGCTCAGAACGGTTTGCAATGTTTGCGTAGCCTGGTTCAGGTCCCGCCCGGCCTGTTGAATTTCGGTTAGTTGCTTGCCGACGCGGCCAAGCAGCTCCTGCGAGTTCTTCAGTTCCGCCGCCACCGCCTGCTGTGCCTGCGAGGCGAGCAAGCCGGAGCTGGCAAGGCCCTTCTGCAGCGATTCGGCGACCTGCCCGAGTTGCTGGTTGACCTGTTGTGTCACGTTGCTCATAGCTTGATTCAACTGAGTGCCCAGCGACTGCGCCTGAGAAGAAAGCGCTGTCTGCATTTCTTGTCGCAATGCCGAGAGATCATTCCCTGCAGGTCGGCGGAGAGACGCGAACAAAATCGCGGCGACAACCGCAATGGCTATCACCGCGAGAATCAATCCGAGGATCAATTCTTGACTCATTGGGAATTTCCAGAATTCACCAGCTCAAATTCCAACTACTTTCACTTTAGCGCAGTCCAGCGGCGAGCGAAAGGTTATCTCGTTTGCAGGAGTGGAGGCCCTTAAATGGCCTCCACTCTAGATCAAATGAAAGCCTAGAAGTGAAGTTTTAAAGCAAATTGAAATTGCCGAGGATCGAGCGTCGCCGTGGGCGCTCCAGTCGTGCTGCACGAGCCTGAAGTCGGGTCGCACAGCGGATTGACGTCCGCGACGTTGAACCGGTTCAGCATATTGAATCCTTCTCCGATGACCTCCAGCCTCCAGCGCTCGTTGATGCTGAATTGCCGTGAGAGCTGCATGTCCACCGAGAAGAATCCGGGCCGCGCAAATGTGTTCCGGCCGAGATTTCCCACGCATCCCAGGAAGCCAACTTGAGCCGTTGCCAGGATTCCGCTCTGCACAGGCGACACGGCCGGGCACTGCGCCGTCGGCGGAGTGAACGCAACGCCGCGAATGAATGGGGACGCAACGGCGCCCGCAGGCGCCGAAGCTGCCGGAAACACCGACGGCCTATCAGTTTCCGCGCCGAAGTCCAAATTGAAATCAGTTCCCGTCAGGACCGTGTAGGGACGTCCCGAAGAGACGTCGATAATCGGCGAAAATGTGAAATTCGCGAGCAGCGTATGGTACCAGCTTCCGCCGCTGGCGTAAGGGCTCTCAAATACCGCGCTGGTCACCCAGCGATGGCGCTGATCGAATGACGAATTGCTCCGCTCGAGCTGCGGCAAATTATTGTCCTGCGGCGCCAGCAGTGTCTGCAGGTCCGTCGAATCATCAATCGCATGCGACCACGTCCAGTTGGAAAAAAGCTGCATGTGTTGATTGAATCGCTTCGTCACGGAGACGGTGAGTCCGTGATAAATCGAACTTCCGGAAGACTCTTGCTGCAGCACGTCGCTCCACGGAACGCACACTCCCGCAGTACCCGTCGGATATCCCACGAGCCCGGCTAGAGTTTGCAGCCCGCCGAGTGCGGTACCGCACGGAGTGCCCGGAGGAGCAGCGGCAGTTGCAAACGAAGGATTCGGCCCAGATCGCCGGAAAAAATTGAAGACAGCCGGAGTTCCGAGCGGCTGGTTATCGAGAGATGCAAGCGGCGCCGGACAATTCGCCAGTGTCCCTAAAACTCCTGCGGAAATTACGTTGACACCGCAAGTTGTCGCACCAGCGGCGAAAGACGACGCAGGAGCGGCGACGGTTAGCGGACTCGAGAACGTTAGTCCCGACGCCAGAGCATTCGCAAAATTGGCCATGATTAGCGTCGGATTCGATACGTTGATGTTTCGCGGCCGGTTCAGATGCGTGCCGTGCGTGTAGCTGTAGCTGAGGTCAATCTTCCAATCGCTCACAAGCTCGCGCTCAATAGTCAAGTTCGCCTGTTGGGCTCTGCCGTAAGCGAAATTGCCTGCCGTCGGCAAAGTGAACGGAAGAATGGAAACCGGCAGTCCAGCCGCGATGAAATTCTGATTATTGAAAAAAGGACTGTTGAGGGGATCGAAGCGCTGCTGACTTGCCAAATAGCTGATTCCAGGTATCCCCGTCGTATTCAATACGCCCTGAAATATCGAGCCTCCGTTCAGCCCTTCAAATCCCGGCGCGCCACTTGGACAAGCTGGGGTCGCGATGTTGCAGCGCGTCGGCACGCCTCCGCCGCTCACCAATTGGCTCGAAAGCGCGCCATCCGCCGTATTCGAATCGAACGCCACGGCGAGCAGCGGGTGATCGTAGAAAATCCCATAGCTGCCTCGAATGGCGGTCTTGCCGTTGCCAGTCGGATCCCACGCGAAACCTAGGCGCGGTGCGACGTTCTTCGACGACCGCGGAATTCCTTGCACAACATTAAAGGCTGTCTCGGCTGCAGCGTTGAGCGGCGTCCCCGCGGCAAATGTCGGCATGAATTCGATGTCGTACCTCACGCCGTAGTTCAAAGTGAATCGCGGCACAATCCGCCAGCTATCCTGCGCGAACGTCCCCAGCGAAGGCACATTGAATGTCCGATTCGAGTTTCCAATCCCCTGGATGTAATCTCCGGGGAGTCCCAGTCCATAAGCCTGAACCGCGTTGAAAGCGGGTAGGCCAGCGCCCAGAGGATTTGGCGACAGCGTACCGAAATCGAATAGTCCGCCGAAATTCAGCTCGAAGATCTCCGGCTTCGAAGTGCCCAGCTGAATGTAATTTGTATCCTCGCCGAACTTGAAGGTGTGGTTGCCTTTCACCCAGGTGAGATCGTCAGTGAACTGATTCCGTTTCTCGATTCTGTCAACCGTGGAAAACGGCTCGCGGCCAAAAAACGCGAAGCCCGTGATATTCACCGCCACATTACCGCCTCCGGGAGCTTGCGAGAATCCGTAGTGAAGACCTCGCCGTGCATATTGATACCGGAATTCGTTCAGCAGGTCGCTGCGGAGATTCGTCGTGTGCTGGCCCACGATCGCCAAATCGCGTGTTTGCTGCAGAGACGTGCGCGACGCGGCGTTCTCGCCGAAGTTCTGGTTTTGTGCGTTCACTTGAATGCCCGTCACCAGGGAGGGTGAAACATTGGCGCGCACGAACGTGCTGTTCTTCGCATTCCAAGTGTGGTCCAGTCTAAGTGACCAAAGGCTCGTGCCTTCCTTGATCGGGTAGTTCCCAATCAGCGAATTGAGCGGAACATAGGACGCGGGAAGAGGCACTATGTTCGCGAGTCCGCAGCTCCCGGGAACTGCCGGATTGCAGTCAATTGGCAAAGGAAATGTGGTCGGCGCTCCAGCGGCTCCGCTATTCCCAAACAGCGCTGTGGCCGAGGCCCCGCCAGTGATATCAGCAGCCTGGATAAATGGCGCCGCACTCGGGCTGGCGCAACCTCCGCTCAATGCGATTGCCCCTTGGTAGAAGGTCGATTGCGCTGGCGTCATCAGCAAGTTGGAGATGCATGCGGTTGTCGTTCCAGTTGAAACGAAACCGAACGCGCCAGTGCCCGGACTCGCCGAGCCAATATCGGTAAAACCCGTCTCCTGTCGGCGCGTCGTCTCATAGCTGAAAAAATAAAACGTCTTGTCGTTCTGAATTGGCCCCCCGAGCGTCATCCCGGTTTGTACGCGCGTAAATGGCTGCTTGACGGCCGTCACTGCCCCCGTCAGCGGGTTCACTTGCACCGAAAACGGATTGCGTGCCTGCAAGCTGCTATGCCGCAGGTATCCGAACAAATCGCCGTGCGTTTGATTCGACCCTGACTTCGTGACGATGTTGATCACCGCGCCCGTAGCTCGCCCGAACTCCGGCATGTAATTGCTCGTCATGATTTGAAATTCCTGCACCGCTTCCTGCGACACCGTGGCTCGCACGCCATTCACCGAGTTGTCCGTTGCATCCGCGCCGTCCACCGAGACGTCGTTGGATCGCGCGCGCTGCCCCCCGAAATTGAGTCCGCTCGTCGGCGCTGCCCCAATCGAAGGCGCGCTGTCACGATTGGCCTGCGAATCGAGCAGCGTGAAATTGATGTAGTTGCGGCCGTTGATGGGCAAGTTTTCGATCTGCACCGGTGTGACGGTCTGCGACACGTCGCTGCGTTCCGTCTGCACCAGCACAGGCTGGCCTGTGACCGTCACGCTTTGTTCGCCGCCCGCCACGCTGAGCTGCGGGTTGATTACAGCGGGTATGCCGAGAGTCAACGTCACGTCCGGATTCACGAGCTTCGCGAAGCCTTTTGCTTCCACGCTCAGCGAATAGTGGCCGGGAGGCAGGCCCACAACCACGAAGTGGCCGCTCGCATCGCTCGTGGCGGAGGCGGCCGCGCCGGTGGCCAGGTTGGTCGCCCTGACTTGCGCTCCGGCTATGCTGGCGCCCTGCGGATCGAGCACCGTCCCGGATAGCTGGACGGTGTTGATCTGCGCCACGGCCAGACTTGCGCAAAGCAGTGCGAAGCATCCGGCCAAAGCCATACGAACTCTAAGCTCACCTATGCGCATATCTGTATCCTCCCGGCAGGTTGTTTTCGCGCCTCAACGGCCTTGCAGCCGCTCCCCCCGAAGCGAAGACAAATTACTGCGGAGCCATAATGCATGACCCCGAGCGTCAGTAATGTGATTTTTCTACTCCAAGGTCGGCGCGCTTGCAAGCGGAATCGTTTCGGAGGGTTACAGCTTTAGCGACGCACGACGGCAGTTCAATTCTGCGCGCTTGTTCCCGAGAGCTGCACCAATGAGCGCGGCTGCTGCGCGGCTCCGGGTTCAATCGTTTGCGGCCCTCGCCAATTGTCCAGCACAGCCACCTGGTGGACGCAGGAAACGGTGCATCGCGGCGCGCACGATTTTTTCGTGAAAAATTCGCGGCGCAGGTGCTCGCCCGTGTATTCCGAAAGCGGAATGCCCGGATAGCCTCGCTGCTGGGAGCAATAATGAACCAGGCCGTCCTCGCAAATGTACAGGTAGCGCGAGCCCGCGCGGCACCGCCAGTGGTTTTCGCGCCCCGCGGCGATATTGTGCTGGAACGAATTGACGCGGGAAAACGACCGCTTGCCAAGTCGCATGATCTCTTCAAATATTTCGCGCTCGTGCTCGCCCAGAGGCCTCAGTTGCCCGCTGCCGTCGTGAATGATGCCGACAGTCGAAGAAAATCCGAGTTCAATCGCGCGTTTCGCGACGGCAAGCGCGTCCTCGGGGTGATGGATTCCGCTGCCGAGCACGGAATTGATATTCACGTGAAAATCCGCATGCTCGGCCAGAAGCTTGAGCTTTTGATCGAGCACCTTCAAGCTCTTCTTGGAAACCTCATCCGGCATCGCGTTATCAATGCTGATTTGCAGAAATTCCAATCCGGCGCGGTTGAAGCGTTCGATGCGTTCGCCGGTGAGCAGATAGCCGTTCGTGATCATGCCGGCAATCATTCCGCCGTGACGGATGCGGCGCACAATGTCGTCGAGTTCCGGATGGAGCAGCGGTTCGCCTCCGCTGATCGTGACCACGGACGTGCCAAAGGAAGCGAGCCGGTCGATGCGACGGAACATCTCCTCGATTGGCACGGGCTTCGAGTGGTCGTCAAACTCGTTGCAGTACGTGCAGGACAGGTTGCAGCGTCGGATCGGAATGATGTGCGCGAGCAGCGGATGCCGTGTCGAGACGAGCGCATTCGCGATCATCCGCCAGCCGCGCACCGCGCGTTGCGCCGCCAGCAACTTCCGTCGAATTTTCCGCTTTATCGACATCTCTAAAATCTGAAAACGCGCAGGCCGAGCCTCTGATCCTGTCTCCGGGTCGCGCAATCGCCGTAATCTCTATGCTATACCAGACCGCATCTGAAGCGCTCGGACTTTTGGCGCAGAGGTTCGCTCCAGCCGCATGATAAGCTACTCTGAATAACCGCAGGAAAGGGCCTGTAGCTCAGATGGATAGAGCAGCGGTTTCCTAAACCGCGTGTCGGGAGTTCGACTCTCCCCAGGCCCACCATATTTTCAATGGGTTACGGACGCTCACTGTCTCGCACCGACCTATTGTGGGGACTTTTGTGGGGACCCCGACACCCTTTCGTGCATTGCAAAGACCTGCTCAATGTTAAACCGTTCCAGCTTCCGCACGGCTTCTTGCTTGTGCTCCGGTGTCGGATGCACATAACGCATCGTTGTCGAAATGTCGGAATGCCCCATCAACTCTTTGAGAGTCGGGAGGTCCACTCCGGCCATTGCCGACCGCGATCCGAAAGAATGCCGCAAATCGTAAAGACGGAAAGGTGGATCGATTCTAGCAGTCCGCATTGCGTCGAAATGCGCCTTGCGAACTGTCGTGAGCGGTTTGTTAGGGTCTGTCCGGTGCGCGAACAGGTAAGGACCCTTGGCCTTGGTCACTCTCCGCTTCAGGATAGCGATTGCTGCTCCCGTTAGCGGAACGTTGCGCCGGGCGAATCTCGTCTTTCCACTCGGCACAAAGAGGTAGCGTCGTTCCAGGTGAACATTTTCTTGGCGGAGCGCGTACACCTCTTCAGGACGCATTCCTGTTTCCACCATGATGGTTGCAACATCTCGAAGTAGAGAATTTGCCGCAGCCAAGTATTTCTGTTGCTCTTCGTGCGAAACAATCCGCATACTACCCGGACCTTCGGTCAAGAATTGCACGCCGATAACCGGATTTCGCGCGATGTAATCTTGCCGCATAGCAAAATTCAAGATAAATCGCAATGCGGCTAGGTCACGATTGGTGCCCGCCGAGGATATCTTCTCGGAACGCAAGAGTTTGAATTTTTCCACGTGAGAAGAAGCGATGATATCAAGACGTATTTTCCCGAAGAACCCAATCAGTGGTTTAGATGCCACCCGATATCGCTGATGAGTTCGCGGATGCGCTTGATGTTGCCTCTCTGACCAGGGGAAAAATTCGTTGTTCACGAAATCCTCAAAGATTGGGCTAGGAACGTGACGTACAATCCCTGCCTTTCCTTGTGCAAGTGCGGCCTTGCGGATTGCTTCTGCGCGTTCTGCACTTGTTTTGTTGGTGAGACTCGTTGATTCTCTGATGCGTTGTCCCTCAAACTGAAATTCATACCAGTAGACTGCACCTCGTTTGTAAACGCTCAATTCTGCCTCCTCTCTTGCGGATCGGAGACAGAAACCCTGCAACCCTTCAAATACGATTCGACATCGGTGACATCATAGCGAACAGTGCGACCAATCTTCAAATACGGAATGCCTCGCCTTTGTGACCGCCATTGGGCAAGAGTTCCCGGTGATAGCCCGGTGAGATCAGCGACCTCCTCAGCGGTCAGCAATTTCGTCGCTTCTTCGGCTTGTAGTTCTCTACTCATTAAATTGCCAAAGCAGTTGCTGTCTCCCGTTCGTCTCACTCAGGCCTGTTTAGGTTTTGAGTTTGCCCCGGTTGCGGGCCGCGATTCTGTTGATTCGCCAAAGAGTAAATCAATACAATCACAAGGATTGCGGCCACAGCGATTCCAACTGCTGCAACTACTGTGATTCCCGTTTCTTCGTTCATTCTTATTCCTCCCAAGGGACGATTGCCTCGCAGCCCTTTTGCGGACAGCGAAAACCTCTGAAGCTCCCATCGAAACCGCTTGTCTTGACTAGCTTTCTTTCCGCCCAGAATTTGCAGCCGCACTCGGGGCAGGTGAGCCGGTAGCGACGTTCCATCGTCTTGATACGGGTTGAAAGGTCCTCGCGCTCGGCTTGCTCAATTAAGCGTTTGAATTCCGCGATCCTAGCAGGGCCGCGAACAAAAACTTGAATCCCGCACGGGTCGCACGTTATGTAAGGCTTGTTCTTCTTGGTGAGCTTCACCTCACGGGGGTCCATGCATACGGGGCATAGGAACCTATGGCCTGAATTTGTCGGCATCTTGTTGCCTCGCCCATATAGCGGCCTCGGCACGGCTTGGCCACATTCTTGGCTTGTACAGGATAAGCCCAAGTTCTGGAGACCCTTGGCCTTACGGGTCAAGTCATTGAATTATCGCGAGGGCTTTGACGCATAATCCTGGGCATTCGTCTGGGAATTAACGTAAAATTCCAACACGCTCCCCAAGGAATTAACGCAAAAATGCCAAAACGCAAGAAATCGAGCAAGAATCGTCAAAGGCCACTTGACAGGCTCTCAAAAAAGAAGCCCCAGACCCGCAGCAATAACGCCGGGAACAGAAAGCCTGTCGGCCCAGCCGCCATTAGTGAGGCAGGAGTGTCCCCACTGAATTCCGAGGACCTCTTTCCCGTCTTGCTGGCCAGACCAATGAACCCCGAGAGGCCCAAGAGAGGTCGCCGTACTACCGCAGACAATTTTCTCGTCGGTGGTCGCAACAACTGGCATTCGTTCTTGGAACGCTATTGGCACGAGATCGGATGGTCCCTGCTCGAAATTCGCCGACGCAGAACCAGCACCATGGAGGAAGTCCGAAAGATATTTGAGCCTCTACATGGAACACCTAACAGCAATTGTGCCGACTCCTTCTTGCGAGGCTTCCCGCAGCCGATCGAAGGAAAGGAATTAAGAAAAAACAGGAAAGAAGCCTGCAAACTTCACGACAGAATTCACAAAATGGAATCTCAGCAACAGGAGATGAAGTCCTCTTGCGCCTATGCCGAAAACGCTGTGAAAGTGGCGGGGGAGCAAGAAAGGGAAGCAATCGAAGCGGAAGCGAAGGAGAGAAAAGAACGTTTGCAGAAATTGAGTGAAAATCTGCAAAGAATGCAAGCCGAAAGCAACGAACTAGATAAGAAGGTGCGCGATCAAGAGACCTACTTTTACTGTTCGCAGCTTCTTGCTTATCTTTGTAAAGGAAAATACGCAGTCGAACCCTTCGCTCTAGCCAACGCCTTAGCAGGTGCGCCGCAGATGGGATGGCGGCAGTCGCTTGCTCGCTGCGCAAAGATGCCGAGGAGCTCTTCCGAACCGCAGTATCCCTACGGTATATTCTTGGCGATTTCACGAATATGGAAAGGCCGGTCCAAGTACGCTAATCTTTCGCCAACTGAACTCTTCAAGGCACAGATTCCGAAACTTCGCAAAGGAAACGGCGGGTCGTACATTTATCTTTCCGAGGGCTGGCGTGATTTATGCCTGGCAATTGTGGACTGCTCCCAGGCGGGACATAGCGACGAAATCATGCCGTATGCGCTCACGCAAGAATTCTTGAAATATCAGTCGCGTGCCAAGACGCAAGCCGATCAAATCATGGACGAACGCGAAAGACTCACAATCAGTAGCAAGACGAAAATAAAATTTTAATTCTTGATTTGAAGGATGCGGGTGTGTCTTGCGGAACTGCACATCTGTTGCGTAACGTAACGTACGTAACGTTACTTTGCTCGGGCGGGAAAGAAGGGGAAGGCCACTCTTCATTCTACAAACCTGGGGTACGACACCCGAATGGATAATTCAATCGCTGCACTTACCGAATACTAGGCAGGCTTTAATCTAGGCTTCGGGTGGAAATAAATGGAGTCCGTGTCTTCTGCTAGACCTTCGAGCGAATTTACCGAGGATTGAACTTCAAATTCTCTTATCGTCTGTTCGTAGACAAAATAAGGCTCCAGCTCCCGATTAGTGAGCATGATGACGCGAAGCCTGTTAGCTAACTGAGCCGCTCGACAGCGTGCGATCTCGTCTGATGTGAAGGACGCAAGCTTTGAAAAGACTATGTAAGAATCTACGCCGTTCTCTTCGAATACATCCGCCACTCGACTAAGCTTGCGAACATCCTCATCTGAAATCTCCTTTCTTGTCTTGCACTCGCCGATTGCAATGGACATTTTGTCATCGAAGGTGTCTTGATGGAGCAAGACGAAATCAGTTTCACAGCGCTCAATCTGTGCGGTCACTGGTTCGATTGTGAAGTTTGTTGTAAGAATCTTATTCGAGTTCAGGATGGTGTCCAATTGTTGGAGAGTTAGCACCACAGGGATACTTCCTTCCTGATTGTTTTCCTTACCGAATAGCCCAGAACGACGATATTTCCAGTTGCGATCCCTAAGTTGAGTTGTCGCCAGAAATACATTTGCGCAATATTCGCACTTGATCTCGGTGGTGAGATCATCAAGAGAGACCCATGGCTCAAGCTCGCAGTGAGGGCAAGTAAATGATAAGCCGACTTGAAATGCCTTTTTCTTCAGGAGAAATAGAAAAGCATCTTCAGGCCTCAGAGATCCTGGCTCCCGGTATTCGATGTAAAGGTCCTTATACTTAGAGAAATTAGGAATCCCCGTCTGAGGATCATTACAGCCGATGGTGCATACCGCCCTCGTTCGGTCGAAAGAATCTCGCGGAGTGAGGTTATCCAGAAGCTCTCGAACGCCTCGAATCTTGAAGACTCGACAGCCTTGAATCCCGCCCATTTGCCTAATTAAACGAGATGCAATTCGACCAGGTACGCTTAATTGGGCTTTCATCCCGAAGACCTTGAAAATCTCAGCTATGAGTTCCTGTTTGCGTATTGCCCTCAAGTTGAGGTGACTCGTTGTAATTGAGGTAATGATCGCGGGTCCGCTCCCACCAACACGTAATTCTGCGGAATTAAAGTACATTCGCCTCCCATAAAACTGGTTCAACGCAGGAAAATAAGGGATTTGGAAGGTAGATTCCTCTTGTTCAAGAGCCACTCCAACCGGGAAAACACCGACTACAACTTTCTGCGCTCTGAGGTCGGGCTCATCGAATAGCGGCTTTTCTGGAAGCTGAATCGCCAATTCTGGAATTGGATCGTCGTCGCTGACTGTTCCAAGAATCGACTTTGATCGGTCAAGGTGGAAGCGCGCCACCTTGAGGTTAGACCCGTTCCATGTGCCCGCACCCACTGCCCTCTGTAAGACTGATCTCAACCTCCCGAAGGGCCTCAAGTCAACTATTCTGCCATCTTTAGACCAGACCGCCATGGACTTCTGTAGTCTTGCGAGATCAACTTCGTCATCGCTAAACATTCCGACAAAGGCGTCTTTGACTTTTTCTAGCCGATCCTGATGCCTCGGGTCATAAAAAATCACCTCCACATCCGCAGCTCTGAGGTTCCAGAAATTTACAATGTCTTCGAAGTCGTCAGCCTGTCCAACATACACGCCATTACTCCCTCTATCGGGAACCCTCTCCCACTCCAACTTGTGAGCTGTCAACGTGGAGGGGGTAACAGCCTTGAGAGCACTGGGTTCCACCTGAGCATCTGTCGCCAACGTAATACGGCTTCCCCTCAGATACTTTTCGACAAAATCGGAATAATCCTTCGAGATTTCATTTCGAGGTGGATAACCGCCGAAGTACGTCAGAAAAACGTCTTGGAGTGGATCATCATTGCCCCACTCAAACAGGCTCGCACAAAATCTAGGGTCAGTCTTGACTTTGATCTGGCTTTCATACAAATCGCGCACTACATGGTATATGTCCAGAAATGTGGCGACGGTTCCCAGCACTGTCGGGACGAAGAGCTTCTTGTCAAAGTTTGGCCATGGGAGGTAGCTAAACGAAGCGATGAAGTCATTTATGGATTTTTCGTCTGCTAGTGGATAGAGAACGTCGACGCGAAACAGTTTTATCAGGTCGCTTGCCAACGTAGAATTTGAGACGGGAATTATGGGGTTAAAGCGACCTCCCCATAAGGTGTGGGTCAACCGGACCGCTTGACGAAGGTCATTCCAATTGTTGCTTCGGACGCACCAGCCCAGACGAACGGGACGGTATGAAACCTGCACACTTGGAGTACCCATGGTCATAGATGATAAACGATCTAAAGCTATAACTTAAAACAGTCCGCTGCTTCCCACGCGACGACCAATAAGCGTGGACCTCAGTGTTAACTGCGCCTTGAAGGTGAATCAAAAGGCGCGAACCTTGGGATATGTTCCGACTGCGCGTTTTGGTTTCAGACTTCGACCGACAAGTTCTATCCCGATTTGGTCGCGCTCTTGAAAGATGGGCATTACCTCGTTGTGGAATACAAAAGCGCGGATCGCATCGAATTGCCCGACACAAAAGAAAAGAAAGCACTGGGCGAACTTTGGGAAGCTCGCAGCAAAGGCCGATGCATTTACTGCCTCGTTGGACGCGCAGACGTGGGAGAGACCATTCCCCGTGCTGTCAGTTAGATACCGGCAAGCTCAGCGAAGAGTCCTCGAAGCGAATTCCTTCAAAAAGTACCAGGAAAGTACTTTCCTATTGACAGACGTATCGTCGCAGCATATTAACACTGGCATTCTCTCGGAGGTGCCCTGTGAGAATCCAGCGATTCGTCTCCATCTTCCTTGCCAGTCTTCTGATTTCGGTTTCGCTTAACGCACAGCAGACGACATCAGTAGCGGCGCGCGACCCGATTGCAGCTTCGCTGTTACAGCGTTCGCTCGCGGCTCTCACGGGGACTGCGACTGTGAACGATGTAACGCTGAGCGGAAACGCCAATTGGATCGCTGGCTCCGACAACGAAACGGGTTCAGCGACATTGAAGGCAACAGCCCTGGCGCAACGAAGAGTTGAACTCAGTCTATCTGGCGGGCAGAGAAGCGAGGTTGTTGACGCTTCACAAGCTGTGCCAACAGGAAGTTGGTGCGGGACAGATGGGACGTGGCACGCGATGGTCGCTCACAATCTTTACACGGACCCAACGTGGTTTTTCCCAACCTTTTTGATAAGCCGCGCTTTGACTGGAGCAGGTTATGCGATCTCGCCAGCGGATGCTGAATCGCTCGACAGCATCGCCGTCGAGCACATTGTGATTTACCAACCATCTGGACTTGCGGCGCAGCAAGCTACCAAGGTTGAGGGTCTAGGCGAAATTGATCTGTACCTGAACGCTTCTACGCTGCTCCCCGTCCGGCTCGTGTTTAACGTGCACGCCGACACCAACCTGCTCGTCAACATCCAGGTGGCAATCGATTATTCGAACTATCAAGTCGTGCAAGGTGTGTCGGTTCCCTACCACATCCAGAAGTACATCAACAACGGACTGGCTCTGGATTTGACGGTTTCAAACGTTCAAGTGAATAGCGGCCTCTCGGCCTCCGATTTTCAAGCTCAATAGCAAATTGTGAGGGAACCATGAAGTGTGCCTGTTTGTTCGTCTTGACTGTAGCTACGTTCCTGCCCATGATCGCGCGTGCCCAAGTTCAAACGGGAACGCCGCCATTCGGGAGCTTCAGCGGCGGGCCAGATGTCATTGATCTTGCTAATTTGAACTCCCACATCACGGTTCCCGTTTTCAGCAAGGCAGGCCGTGGCATCCCGTTTAGCTTCTATTTAACCCAAGATTCATCGGTTTGGTTCCCGGTCACATCAGGCAGTACGGAATCTTGGCAGAATGTGACTGGCTGGGGTTGGAATCAATCAGCAGCGAATATCGGGCATATCTCGTTCAATACAACTTTTGCACAAGGAAAACTTGTTGTTTGTAATGATAGTGGTTTTCAAGCTCGCGACACAACCACCACGTATTGGGGTTGGACTTACACCGATGGGTTCCACACGTCACATGTATTTCCTATCGTGACACACATCGTGACGGACGGCTGCACCGGCATTTCGACGCCGGATTCAGACGAGGGCACTGCAGAAGACGGTTCCGGGTATTTTATCAGCGTGACCGGACGCACGATTCAACAACTGCTGGGAGTCAATGGGAATTCCATTAGCCCTGCATCGGGTGCGGGCAGTGTGGTGGACCGAAATGGCAACACCATTAGTCTTAGCTCGGGTGTCATCACCGACACGCTTGGGCAAACAGCCCTGACGTTTACAGGATCGGGAACGCCCAGCAGCCCTGTGACGTTCACGTTTCAGGCTCCATCCGGCGCAAATGCGGTATATACAGAAAAATTCACAAGCTACACCGTGCAAACGAATTTCGGATGCAGCGGGATTAGCGAATTCGGCCCCGCCTCGGAAAACCTCGTCAGCGAAATTGATCTCCCGGACATTGGAAGCATCCCGAACGACAAGTACGTAATCACCTATGAGGCGACACCGGGCCATGCGGGAAACGTCACGGGCAGGATCGCCTCGATTACTCTGCCCACAGGAGGCACCATCTCGTATTCCTACAGCGGCGGGAGCAATGGAATCACGTGCGCAGATGGAAGCACGGCAACATTGACTCGTACCACGCCGGATGGAACCTGGACGTATGCGCATTCAGAGAGCGGTACGGCCTGGACAACGACAGTGACCGATCCTTCATCTCAGCACAATCAGACGGTTTACAACTTCCAAGGAATTTACCAGACCGAGCGGAAAGTCTACCAAGGAACAAGCGCCGTGCTCGAAGATGACGTGACCTGCTACAACGGGAACACCACGTTTTGCAATACCACAGCGTTCACTTTGCCAATCAACGAAAGAATCGTGACAAAAACCCTCGGCAATGAGGTGTGCAAGCACGTTTATCTTTACAACTCCAAAGGGATGCTGACCGAACAGGACGATTACGATTACGGGAACGGAGGGCCGGGTGGCCTGATTCGCAAAGAACTGGTCACGTATGCCTCGCTCGGAAACAACATCGCGGATGCGCCGTCGCAGGTGAAAATCGAAGATGGCAGTGGCACAATTGTCGCACAGACAACTGTGACGTACGACGAAAGCACTCCCGCTGCAACCAGCGGAACTCCGCAGCACATTAGTGTCACCGGTTCGCGCGGAAATCCTACGACCGTTCAATATCTAGTCGCCGGGACCACTAACCTGACGAAATCCTTCAAATATTTCGATACGGGGAATATCCAGACTGCTACCGATGTGAATGGTGCGCCGACAACATTCACTTACGGTGCGTGCGGAAATTCTTTCCCAACACTCGTGACTGAGCCGCTGAGCCTCACGAAATCCATGACGTGGAACTGCATCGGCGGCGTTGAAACGTCGGCCACGGACGAAAATGGCAAGACCGTTTCTGCAACATACAGCGACGCGAACTTCTGGCGGCCTGCGACGAGCACCGATCAAGAAAGCAACGTAACGAATTTCTCTTATCCAAGTCCGACAAGTGTCGAAAGCTCGATGGCTTTCAACGGAACTGCCTCGGCTGTGGATATTCTGAAAACGCTCGATAGCCTCGGACGAGTTCAGGTAACACAACAAAGAGAAGCGCCCGGTTCCACCAATTTCGATTCAAACGAGAGCGATTACGACAGTGTTGGCCGTCCGTCTCGTGCGACCGTCCCATACATCGGCATTGCGAACGGAACGAACGGCTCAGCACCGGCAACGACGCGGACCTACGACGCGCTGAACCGGCCGCTCGTAACAACAGACGCGGGGAACGGCACGGTCACGCTCTCGTATTCCGCAAACGACGTTCTTCAGACAATCGGCCCCGCTCCCTCCGGAGAGAACACGAAGCGGCGACAATCGGAGTACAACAGCATTGGCGAATTGACCTCCGTCTGCGAAATCACCGGCATTTCCGGGAGCGGAACTTGCGGCCAGACCACTTCGGCCACTGGCTATTGGACCAAGTACACGTATGACGCGCTAGGCGATTTGACTGGCGTCTCGCAAAATGCGCAGTCCCCGCAGGTCCAAACGCGCAGTTTCGCCTATGACGCCCTAGGACGAATGACTTCGGAGACAAACCCGGAAACGGGAGCGATAGCCTACGTCTACGATTCCGATTCTACCTGCGGAAACTCCAAAGGGGATTTGGTAAAGAAAACTGACGCCGCTGGAAACGTGAGCTGCTACGCGTACGACGCTCTTCACCGCAAGACGAGCATAACCTATTCAGGTCCAAATTCTGGAAACACTCCGAGCAAGTTTTTCGTCTACGATACCGCAACAGTCAACGGCTTCGCCATGACCAACGCGACTGCGCGCCTTGCTGAGGCATACACGTGCGTATCGCCCTGTTCGTCGAAGCTCACGGATCAAGGCTTCAGCTACACGGCTCGCGGAGAAGTGCAAGATGTTTATGAGTCCACACCCCATTCGAGCGGCTATTTCCATGTGGATGACACGTATTGGGCGAATGGCGCGCTGGATGTAGTTAGCGGTCTTTCCGGTTTGCCAACCTTGACCTATGCTCCCGACGGTGAGGGACGGGTCAAATCAGTATCTGCAAGTTCCGGCCAGAATCCGGTTTCGAGCACGACCTACAATGTGGCGAGCGAGGCCACGGGGGTGACTCTCGGCTCAGGCGATAGTGACGCGTTTACCTTTGATCCCAACACGTTCCGCATGACTCAATACAAGTTCACCGTTGGCGCAACGCCACAATCAGTTGTAGACAATCTGACTTGGAATGCCAATGGAACTTTGGGCAGCTTGAACATCACAGATCCATTCAACGCGGCGAACACGCAGAATTGCACGTATTCCTATGACGATTTGGCGCGAATCGCGTCGGGGAATTGCGGTTCAGTGTGGTCGCAGACGTTCAGCTATGACGCATTTGGGAACATCACGAAGTCCGGCAACAGCCAGTTCCAGCCGGGGTATAATCTGAATAACCAGATGATTTCCGGGGCCAGCTACGACGCGAATGGCGACGTGCTGAGTGACAGCCTGCACAGCTATGCCTGGGACGTGGAGACGCGGCCCACGACGATTGATTCGGTCGCTGTGACCTACGATGCCCTAGGGCGCGTGGTGGAGCAGAACAAGAGCGGGACGTATACGGAAATCGTGTACGCTCCCACGGGCAACAAGCTGGCGCTGATGAACGGCGTGTCCACGCTGAAACAAGCCTTTGTGCCGCTTCCAGCGGGAGCGACGGCGGTGTACAACGCGGGCGGCTTGCAGTATTACCGGCATCCCGACTGGCTGGGGAATTCGCGGTTCGCTTCGACTCCGGGCCGGGCGCTGTACAATGATCTGGCGTTCGCGCCGTTTGGGGAGCAATATGCGGCAGCGGGAACGACCGGCGTGACAAACACATCGTTCGCTGGGAACAACGAGGACACGACGACGAACCTGTATGACGCGCAATTCCGCGAATACGGCATCCAGGGCCGCTGGCCTTCGCCGGACCCAGCGGGCATCGCCGCCGCGAATCCCGCTAATCCCCAATCCTGGAACCGCTACGCCTACGTGCTGAACAATCCGCTCGCGTTCATTGATACGTCTGGATTTAATCCCAATGGCCCGAATCAGCCTGCGGTGATGGAAGACGGTAGCGGCGGAGAGGTTGACGGCTGTGATGAATTCGACTGGGCCAATGCCTGGTGCAAACAAACAATGCAATGGGAAGACCCAAATTGGAGCCCGTTTGGTATTAACTTCAAGGGCACCATAAACGGCGAGTATATCAACTATACCTTCGATACCTGGGATCAATACGCCGAGTGGCACACCTATGTCGCCGCTGGCGCGCCTGACCCCTGCGTTTACATGAATGACTCTGCCACGGCAGTGGAATCCATAGATAACAACAGCAGCCCGGGAGAGTGCAGCGCAACAGGCGGAACTTGGGTTGTGCCGGGATTCACACCGGGTGTGGACAAGGAAACCGGCACAGTAACCAGTTCGCCGCCGCAGCAGCAAGGTTCATGGTGGAACACGCCGGGTTTAGGGCGCAATACCTTAAAAGGAGCCACCGAAGGTGGATTGATTGGAGGAGCCTGGGGGTGCGGTGTGGGGATGGTGGTCGGCGCTGGGCCGGAAACGCCTGCCGGCTGGGCGGCATGTGGTGTGGTTGGCCTCGGAGGCGTAGTTGTGGGCTTCGGGACTGGAGCTGTCGGCGGGGCATGGGATTATTACTTCCCGTGATTTCCTTTGCTTCACGTATTCACGTGGTTGAGGAGTTCGCGTTATGGGATTTGCAGCCATGAGTGAAAATAAACGCGCGCCTAGTGCTCTCGTTCTCATTTTAGTCATCTGGTGCATTCTGCTGCTTGTCGGCTGGTATTTCTCCGGTCATTGGGAGTGGTCAGATCGCTGGGGAACGAGCTGGTTTGAGATTGGCTGGATTGGCAGAGTGGTGTTCACCCTATCGTCGCTAGCACTCCTGCTCATGTGGCGTCGGCGGCATCATATTAGCCTTTCTACATGGCTCCTTTACGGAGTGCCCTTAGTTGTCACTGAATTCCTGCGCTTTCAGGCCGGGGTTGCCGTTCGGAATTTCTCTCAATCTGGGAATACAAGGCTTCTGGTTGATTATTCTGCATATTCGACGGCTTACATTGCGGGTGTCTTGCTGTGGATCGTTCTATTTCCTTACGACCAGATATCGAGACGCTCTTCAGTTGCGTGGAGGATAGGAGTCGTGGCGGTAGCCGTCGTTGTAGCTGGTCTTACGGGCTACTACAACTTTGCCCTTATAGGTTCCGGCGAGCCGGGCTCGTCGATCCTGCGGGGTTTACAGGGACAAGGCGAGGCGGCAACATTGACTGTCTTCGTCATTCTATTGCTAAGAACGTTGGGGCCCGTAACAGCGTCAGCCATCGGATCGGTTCGCAGCGAGCGAACGCCGAAGGAGTGAGTACGCGTCCGGGTTGCAGTGTTACCGGCATCCCGACTGGCTGGGGAGTTCACGGTTCTCCTCGACGCCCACGCGAACGATGTACAATGATCTGGCGTATGCGCCGTTTGGGGAGCAATATGCGGCAGCGGGAACGACCGGCGTGACAAACACATCGTTCGCTGGGAACAACGAGGACACGACGACGAACCTGTACGATGCGATGAACCGCGAATACGGGATTCAGGGCCGCTGGCCCTCGCCCGACCCGGCAGGCGTTGCCGCCGCGAATCCCGCTAATCCCCAATCCTGGAACCGCTACGCCTACGTGCTGAACAATCCGCTCGACCTCAGCGACCCTTCGGGATTCGGTCCCGAAAAGGTCCCGCCTGCGGTGATGGAAGACGGTAGCGGCGGAGAGGTTGACGGCTGTAATGAATTCGACTGGGCCAATGCCTGGTGCCAACAAACAATGAAATGGGAAGACCCAAATTGGAGCCCGTTTGGTATTAACTTCAACGGCGTGATAAACGGCGAGTATATCAACTATACCTTCGATACCTGGGACCAATACGCCGAGTGGCGCACAACTGTTGCAGCGGGAGCGCAAGACCCATGCGTAATCGCAAATTTTGGAACCAGCGGCAACTACACCGGTTATACCGTGAACACCTTCATGAAGCAGCAGGAGTGTAGCGACCTACCGATCACGCCTCAAAATCCGCTGGGCGGGCAGTGGGTGCCTCCGGGATTTACCTTCGAGGTGGACAGCAAAAGTGGAAGAGTAGTATCGATCTCACCACAAGATCATTCAGATCATTGGAACATTTGTGCCGGAGCTGCGGTGGTTGCTATTTATGGGCTCACTTGGGGAGGTATGGCTCAGGCTGGCGTCATCACTGCACCCGCGGGATGGGTTAGTTGGGCCATAGGGGGCATCAGTCTATTGGTAGATGTATTTACATGTCACTGATGGAAAGAGGAAGCTATGGGAATGAATTCCTGGATAACGGCAAAGCAGGGCACATTCGAGTCAGCGGAGGTGTTCGCAACGCCGCCGCATAGGTCTCGACAGTTTCTTGCATGCACGATTCTGGTTATTATTTCGATAGCATTAGCATGTAGCATGCTCATCGTCGATCATCAGAGAATTACCTGGCTCGCCTGCATCTGGATAGCTCTGATGGCCGTTACAGTTCTCCTAAACTGGTGCCGGACGCTTAACGTGCACAGAAAGCTGCACGACAGATATTTCTTTGACTCGGAGAGGCAACCCTTACCTGAAATTGAAATGGCACTACGAGGTGCATCAACCCTGTCTTACTGGGGAACATGCGCCACAGCTGCTGCCGCAATCGCTGGATTGGGGGCAATTCTTCAGTTGGTACTACGGACTTGAGCCTGGCTGGGGAGTTCGCGGTTTGCGTCCACGGAGTCATTGCGCACGATGTACAACGATCTGGCGTATGCGCCGTTTGGGGAGCAATATGCGGTAGCGGGAACGACGGGCGTGACAAACACATCGTTCGCTGGGAACAACGAGGACACGACGACGAACTTGTACGATGCGATGAATCGCGAATATGGGATTCAGGGCCGCTGGCCTTCGCCCGACCCGGCAGGCGTTGCCGCCGCGAATCCCGCCAACCCGCAATCCTGGAATCGTTATGCCTACGTGATGAACAATCCGCTCGCGTTCATTGACCCGTCTGGATTTAATCCCAATGGCCCGAATCAGCCTGCGGTGATCGCAGGTCCTTCTGGCGGCAGTTGCACGCTCGATGGTATCTCCACGGATTGCGGGTGGGTTTCTGAACTTTCGAGCGTTGGAGTTGTGTCCCACGCTCCACTAGGTTTTCCCTGGGTACCCACTGGCCGTGGCTCGCCGTATCCGCCAGGGTGCTTCACCAATACGTTGACCGATACGGTTGCGTGCCCAGACACCCTCAGCCTCGATTTCCCAAACCTCGGGCCAGCTCCCGGCGACCTGTGCGGTGGTTATGACTGCATCGATCCTGGCAGCGGGCCGTCCCAGCCGCAATCACCGGGCCTATCACCACAAGCGCAGAAATGCTTTGACCAATCGAACGCTGGGGTAAAGAAAGAGCTTCAGACGTTCGCGGGATACGCTGACGTTAAGCTGATTGGAAGAGTCGTCATTGGTGCCGGATTTGGCGCATTGAGCGCACGCCGATTCCTAAAATTTGGAGGATGGGGCGTGGCCGCAGGAGCGGTAACCGGCGCAGTGATAGGGGCCGTTGGCAATGCTCTTAGCGACGCTCGCACCATTCAAAATATACAAAACAGCTTCATGGATAAAGTTACGACTTGTATGCAAGAGCCTCCGGGAGCTCCACAATGACCCGAACCCGTCAAATTCTACTCGGTGCTCTGGGCGCTCTTGTGGCCGTCTCGGTTTATTTTATAGTTTTGCTTGATCTTGTTATGCCCGCTTTGGTGCGGCGACACCTTTTGTTTTTGTGGTGGTGCTTACTTGGAGTCTATTTAATTCTCTTGTTCGGGTACGGATGTTGGTCCCTGTTGAAAAGTCGGCCCTCTGTGGCTGTCTTGGGTTTCGTCCTCCTCGTTATCACTGCGTATGCGTACGACCCCACAATCGAGCCGTTTCTTCGTTCAATTCACCTTGGCTGGTTATGGATTGTTTCACTCGCTGGCCTATTTTTTTGGATGTTTTTCTCTCAGAGCCACAATGAACGGACAGAGTGAGTGGCCGTATGAGAGGCCGCAATCGCCGGGATTCACACTCGGTGTTAGACAGCCGGGCCAAACCTTCAGTGCGTGCATGGCAGCGAATTCCGGAAACTACAGCATATCCGGCACTCTTTTGGGTGGCCACGCGCAAGCGGTAGCCGGGAATGACGTTGCGAATCTCGCATTCGGAAACGCTAGTGAAGGCACCGCTGGCTTGTTCTTCAGCGAAGGAGGCTCAAGGGCCTTTGCAGGTGGTGTCGGTACGGTGATGACTGCGGGAAGAAGAACCGCGTCAATTACCTCGCTGAATCTTGAGGGAGTGACTGGGCCCGCACCCATGATTTTGGGCAAGACCGGCGCTGAAGTGGCTGAGGAGGGGCTCTCAGGGGTCGCCGAACTTAGGTTGGCGGCCGATGCCGGTCTGACAGGTGCGGAGCGATTGGTTGTGCAATTCCGTAGTGAGAGGAATTCAGGGGACAGTCACTCGGTCGGATATGAGCCAAGCAGCGAGAAAGCAGGTTAAGAGCGGGCTACGATTGGGTATCGGTTTCGGCTTGTTTCTGATCGGAGGGATGCTCCTAAGTGCAGGAATGGGCAGGGTCGCCTGGTCGGCGGGTCCGCCTCATTACGTAGTGTGGGCTGAGCCGATCGGGTGGGCAGAGCTTGCGCTAGCGGCGGCGGCGCTCCTGTCTTCCGCAGGGGTTTGGTGGCAACTATTCGCCGGTTACATGCTATTCGGCTTCGTAAAAAGTGCCATCGTGCTCGTAACGGGAAAGGACATATATGCCCCTCACGCCCCGTTTCCTCGCCCAGAAGCGGCGGCGCTCGGTTTTTTTGCATCGCATCAATCCTATTGATGTATCGGTTTACAAAAAATCGACCAACGACCCTGGATCGTATCGCGCTGACCGCATACCTGTCCTGTCTCGTGTGGCGAGCTGATGCCGCCAAATTTTCAGATTTTGATCTCGGCCTATTGGTTGGGCTGGGTTGCCTTCTCTTGGCGTGGGCCTACGACCGCTTCCACCGCCATCACCGCACTGACCACGCATCTCGCTGATCTGCCCCCGCAGTCTGCGCACGAGATCATACGACGTTTGAACCTCCTAAAGTCGCAGGTTTTGGTTCTGGGTTTTCTGCGAATGGCGGCGCGCACGGAGCCAAATTGGACGGCCCTGTGGGGACTTTTGTGGGGACCCCCGATTGATTTCAGCGAAGCTCGCCACATCTCAATTCAACTTGCCGCATCGAATCAAATTCTTGATGTGAGAAGGGTTGCAGGACTTTCTGCCTTCCGCACAACAAGTTAGCTAAACAGCTTAAAAACGTTTCCTAAACCGCGTGTCGGGAGTTCGACTCTCCCCAGGCCCACCAGCTTCGGCCCGCGGAGCTGCCTATGTTCCCGTGTTCACTCCATCCCCGTGCGTCGCGGAGCGCGAACGGTGCTCGTCGACCAGAACGCTGCGTGAATTTCAGTGTTCTACGTGAGATGCCGTTCAACCTCGGGCAGGGGGGAATGCAAGTGCAAAGATTGTTGGAACGGGACAGCGCTTACAAAGCGAAATCTGCCCGCGATCACGGTGCTGCCGATGAACTGACCTGCCTTCGCCAAAATTGGCCTTGGATACTTCCGCCTTTTGTATTATAGAAAGCCCTCCGCAAGTCTGCGATTTGTGAACATTGGGGGAGAAAAAATGAATCGAACGCAATCATGCGCAGTCTCGAATATAGCCGCATCGTCGCGCGCCGGAGCAGGGAAGCAATTGCAGGGAATCTGCGTCCTTGGCGCTGTCAGCCTGTGTCTTCTGCTGTCAGCCGCGCCGGTTCAGGCGCAGCAGAAGCGCCATCTCACCGTCGGCGATCTCTCGCGCATGCGCGATGTCCGCGATCCCCAGTGTTCTCCCGACGGCAAATGGGTCGCCTACGACGTCAGCGCCACCGACGTCAAGGCCGACAAGCGCAATTCCCACATCTGGATGGCCGCCGCCGACGGCTCCGGGGAACGCCAAATCACCGAGAGCGAGGAGTCCGAAGGCTCGCCTCGCTGGTCTCCCGACGGCAAATACCTCGCGTTCACGTCCGGCCGCCCGGGCCCGGCCAAGGGCAATCAAGTCTGGCTGCTCAATCGCGACGGCGGCGAGGCGACTCAACTCACCGACACCAAATTGCACCTGCAGGGCTTCGAATGGTCGCCTGATTCCAAGCGCCTCGCTTTGGTGCTCAAGGACCTTTCTCCGCAAGAAGTGCAAGATCAAAAAGACGGCGTGGAACCCGGGAAGCCTTCGACAAAAGCGCCGCTGCCTCTCGTCATCGATCGCTACCATTTCAAGCAGGACGTTCAGGGCTATCTTCTGAGCGGCATCCACACGCACATCTATCTCTTCGACGTCGCCACGAAAAAGACCGAGCGCCTCACCAAGGGCGATTTCGATGAATCGAGTCCCGTCTGGTCCCCCGACGGCTCGCGCATCGCGTTTTTCAGCAATCATCTGCCGGATCCGGATCGCCAGCCCACGGAGCAGCTTTACGTCGCAGACGCCCAGCCGGGCGCCACGGAGAAGAAAATTAGCGATTTTCCCACGCGCGGCGTCATGGGCCGTCCGGCATGGAGTCCTGACGCCAAGTGGATCGCCGTCCTGCTCGGTGACGAAATCAAGTGGGACGCTTACGGGATGCCGCGCCTCATCATCGTCCCCTCGGACGGCTCTGGCCCCGCCACGATTCTCACCGACAAGCTCGATCGCCGCGTCTCATCTCCGTATTTCACCGACGATGGTCGCGGCGTTGTCGTCCTCGAATCCGATGATCGCTCGGAATATCCGATCGAAGTCAGCGTTGCAAACCACAGTATCAAGCGCCTGCTCGAGCCGCCCATCGTCATCGGCAGCCTGACGCATTCCAGCGGCTGTCTCGCAGGCCTTTCCGGCGGCGACGAAAAAGCCACCGAAGTCTACTCATGGAGCGGCGGCAATCTGCGCCAATTGTCGCATCAGAACGACGCGCTCTTCTCGGAACTCGAGCTCGGCAAGACCGAAGACGTCAGCTTCAAAGCCTCCGACGGCAACGATGCTCACGGCCTTCTCACCTATCCGGTCGGCTATGTTGCCGGCAGCAAAGTCCCGTTCCTCCTGCGCATTCACGGCGGCCCGAACGGCCAGGACTCTCATGATTTCAGCTTCGAGCGCCAGATCTTCGCCGCCAATGGCTACGCCGTCCTCAACGTCAACTATCGCGGCAGCTCGGGCCGCGGTCAGGCGTATCAACGCGCCATCGCCGCCGATTGGGGCGACGATGAAGTGAAGGATCTCGAAGCGGGATTGAATCACGTCATTCAGATGGGCGTCGCCGATCCCGATCATCTCGGCGTCGGCGGCTGGAGCTACGGTTGCATCCTCACCGACTACATGATCGCCAGCGACCAGCGCTTCAAGGCCGCCACTTGCGGCGCGGGCACGGGCTTCACCGTGGCGTTTTACGGCACCGATCAATACATCATTCAGTACGACAACGAAATCGGCCCGCCATGGAACTCGAAAGCCTGGGCTACATACGAAAAAATCTCCTATCCGTTCCTTCATGCCGATCGCATCAAGACGCCTACGCTCTGGCTGAACGGCGACAAGGACTTCAATGTCCCAATTCAGGGCAATCAAAATATGTATCAGGAGCTGAAGAGCCTGGGGATTCCCACGGAGATGATTATCTATCCCAACGAATTCCACGGCATCCAGCGACCCAGCTACCAGCGCGACCGCTACGAGCGCTACCTCGCCTGGTACGCCAAATATCTGAAATAGCACAGGACATGAGCCGGCATATTGGTCGCTAGCGGGTCGGAGCGTTAGAGCAGAGGACACGACGCCTGTCTTTCGTCAGGGCACGACTTTAGTCGTGCCGTAAACCGCCCCGAATCAATGCAGCTATAGCCGCTGCGTAAGTCTTGTTGAGCTCTTCAGCACCATCCTGACTTTCTCACGCAAACGGATTTTCGTCCGCCGTAGGCCCGTACACCACCGGCACCGGCACTTCCAGCAGCCGCAGATAGACGGATAGCTGCCCGCGGTGGTGATACAAGTGGTTCAGCAGATTCGTTCGCAGGACGGCATGCCGGGGCTTGCGGAAAATCTCTTTGCCTTTGAAGACGAGCCGCCAGCTTCCTGACGCCACCTTTTCGGTCATATCGCCGAGGACCCTTTCGGCGGTGCGCGCATTTCTTTCGAATGCGACGCGAATATCTTCCACGCTGTTGGCCGCTGGGGGAGGCGCGCCGGGAGTGAACTCCTCCGTCGTCGCGACTCGTTCCGCCATGCCCGGAATATTGGCGATGTGCATGGCCAGTTCGCCGAGTGACCGGGATTTCGGATGCGGCCTCCAGCCGAGCTTGTCCTGCGGGACGCGCTCCAGGATGCGCCGCGTCGCGGGGATCTCCTCGCGCAATTCGTTCAGAATCGGTTCTATGGTTGCCGTCATTTGTTTGTCCTCCCTTTTCGCAAAGTTTTTGCTCCAACTCGGTGCTGCGCCAAGCGACTGGATGCAGCATGCCTCGCCCGTTTCCGCCGTCTGGCGCAGCGAACATGCAATTTTCGCACGCTCAGATCCGCCTCAGCGGGCGGATTCTGCGCGTGTGCGAGTCCGGCCAAGGATGTGCGTCCAGCCCTTATTGATATTCTGCCGCATTTCCGCCGGAATCGCGCCCAGCGCGAAATGGTGGAAAGCGATCAACGTGCCGCCCTCGGTTTCGCTCAGCCGGTATTGGATATTGGAGACGACTGCGTAAGACATGAAGAGGGGCCCGCAGATTTCCAGCAACGCGGGGCGCTTGATGGCCTGCACCGTGCCCCAGAAGTGCCCGTCGCCGTCCCCGAGGTCTCGATACCACCGGCCTCCCGGCCACGCCTCGAGCTTCATGGGCAGTGGTTTGCCTTCCGGCGTGTCGCTGCCCGGGCCGAGCTGTTCGAGCAGCGCGGCAAACGTTGCGTCGAGCGGCGCTCGCACCTGCATGTCCTGTGTGATGTTCAAAATCAGATTTTCAATTGACGGTGCTTGTATCGCTGAACTCATGGTTCCTCCTTGTCATTTGGCCTTGATGGACTGGATTTCTGCGCCCCTGCTTCGGCGCGCTCCTTGATCCGTAACAGTTGATGACCCCAGAACCGCTCAAAAGTCTTGCTCCACTCGTGCAGCGGCCGGATGGCATCGGCGTTGGTGCGATAGAGCATGAGCCGCCCCTTGCGCCGCGAACGGACCAGGCCCACGTCGCGCAGCACGCGAAGGTGCTTCGAGACGGAGGGCTGCGCCAGTCGCAGGGTAACAACAATGTCTCCGACCGGGCGTTCCTCGAGCGCGAGATAATTCAGAATTTCGCGCCGGCGCGGCTCCGCTATCGCGTTGAAGGTGTCCGAAGTTGTGGCAGCTCGTGGCACGGAAAGAACATTACATTCCCATATGGGAATATGTCAAGAGCTATTTTTGGCCTTCTCCGGCCCTTCGCACCTGGGCTGGAAACCAGGAAAAACACTCACCATACACACCACCAGCTTCGGTTGGGTTTGCGGGTCAGTATTTGTAGTATTGCCTCAGCGCGTCAGCCACGACCGCGCGCGGAGCGTCAAAAACGCATAGGGGAAAATCCAGAATAGCGCGAAGAATGCGAAGTAGCTGTAGAGCACGCCGTAGAGAAAATCCATCGAGCGTTCGCTCCGCAGGTAATACAGCACATTGAAAAACGACATCACGCCCATCACCAGCAGCAGCCTCACGAAAATCAGCGGCTTGCCGAAGACGAGGTACGCCAGCAGGAACAGCGCCGCGTAATTCACCGGGTAGCGGAAATTCGTGATGAACCGTTCGGCGAGCGCGATGCACCGCGCTCCCAGCGGCCGCTTCCACACGATGGACTGGAACCGAATCTCCTCGCGGATGTAGCTCCGGTCCCAGCGCAAAAACATCTTGCACAATTTCGCGTACGTTTCCGGCGCCACCGTGTGCACCACCGCCGACCTCTGATACACGGTGTGAAATCCTGCTTCGAGGATGAAATTCGTCAGCGCGCGGTCTTCGCCGTACGTGCACGGCACGCCCCAGAAAGTCTGCGTGGACCATCGCTCCAACACGCGCCGGATCACCGACGTCCGGTACGCCGTCAGCGCGCCGGGGCAGCAGTAAACCGTGCGGTACGACGACTCCACCGCGCGCAGCAAATCGAACGACAGGATGTACCGCACGTGCAGCATCCGCGGGATGATTCCGTGCCGCCGGTTGTACACCGCCACTTTCCCTGCGACGGCCCCGACTTCCGGATCGCGAAACGGCCCTGCCGCGGCCAGCAGCGCGCGCGGCTCGACCACGCTGTCCGAGTCCACGGTGACGACAATGTCTCCCTTCGCCTTTGCGAATCCTTCGGCGAGCGCCTCGCGCTTCCCGCGGTTCTGCGCGAACCGAATCGTCGTCACGCGTCCGGGAAATCGCGCAGCCGTCCGCTGGATGCAATCCCAAGTGTTGTCCGTCGAGCCGTCGTCGATTACCAGGATTTCCAGCCGGTCGTGCGGATAGACGGCCAGCGCCGCCGATTCGATCGACTTCATCACCATCGCGCCCTCGTTGAACGCGGGGATGATGAGGGTCATCGTGGGCGCATCGTCAAACGTCTTGGACGGGAATGGCCGGTAGCGGAACCAGAAAATCGTGCGGAATCCCAGCAGCACCGTGCCCATGATGGTCCACAGGATGCTCGGCCGCGTGATGAACTTCGCCCATTGGTGCTGCTCCGCCACGGCGACCAGCGGATCAAACGCCGCCAGCCGGTACACCTCGAAGACCACCACGATGAATCCCAGCACGATTATCGCGCTCAGCATTCCGTCCCAGTGATCTCGCGCCTCTTCGCGCCCAATTTCGAGCGTAAACGTCTTCGCGCGCTCGAGCGACGCCGCGTCGATCGTCCGCGCGACGATTTGTGGGCTGTTTATGCCGGAGTCTGTAGCAAGCTCGGGACGCAGTCTGGTATCCATCATCTTGTTAACGTGGCCGGTTCCGTCTGCGCAGGGCCATTCCCGGAAATGGCGTCTCGGAAGTTTAGGGTATCGAAGCCGCGCGGGCAAGCCGCCTGCTCCCTATCAGCTAATCAACAATTCGATTCCCACCGCGCCCCTGCGGTTGCATCCTTCAAAGGAATTCAGCGATTTATCCTGAGCTTGCCACGGACTCCGGCAAATTCCGATTATGAGGAGACAGCTCTTTACGGCTTCTTCGGCACAGTTGGTTTATCAAATGTCTTTGAGGCGACAGGGACGTTTTGCTCGATCTCTATGAACTTGTCCACCAGGCTATAATCAGGTCGAAGATGGCCGATCGAGAAGGGAACCTGCACTCCATCCATCTCCCGGTAATCGGCATAATCAAATGCATTGGGGATCGGCCCAAAGGGTGAAGGATCAAAACGGACAATCCTCATCAACAATCCTGTGCTGGCGTCAAAATAGAGCTGCCTCCGCTCCCCTTCGGCGGACTTGGCTTCGACCACGTACGAATCCTTGCCGTTGATTTTCGCTTTGCCAGTGGTCCGAGCGTTGCTGAAAATCTCGCTGAGCTTCAGGTCGCGGTAAAACTCAGCATCTAGCTTCAGATTGGCCAGATCTCCGGACTTTACCTCAATGACGTCCTGATCCTCTAGGTGCCAGCCATGCGAGCCGTCAAACACTCCCACGAACTGCGCTTGGACTTTGAAGCTGTCCCTCCATTTATCCGGTGCTTCCTGCTCAATCTCAACTGGCGAACTCCAGCCTTCCGAGGAGGATCGTGTCCCTTTCATCACCCGCGTGTGAATTTTCTCGATGGCATCCTTGCCGCCTGCGGCCTGCAAGTCTCGCGCAAAGAGCTGTTCCGCCGTTGGCAGCGCAGCGCTCGCGGTCTGGGATCCGGACACACCCGCGCCAGCTTCCTTCATTTCCGCAAACGGCAGCGGGGCGATCGGCGGGGTCTGTCCTCGATGGCATGTATTGCAGGAGATCATTTGCCGGCCGCCGAACTGCGTCTCGTTCAGTTTTCGCACCATGAGAATCATTTTGCGGGCGGTTTGCTTGGCGGGCTTGTCATCCTTTGAGAAGTCCTCCCAAACGTGGCAATGGCCGCAGTTCACTTGAAGCGACCCCTCCATGAAGAACATGACGCTCATCAACTGAGAGTTCGGCAATCCCTTGAATACCTGAATGTTTTTATAGACTTGTTCAGCCGGTTCTTCGGGCTGCGGGGTTCGTTCTTGCGACAGAGCAGTGCTGCACACTAACGCCCAGATGGAAATAAGCGAGGCACAGGCCGCAACCCCCATCGGCACAACAGGGCTCTTAAGAATCCGAGTGCGTGATGACCACAAATTTCGTCTCTGGGCTGGTCGTTTCATAGCAGGTCCTCCCGGAAGCAACACGTGAACGGTCAAAGCGCCTGCGTGAGTATATCCTTGGAATCTGCCGATCCAAGAGCAGATAGTCACCCGAACTTCTTCTTTGTTAAGTCGCCGTGGTATCTATGCCTATCAGCCTGTCAACAAGAAGACGTGGTCAGAAATTGTTCGGTTGCGGGAGAGAGCCGTCGCGAAATCGGACAGCGACCTGCGATCAGCTTCGGACTTCTCGGCCACTGGGAAACGGACTCACTACCCGCGAACATCGCGGCGTGCGTTCCGGCGTCGCGCCGTGTTAGTCTCATCCGGACGTCATGGAGATCCTCAAGGGCACATCGCTTCTCGACCGCAGCTTTCAGACGACCATCACGCTCAAGGGGCTCGACGGCCTGCTCGAAATCATCGGCGGCGTATTGCTTCTCGGCGCAAATCCCGTGCGCGTCAACGCCTGGGTCGCGGCGCTCACGCAGCACGCCCTCTCGCGTGACCCGCACGACTTCATCGCCACGCATCTTCTCAGCCTGGCGCACCAGTTCAACGGCCAGGCGCAGCATTTCGGTTTTTTCTACCTGGTCTCGCACGGCCTCTCGAAGGTGATTCTCGTCGTGGCCCTGTGGCTTAACCGCATGTGGGCTTATCCCGCGATGATCGTCCTGTTGTTCCTATTCATCCTGTATCAGCTCTATCGCATGACCTTCGCGCCGTCCTGGTGGCTCATCTGGCTCACCGTCTTCGACGCCGCCGTCATCTGGCTCACCTGGGAGGAGTACAAGAAGCAGCGCGCCCTGAAGTCCAAGTAATTGGAATCCATCTCAACAGTGGGCAGTATGGCGGCCCGGCTTTCGCGCTTTATGCGTCCCGGTCGTCTTTACCGGGAAGCCGTGCCGCAAGACCCAAGCGCCTCAAGGGCTTTAACCCCTGAGGCTAGTCTTCGTTGGATTGGCCGTCTCGGCCTTCATTAGCTCTACCAAATCCGGCACACCTGATCCCCCGTCCTCACCATCGGGTCTCCGGCCTTGCAGCCAAACGCTTGCCAGAACGCCGCCATGTTCGACGGCGCGGCAAACGCGCGGAAGCGGTCCAGCGGGTGCGGATTCGTTTTCACTGCCAGCAGCTCCGCCTCGGGCCGCTGGCTCGCCGCCCAAGTCCGCGCCCAGGCGAGGAAGAATCTCTGCACGGGCGTGAACCCGTTGATCTTATCGTTCGATTGCCCCTCGGGCGTTCTCTCAAACGCCTTCAGCGCAATCGTCAGCCCGCCAAGGTCGGCGATGCTTTCGCCCAGCACGAGTTTCCCGTTTTCGTGCACGCCGGTTTGCACTTCGTAGCTGTCAAACTGGTGCTCGACGCATTCCGCTCGCGCCTCGAAATTCTTCGCGTCCTCCGCGGTCCACCAGTCGCGTAGGTTGCCGTCCGCGTCGAATTTGCGTCCTTCATCGTCAAAGCCGTGCGTCATCTCGTGCCCGATTACGGCGCCGATGCCGCCGTAGTTCAGCGCGTCGTCGGCCTTCGGATCGAAAAATGGCGGCTGCAGGATGCCCGCCGGGAAAACGATTTCGTTGTACGTCGAGCTGTAATACGCGTTCACCGTCGGCGGCGTCATGCCCCATTCGCCGCGGTCCACCGGCTTGCCGATCTTGTTCATCTCATACCGGAATCGGAACGCGTCGCCGCGCAAATAATTTTCCACGTACGGACCGCGGTCCACTTTGAAATCCGAGTAATCTCGCCACTTGTCCGGGTATCCCACCTTCAGCATGAAGTGGCCCAGCTTTTCCGTCGCCTGTTTCTTAGTCTCTTCGCTCATCCACGGCAGCGTCTGGATGTCGTCGTGCAGCGCGCTGATCAGGTTGTGCACCATCTTCAGCGCCGCCGCCTTCGCCTCCGGCGGAAACGCCCGTGCGACGTATTTCTGTCCCAGCGCTTCGCCCAGTTGCCGGGCCGTCGCCTGCGTGCAGCGCTTCCAGCGCGGCAGCATTTCCTTCGCGCCGGTCATCGTCCGCCCGTTGAAATCGAAATTCTCTTCCACGAATTTCGACGATAGCGCCGGCGCCGCAGTGGCGATCAGATGCCACCGGAGATACGTTTTCCAGTCACCGAGCGGAACCGACTTTAGCTGCTCGTCGAGGCCCTTGAAAAAATCGGGCTGCGCCACGTTCACCGCGTCCACGTCCGGATAGCCGATCTCCCGCAGGTAGGCTTTCCACGAAAAATCAGGCGTCATCTCCTGGAACGCCGCGATGTCCATCTTGTGGTAGTGCGACATCGGGTCGCGCATTTCGACGCGCGTCATCGAGACTTTCGCGAGCGCAGTTTCGACGTCCATCACGCTCTGCGCTTCTTTCGCCGCGGCTTCCGGCTCGTCGCCCAGCAGCCTGAACATGTTCCCCACGTGCGTCACGTACGCGGCGCGAATCTTCTGCGAACGCCCGTCCGGATTCACGTAGTAGTCGCGGTCCGGCAGTCCCAGTCCGCCCTGTCCCGCGATGCCGATCACTTGCGTGCTGTCCTTGTAGTCCTGCGTCGAGCCGAATCGGAACATTACGCCGACGCCCATGCTCTGCAGCCGCGCGACCTCCGCTTCGAGCTGCCCTGGATTTGAAATGTCGCGGATGCGCTTGAACTCCGGCTCGAGCGGCGTGACGCCTTCTTTCTCGATCTCCGCCTCGTTCATGCAGCTCGCGTAGTAGTCGCCGATTTTCTGCTCGTTCGATCCGGGCGCGGCATCTTTGTTTGCCGCCGCTTCGTCCAGGATCTGGTGCAGCACGGCCTGATTGTGGTCCAGCAGGTCATTGAATGTCCCCCAGCTCGAATACGCTGGTGGAATCGGGTGCTTCGCCACCCATCCGCCGTCCGCGAACTGAAAAAAACTGATGCACGGGTTTGCCGAGCGGTCCAAATCGGCCGGATCGAGGCCGTGCGCTTCGTTCTGCACGGTTGCCGCGCCCTCCGCCGCGGGTATCAAAGTGAACAGTCTCGGACACGATGGCTGCTCTTGCGCCATCACCGGCAGCGCGATTAACGAGAGGAGTGCAATCAAGCCAAAACGGCGGACTGAGTTCATCGGATTCTCCCCGGTAAGACCATCAGACTAAATGCAAATTCGGGCAATGGGTCAGTTTGAATTTTCTTGATCGTCACACAAAAAGGGGCCTCCCAGGTCGACGGCCAGTCGAGCCTGGGGGAAAGGACTCAAAATTCAAACTGACCCATCACCAAATATCGAGCGCGCGACAGCTTAATCCCCCGCGCCTGCCCCGTCAAACTCTGTGCCTTTGGACGCGCCTTCCGCATCCTCAGTTTCGCCGATCGTTACGCGGCGGCTCGGCCTCGCGCGCTTGCTTCCCCGGCCCAAACAACGATCGCTCGGAATCAGCACCTCTCGCCTCGTAAAATTTCAGCCCCGCCTCTCTTTCGTATAAAATGTTTCGATTGCGCGCCGCGGCTCCTCCCTGGCATGCGGCCTGTCGAGGGCACTGATGATCTTGGACACGAACGGAATACAGGCAATCTTGCCGCACCGGTATCCGTTTCTTATGGTCGACGCAATTCTCGAAATGGAGCGCCTCAAGCGCGTCGTCGGCGTGAAAAACGTCAGCATCAACGAAGGCTTCTTCGCCGGCCATTTTCCCGGCAAGCCCATCATGCCCGGCGTGCTCATCATCGAATCCATGGCGCAGACCGGCGGCCTTCTGTTGCTCCAGGAAATCGAGGACCGCGAAAAAAAGCTCCTCTACTTCGTCGCCATCGACGACGCGCGTTTCCGCCGCCCCGTCGTCCCGGGCGATCAATTGCGCATCGAAGTGGATGTCCTTTCCTGGCGCAGCTCGTTCTGCAAACTCGCCGGCAAGGCATCCGTGAGTGGCGAACTCGCCGCCGAAGCCACTCTGATGTGCAAAATGGTGGATCGCGATACTTGAAAATTTCGCATGAGTGAGATTGACCATCGCGCTGTCGTTTCGCCCCGGGCCCGCGTCGGCCTCGGCTCGCGCATCGGCCCGTTCGCCGTTGTCGGCGACGACGTCGACCTCGGCGAAGGCACCATCCTCGACGCTCACGCCACAGTTCACGGCCCCGCCCGCTTGGGCCGCGAAAATCATCTATATTCCTTCTGCGCGCTCGGCGGCGATCCGCAGGACATTTCCTACAAAGGCGAGCGCGTCGCTCTCGAAATCGGCGACGCCAATCAATTCCGCGAATTCGTCACCGTCAGCCGCGGCACCAAGAAAGGCGGCGGCGCCACGCGCATCGGCAGCTACAATTTGTTCATGGCTTACGCGCACGTCGGCCACGATTGCCAGGTCGGCAGCCACACGCTGTTCATCAACGGCGCCACTCTCGCCGGCCACGTCACCGTCGAAGACTACGCCACGCTCGGCGCGTTCTCTCCCGTGCAGCAATTTTGCCGCGTCGGCAGCCACGCGTACGTCGGCGCGCTCACGGCCGTCACGCAGGACGTTCCGCCGTATTCGAAAGTCGCCATGCCACGCAACAATCGCTGTTACGGCGTCAACGCCATTGGCCTCGAGCGCCGCGGCTTCACGAAGGAGCGCATCCAGACGCTCGAACGCGCCTATCGCCTGCTCCTGCGCTCGAAATTGAACACGACTCAGGCACTCGCTCGCATGCGTGAAACTCTCAACGGCTCCGAAGACGTCGCCGCTCTCATCCAATTTATTGAGTCCGCCGAGCGCGGCCTGATTAAGAAATAGAATTGCCCATGCCCTCACAAACCCAAATCCCGGCACAAAATGGCTGGGGCCTGATCGCCGGCAACGGCAAGTTCCCCTTTCTCGTCCTCGAAGGCGCTCGCAGCCGCGGCATCGACATGGCCGTCATCGCCATCCGCGAAGAAGCCTCGCCCGAACTCGAACGCGCAGCCTCGCGCCTCCACTGGGTCAGCCTCGGCGAACTCAGCAAGACCATCGATCTGCTCCACAAGGAAGGCGTCACGCAGGCCGTCATGGCCGGTCAGGTGAAGCACAACAAGATCTTCAGCGCCATCCGCCCCGATCTCAAGCTCGCGAAGCTTCTTTTCTCTCTCCCGAAGAAGAACACGGACTCTCTTATCGGCGCGATCGCAAAATTGCTCGAAGGCGAAGGCATTCATCTTGTCGATTCCACCGCCTTCCTCGCGCCTCTGCTTCCCGAAGAAGGCGTCCTCACCAGGCGTCGCCCAGACGCCGAAGAAGCCGCCGACCTCGCCTACGGCCGCGAAGTCGCCCGCCGCCTCGCCGGCCTCGACCTCGGCCAGACCGTCGTCATCCGCGATCGCGCCTGCGTCGCCGTCGAAGCCATGGAAGGCACCGACGAAACCATCGAGCGGGCCGCGCGTCTTACGAATGGGAAGCGGATCGCCGTCGTGAAAGTCAGCAAGCCGCAGCAGGACATGCGCTTCGACGTGCCCGTCGTCGGCCTTCGCACCATCGAAGTCATGCAGCGCTCGCACGCCACCGCCCTCGCCGTCGACGCCCGCCGCACGCTCCTCTTCGACCGCGAGAAGCTTCTCACCGCCGCTGACGCCGCCGGCATCGCCATTCAGGCGTTTTCGCCGCAGGACCCGGAAATTGCATCTGAGAACGTAGCGGCGCGAAAAGGGGAACATTGAGCGACAAGAAGATCCGCGTTGGTGTCATCGGTGTCGGCGATTTCGGGCGCAACCATGTCCGCGTTCTCCACGAACTGGCCGGAGCCGAGTTGATCGGCCTCCACGACACCGATCCCGAGCGCGCCCGCCAGATCGCCGCCGAATTCAGCACCGATGCGTTCGTCGACGTCAATCAACTCATCGAACAGATTGACGCCGCCTGCGTCGCCGCGCCCACGGTCTCCCACGCGCGCCTCGCCACCGAGCTTCTTGAGCGCGGCGTGGACGTTCTCGTCGAAAAGCCCATGACCTCCACGCTCGCCGAAGCCGACGCTCTTATCGCCGCCGCGAAGCGCAACGCCCGCATTCTTCAGGTCGGCCATCTCGAACGCTTCAATCCCGCCGTCGTCGCCGTGAAAAAAATCGTCTCGCGCCCGCTGTTTTTCGAGGTCCATCGTCTCGGCATTTTTTCGCCGCGCAGCCTCGACGTTGACGTCGTCTTCGACGTCATGATTCACGATCTCGATATTCTCCTTTCTCTCGTCGCCTCGCCCGTCGCCGACCTTCGCGCCGTCGGCATCCCCGTCCTCACCGATAAAGTCGACATCGCCCATGCGCGCATCGAATTTGCATCCGGCTGCGTCGCCAATCTCACCGCCAGCCGCGTCTCCACCGAACGCGTCCGCAAACTTCGCTTTTTCCAGGCGCACGAATACGTTTCCGTGGACTACACGCGCCAGGACGTTGTGCGCGTCCGCGTCGTCGGCGAGGGCGCCCAGCCCGCGATTGATTTCGAAAAAGTTCCCACGCAGCCCGAGGAGCCGCTGAAGGCTGAGCTGCGCTCGTTTTTGGCGGCCGTGCGCGACCGCACCGCGCCGCTCGTGGATGGCGAGGCAGGCAGGCGCGCCCTCGAACTCGCCGACAGCGTCATGCAGGGCATTCTCGAACATGCGGCGCGCGTTCAGCCGGGCGTCGCCGCGGTGTCGAATCCCAGATGATTAAACGGACCCTGGTTCCGCTTCAGCTTTCGCCAGTCAAGCCCGAGTCTCCGGGCGTCAACGGCCATAGCCGCGCGTCCACGCTCGACGTTCGCACCGTCGTCCCGTCGGAAACCTCCTCCGCTCCATTCGACGCGAAGACGTCCATCCCCGCGCACTTGCCGCTCGGCGTCCTCTCCGGCCGCATCCTCATTCCCCGCGATATGCCCGTGAAGCAGTTGGAATCCACCACGGCGATCCCCTCCCACGTTCCGCTCGCCGTCCTCGAAACTCGCGTCGTCATCCCGCCAGATGCGAGATTGAGCAGCGATGTCCCCATCGCGCCTGCCGCGCCTCTTCCGGCCTTCCTGTTCGAAGACGTCATCGAGCCGGATCTCTTCACCACGGGCGAAATCAATCTTCTCGTCAGCACTGAAAAGGCCGATGTGCGCGCCCGCGACTGGCAATGGCTCTCGCGCTCTTTCTCCTTGATCGTCCACGTGGCCGTGATTCTGTTCGTCCTTCTTGCGCCCAAGCTTTTCACGGAGAATACGCAACCGGACCAGCAATTCGATCTCGCGCGCCAGCAGCTCTCGAGCGTCTTTCTCCCGCCTTCCGTAAAGGAAGTCCCCAAGCCGAAACCCAAACTCGAAGACCCAAGCAATCGCATGAGGCTGGATCCTCGCGTCGTGAAGCAGCTCGAACCCGTGCCGCCCGCGCCGGAGCCTCTCGCCGGCCCGAAAAATTCCGCGCCTCCGCAGCCCGAGCCGGCTCAGCCTGCGCTGCCTCCGCCGCCAGCCTCGCAACCGGCGCCGCCGCCCGCGTTTCACCCTCTGAATCAGATGATGCAGCCCAAGCCCGATCGTTCTCTGAATCTGCAGTTGCCGCACCTCTCGCCGCAGCAGGCCTTGCAGCAGTCGGCCCAGAACGCTCTTCGCGACGGCGCGCAGAATTCGAATTCAGCCGCCTTTTCCGCGCCCATGCCTCGTCCGCGCGGCGCTCTCCCGCCCAGCGGCCAGGGTGGCGAAGGTTTGCTCGGCGCCGGCGTCCAGATCCTCACGCCCACCGAAGGCGTGGATTTCTCCAGTTACATCACGCGCCTTCTCGCGCGCGTGAAGCAGAACTGGGAGGCGGTCATGCCCGTCTCCGCGCAGATGGGCGAAAAAGGCGTCGTCGCCCTCCAGTTCCACATCATGCGAAATGGTGACCTCCCGTCCACCGAGCCGTTCCTCGTCCGTACATCCGGCGAAAACGCGCTCGATGGCGCCGCCCGCTCCGCCATCACGGCCTCGAATCCGTTTGAGCCGCTTCCGCAGGCGTTTTCCGGCCCTTACATCGAGCTGCGCATCATTTTCCTGTATAACCTGCCGCTCGATTACAACTACCAGTGAAACTGAATCGCACTCAGATTCTCGGCGCTCTCATCCTCGCGCTGGCGGTCCTGCTCTATCTCCTGATTCGTTACGGAGTTTCTCGCGGATGAACGCCCTGCCGCGCCTCATCGTCATCCTTGGCCCCACGGCGTCCGGCAAATCCGCGCTCGCGCTCCATCTCGCCGAGCGCTTCGGCGGGGAAGTCCTCGCCTGCGATTCCACGCAGGTTTACCGCCATTTCGACATTGGCACGGGCAAGGTCCCCCGCGAGCAGCAGAGCGGCATCCCGCACCATCTCGTGGACCTCGTCGAGCCCCACGAAGTCTTCACGGCGGGCGAGTATCGCCGCAGAGCCACCGCCGTGCTGGCCGATGTTTCCAGCCGCAGCAAACTCCCCATCATGACGGCCGGCACGGGCCTTTACCTTCGCGGACTCTTGGAAGGGCTCGCGGAAGCTCCCGAGCGCTCCGAAGAGCTGCGCGCTCGCCTCCGCCAGCATCTGAATCGGCATGGCCCGGAGTACTTGCATCGCCTCCTTCACAAGCTCGACCCCGAGGCCGCCGCGAAGATCGCTCCCCGCGACGCTCAGAAGGCCATCCGCGCCATCGAAATCTGCGTCCTCTCCGGCGAGCGCGTCACGAAGCTTTTTCGCAAGGGCAAGGTCGGCCTCGCGGGCTTCGCCGTCACGAAAATTGGCCTCTCGCCCCCTCGCGACGCCCTCTATGCGCGCATCGACGCGCGCGTTCAGCAGATGCTTGGCGCAGGTTGGCTCGCCGAGGTCAAGCGGCTTATCGAGACGGGAGTCCCAGCCTCGGCAAAGCCGTTCAGTTTCATCGGCTATTCGCACCTTCGGCGGCATCTCGAGGGCAGCTTGGAACTCGACGCGGCGATTCGCGAAATCCAGCAGACCACGCGCCGCTACGCCAAGCGCCAGCTCACTTGGTTCCGCAAGGAATCGGAAGTCCATTGGCTTCAATGGTTTGGCGATGACCCGGCAAGCCTGACTCACGCTCTTGAGCTGCTGCAGAGCAAGCTCAGAACCTGAACATACGCGCTGTACTGTGATATTTCGCCCCCGCATCGATTCCTGTTGCACAATTCCATACCGTATAGTATGGTGTCCCCATCTCTTCGAGGTGCCCATGCCTGGCCACAAAGCCAAATCCACCAGACTTGACCGCGAGCACTGGGTCGGTGTCGGGCTTGATGTCCTGAGTTCCAGTGGCATCGAAGCCGTCCGTGTCGAGACACTCGCCAAGCGCCTCCGCATCAGCAAGGGCAGCTTCTACTGGCACTTCAAGGATCGCGAGGACCTCTTGGACGCCATGCTGGCGAGCTGGGAGGCTCAGCAAAGCGATTGGAGCATTGGGAACGGCGAACAAAGCCGTAATGCCGCCCAGAACTGGGCCAACCTCCTCGAAGTCGTCTCCCGGCCGCAATACGGCCGCCTCGACTTGGCAATCTTCTCCTGGGCCCGCGAGGATGAATCCGTTCGCCGCCGCGTCAGCGAAGTCGAAAAGCGCCGCCTCGCCCATCTGGCTCGTATCTTCCGCGCCATCGGCTTCCATCCCCGCGAAGCCGAGGAGTGGGCCGGCGCCACGCTCCTTGCCTACATCGGGTGGGTGGACCGCGCCACCCGCGACGCCGCCTTTCGCGATTCCGGCCCCGACTTGCCCGCGGTACTTTCACGCATCATCCTGGCCGCCTCCGCCCTCGCCAGCCAAGAGACATAGTCCCGTATTTTCTGCGCCCTCCGCGGTGAAAGCCCTTAGCTCCTCACCTCGGCTCTGCGGTCAGCCACAGTCATCAGGTGTCATTTCTGTGCTTTCTCCGCGTTCTCGTCGCCTCTGCGGTGGGCGCCCTTACGGAACCATTTCGCACAAATGGGTGCGCCGCTCTGCTACAAGCACCGCCTGCCATTCCCAGCGGAGTCCCGCGGACTCCCTTCGTGCCCGGCCTGCCGTGCCGCGGAGCGCAGTCGAGCCTGCCCGCCGCCTGCTCGCCGTGGCGAGTGGCGGGGAATCTGCAGTTGCTTCTCTGCCTTTTCGCTGCATAATTTATGTAACTGCCCTCCGCTTCTTGCGGCTGCTGTGGGGCGAAATCAGGCCTCAAAATCACTCCAATTTCACCCCGGCGACACTTTTTTACCTTGGACGATTTTTTGTTGCATATAAAGGACTTGACAATTTTTAGACCTCGGCGTAGACTTTCTTACTGTAACCTCGATTTGTGTCCCTAGTTTCCAACGAATTTGACCCTGAGCTTGCCGAAGGGTGACCGCAACCGCTTCACAAGCCGAAATTTCGACGAATTTCCCGCCCGCTCGCCCTGACCATCACCACGGCTCCAGCCCGCGTTTTTGTCTGGATGCGCTCGGCCCGCTGCAGGCTTATGATAGTCATCGAGGAATCCGAAGAGACGCCGTGAATCTCACGCAATCGCCATCTCTCCACCGCCTGCCACGATGAAATCCGCCATCACCCTGGAAAATGCCGAGCGCGTCCTCCTCGTCGGCGTCGCCCTGAAACGCAAGCCACGGGCTGGCGTCGCCTCCAGCAGCCTCACCGGCGAGGAATCCCTCGCCGAGCTCGGCGAACTCGCGCGTAGCGCCGGCGCCCGCGTCGTCGGCAGCCGCTTCCAGCTCCGCGACGCCCTCGATTCCGCCACCATGGTTGGCCGCGGCGTTCTCGAAGAACTCAAGCACGAAGCCGAGCGCCTCGACGCCGGCCTCATCATTCTCGACCGCAATCTTTCGCCCGTGCAGCATCGCAATATCGAACGCGGCACCGACTGCCGCGTCATCGATCGCACGCAGTTGATTCTCGATATTTTCGCGCGCCACGCCCACAGCCGCGAAGGCCAGCTTCAGGTCGAGCTCGCCCAGTTGAACTATATGTTGCCGCGCCTCACCGGCGGCTCGAAAGAACTTTCGCGTCTTGGCGGCGGCATCGGCACGCGCGGCCCCGGCGAACAGAAACTCGAAACCGACCGCCGCCGCATTCGCGACCGCGCCGCGAAGATTTCGCGCACCATCGAGACGGTCCGCCGCCAGCGCGCTCTTCGCCGCCGCGCGCGCCAGGCCGTCCCGCTCGGCACTGCCGCCCTTGTCGGCTATACGAACGCCGGAAAATCCACGCTCTTCAACGCGCTCACGAAAGCCGAGGTCTACACCTCCTCGAAAATGTTCGCCACGCTCGATCCCACCGTCCGCGCCGTGCGCCTCCCCTCGCGCCGCCGCGTTTTGCTCTCGGACACCGTCGGTTTCATTGCCGATCTCCCGCCGGATCTGATCGCCGCCTTCCGCGCCACGCTCGAGGAAGTCCAGGAAGCCGCGCTGATTCTCCACGTCACCGACATCTCGAATCCCATGCACGCCGAGCACGACGCCGAAGTCGAAAAAGTTCTCCGCGAACTCGAACTCGCCGATCGTCCGCGCCTCCGCATCTTTAACAAGATGGATTTGCTCTCGCCCGAGGATGCCAGGCGTCTCGAAGAGGCCCGCGCTGCGGACGAAATCGCGCGCTGCATCTTCGTCTCCGCAAAGACCGGCCAGGGCCTCGACGATTTGCGCTCGCGCCTCGACGCCGCAATGCCTGTCGATCCGATTGTTTCGCGCCGCCTCCGCCTTCCCATGGCGCACTCTCGCGAACTCGCCATGATTTTCGCCTGCGGCCGCGTCATTCATTCTGAGGTTGTCGACAGCCACATGCGCATCGAAGCCGAGATTCCCGAATCGCTCGCCTCCCGCCTCGAATCTTTCGCGGAACGGTCGAACTAGTTCGCGCTCACGGGCGCGGCTGTTTGGTTCGCTTTTTTCCCAACTGCGGCGCGTGTTGAGAGGCTCATCTCAGTCCCGTGGAATGCCGAAAAATTCCACATTTCTGCCCTTCTCGTCTGTGGATAATCTTGTGGAATTTGCGGAAAACAAGGCACTTAAGGCGTTTTTGTCGCTTCGCACGCGCTATTTTTCTTTCTTCTAAAGAATGTAAATTGCTGAAAACGTTAGGCTTCTGGACGCGCTCAGTTTGCGACTGTATAAAATCATTCAGTCCCGGCACACCGTACGGTCATTGCCTGATTTTCACAGCCACGCCCGCAAGCCTCACGTAATCCAGCTTTTCCGTGTGTTGCGCCCCTGCGCCATACGCGGGAAAGAACTACTCGCACGCGTTCTCATCCCCTCCATTCACCATTCGCGACCGCGTCTCGTTTCCCCGCGCGCATCGTGGATTCGTTTGCACATTCTGAATCGTGAGACGAGTCTCAAAATTCAAATCGTTCATCATCGCGGCTCCGCCTCGATTGACTCCGGCCAATCCCCGAACTATATTGGCTGTACCTCCCTGGGCCGGTGGCTCTTCGCACCGGGGCATTTTAGGCCGAGGCTGAAATGAATCTCCCGAACAGCCTGACGATCCTCCGCATCTTCTTCGTCCCTCTTCTCGTCGTCGTCCTCCTGACGAAAGAGCCGAACTGGAATTTCTGGGGCTTGCCCGTCCATTTCGAAATCTGGGGCGTTCTGATTCTTCTCACCGCCGCCGCCACCGACGCCGCCGACGGCTACCTCGCTCGCAAGCGCGGCCAGATCACCACGCTCGGCATCCTGCTCGATCCCATCGCCGATAAACTTCTCATCTCCGCCGCGTTCATCTCGCTCGTCGCCATGGGATTGGTGCAAGCCTGGATGGTCGTCATCATCATTGGCAGGGAATTCGTCGTATCCGGCTTGCGCAATATCGCCGCCGCCGAGGGTCTCGTCATCCCCGCCACCACGCTGGGGAAAGCGAAGATGGTCCTTCAGGTCATCACGGGCTGCATCGTCATCCTCGCGGCCACTCACACTCAGTTCCGCCTCCTCGGCCTCATCATGCTCTGGCTCGTGGTCATCAGCGCCGTTGTCTCCGCCGTCCACTACTTCAAGCTGTTCTGGAGTCAGGTGGACGATCGCTTCCAGCAGCGCCGCCGCATCGCTCTGATTCTCGAGCAGAAGAAGAATCCCCAAGATGTCCCCGCTCCGTAGCTCCCCGCTCCGCAGCGAAGACAAGCGCGCCCTTCTCGCCGTCGCGCGCAAAGCGATCTTTCAGATTGTCCTCGAGCGGCGCGAACTGCGCGTGTCATCTCCGGCGGACGCGCTGGCCGTGCCCTCCGGCGCGTTCGTCACCTTGCGCCTTCGCGGGCGCCTTCGCGGCTGCATCGGAAGGATGGAATCGGAAGAGCCACTGGTCGGAGTCGTCGCGCAGTGCGCCGCCGCGGCGGCCATGGAAGACCCGCGCTTTTCGCCCGTCGAACGCGACGAACTGCGCGACCTCGAGATCGAAATTTCCGTGCTTTCTGCGCTCGAAATCGCCTTGCCAGATCAGGTCGAGCCCGGCCGGCACGGTTTATTGATTTCGCGGGGCCATCTGCGTGGTGTCCTGTTGCCGCAAGTCGCCGCGGAGCATCGCTGGACGCGCGAGCGCTTTCTTGAGGAAACGTGCCGCAAAGGAGGTCTCGAGCCCGAGGCTTGGAAGGACCCCGAAACTCGAATCGAAGTTTTTACCGCGGAGATTTTTTCGGAATCCGAATTCCGCGACTCAAATTCCGCCGGCGCGAATCCGGGTTCCGCGCGCCTCGATCACTCGAGTTCGCAGTAATCCCCGTCAAAGATTTCCCTCAGGCTGTACGTGATCAGCACCGTCGAGGATTTCGGCGACGTCCGCAGCACGATGCCTTCGCCGATGATTTGCCGCGGCAGGTTGCTCCAGTTATATCCGCCGGGCGCCGAACCGTAGCCGTAAACGTCTAGCGCAACGTCCGGCGTCTGGAACACCGTGTCGTCGCGATGCCCGATGTACCGGAAGATCCGGAAATAATCGCCCACCTTCACGCCCTTCGAGCTGCCCTGGTTCACGTAGATGATGTCGTGGTCGCCCGACTCTGTCGAGAATCCCTTGCCGTACACGACTCTCGCTTTTGGCTTGCCGCTCGGCGGCGCGAATCGGTCGAAATCCTTTTCGGACTTCACTGCCGGCACGGGACGGTCCTCATACGGCACCGCCACGTCCCCGCGCAGCATGAAGTCGCAGGAATCCACCACCTGCGCCGTGGAAACGTTTTTCGCCGCGATCAGCACCTTGATTCTCCCGATGTCGGTCCACGTCTGCCCCATTCCGTGGAGCTGATCGTCCTGCCCCGTATACCACGGAATTCCGCTGATATCGTCCACGTTGCGGATGATGCTGAATTCGTCGCCGGGCTTCACTCCCTTGCTCGTGCCCCGGTTCAGGTAGACGTAGTCGCCTTCGGAAAACGTCAGTTTCACGTTCGATTGCTCGCCCGTGATGATTTGCGTCGAAGTCGGCACGTGCTGCGAGGTCACGATTCCCGAGCAATACAGGTCTCCATGCGTAGTCGCGGGCAGCATCGTAGTCGGCGGCGCGCTCGTGGCGGGCGCGCTGGCGCCCGACGGCTGGTCCTGTGCCCAGGCCCCTGACGCTGCGAAAATCACGGACAATCCCAGTACAATGACGGTTCTGCGCATGGATTCCACTCCTTTTGTCTTGCTTTCCGCCTGTCCCCCGGCGGATCGCCAGTGAATCAACCCGATAAATCCAAGCTAACAAACGCCCTGAGCACGGTCAAGGCTTTGCGACATTGCGTTTTCCCTATCGGTAACGCATCCTTACTGGCTCCCCTGTCAGGTTTGCGCGGCCTGCGGGCCTCGTCGGATGCATTTGTCTTACGCTGCCGTCCCGAGCGCATGCCGGACGGAGCCCCCAGTGTTTGGGGATGAGCTTGCCCGCCTCGGGCGGGGAATCTGCATTTCGTTTTTGACGTCATTTATGGCGGATAAACTCATAGCAACAGCTTCAACATTCGGCAACGATCGCATCTGCGCCGTCGTCGCCGCGCTCAACGCGCGCGATGCCTTGCGCCAGCTCCGCCGCGCGCTCAAGTCCACGCGCACCGTCGAACTCCGCCTCGACTGGCTCCGCGACGGAACAGAGCGCCACAGATTTCTCGCCGCCCTAAATAATTTGCGCCCTTCCGCCACCATCATCGCCACCTGCCGCCATCGCGACGCTGGCGGGCGCTTCGACGGCCCTGCCGCCACGCAGCTCGCCTTGCTCGGCTCCGCACTTCGCGCCGGATGCCGCTGGTGCGATCTCGAAGTCGAAGCCCTGTCCCGCATCTCCGGCTTCGCTCTCGCTCTGCATCTCCGGCGTGGGAACTGGATCCTCTCCTGGCACAATTTCGGCCGGCCGCAATCCGAAAAATCCTTGCGCGTTCGCATGAGCGCGCTAGAAAGCATTCGCGCAAAGTACGGCCTCGCCGCAATCAAAATCGCCTCCCAATGTGAGTCCCTCTCGGATGCCCTCCGCGTCCTTCGTCTCGCTCGCGGCGCGCGCAACGTCATCGCCGTCCCCATGGGCGACGCCGCCACTCCCGCCCGCATTCTTGCCCTTCGCGAAGGCAGCGCCCTCGCCTACGCGCCCGTTGAGGCCGCCACCGCTCCGGGCCAGCTCTCGCTCGGCGAAATGAAAAATCTCTATCGCGCCGCTCGCCTCGGTCGTCACACGCGCGTGTACGGCGTCATCGGCCATCCCATCGCCCATTCTCTTTCGCCGCATCTTCATAACGCCGGCTTCCACGCCCGCCGCGTCAACGCCGTCTACCTCCCTTTCGACGTTGAGGATCTGCGCGATTTTCTCGCCGCGCTCGATCCGCTCGGCATTCGCGGCTTCAGCATCACTCTCCCCCACAAGCAGGCTATCCTCCGCCATCTCGGCGGTTGCGACCCCCTCGCCGCCGCCATTGGCGCGGTCAACACCGTCGTCGTCCGTGATGGCGGCAAGCTTTTCGGCTATAACACGGATTACGTCGGCGTCCTTCGCGCCCTTGAACGCCGCATCCCGCTTCGCGGCAGCCGCGTCTTGATTTTCGGCGCGGGGGGCGCCGCCCGCGCCGTCGCCTTCGCGCTTCAGTCCGCCGGAGCCAGCGTCGCCGTCTGTGCCCGTCGTCCCGCGCGGGCCCGGAAACTCGCTCGCGCCGTTCATGGCGAATTCGTTCCGCGTTCCGCGCTCCGCCGCGAATTTTTCGACGCCATCGTCAACGCCACTCCCGTCGGCATGTCTCCGCGCGAGGATGCGTCGCCCCTCGACGCCCGCGAACTGAATTGCCGTCTCGTCTTCGACTTGATTTATCGCCCCCGCGAGACGAAGCTTTTGAAACTCGCCGCCCGCCGCGGCATCGAAAGGGTTTCAGGCCTCGAGATGTTTCTCGCTCAGGGCATCGCGCAGTGGGAAATCTGGATGGGCGAGCGCGCCCCGGAAAAGCCCATGCGCGCCGCCGTCATCGAAGCATTGCGTCGCGAGGAATCGGCGAACTAGGGGGCGACTATAAGTCGGCCGGTTTGCGGTTGTTTCTTTCGTAGGGGCGACCCTCGGGTCGCCCGCGCGATGCGCAGCGTCGCGAATCGTCTTGCCGCAACGCGTGCAATGGCCGTGCGGCTTCTACGCTCTACTCGTCCCGACGCCGTTTGTCGGTAAGCTCGCCCGGCCCTTGCCGCGGCAACGGATTGTTTCGACGCATGCGTGGCTTTGGGAGGGCGTGGCTTGTCTACTGTGGCACCGGCTCTCAGCCTGTGCGCTGAGTAGTGAAAGGTGGCACTGCCTGTTGTGGCACGGTCTTCTTCGTCAGGGCACGGCTTTTTACCCTGAGTGAATTCGAAGGGCAGCCGTGCCATACGCGGTATCCAACAGCCGGCGGCTTTAGCAGCTGAGGGTCTTAGTGTTCTTACGAGGTCGGGGCTCTCGCCCCGCCATAAAGCTCAGCTTATTTAGGGGTTTTAACCCCTGAAGCAAGCTGGCAAAATCCTGTAGTCTGTTACGCGCAAAAGAGACGGCGACGCAAACGACATGATCCAGCCCGACTACAAATCGTTCCATCGCCTCGCCCGCCGCGGCAATCTCGTTCCTGTCTACGAGACGATTCACGCCGACCTCCTCACGCCCGTCGCCGCCTATCTCAAACTCGCTCGCGGCGCGAAGTATTCCTGCCTCCTCGAAAGCGTCGAAGGCGGCGAAAACATCGCGCGCTACACGTTCCTTGGCGTCAATCCCAGCGAAGTCTTCCGCTCGCGCGGCCGCTCCTGCGCTATCGAACGCGGCTCGCGCGTCGAAGAATTCGAAGCCAATCCCATCGCCACCCTCCGCAAACTCGTTCGTCGCTATCGCGCCGTTTCTCTTCCGGGACTGCCGCCGCTCGTCGGCGGCGCCATCGGCTATTTCGCTTACGACATGGTTCGCCAGATCGAGCGCATCCCCGTCACCGGCGCAGATGATCTTCACGTCGACGACGCCGTCATGATGTTTTTCCTCGGCCTTGTCGCCTTCGACCACGTTCAGCATCGCGTCTGCATCGTTCGCAACGTCTTCACCGAAGGCCCGGGCAGCCTCCGCTCGAAATACCAGTCTGCCGTGCGCGAAATCCGCCGCATGCGCCGCCAGCTCGAAGCCCCGCTTCCTCGCGCTCGCAAGTCGAATTCCCGCGCGCCTCTCCGCCTCACATCGAATTTCACGAAAGTCCAGTACATGTCCGCCGTCCGCCGCGCCAAGGAATACATCCGCGCCGGCGACGCATTTCAAATCGTCCCCAGCCAGCGCTTTTCCGCGCGCACCTCCGCCGATCCATTCGAAATCTATCGCGGCCTTCGCGTCGTGAATCCCTCGCCGTATCTGTACTTCCTCCGCCTCGGCGAACTCGCCGTCGTCGGCAGCTCGCCCGAGATGCTCGTCAAAATCCAGGGCCGCGACGCCTTCTATCGCCCCATCGCCGGCACGCGCGCGCGCGGTCGCAACGAAAAAGAAGACAAAGCCCTCGAAAAGGAGCTCCTCGCCGATCCCAAGGAGCGCGCCGAACACATTATGCTTGTCGACCTTGGCCGCAACGATCTCGGCCGCGTCTGCGAATACGGCACCGTCCGCGTCGAGCGCCTCATGTTCGTCGAACGCTTTTCCCACGTCATGCATCTCGTTTCCGCTCTTCGCGGCCGTCTCCGCAAAGACGTCGACTGCTTCGACACGCTCATGGCCTGCTTCCCCGCCGGCACTCTCACCGGCGCGCCCAAAGTCCGCGCCATGCAAATCATCGACGAACTCGAGCCTTCTCGCCGCGGCATCTATGCCGGCGCGATTTTGTATCTCGATTTTTCCGGCAATCTCGACTCCTGCATCGCTCTGCGCACTCTCGTCGCGAAAGACGGCATGGTCCATATTCAGGCCGGCGGCGGCGTCGTCGCCGATTCCGTCCCCGCCAAGGAGTATCAGGAGTCCGTCAACAAATCCCGCGCCGTCGTCGTCGCCCTCGAAATGGCCCACGGGAGTAAAATCGGACAATGATTGGCTCGGTTGACATCCTGTTCTTGCGGCGCATTGGTCTTGCGTTGTCATCCCGAGCCCGCGATTTTCGCGCTGCGAGGGATCTGCTTTTCGTTTTTGCAGTCTTGATTTCGAGGATTTCAATGGAACCACAATGATCCTGCTCCTCGACAACTACGATTCCTTCACCTACAACCTGGCCCAGTATCTCGGCCAGATGGGCGAGAAACTCGAAGTCCGCCGCAACGACGAAATCTCCCTCGACGAAATTGCCCGCCTTCGCCCCGAGCGCATCATCATTTCTCCCGGCCCCTGCACGCCGCGCGAAGCCGGAGTCAGCGTTCCTCTCGTTCAGCGCTTCGCCGGGAAAATTCCGATTCTCGGCGTCTGCCTCGGCCATCAAGCCATTGGCGAAGCCTTCGGCGGCAAAGTGATTCGCGCCGCGAAAGTCATGCACGGCAAGACGAGCAAAATCCATCACGATCGCCGCACGATTTTCCGCCAGCTCCCCCAGGATTTCGAAGCCACGCGCTATCATTCGCTCATCGTCGAACGCCGCTCCCTTCCGCGCTGCCTCCGGATTTCCGCCCAGACCTCCGACGGCGTCATCATGGCCTTCCGCCACCGCGAGTTTCTCGTCGAAGGCGTCCAGTTCCATCCCGAGTCCGTCCTCACCGCCGTCGGCTTCCGCCTCCTCGAAAATTTCCTCGCTCTCTGATTTTTTGTGGAGTGCGCGGTTTGTGCGTCCCGACGCTCTTTGTCGGGGCGGCGGTCCGCTTCGCCGGAACTCGACGCCTGCCCGCCGTGGCGGGCCGCGGCGTTTACCCCGATGTTCTTGGTCGGGGCCTTTCCGCCGCTGACCGAGCCCCTCCGAATTTATCGGGCCAGCCGAATGTCATGCTCTGGGGATCTGCTGCTCGCTCTTCTCAATTTTACGCGAAACCTGTTTCCCTCTCTTCGCGTCACACATCTCTCATTGGAGGACTCTCATGCGCAACGCAATTCTCAGCATCATCGCCATCGCCGCGGCCGCGCTCGTTTGCATCGCCGCCCAGCAATCTGCGGCTCCGCCGCCACCTCCGCCTCCGCCGCAAATGTCCGACGTCGTCGCCGGCTATCATCTCGCCCAATCCGTCGCTCTCCCCGACGAAGGCTTCTGGGACTATCTCGGCATCGACGAAGCGAACCATCACCTCTTCGTCTCTCACAGCGACGAAATTCTGGTCCTCTCCACCGAATCCAATCAAATCGTCGGCAAACTTTCTCCCACTCCTCGCTCGCATGGCGTCGTCATCTCCGCCAAGGACGCTCACGGTTTCACCAGCAATTCCGGCAATAGCGGCGGCAAGGAAGGCGTCAGCAGCTTCACGGAATTTGATCCCAAGACGCTCGCCATCATCAAGCAAATCATTCTGCCCATCGGCGGCTCCGACGGCATCGTCTACGATCCCGCCTCCGATCGCGTCTTCGGCCTCACCCACGGCAAAAAAGACGTCGCCGTGGACGCCGCCACCGGCGAAGTCGCCGGCGTCATCGACATTCCGGGCGCGGCGGAATCCGCCGCTGCCGATGGCAAAGGCCATCTCTATAACGTCATGGAAGATCTCAGCACTATTGTGGACATCGACACGCACGCGTTGAAGGTCGTCAATTCGTGGCCGCTCGCTCCTTGCGAAGGTCCCTCCGGCGTCGCCATGGACACTGAAACGCGCCGCATCTTCATCGGCTGCCACGGCGGAGGTGAAAATGGCTCGGGCGTGATGGTCGTCTTCGATCCCGACGCCGGCAAAGTCGTCGCGTCTCTCCCCATCGGCGGCCGCGGCAACGACGCCGTTCGTTTCGACCCGGGCCCCAAACTCGCGTTCGCTTCCGAAGGCGAAGGCGACATCACCATCGTCCACGAAGACTCGCCCGATAAATTTACCGTGCTCGGCAATGTCAAGACCGACCTCGGCGCTCGCACCATGGAGTGCGACACCTCCACTCACACGCTCTATACCGTCACGGCGAAATTCGGCCCGCCGCCTCCGCTGCCTCCGAATGCCACGGAACGCGAGCGGCGCTTCCGCCGCGGCCCCATGCTCGCCGGCAGCTTCAAGCTCCTCATCCTCCCCAACCACTAGAACCGTTTCGCGTGAATGGCATTCGTCACGCCACGGCGCCCCCAATCGCGTTGGCCCTTGCCTGTGTAGCGGCCGGTGCATTCCCTCCGCACCGGGCACGCACTAGGTTTTGCACGTGTAGCAGCGGGTTGCGCGCATTTTGCGTCCCGGATGGTTATATGGGACGAGGTATCTGCTGTTCGCTTTTCCGCGGGCGCAGCCCGCTTTGGAGTGCG
>DATEFX010000004.1:0-158498 GCA_035280405.1 Candidatus Acidiferrales bacterium | reverse complement strand
CGCGCCTCGAACGGACACCGGGCATACGGCGCGTATGCACTTGCGGACAGCTATTCCGAGGCGGAACGATTCTGGGATTAGGCTACAGATGACGCAAAGGCGGTAAGAAGATGTGGGCCACGATTTCTCGTGGCCCGCCAGGTCGAGACGATCTGAGCGAGTCAGCCCAACTAGAAAATGAACTCAGCCCCGATTTGCAGCACTCGCGCGCCGCCGCCGTTGGAGATAGTTCCATTAACGCCGCCAACCTGCGCGAATGCTGATGAATTGATATTCTGATCCCCGACGAAGAACGTCGGATGATTGATCGCGTTGAACGCATCTCCACGCAGCTGCAACGACATATTCTCGCGGATGGCGATGTTCTTAAGGACAGACATGTCTATGTTGAAAAATTTCGGGCCGTTGAATTCATTCTTGGACAGATTGCCTTGGAAACCGGGCAAGGGGTTGCAGAAGCCATTCGTCACCAGAGGTGCACAGGTTAACTCGTCAGGACCGGCTCCCCGGCCGTTCGAACCAATAAAGCTTGGATTAAAAATGACCGGTCCGAAAATTGTAGACGGGAAAGATAGCTTGAGGGCGTCTTTGAGTTGAGACGCGCTCATCCCGATTGTGGCTGTTTCCAGACCTGACCTCCCGTTGCGATTTAAGGTGCCGCGCCCCGAAAGAATCGAGAACGGAGCACCGCTCTGCAAAGTCACAACGGAAGAGACTTTCCACCCACCAATCACGCGGTCCAAAATCCCATTGCTCGTCCCGAACTTTTCCCCTTTACCAAACGGCAATGCATAAACAAAGTTCGTCTTCCAGGCGTGCGTAATGTCAAAGTTGGCCCGTCCCCGTGCAGCCCGCGGGTTCAAATTGTCTATGAAGGGCAGAAAATTGCTCTGCGATCCATCAGCATCGTCTAGAACCTTGCTATAAGTGTAGTTGCTTTGGAAAATCAGGTCATGACTGAACCGGCGCTGAACCTGCACGACTCCGGCATTAAAGCTGGAGCTTGAGAAGTTCTCGATCAGGTCTCCGCCGCGAATCAAATCATTGGCAGTGAACTGTCCCGGAAAATCCTCGATTCCAAGAAAATGGAATACGTCCGCCAAGTCACCGACTTCGCTAGCCTTCAGCCGGCTTGTTACGAAAGAGCTCGTGAGGAACGGGGAAAAGGTAGAGTCATAGAGTATTCCCGATGGTGGTTCGCCACCGGCACCGTTGAAATTGGGATTGCAACTGCCTCCCGCTGCAATCGACGCGAAGCAATTATTGCGCGCAACGTTGAAAGAGCTCAGCAAGCCGTTCTGATTGATAATTACCTGATTGATGTCCAGACCGCGAATCAAGTTCGTTGCGTGGTTTCCCAGATAGGACACCGTAACAGTGGTTTTGAACCCGATTTCACGTTGGACAGATAGATTCCAGTCTTGGACATAAGGAGTCGTTAGATTCGGAGAGATCGCAAATCCCGCGTTGTTCGCCACACCCAGCTTAGCCGCATTCTGAGCAAAAGTAGTTGGTATCCCGAACGGCGGGGCAGCCACCAACTGGGCAGCGGGTAGGCCGTTCACGCCACTCACTGTTGCGCCGCCTGACGAAGCGTTAGGGTCGCTACTGCCTGCGGTTGACGAAAGTCCTGCGTTCCCGTTGACTGCATTGAGCACAGCCGTCGCGAGGTCGTCGTTAACATAATGAATACTATAGCCAGCCCGAACAGCGGTCTTGCCGTTGCCAAACGGATCCCAGGCGACACCGATATTCGGACCAAAGTCGTGCAAGTCCTTGTTGTAAGGCCGGCGTCCGGAGTTGCCTCCCACAAAGCCAACCGTGGCATTCGACAGCAGCGTGTCTTCCACGGATTGGCCAATGCCGGGAATTGGTTCCAGCATGAGACCGTTCTTTTCGTTGAATGGGCTTAGATACTCATAGCGCAAACCGTAGGTGATGGTAAGTGTTGGGCGGTAACGCCAGGAATCGCCCACGTAAAACGCCCAGGTATTCTGGCGCAAGTTGCGTTCTTGCGTGGCGCCGGAAACAAATCCGGAGGTTGGCGTCTTCACGTTAAAGGTCTGAGACGTAGTGCCTACGAAGCCACCGAATGTTGCGAGGAGACTATTTGCGTCGGCCAAGTCGTTCGTCGAAATCGGCGCCACACCCGAGAAGTCGCTATCGAGCAGGGCATCAGCATTGGACGGACCGAAGCCAAGCGCAAAATTCGTAGACGTACCTGCGTTATTTACAGCGTCTATCGTCACGCGCTGCACTTGCATACCGAAACCAAACGAGTGGTTTCCGCGGAGCAAGTTCGCATTGTCCTGCCAGCTCCAAGTATGCGTGTTGCGGCCCTGGAAAAAGAAGTTTGGATCCGGATTCGTAAACGCCGTGCCCGTGATAATCGAAGGGCCAAACTTCTGCGCGGTGTTAAATGTCGCCGGCGCGAGGTCGAACCCGAAACGCACCTCGTTGGTGTAATTCGCGTTAGGACTCCACCTCCAGCCCGTAGAGAAAAAATTGATGCCGTCGAAATTGCTCACTATGGGGACGGTATTGAAGCTGGTATCGATGTCCGGTCGATCGAATATCTGCCGATTCCAATAATAAGACGCAGAAAAACTGTTGTGCTCGGTTGGCGTATAGTCCGCGCGCCCGCCCGTGTTCTTCAGCAAGGCATCATTGCGAGCATTAAAATCGAATCCCGCGGTATTGATGCCATCGCCGACTTGCGTGTTGTTTACGGCTGCGTTGCTGGGAATCCTGGCAATGAGCGAGGCGATCGTCGGGTCAATCGTGAACCCACCCGCCGGAACCGTGCGGCCGGAAACGACATTTCCGTTTGTACTTTCAAAGGTGAGCAGGTTTACCGTTTCTAGTTGACCCGGAGTTACACCCGCTGGGCAGGTGATTGTCACGTTGTCGCAATCAGTATGATACGAAAATGAACCGGCCTGTGCTGCAGGTGACGTGAAAATGGTGGCATTCTGCAGTGTCGTTGAAGCTGCCTTAAATTCTTCGAAAGAACCATATACGAATAGCTTGTTCTTAACAACGGGGCCTCCTGCCTGTCCTCCTCGCTGGTTCTGATTCAGCAAAGCATTCGAAGCGCCGAAAGCGTTGTTGAACCAAGGATTTCCATCCCACTTATCTGACTGATAGTACCAGAAGCCCTTTCCATGCCAATTATTCGTACCGCGAGGCGTGACAATGCTTACCGATGAAGAACCGCCCCCGACCGACGGGTCGCCGTTTTGCGTGTTGATGTGAAACTCGCCCGTCTGGCTCAGGAAAATCTGGTTGGGAGAAAAATCCGTATCGTTCCCACGAATAAAATTATCCTGAATGTTAATTCCATCGAGCGTGACGCTAGTAAACGCGACGCGCTGCCCGTCAATCACAGTATCGGTCTTTCCGTTGAACGCAACGCCCGGTTCCAGCTCTATCAATGATTCCGGCTGACGCCCGTTGACCGGCAAATTATCGAGCTGCTGCTTATCGATCTGATCTCCAACCGCGGCGCTCGTGGTTTGAATTTCTTCCGAAGCCCCCGCCTCCACCACAACCGTTTCTGTTCGCGAGCCGACTTCCAAAGTGATCGGCGGGACGGATAGCTGAGTGGACGCATCCAGTTTCAGGTTGGATACGGTAGCGGTCTTGAATCCTTCTTTAGACGCTTCAACTTTGTACAAGCCAAAGTTTAGACTAGACACCGCATAGCCCCCGTTGGAGGCTGTCTTTGTGGTGTACTTAACACCGGTGTCCATGGAAGTGACGGTAACATCCGCACCGGCGATGGCAGCCTTCTGCGCGTCCAGCACAGTTCCCACGATCGAACCGGTGGGCACTTGTGCCAGCGCGGAAGCCGCACCGAAACTGAAAATCGCCAATGCAAGCACGCACACTCTACGCAGCGGAATCAAATTCATGTCACCTTCCTCCACAATTTCCGTTTCATTCATGAACTTCGACGCGAGGAACAACGCCGAACAATCTCGCGTCAGAAAGAGACGCTTGTGCACGGGCAGCACCAAACTGCATTCATTTTTCATAAACTGTGCAACGTGCTGAAAATAAAAGGGCAACATGGCAATCTGAAAATCTCTGGAAGAAAAACACATCACAAACACTTACATGAACTTCCATAAGCTGGATACGCCTATGGGATATCGAAATAGTAAGTCTATGAATTTTGGAACGACAAAATCGGAACCACGCACGGCCAGCGAAGCAGATTTATTCAAGTAGGTGACATGTCGTTCAATGTATGGTTCGGAAGGACCGTCATTCCACCCGCACTCGAATTTAAAAGTGCGAGCTGAGTCCAGCGACTTGGATTACAATCGGCGCCGCTCGCCGGCAATTCGGCGGGCGAGGAGGAGACGTTATGCGTCGGCTAATCGCGAGTTTCGGGTTCCTCGGACTTGTCCTAATCCCCTGCTCCCTGCACGCGCAACGAATGGAACGCGAATATATTCGCGCTGGGAAATTGCTTGACGTGCACTCGGGCCGCGTCCTGACGGGCATGGTCATTGTGGTCAACGGCGACCACATCGAGCGCGTTGCAAAGGCGGATGAAATCTCAGTCCCGGGTGGGGCACACGTCGTTGATCTCTCGAATGCTTTTGTACTGCCCGGCCTGATCGACGGCCACGAGCACATCTTCCTCACCGGCGAGGACAACGGACGCTACGACGAGCAGCTCCTCAAGGAATCGTGGCAGTACCGGACGATCGAAGCCATCGTAAACGCCAAGAAGGATCTCGACGCCGGCTTCACCTCGATGCGCGATTGCGAAACCGAGGGCGCAGTGTTTGGCGACGTGGACGTCAAGACGGCGATCGAACGCGGCCTGATTCCCGGCCCGCGTCTTGAAGTCGCTACGCGCGCGATCTCAACCACCGGCGGCTATCCTCTCGAAGGCTATTCTCCCGACGTGACGGTGCCATCGGGCGTCCAGATCGCTGACGGCGCCGATGCCGCGCGCAAAGCCGTCCGCGAACAAATCAAGTATGGCGCCGATTTCATCAAGATCTACGGCACACACAAATCTTACTTTCAAGACGGCAAGATGATCAGCGTCCCCACTTTTACGGTTGATGAGATCAAAGCCATCGTCGACGAAACACACGCCGAAGGACGCAAAGTCGCCTGCCACGCGTACGGCGACCCCGGCCTGCACAACTGCATCGTCGCCGGCGTGGATTCCATCGAGCACGGCCTCGACATCAGTGACGACGATTTGCGGGAAATGAAAGCGCGAGGAACTTGGCTTGTCCCGACGCTGTACGTCTACAAGACAATCGAAAAGGATGATCTAAAGGATTCCGGTGGAACAGTGAGTCGCGCGAGCGTTCATGAAATCAGCTTCAAGAAAGCGCTCGCGGCAGGCATCAAGATCGCCTTTGGCACTGACGCAGGGCCGTTTCCACATGGCACTCAGGCTCTAGAATTCGAATATATGGTGCAGTACGGAATGAAGCCGCTGGCTGCGATTCAAGCGGCAACGATCGACGCCGCGGAACTGATGGACTCCGCGCAGGAAAAATGGTCAACGCATGTTGGCGCGATTGATCCGGATAAATTCGCCGATATCATCGCCGTTTCCGGGAATCCTCTCGACGACGTCAAACAGCTCGAACAGGTGAAATTCGTCATGAAGGGCGGTGTGGTTTTCAAAAATGAATTCGCCGCGCCGCCCATCGACAAACTTGCGCAGTAGAAATGCATTTCCTGGCGGCCGGCAAATCTCGTTCTGAAAAGCTGGTCAGCGTCGGCGCTCCATCATGGCGTCCTGACTCAATAGGTCCAGAACTTCATCAAACGTCTCGGTCGATACCAGCTCGCTCACAGACGCCATTCTTGTGACTGCGTCGCGCGCCGGTGACACGCCGCGCCGAAACGCTTCCCAATCCTCCCAGCTGGACCATCGTGCGAGAGTGACGAACTCCCCCGAGTTTTTGCGAGAACGGAACAGTTGGCTGCCGAAAGCGCCGGGAACCTCCTCTCGAAACTCCTCAGTTGCCTTTGACCAGGACTCCACGAACGCGTCTTCGTGATCGATCGCGACCTTGAACCGATAGAGGACTCGAATCATGGAAACCTCCCGAGTGGGATTTGAATTTAATCCGCGGAGACTGCTGCTACGGCCCGGAGACAGCTTTCGACGGTTGAGATTGTGTGATCTATGTCTTTTTGAGTGTGCGCCGCAGAAATGAATAAAGCTTCAAACTGCGATGGCGCAATAAGAATTCCGCTGTCGAGCATCGCGCGGAAATACGAAGCAAAGCGGCGCGTATCCGATTTTTTCGCATCAGAATAATTCTTTACGGGACCACTGCACAGAAAGAGAGTCATCAGCGAACCGACGGCATTCACTTGCGCCTCGATTCCTGCTTGACAGATCACGTGGCGAAGCCTTTCCGCAAATTTCTCCGACTTCTCGTTCAGCTCAGCGTGGAAGCCCGGCTTTTCAATCTCCTTCAAAGCCTCGATGCCCGCGCGCATCGCCAGCGGGTTCCCCGATAGCGTTCCCGCTTGGTAGACCTCGCCGAGCGGCGCGACGTGATTCATGATTTCCGCGCGTCCGCCATAAGCAGCGACGGGTAATCCGCCTCCAATGATTTTTCCCAGCGTCGTCAGGTCCGGCTCGATTTTGTACAGCGATTGCGCGCCGCCATAACACAGGCGAAAACCCGTGATTACCTCGTCGAGAATTAACAGTGCGCCGTCGCGTTTCGTGATATCGCGCAAGCCGGACAGAAATCCGGGCGCCGGTGGCACAACTCCCATGTTGGCCGCCACAGGCTCCACGATTACTGCGGCGATTTTGCCGGGACGCGCCACGAACGCCTTTTCCACCGCCGCGAGATCGTTGTACGGAACATTCAGCGTAAGCGCCGCGAAAGCATCGGGCACGCCGGGGCTCGAAGCGATACCGAGGGTCGCGAGGCCCGAGCCAGCCTCGGATAGAAAGCTGTCCGCGTGGCCGTGATAACAGCCTTCGAATTTCAGAATGAAGTCGCGCTTCGTGAATCCGCGCGCCAGCCGCGCGGCGGACATCGTTGCTTCCGTGCCAGAACTGACGAAGCGGATTTTCTCAATCGAGGGTATCGCGCGCTTGATGCGTTCGGCGAGTTCGACCTCCAGCTCCGTCGTGACGCCGTAGCTTGTCCCGCGCGTCGCCTGATCCTGCACCGCGCTCACTATAACCGGATGCGCATGCCCTAAAATCAGCGCGCCCCAGGAACAAACATAGTCGATGTACTCGTTTCCGTCCGCGTCCCACACGCGCGCACCTGAGCCGCGCTCCACAATCAGCGGATCGCCGCCGACGGACCGGAACGCGCGGACAGGACTATTCACTCCGCCGACAAGCGATTGCTCGCCGCGACGGAAGATTGTCTTCGATTTCTCGCGTGAGGAACTTGCCATGTGCAGGGTCAACAGGCCTTCAACCAGCGAGCAAGATCTTTCGCATGATACGTCAGCACAATCGACGCGCCCGCGCGCTGAATCGAAGTAAAAATCTCGAGCACGACGCGCTTCTCGTCAATCCAGCCGTTCCGCGCCGCTGCCTTGACCATCGCGTATTCGCCGCTCACGTTGTACGCCGCGACCGGTACATCGAACGCCCCGCGCACGCGATGAATGACGTCGAGATACGGTAGCGCGGGCTTCACCATGATCATGTCCGCGCCTTCGTCCAAATCCAGCGCGACTTCCTTCAGCGCTTCGCGCGCATTCGCGGGGTCCATTTGATAGCTGCGCCGATCGCCGAATTGCGGCGCCGATTGCGCCGCTTCGCGAAACGGGCCATAGAAACCCGAGCAGTATTTCGCCGCGTAAGAAAGGATCGCGACGTCGGCAAAGCCTGCATCATCAAGCTTCGTCCGAATCGCGCGCACGCGGCCATCCATCATGTCGGATGGCGCCACGATATGCGCCCCTGCGCGCGCGTGCGAGAGCGCCATCTGCGCGAGCAAGTCCACGGTCGCATCGTTCACCACTTTTCCGTCTTCGACGACGCCACAATGCCCGTGGCTCGTGTATTCGCATAGGCAAACGTCAGTGACAACGAGCAATTCGGGCCGCGCCTTGCGAATCGCCTCGATGGCCCGCTGGACCACCCCGGAAGCAATGTAGCCTTCAGTTCCCTTCTCGTCCTTGTGTTCAGGCAAGCCAAACAGAATCACGCCCGGAATACCGAGATCGGCGACTTCCCTGGCTTCCTCCGCCAGCTTATCCACCGATTGCTGCGCGATTCCAGGCATGGAACTGACTTCCGCGCGCACTCCGGAGCCGGGGCAGACGAACATGGGATAGATGAGTCCGTGCGTCGACGGCTGCGTTTCGCGCACGAGGCTGCGAATCGCCTCGTTCTGCCGCAGCCGCCGCGGACGATGCACTGGGAACGTCATGCGTGCTTCACTCCTTCATTTCGCGCCGTGCCGCTCGAAGCCCTCGCGGAACCGCCAAAATATTCAGAAATCGCGGCGGCAACGCCTTCGGCGCTCGGAACCGCGGCTTCAATTGCGCAGGTAACTCCGGCGCCCCGAATTGCCGCCGCCGTCGTCGGCCCGATCGCTGCAAAAACGGATGATGCGCCGAAACGCCGCAAATCGTCAATGCCGACCGACCTTGCGAAATTTTCAAATGCCGATGGACTGGCGAAAACAAAACAGTCCGCGCCTTTTTCGCGAATCTCATCAAGCTGCGCCCCAGCGAGCGATTCCGGCATGCACGTGCGGTAAGCCACGACTTCAGTCACGCCCGCGCCGGCCTCGTGAAGCACTTCGGTCCAATCCGCCGCGCCGCGATCCCTCATCGCGACGTCGCTTCGTGGAATCAGGATTTTCAATCCCGAAGCTCCTCGAATAAATTCCGCAACGGGATCCTTCACTTCAAGCCCCGCTACGCTGCGCACGCAACCCTTGAAAATGCCCGCAAAATTCCGACCTGTCCCCGCCGGAGGCACAAAATCGACCGGGAATCCCTCTCCGGCGACTGTTTCGGCCGTCGCCGGACCGATGGCCCCTACGCGCGGACGCCGCGCGGACACTTTCTTGAATTCAACGCCAAGCGCGTGGCAACGGCGAGAAAAAAAACGCGCGGCGTTCTGGCTGGTGAAGAGTATCCACGAAAAACTGCTGAGCGCTCGAATCGCCGCGTCAAGCGCCGTCGCGTCCTCGGGCTCGCGGAATTCGACGCACGGCAACTCAATCACTTGCGCCCCATACATTTTCGTCAACTGAATTCGCAGTCCTTCGCCCTGTCCCATCGCGCGGGTGATGACGACGCGCTTCCCGGCAAGTGGCCCGCTAGCCCTCACCAACGCTCCTCCCTGCCAATCGCAGCAAGCGATCCGCCCCGGCATCCAGGAGCTCCCTCGCGACGTGCCTGCCAAGAGACTCGGCATCACTCAAATTCCGGCCGTCCACCGACCGACTGCGGCGCAAGCATTCGGCGCCATCCGCGGAAAGCACGCACGCGTCGAGGCGCAACGAACTATTTTCGCATCGCGCCCAAGCTCCGAGCGGCACTTGGCATCCGCCTTCGAGTTCATCGAGGAGCGCTCGCTCGGCCGTCACGGCCAGACGCGTCTCCGCATCATTCAACTTCTCCAGCGCCTTCCGGATGTCTGGCTCCGAATCTCGGGCTTCAATCGCCAATGCGCCCTGCCCCACGGCGGGCAGCATGATCTCCGGGGAAATGATTTCCGTTATTTTGCCGGTCAGGCCAAGTCGGTCGAGGCCAGCTTTCGCGACGAGTACCGCATCGAATTCGCCGTCCTCAAGCTTGCGAATCCGCGTGTCGACGTTGCCGCGCAACTCCGCTACACGGAGGTCGGGTCGAAAGTGCCGCATCTGGGATTGCCGTCTCAAGCTGCTCGTTCCCACGCGAGCGCCGTTCGGAAGCTTCGCAATGGTGTCGCCGCCGCGCGACACGAGGCAATCCCGCGGATCTTCCCGCTTCGTGATTGCCGGAATCCACAGTCCTCTCGGCGTTTCCGTAGGCACATCTTTGAGGCTGTGAACCGCGATGTCCACGCGCCTTTCAAGCAGCGCATCCTCGATTTCCTTGATGAAAATCCCCTTCCCGCCGACCGCGCCGCTCACCTGCCAAACTGCCGCCGACTGAAAATTGTCCCCTGAGGTTTTGATAATCACGATCGAAGATTCAATTCCGCACTCGCGCGCCAGCCGGTCTTTAATGTGCTCCGCCTGCCACAGGGCCAGCTTGCTCCCTCGCGAGCCGATCCGCAGCGGCTTCACGATTTTCTCTTTCCCGCTGGTCCATGCGGTTCGGAATCATCGAGTCCAAATAGTTCGCGCAACGCGGCCAGGCCTTCCACCGGCCGCTTCAATTTCCGCGATTGCCGCAGCCGCCCCGAAGGCATTTCGACAATCCTCTGCACCAGCTCCTGCGTCATCTTCTCGAGTCGCGCGCGGTCAGCACCGGACCATCCGTCCGTCTTGCCAAAATGTGCTTCGAGCAACGCGCGCCGCTCCGCGTCCAGCCGCGCATAGAACGCATCCAGCAGCCCCACAGCTTCCAGGCCCGACTGCCAGGAAAGGAACTTCGCCACGTGCTCGTCGATTACGCCCTCGACTCGCGGGATTTCCGCCTCGCGCGCCTTCTTGTTCTGCTCGACAATTTCTCCCAGGTGGTCAATGTTGAACAAATAGACGTTGTAGAGGCTCGCGACCTCCGGTTCCGCATTCCGTGGAACGCCGAGATCTACGATGAAAATGGCTCGCCCCGAGCGCGCTGCCATCGCGCGGTCAAGCGCCGAACGAGTGAGGACGTGCTCCGAGCCGGAAACCGAAGTCACGATGATGTCCGGGTACTCGAGCAGTTTTTCCAGTTGCGTCCATTCGTACGCCTCGCCGCCCATTCGCCGCGCCAGTTCCTTCGCGCGATCGAATGACCGGTTCACCACGCGCAGCTCGCGAATCTCGCGCAGCCGCAAATGCTCGACCACCTGTTCGGCCACTGACCCCGCCCCTATGATGAGCGCGCGATGCCCTTTCAGGTTTCCAAACACTCGCTCCGCTAGCTTTACGCCCGCAAAAGCCACCGACATCGGCCTCGTCCCGATTCCCGTTTCGGTGCGAACGCGCTTTCCCACTTCCAGCGCGCCTTGAAACAACTTGTTCAGCACGGGCCCGCTGACGCCGTGCTCCAGCGCGCGTCCATAGGCTTCACGGACTTGTCCTAGAATCTCCGCTTCCCCCAGGAGCATGGAGTCGAGCCCCGATGCAACGCGAAACAGATGTCTCACCGCCTCAGGGCCAATGTGCTGATAAAGACGTCCGCTGAGTTCCTGCACGGGGATGCGGTGAAATTCCGAGAGGTAAGAAACCATTGCAGCGGGCGCGGAATCGCCAGATTCAGATGAGACACCGTACAGCTCGCTCCGATTGCAGGTGGAGACGACTACCGCCTCCTCGATCACTCCTGACTCGCGCAGTTCCGACGCCGCCCGCACGGCCTGCTCCGGAGTGAATACAACGCGCTCGCGCAGCTCTACCGGCGCCGTGCGATGGCTGCACCCAATCAGCGCGACCTCAACTCGGCCGCGAGGAGTGCGCGGAGCCGCGTTCTCGATGGAATCAGAAGCCATCAAAAGTACCGATGAAATCCGGTGAAATAGCGATTTACAATCGTGAAACTGAACAAAACCACCGCGAAATTACACGCGCAAACGAGCGCCGCGCGCGCGCCGCGTCCCCCCGGCGTTCGCACAATCCACAAATAGCCCGCGTACACCGCCAGAACCAGGAAAGTCACGACCACCTTTGGATCCGTCATCGGGTAGTGTCCGGGCAGTCGCCTGGCCCAGACGAATCCGAGGATCGTGCTTGCAATCAACGCGAGCCAACCCACCCACACGCTCGAGCGGCTCATCCGTTCCAGCAGATCCAGCGCCGGAAATCGCCAGAAAGCGAGCCCGGGCTTGCCGCGGTGCAACTTGCGGTTCTGCAGCAGATAAATGACGCTCAGCAAAAAGGAAATCGCGAACGCGGAGTAAGCCAGGATTCCGATCGTGATGTGCAGCGCAAAGAGTGCGCCATTTGCTCTCGGTGCCCGCGGCACGGAAGAAGGAGCGACTGCAATCGCGACAATCACCCAAAAAACCACGAAGGGGACAACCAAAGAACCCACCGCGCGCTCGCGATGGTATAGCTCAAGCCCTAGATAAGTTATCGCCACCAGCCATGCAAAAAGAGACATCGAGCCGTACAGATCGTCGTACGGGATGGCGTGAATCGCTTTCGCTCGGTCCAACAGCGCAAAATAGTGAGCGGCAAGTCCGGCCACCAGCAGGATCGTCGCAAGGTAACCCATCCAGCGGCGGTCGCGGTACAGATTCAGGGCATAAAACACAACACTGGCCGCATAAACCGCCAGACACACGTAATTCAAGGGAAAATTCATGGGATGCCTAGGACCTTTCCAGTGCGCCATGTTCTTCGGCAGACTGGATTTGCCTTCATCCATTCATCTTAGCGCCGATTGCGAGGCTCCACAACACAACCAGCAGCGTAAGTGCCCTGTTGTGCCCATCAGGTTGACGAATCTAGTCATTCCTGATACAAAAGTTGATTCCGTGACGCACCTTCTCGCAGAAAGAGGACTCCCGTTCAAGGAGTCATAATTCCGGAGGAAGAATTTCGGCACAGGAGCGGGCCATCGAAATGACAAGTGTGAGCACGTTTGTGCAGGAGGGTTGTTGATGAACGGCATCATCTCGAAGACTTCGAAATGGATTTCAATTTGCACGATTGGCGGGAAATCCGCTGGAAAGCAGCTCGTTCGCGTCGGCGCAATCGGCGCCAGCATGCTCACGGCGCTGGCAGTTGCCGTTCAGGCGCAATCCTCCTCCGAAGCGGCGGGCGGAGAGGCCGCGCTCAAAGTCCCTGACTTGACGCAAGCGAGATTCTTCAATGGCGCGATTGACGGCCACAAACTCCTCGTCTGGGGAATCCTGTTTTGCGTTCTCGGGCTCGTTTTCGGCCTCGCCATGTACGTCCGGCTGAAGAACCTCCCCGTGCACCGCGCGATGCGCGAAATGTCCGAGCTGATCTGGGAGACGTGCAAGACCTACCTGTTCACGCAGGGCAAATTCCTGCTGCTGCTCGAATCCTTCATCGCCGTCATCATCATTCTGTACTTCGGCGTTCTGCGGCACATGGACGCCCTTCAAGTCTTCATCATTCTGCTCTTCAGCATCGTTGGCATTTGCGGCAGTTACGGCGTCGCCTGGTTTGGCATCCGCGTGAACACTTTCGCCAACTCGCGCACCGCCTTTGCCTCCCTGCCGGGGAAGCCGTTTCCGATTTATCGCATCCCGCTAAGCGCCGGAATGAGCATCGGCATGATGCTCGTCAGCGTCGAGTTGTTGATGATGCTCATCATCCTGCTGTTCGTTCCGGGTGATTACTCCGGCCCGTGCTTTATCGGCTTCGCCATCGGCGAATCTCTCGGCGCCGCAGCCCTGCGAATCGCCGGCGGAATCTTCACCAAAATCGCCGATATCGGCTCCGACCTGATGAAGATCGTTTTCAAAATCAAGGAAGACGACGCGCGCAATCCGGGCGTAATCGCCGACTGCACGGGCGACAACGCCGGCGATTCCGTCGGCCCGAGCGCGGACGGCTTCGAGACTTACGGCGTCACGGGCGTGGCGCTCATAGCGTTCATTTTGCTCGGCGTCAAGAATCCGATCATCCAGATTCAACTTCTCGTCTGGATCTTCGTGATTCGAGTCGCCATGCTCGTAGCCAGCGCCGTCGCGTATTTCATCAACGACGCGATCGCCAAGGCCCGCTATGCGAATGTGGACAAAATGAACTTCGAAGTTCCGCTCACCTCGCTCGTCTGGATCACGTCGCTCGTCTCCATCGGCCTCACTTTCCTCATTTCGTATTTCATCATTCCCGACCTCGGCGGCGACCCATCGCAGTGGTGGAAGCTTTCCATCATCATTTCCTGCGGCACGCTGGCCGGCGCGATTATCCCCGAACTTGTCCGCGTGTTCACTTCCATGGAGTCGCGTCACGTTCGCGAAGTGACGAATTCCTCCCGCGAAGGCGGTGCTTCGCTCGGAATCCTTTCCGGCTTCGTGGCCGGCAATTTCTCTGCCTACTACCTCGGCCTGACGATGGTCATTTTGATGGCCATTGCCTACCTGATTGGCTCGCTGGGGCTTTCCGCGATAATGCTGGCTGCGCCGGTGTTCGCGTTCGGCCTCGTCGCATTCGGATTCCTCGGCATGGGGCCCGTGACGATCGCCGTGGATTCTTACGGGCCGGTAACGGACAACGCGCAATCCATCTACGAGCTTTCACTGATCGAACAGATCCCCAATGCGAAGCAGGAGCTAAAGAAAGAGTTCAACATTGACGTGAACTTCGAGCGTGCCAAGGAAATGCTCGAAGCCAACGACGGAGCGGGAAACACCTTCAAGGCCACCGCCAAACCCGTGCTGATCGGCACGGCCGTCGTCGGCGCCACGACCATGATCTTCTCCATCATCATGGACCTCACGAATGGCCTCACCGTGAATGTGGCCAAACTTTCGCTCCTCCACGCTCCTTTTCTGCTCGGCATTGTCACCGGCGGCGCCATGATCTACTGGTTCACTGGCGCCTCGACGCAGGCCGTGACCACTGGCGCATATCGTGCCGTCGAATACATCAAAAAACACATTAAGCTCGAAGGCGTTGAAAAGGCCTCCGTCACTGATAGCAAGAAGGTCGTCGAAATTTGCACGCAGTACGCCCAGAAGGGGATGCTCAACATCTTCATCGCCGTGTTTTTCGCCGCGCTTGCTTTCGCGTTTCTTGAGCCGTTCTTCTTTATCGGCTACCTGATTTCCATCGCCATGTTCGGCCTTTATCAGGCTATTTTCATGGCCAATGCCGGTGGCGCCTGGGACAACGCCAAGAAAATCGTCGAAGTCGAACTGAAACAAAAAGGCACGCCGCTTCACGACGCGACGGTCATCGGCGACACGGTGGGCGATCCCTTCAAGGACACGTCATCCGTCGCGATGAATCCGGTTATAAAATTTACGACGCTGTTCGGCCTCCTCGCCGTCGAACTTGCCGTGGACCTCGCGGCCAAGCAGGGCACCGGGTTGACGCACGTACTCGCGGCGATCTTCTTCATCTTGTCGTTCTTCTATGTTTATCGCTCGTTCTACGGCATGCGCATCAAGACGAACGAATAGCTGCAACGCGAAATCGCAGCCGAAAAAAACAGGAGGGCCATCACCCTCCTCTTTTTCATTTTTGAAACGCGTTGCTAAGCTTTTAGTACGTTGAGGAATTTCCGCGGATCGTTCTCGAAGCCCGGAAACACCGGCGAAAGTTCTGGATTGCCGAGGTGCCTCGTCAGAATCTCCCCAAGCACGCTTCGGAAATCCGTCGTGACGGCGAGGTCGCGGTCCTGATACAGCTGTCCGTCATTCATTCCCGGCCATTTCGTGTAGACCTTCCCGCCCTTCACCGCTCCGCCCATCAGGAACATGCAGTTCGCATGCCCGTGGTCCGTGCCGCGGTTGCCGTTTTCGTGCGCCGTCCGGCCGAACTCAGACATGCTGACGAAAACGATTTCCTCCATCCGGTCGCCGAGGTCCTGATGAAACGCTGCAAGGCCTTGTCCCAAATCGCGCAATAAATTTGAAAGTTGCCCTTGCACACCGCCCTCGTTGACGTGATGGTCCCATCCGCCGCTGTCGAGAAACGCCACTTCCATGCCGAGGTCCGCCTTAATCAGCTCGGCGATTTCCTGCAAGCTCTTGCCAAACCGGCCATTCGGATATTGTGCGCCGTTCTCCGGCTGGTAGCTGTCGGGATCGAGCTTTTTCAGCGAGTCAATCGCCTCGAAAGTTTCCGCGCCCACGCCGTGAAGCGCCTTGTCCACGGAGTCCGCATACATCGCCTCAAAGCTGTTCTCAGTCACCTGCGGATTGCCGAAAAGCCGGAACTGCTTCAGGTCAGGAATCGCAATCGCAGGCGAATTGCCTCGCAACGTGAGCGGCAGATACGGGCCAAATGCCACCGCTCGGAACGACGACGAGTTTTCCTCCGGGGTCGCCGCCAACGAACGGTTCAGCCAGCCGTCGTTCGTACTGCTCTTCCCCGGCGTGCCTGATTCCATGAAATCCTGCGCATCGAAATGCGAGCGCGTAGGGTCCGGCGACCCGACTGCCTGCACCACGGCAAGCTTCCCTGAGTGAAATAATTGCGCCAGCGGGTCAAGGCCGGGGTGGAACCCGAAAAATCCGTCGAGATCAATCGCCGCGTCCTGCCCGCCGCTTTTCGGCTGAGGAATCGCAATCGTCGGTCGCAGCCGGTAGTAATTCGGCTCGGCGAATGGCACCACGACGTTCAGCCCATCCATCGCTCCGCGCTGAAACAATACGACGAGCTTCTTCTTGTTCGGCGCGGGCGTTGCAGCGATGGCGCGCTGCAAAAATGCCGGCATCGCGGTCATGCCGACCATCGCTACGCCGCCGCTCTTCAGAAAGACTCGACGAGTCATTTTCATGGCATTTCCCTCGTACTGCCGGAAATCTTAGCGTCTCTGAAATTCAGGCGAACCCAGCACCAGCCCCGCGATCAGTCCCTCGTTGATGTGCTGCACCGGATCATCCAGACGCGCCTGCCGAATCTGCGGGTCGGCAAGTTGTTTTTCAAGCGTCGTCCGAGTGCTGTCCGAGGCCTGTCCACCGAGAAAATCATTCAGCGCCCGCGTAAGCGCGGCATTCGGATTTGCACCGGCATCTTCTCCGAATAGAGTCGGCAAATCCGCGTTCACTCCCTGGATATGATTCGTCGCCAGCGTCAGCGCGAAATTCAGCCGGTTCAGCAGTGAACCCGCGTTCACCCACACGGCAGCCGTATCCGCGTATCCCGTCGGCGGCTCGCATTGATACATCGGCTCGCCCATGCGCCCCGCCCATTGCGCAAGCTGCACCGGCACGGTCGCGTCCACACCGAGCGCCCGCGCGGCGCTCACCGCCAGTTCGAACGGCGTCTTGATCTTCGCCCGGTAAGCATCGCGCGACCAGAACTCTGGAGAATAGATCATCGTCTTCAGCACGGCGCGAATATCGCCATTGCTCGAAAGAAAAGCCTGCGCCATGCGGTTCACCAGCGCCTGCGGCGGGTTGTCGGAGACGAAATGTTCCGCCAGTTGCAGCGCGATGTGGTGCGCCGTCGCCTCGCTCGTCGCCAGCATTTGGATGACGGCTTCGCCGTCCTTCATTCCGCCTTCGTCAATTCTCTTTCCCATGACGTACTTCACGGACTGGTCATGAATCCGGTCATCGAAGAAAAACTGCGCATCCTTCTGGGGCGCGCGAATCGTCCATCCCGTCAGGCACTTTGCGACGGCAATCACGTCCTGCTGCGTGTAGCCGCCGTCGACGCCGAGCGTGTGCAGCTCCATGATTTCGCGCCCGTAGTTCTCGTTGAGCCCGCGCTCTTGCTTTCGCGGGGGCGCGTTCACGCTCGGTCCGTTCGCCGCGTTCTGAGCTTGTGGCAACTGTTGCCTCTGTCGTGGCGGCGTCATGCCCATGAAGAATCCCTCAAACCGCCGGCGCCGCATCGCCAGTTCCGCCTGCATCTGCTGGAACGCGATCGGATCGGCGCTCAGCCAGTTGTCGAGATAAAACAGCATCGCGGGGCTCTTCGCCGTCGCCAGCAGGAGGCTCTCGAACTTCCCCATCGCGTTCGGCCGGATAGTCTTTTCGACATAAGACGTCAGCAGCCAGCGGTCCGCGCCCTTGTTCGCATTCACGTTGAAGTGATTGAACCAGAAATTCGCCATCACTTCGTAGAGCTGCCGGTTGCTGTAAATCGCGCGGTCCAGCGTAGCGAGGTTGAGCTCCATCTGAATTCGCTGCGGCCCAGTCAGCGTATCGAGCTGAATCACGGCGGGGTCCACGCCTTCCTCGCGGAGTGACTGCCGTTGCTCCTGCATCTTCTGCTTCATCTGGTCGCGGTATTCTTCGGGAGTGATTCCCTTTTCCTTGGCGACCCGGTTCGGCGGAGGGTACTTCTCCAGCAACTTCGCCGACGACATGCGCAGCGTGTCAAATCCCGAGATTCGCGCGTTGATAGCGGAATCATCAATCGAATCGAAGTTGAGCTGCTGGGTGATCCATTTCTCAAGCCCCATCTGCCGGATGCGTTCCACGTCGCCGGGCCTCGGCCCGTACGCCAGTCGGTTCAGCGCGTGAGTGATTGCCTCGTCTTCAGTCAATTGCGTGATGGGAAGGTCGCCGACGAACGCTTTGGGGAGATTGTAGTCCGGTTTCTCCACAGCGGCAGATCCGCCGTTGCCGGCGTGCGCGCTGGGGACAATCGCAGCGAGAAATAGAATCAAAACGACGGCCAGAACCGCGGCACATAACTCATCCACTCGGCTCCGTCGCGAATTATTGCGGCACGATCCCAGCTGGCCCCTGTCAGACTTCCATTTTTTTCGAACCGTGCGAAATGAAAACGATTTGCCGAACAGATCCTCTGCATCTCTCACGGGCTTCTCCCTCGTCAAAAAGTCTAACCCCGCGTGCGGCAAAAAGTTGCCCCGCCCGCTCGGACGCAACGAACGCGCCAACGCCTGTACGTTCGGACAGGTCAAACACAGAAGGGTTTGTCGATTCAAGGGAGAAACATTCAGCGTCGCGCGCGAAACGCTTCGATGCTCCACGTGTCCGCGCCCTCGTCGTGGCGCAGCACATAGAGATTCCCGTCGTCCGCGAGGACGCGGAAAAACGTCGCGCCCGGCGAATACCATTTGTCATCGAGTTCGGCCACCTGATACTCCCGTTCGCCGATGGAAAATCGCAGTGGGCGCTCGTCGGCGCGATGTCCCGAATAACATTCCACGTGGACTGCGTCCATCAGTTCCGCCCCGTCAGCGCCTAATTCCTGCAATATCACTTTGCGCGTAATTCCGCGTTGTATGCCGCGCCGATAAATACAACCACCGCCGTCAGGTACATCCAGATCAGCAAACCTATGACCGCGGCGACGCCGCCATAAACTTGATTGTACGGCACGTTCCTCACGTAAGTGCCAAACAGGATGTCCGCGATCCACCACAGCACCGTTGCCAGCGCCGCCCCGGGTAAAACGGCCTGCCATTCCCGGTGCTCCGGCCGTCCGACGCGGTAGACGACCATCAGTACAATCGTTGCCAGAGGCAGCACCAGCGCGAAATAGATTAGTGCTACGCCGAATCGCACGACGCTCGAATGTCCCGTGAGGAAAATCAGCCAGTTGCGGACCTGCTTTCCAAATGTTGTCAGCACCACCACGGCCATCCACGGCACAATCGTCAGGCAAAGCAAAGCCAGCGCGCGCTGCTGCCTCACCCAGTAACTCGGCCGCTCGGCGTCCTTCTCTACAATCTGAAAACCCTCCATCAAGCCGATCATCACTTGCGTTCCCACAATCACTGTCCCGAATAGCCCCAGCAGCGCAAACTGCCAGGCGTTTGTAGTGTGGCGGCTCATGAAGTTTTCGACCAGCCGCGCACTCGCCGGAGGGACGATAATCTGCAAGCGAAGCCACATTTCGCGCGCGGTGGTGCCGCCCCATCCCGTGCCGGAAAGCACCCCCAGGCCAAAAAGCAAAAATGGAAAGAACGCGAGGAACATGCTGAACGCCACGCCTTGCGCGGCAATCTGGCATCCGGGAAATACCCGGCGCAAGGAACGCAGCAGTCTTTTCGTCGGACCGGGCATGATAGCTGGATGCGATTATAGATAGGAGCCCGCGCAATAGACGCCGCGGAATCGGGCGGAGTTTCCTTCGTGGAAGCCAGCCTCGCCAGACTCCCGGGCTCCAACTCTTGTCCCGTGCTGCCGCGCAGAGTATCCTCTACTGGATCGAAAATCGAAAATTCCCAGTCCTTCTACAAAAGACATGAGGTATCAGCCATGACCACTCCTGCCAAGCAAATCTCCGGCAGCGCGCGCAGCGAAGAAGTCGTCCGCAAGCACAAGGAATTCCTCTGGCCCGCGGTGACGAATTACTTTAAGCAGCCCCTCGTCGCCGATCACGCGTCCATGCAATATCTGTGGGATCTCGAAGGCCGCAGGTACCTCGATTTCTTCGGCGGCATCGTGACGATTGGCGTCGGCCACTGCAATCCCAAGGTCACCTCGAAGATCAAAGCGCAGGTCGACAAGCTGCAACACACCTCCACCGTTTTTCCCAACGAAGCCATCGTAGATCTTGCCGAGAAGCTCGCCGAAATCACGCCCGGCAAATTGCAGAAGAGTTTTTTCTCGAACTCCGGCACCGAAGCCAACGAAGCAGCAATCCTTCTCGCGCGCATGGCCAGCGACAGCTACGACGTCGTCGCGCTGCGTCACGCGTACGCCGGCGCCTCGCAGCTCACCAAAGGCGTCACCGCGCACTCGTCGTGGCGCAAGAGCGGCGTGATTAGCGTCGGCATCGCGCACGCGCTCAACGCCTATTGTTATCGCTGCCCGCTGCATCTCACCTATCCCGATTGCAACGTCGCCTGCGCCACCGACGTCGAGAATTTGATTCAGACGGGCACGAGCGGCCGCATCGCGGCGTTCATCGCCGAACCGATTCAAGGCGTCGGCGGTTTCATCACGCCACCTAAGGAGTATTTCAAGATCGTTTACAAAATCGTGAAGAACTACGGCGGCCTGTTCATCTCCGACGAAGTGCAGACCGGCTTCGGCCGCACCGGTAAGAAATGGTTCGGCATCGAGCAGTGGGAAGTCACGCCCGACATCATCACCTGCGCGAAGAGCATGGGCAACGGCGTGCCCGTTGGCGCCACGATCACGACCAGCGAACTCGCCGACAAATTCCAGGGCCTCACGATATCGACTTTCGGCGGCAATCCCGTGACGTCCGTCGCGGCTCGCGCCGTCATCGAAGTCATCGAGGAAGAGAATCTCCGCGAGAACTGCCACGTCGTCGGCGGCTATTTCCGCCAGGGCCTCGAAGAACTGAAGCAGAAGCACACACTCATCGGCGACGTTCGCGGCATGGGCATGATGCAGGCCATCGAACTGGTGAAAGATCGCAAAACGAAAGCGCCGGCGCCCGAGGCTACAAATCAGTTGCTCGAACGCGCGCGCGACAATGGCCTGCTCATCGGTAAGGGCGGCCTCTACGGCAACGTCATCCGCATGGCCCCGCCGATGAATATCTCCAAAGCCGACGTCGACGAAGGCATCCGCATGCTCGATAAATCGCTCAGCGAGGTTCGCGCATAGAGATATTTCCGGAAGGAATTGCAAAATGGCTACGGCTGTGAAATCAGCTCATGCTTGCAAGAGCTTCATCAACGGCAAATGGGTCGAGTCCAAATCGACGCGAGTTTCCGAGCGCCGAAATCCCGCCAACACCGATGAAGTCGTCGCCATCCTGCCACTCTCGACGCGCGAAGAGATGCGGGAAGCCATCGCCGCGGCGAAAGCCGCGTTCCCGGCCTGGCGCGATACGCCGGCACCAAATCGCGGAAAAATCCTCTTTAAAGCGGTCCGCATCATGGAGCAGCAAAAGGAAGATCTGGCTCGCCTGCTGACGCGCGAAGAAGGCAAGGCGCTCAAGGATTCCCTCGGCGAAGTCCAGCGCAGCATCAACATCCTCGAATTCATGGCCGGCGAAGCGCGCCGATTGACGGGCGAGAGCTTCCCCAGCGAGCTGCCAAAGAATTTCGCCTACACCGTGCGCGCGCCGCTCGGCGTCGTCGGCGCAATCACGCCGTGGAATTTTCCCGTCGCCATCCCGGTATGGAAAATCGCTCCGGCGCTCGTCGCGGGAAACACTTGCGTTTTCAAGCCCGCCGAAATCACGCCGCTCTGCGCGATTCGCATCGCGGAAATCTTCCACGAAGCCGGCCTTCCCCCAGGCGTCCTCAATCTCGTCCTCGGCTCCGGCGCCGACGTCGGCGACGAAATGGTGCAGAGCCCCGACGTCCGCGCGATCTCCTTCACCGGCTCGACAGAGATTGGCTCCCAGATTTACGCCAGCGGCGCGCGCCGCATGCAGAAGATCCAGTGCGAAATGGGTGGCAAAAATCCCGTGATCATTCTCGCCGACGCCGATTTGGCTCTCGCTGTTGAGTCCGTGCTTTTCGGCGCGTTCGCTTCCACGGGCCAGCGCTGCACGGCCACCAGCCGCGTCGTCATCGAAGAAAAAGTTGCCGACCCATTCGTCTCGCAACTAATCGAACGCACCCGTCAGTTCAAAGTCGGCGATGGTCTCGAATCCGGTGTCGAAATGGGTCCCTGCGTTGACGAAAGGCAGATGAATACAGTGCTGAAGTATATCGACATCGGCAAACAGGAGGGCAAGCTGCTCCTCGGCGGCCATCGCCTCTCCGGCGGCTCTTACGACAAAGGTTATTTCGTCGCGCCGACCATTTTCGACCACGTCCCTCCCCAAAGCCGCATCGCTCAGGAAGAAATCTTCGGCCCCGTCCTCAGCATCATTCGCGCGAGCAATTTCGACGAAGCCCTCGACGCAGCCAATTCCGTTCGCTTCGGCCTCGCCAGCTCCATTTACACCAGCGATGCCTCCCGCATTTTCGAATTCGTCGATCGCATCGAAACGGGAATCACGCACATCAATTCCCCCACCGTCGGCGGTGAAGCTCATCTCCCCTTTGGCGGCATCAAAGCCACGGGCGTCGGCCATCGCGAAGTTGGCCACGTCGCGCTCGATTTCTACACCGAGCTGAAGACTGTCTATGTCGATTACACCGGCCGCAAACGCGAATCGAGCATCTATTAGTCCTGGGCCACGAATGAACAAAATTCCTCGGCGAATATTTCTGCTCGCGCTTTTCGCGCTCTTCGCATCCCAGACGAGCGCCATTGCCGCGGACACAATCACATGGAAACCCGTCGCCGACGCGATTCTTCGCATCACGGGCCGGAAGCCGGCGAAGGCATGGGCCGTTTACCAGGATCAGAAGAACAGGACTCGCGTCCTCGTCAAAATCGATTCCCGCTGCCTCATCATCGACGCGAAAGCCAAGGAAGTCTTCGAAATCACTGCGGACAAAATCCAGGAGAGAGGAAAGAAGTTTCAATCGCCCGATCCAGCTGCAAACCAGCGCGCCCTGCCCAGCGCCGATTGGGACTTGCGCGACATCGGCCCCGCCGAGCGCATCCAGGCGCGCCTGACCGACGAGAATATTTCTATCGAGGTGGAACTGCCTCACCCGATGGACCTTCGCACGCCTTACTGAGCGTCCGCCGATTCCGTCACCGGCCCGGGTGAATCCGCGGCCGACTGCGATGGGCCCTTCAGCTCCGCCAGAATAATTCCGATGAACACGAGGGCCGCTCCGGTCAGCACTCTCGCGCTTAAATGCTCTCCCGCGACTATCACCGAAGTCAGCGCCGCGAACACCGGCTCCAAGCTGATTAGAATCGCCGTGTGCGTCGGTGTCGCGTACTGCTGCGCCCACACTTGCAGCGAGAAACACAGCGCCGTCGCGCCCAGCCCCGTGATGAGGATCGCCGCCGCGAGGCTCGCAGACCATTCCACGCGCGGCGTCTCCCATCCCGTCGCCGCAAGAATCGGCAGCGACACAATATTCAGCGCCGCCGTCGCCGCCACCTGCAAAAAGCTCAGCGCAGCGACGGAATGATGCGGGCTGAATCGTCCGACAAAAATAATGTATAGCGCGAACATCACCGCGCAGCACATCGCGAACAGATCGCCCGCGTTCAGCTTCGTGAATCCCTCGGCCGGAACGGTCAGGCAATAGAGTCCCGCCAGCGCGGCCAGCGCTCCGGCCCATACCCACCGGTTCACGCGCCGTCCCCAGAAAATCGTCAGCAGCACGGGAACCAGCACAACGCCCGAACCCGTGATGAACGCCGTCTTCGACGCGGAAGTGAATCGCAGCCCGGTCGTCTGCAGCGCGTATCCGGCGAACAGGAAAAATCCCATCAGCGCTCCGGCGAGCGCCTCGGCCCGCGTAATCCCCCGCAGCGCGCGCCAGTAGACCAGCCCAATCACGATTGCCGCCAGTGAGAACCGCAGCGCGTTGAAAACGAAAACGGAGGAAAATGCCAGCGCGTCCTTGACGACAACGAACGTCGCGCCCCAGATCAGCGAGCACAGCGCCAGCGCGAGGTCAGCCTGAATGCGGCGATTCATTCCCTTCGCCGTTCAGTGGCGCTCGTAGACGATTCGGCCGCCTGTGATGGTCATGTCCACGGAAGTCTTCAGAAGCTCGGGCGGGGGAATTTTCGTGATGTCCGCCGGGAAGACGACGATGTCCGCGAACATCCCCGGCTGGATTTCGCCCTTGCGGTGTTCCTCGAATTCTCCGTATGCCGAGCCTGCCGTGTAGTCGGAAATGCATTCCGCCATCGGCAGTTTCTCTTGCGGCTCCCAGCCGCCCGCCGGCCCGCCGCCCGGCAGCTCCCGCGTCGCGCACGCATAGAGCCCGCGCAGCGGGTTGATGGATTCCACTGGATAATCCGTGCCGAACGCGAGATGCACTCCGTCCTTCCGCATCGTGTTCCACGCGTACGCGCCCTTCGCGCGCTCCGGCCCGATCCGGTCCATCGCCCAGCGCTCATCGTCCAGCAGGTGCGAAGGCTGCATCGAGGCAATCACGCCCAGTTTCGCGAACCGCTCGAAATCATCCGGCGCGACAACTTGCGCGTGCTCCACGCGGTCTCGTCTGTCTCGCGGCCCGTTCGCTTTCAGCACGGCAGCGAACGCATCGAGCGCCACGCGGTTCGCTCGGTCTCCGATGGCGTGAAAATTCAACTGGAATCCCGCCTTATCGCGCTCGATCGACATTTCGTCCACCTGCTTCGGGTCCATCCGCAAAATTCCCGAAGTCGAGGGTTCATCGGAGTACGGCGCGAGCATCGCCGCCGTCCGCGATCCCAGCGAGCCGTCCATGAACGCCTTCAGCGACCCTGTCTTCAGCCACGGATCCGTCGTCCCGCCCTCTCGCCGCTCTTCTTCGAGTTTCGCGAGCGGTTCCGTAAAAGTCAGCCATTCCGTAATGCGCAGCGGCAGCTTCCCTTCATTTTTCAGCTCACGATAGGTCAGGAAATCTTGCCACGTGGAATAATCCTGAATCGACGTAACGCCGTACGAAACTGCCTCGGCCAGCGCAAGTTCGATCCCTCGCGTGCGCCGCTCATGATTCGGCGGAGGAACCTTGCGGTATACCAGACTCATCGCCGCGTCTTCTTCTAGCATCCCCGTCGGTTCGCCGGATTTTTCATCGCGCATGATGTGCCCGCCATGCGGGTCCGGCGTGTCTTTCGTAATCGCCGCGAGCTTCAGCGCCAGCGAATTCGCCACCGCGACGTGCCCGTCCACGCGTCCGAAAATCATCGGATGATCTTTCGAGACAGCGTCCAGGTCCCATCGCGTCGGGAACCGCTTCTCCGGCCACAGCGTGTGGTCCCATCCGCGTCCCGTGACCCACTCCCCCGGCTTGTAGTTTTTTAACGCGTCCCGAATCCTCTGCTGGAATTCCTCCGGCGACTTCGCTCCTTCTAAATTCACCGCGAGCTTCGCCATTCCTCCCGACGCCAAATGCGTGTGCGCGTCGTTGAATCCAGGCATCGCGAACCGCCCGGCCAAATCAATCACGCGCGTCTTCGGCCCGATCCATTCCTTCACGTCATCATTCGAGCCGACGACAACAATCTTCTCCCCGCTGATCGCCACCGCTTGCGCGCTTGGCTGCGCCGCATTCACCGTGTAAATCACGCCATTCTTCAGGACCACGTCCGCAGGCCCGTTCTTTTGTGCGGACTTCTCGTGCATGCTTCGCTCCGCCGCTTGGATTCGATGCGAATTTGCCGCGCTAATCGCCGCCGAAGTCACGGATAGCGCCGCGATTGAAATGATGAACCGCGTGCCTCGTTTCAGGACTGAACCCCCGCAAACGCAAGAATCGTAAGCAGAATCCGCTTCAGTCCCAGCTCGCGGTTCGTCGGGTCATACCATTCCGCGAGCGAATGCGCCCCGCCGCCCTCGCCGCCTCCGCCGATCGCAATCGCTGGAATGCCCAGCGAAAGCGGATAATTCGCGTCCGTCGAAGAGCGCTCGTGCCGCGCCCGGTTCCCCAGCAATCGATCGACGTTCTCAATCGCCGCAAGCAGCGGCGAATCCTCGGCCAATCTTCCTCCGGGCCGCACGCCAATCAGGTTGAATTTGATTTTTAGCTTATCGCTTCCCGCTACTGCCGCCGCCATCTCCGCGTCCACCGCTCCGCTGAACGTCTTCCGCAAGTCCGAATCGAGCTGCGCGAGTTCGTCTCCGCTCTCCGAGCGCAAGTCCACCTTCAGGCTCGCCTCCGCCGGAATCGAGTTCACCGACGTCCCCCCCTCCACCATTCCGAAATTGAATGTCGTCCGCGGATCCGTTGGCACTCGCGTCCTTGAAAATTCCACAATCCCTCGCGCCAGCGCCGCAATCGGATTCGGCGCGCCGAAATCTGACCAGCTGTGCCCTCCGGGCCCGCTCACCTGGATTTCGATTCGCCTCGACGCCAGCCCGACCGTCGTCGTGTAGTCCGTCCCCGCGCCATCGAGCGCAATCACGCCTCGCACTCTGTCCCCGTACGAATCCACGAGCTGCTTGATTCCCCGCAGGTTCCCTTCCCCCTCTTCGCCGACGTCCCCCGCCAGCACGATCGTCATTTGCGTCTTCGCGCGAGATTGTTCCAGCGCTCGCGCCATCGAAACCAGTGCCGCCAGCCCCGCGCCGTCATCCGAAATCCCCGGACCCTCCAGCCGCGCGCCAATCGTTTTCACCTTGACGTCCGCGCCCGCCGGGAAAACCGTGTCCAGATGCGCCACCACCAGCAGCACGTCATTGCTGTTCGCTCCCGCGCGCTCCCCAATCACATTTCCAGCCGAATCCATGCGCACCTTCAGCCCGCTCGCTGAAAAAAGTTTCCCCACGTACGCGGCTCGTGCGCTTTCCTGAAACTCCGGCGCAGGAATTTCCGTGATGGCAATCTGCTGTTGCGTCGCCCAATCCAGGTTCTTGTCCAGCCACGCAAGCGCCCGCGCCACGCGCTTGTCCTGCGCCAGTGCCTCCACGGGATTCGTCGCCGCGCGCGTTGTCAGCGTCGTCATCGCCATCAGCATACCCAACACGCAAAGAACTTTCACGCGATTTATGTCGATCAGAAATTCCATTCCGCGCTGCGGCCTCGTGAAATTCTGCACGTCGGACAATTTATTGATTACCTGCGGGCTTCCCAAGCGGCGCTTTACCGCAAATCGCGAGGATTTCGTCGTCCGTCATCACTCGTTCCGCCTTCTTAGCCGCCTGAAAAATTCGGTCCACGAGCTCCTCCGTTGCCGCAACGTCGTGTTTTTCGAGCCAGTACGTCACGTTCGACCTTCCGCTCATCGGTCCAATTTCGATAATCTGCTCGAGGCCGAACAAATTCGCCGGCACGCCGCTGTACACCGAATTGGCCAGCATCTCGTCGTTCTTGCGGAACGCCTTGATGATCGCCGCCGCATGCACGCCCGTTGCTGTGCGGAAAGCATCGTGCCCCACCACCGGATAATTCGGCGGCAAAGTTGTGTGTGTCGCCCGCGCCACCGTTTCCGAATACTCCTTCAGCTTCGAAAGGTCGCGGTCAATCAGTCCCATCAGCCGCAGATTGACGAGCATCAGCTCCATCGGCGTGTTTCCCACGCGCTCGCCCAGCGCATTCGCCGCCGCATGCACCTGGCCCGCTCCCGCCGCAATCGCCGCCAGCGAATTCGCGATCGAAAGCCCGCGGTCGTTGTGTCCGTGCCAGTCCACGCGAATCTCCTGGCCCGAAGGCTTCACGATTTCGTCAATCGCAAACCGGATCAAATTGAACGCGCCTCGCGGCTCCGCGTGCCCTACCGTATCGCACAGCACGATCGCCTTCGCTCCGCACCGTATCGCCGTCGCATAGAGCGTCTTCACGGTTTCGGGATCCGCCCTCGTCGTATCTTCCGTCACGTACATCGACGGCAGCCCTTCCGCGACCGCAAACTTCACCGCCTCCTCCGTGGTCCGCTGCAGGTGCTCGACCGTCCAGTCCTCCACCAATCTTCGTATCGGACTCGATCCCAAAAATGTCGCCGCCTCGATCGCGATTCCCGCTCTCTGCGAAATCTCCGCAATCGGCCGGATGTCGTTCCGGTGCGTCCGCGCCGCGCAATTCGGCCGGATTCTCATCCGGCATCGCACGATTTCTTTCGCGAGCGCCTCCGTGTCCGCGTACGCGCGCGGCCCCGCGCCGGGCAGCCCGATGTTCGCCGTCTCGATCCCCAGGTCTTCCATCAAATGCAAAATCTGAGTTTTCTCGTCGACGCTCGGGTCGCGCACCGAAGGGTTCTGCAATCCGTCGCGCAATGTCTCATCGTCGAGCGTCACTCTTCGCCCGACGGGAATCTCGCGCCCCTTCGCCGTATTCCAGTCGTAAATCAATTCGCCCAGATTCATCGCGTCGTGTCCATTCGCAATCCGCAACCGTTCATGCTCCGTGCTTCCTCATTAAAGTTTTCAGCGATCCCTTCCCTTTTACCACCGCGTTCAACCTTCCCTTCCAGCTCGGCGCAAACATAATCTCGGTAAATCGGTCCGTGGCGTCCGCCAGCGCGCCGCTGTACCCAAACCACCATGCTTTTGCCATCCGTGGCAACCGCTCCTCATCCACGTATTTTACGTGAACCATCTCCGCCAGCCCGAGCCGCGAGTGCGCTCGTCCCCATCCGCTCGCTCCCCGCCCTCCGTGCGGCGCTTCCGTGATCCCGTAATAACTCGCGACGTCATTGATCATCACCGCGCCCGCCCGCAGCCGCGCAGCAATCGCGCGCCCGCGCTTCGCCTCGCGTGTCCAGACGCTCGCCGCCAGTCCAAACTCCGAATCGTTTGCCATCCTCACCGCTTCGTCCGCGTCCGCCACGCTCTGAATCGCGATCACCGGCCCAAACGTCTCCTCCCGCATCAATTTCATCGAATGATTCACGTTCGTCGCCACCGTCGGCTCAAAAAAACTAGCTCCCTCGTCTCTCCTGCGCTCTCCTCCAACCAGAATCTTCGCGCCGCGCGTCACCGCATCGCGTAATTGCGCTTCCACGCGCTCCACTTGCTTCTCGCGCATCATCGGCCCAATTTCATTTTCCGCGCTCGCTGTTCCGCCAACGCGCAGCTTCTTCGTTTTTTCCACGCACAAATTAATAAATCGCTCCGCCGCGCCTCGCTCCACGTAAATCCTCTCCACCGACAAGCACGCCTGTCCGCAATTCGTGAATCCTCCCCACACCGCCGCGCCCGACGCCGCCTCCAAATCCGCGTCCGCCAGGACAATCATCGGATCCTTGCCGCCCAGCTCGAGCACCGACGGAATCAGTTTCCGCCCGCACGCTTCCGCGATCTTCCGCCCCGTTTCCGCGCTGCCCGTGAAAAACACTTTGTCCGGCCCCGCCTCGATCATCGCTCTTCCGACGTCTCCCCCGCCCTGCAGCACTTGCAGCACGCCTTTCGGCAGCCCTGCGCGCTCGAAAAGCTCGCCAATCAACGCGCCCGTCCACGGTGTCAGCTCCGAAGGCTTCAGCAAAATCGCATTTCCCGCCGCCAGCGCCGGCGCGGTCTGTCCGATGGGAATCGCGAAGGGATAATTCCACGGCGTAATCAGCGCCATGGCGCCCAGCGGCTCCATCGACAGCCATCCTCGCTTCGATTTCAGCGCCCAATTGTGATGTGGCACGCGTTCGGGCTTCAGCCACTTTCGCGCGCGCTTCGCCAGAAAGTCCGCGGTGTCCAGCGCGAAAAGAATCTCCGCGAAGAGCGCTTCCAGGCGCGGCTTCCCCGCCTCCCGCGAAATCGTGTCGGCAATTTCCTCGCGCCTCTCGAACACCAGATCGCGGAATCTCCGCAGCAGCGCGCATCGCTCCGTAATCGGATGCGCCGCCCAATCCGCCTGCGCGCCCTTCGCCCTCGCAAGGGCCTCCGCCACAGCCTCCGGCCGGGCCGCTTCGAATCGGCCAATCACTTCTCCTGTCGCGGGATCAATCGATTCAACATATGGGGTCGATTCCTTGAGTGACGGAATCACCGATCGTGCGGGCTGGCTCATCGTTTCGCCAATCTTATCCGATTTTCCACGCTTCCGGATACTTCAGCTCCACCAGATACAGCCCCTCCGGCGGAACCGTCGGCCCCGAGCGTGTCCTGTCTCGCATCTCGAACAATTTCGCGACGTCGCCCGCCGCCAGCCTCCCGCGCCCCACGTCGAGCAGCGTCCCCACGATTTTCCTCACCATGTAACGCAGAAACGATCGCCCCCGAATCGCGTAAATAATCTCCTGCTTCTCCGCCTGCTTGATCAGTTCCGAATCATAGATGACCCGCACCGACGAGCGGTCCTTGTCCCCCTCCTCGGTCCCGCTGGATGCCGCAAACGAAGAAAAATCGTGCTCCCCCTCAAAACACTTCGCCGCCTTCGTCATCGCCTCCTCATCGAGCGGATACGGATAATGCAGCGCGCGCCGGTATTCGAATGGCGGCAGCACTCGCCCCCGAAATATTCTGTAATGGTATGTTTTTTCCAGTGCCTGCCAGCGCGCATGGAACTCCCGCCCCAGCTCCTCCGCGCACACCACCCGAATCTGCGGCGGCAGCAACGCATTGAGCGCCCGCTGAAACTCCTCCGCCGTCAGCCCCGATTGCGTTTTGAAACTCGCCACCTGCCCTAGCGCGTGCACTCCCGCATCCGTTCGGCTCGCGCCGTGCAGCGACGTGTGCTCCTGCGTGATTTTCCGCACGGCGTCTGTCAGCTCTCCCTGAATCGTCGGCACGCCGGGCTGAATCTGCCAGCCGTGAAAATCCGATCCGTCGTACGCCAGTATGAGTTTGATGTTTCGCATCTGCGTGGAATTATCTCACGCCAGTTGGAAGTTACAGAGGGGTCGTGCCAGGCCCAAAGGCGGTCACAAGAAGAAGAGTCTGCGTTTCAAAAGCCTTACCGCTCAGGAATCCGCGCGAATGAAATGACTTCCGGGCTTCGTCAGCGGCTCGCCGGCTCTGCACTGCGGGCAGTCATACGCCTCATAGCTCGCGATGTCGAGGTCCATCAGCGCGCGCGCCGGCACTCCCAGGTCCAGCCTTCCTCCGGTGCGGTCAATCAACGCCGCCGCCGCGACGGGCCTTCCTCCCGCCTCTTCGACTACTGCCATCGTCTCGCGCGTCGAGCCTCCTGTCGTCCACACGTCCTCGACCACCAGCACTCGCTCCCCGGCCTTGAACGCGAATCCTCGCCTCAGCGCCATCCTCCCCGACGAATCCCTTTCGACGAACATCGCTCTCACTCCCAGCCCTCGCGCGACTTCTTGCCCAACCAATACCCCTCCCAGCGCCGGAGACGCCACGCAATCCACTGCGACATCCCGGAACTTTGCCGCGAGTTCCCTTCCCAGCCGCTCGGCTATGTCCGGGAACTGCAGCACCAGTGCGCACTGGACATACGTCGCGCTGTGCCTCCCGCTCGACAGCTCAAAATGCCCGTGTCGCACCGCTCTCACGCGCTCAAATACGTGCTTGAGACTCTCTTCTCCCTCGGCCTTTGCCGCGCCTGCCCTTTGTTCAGTTGCCATCTCTCCCGCCGACTCCTGTCCAGCTCCTCCCAAAACCGCGGTTAGCCTAGGGCAGCCCGAAGTTATTGTCAATCCGCGCCGCCTTTGCTACAGTTTTCCCTCCTTAATTTCGCTTGTTCGATACCGAGGGGGAGCTGTCCGATTGCGGACAGTCCGGTGATTCAATCCTGCGATTATTCTTGTAATTCCAGGCGGTTACGATTGGTTGCCTCCTTGCTCCTGGTAATTGGCTGAAACAATTCAACTGTCCGGCACGTTTCATTAATCTGGGGTCTAAGCCTCAATCTGCAAATCATCAAGGGGAGAGAAATGAAGACGATGAATGGAAGCTTGATTCGTACCACTGTGGCTCTTTACCTGGCTGGCTCGCTGGCAATGGGATTACCCGCCTTCGCGCAGTCACAGGCTCAACAGCAGAGCCAGGCTCAAACTCAGCAGAGCCAGACGCAATCTCAGCCGAGCCAGGCTGCTGCCGCGCCGCAAAGCACGACCCCGCGATCTTTCTCGAATCTTTTCAAAGGTCCGGACTATTCCCACGGCAAGCGCATGTTCCCGAATTTGTTCTCTGTCTATTCGCCGATGCGCATCCCTCCGCCCGACCTCACGAATGCGCCCACGCTCGGCAGCATGATCCATGACGGCAAGCTGGAACTGACCATCGACGACGCCATCGGGCTCGCGCTCGCCAACAACCTCGACATCCAGGTGCAGCGTTTCCAGCCCTGGTTCGGCGAAACGGACTTGCTCCGAACGGAAGGCGGCGGCACCCCGCAGGGCCAGTTCACGTTCGGCTCCGGCGGCGGCGGCGCTTTCGACCCGGTTCTCTTTTCAACGGTCAGCATATCTGACGCAACAACGCCTGTGAACAATCCCTTTACCACCGGCGTCGGTGCGTCAGGTATTGCCGCGTTCCAGAGCCACCAATCTCAGTTCAACTCGGGCTACGCTCAGGCATTTCATACCGGCACGTCGCTGACGATGCAATGGAACAATACGCGCAGTTCTTCGAGCGCCACGGCGAACCTGTTCAATCCTTCCGTCAGCTCTTCTCTCGCCGTCAGCATTTCCCAGCCTCTCCTCCGGGGCTTTGGAGTCTTGCCGAACACTCGCTTCATCATCGAAGCCAAAAATGAAGTGAAGGAGGATAAGCTCACCTTCGAGGAGCAGGTCATCACCTCTGTGACGTCCGTTCAGAATCAATACTGGGCGCTGGTCGGCGCTCGCGAAAACGTCGCCGTCCAGCAATCCGCGCTGGCTACCGCGCAAAAACTCTATCAGGATAACCAGCGTCAGCTCCAAATCGGAACCATGGCCCCTCTCGACGTCCTCACCGCTCAATCCGAAGTCGCCGCTGACAACCAGTCCTTGATTGTCGCCCAGACAAACCAGCTCCAGCAGCAAACCCTCCTGATGAACCTGATCAGTAAGAATTCGATGGATCCGTCCCTCAGGGATGTGGAGATTATTCCCACCACAACTGCGGATAACATTCCCCCGGTCCCGACTATCGCCGTTGACGATGCGGTCAAGGAAGCTTGGCAGAAGCGTCCGGAACTTAAATTCGACGAACTGGGACTGAATACCGCCGGCATCGAAGTCAGAGCCACTCGCAATGAGCTCTTGCCTTCTCTGTCTCTCACGGGAACCTACACGAGCGCGGGCCTGGGCGGAAATTCCATTCTCTCCACGCGCGTGCCAAGCGCTTTCGGTGCCAACGTAAACGAACCTATCTGCGGCGCCGGTTCCACTGCGACTAACTGCTTGGCGACGGGCGAATTCGGTAGCACAGCTACCGCGTTCAATACCACCACAACCCTTACTCCCGGCGGTCTGAGCGATTCTTTGGATCAGGCCTTTCACGGAAGATTCCCAACCTATTCCGCAAGCCTGAGCTTTAACCTGCCCATCCGCAACCGCTCCGCTCAGGCCGACAACGCGCGCGCCCAGCTCACACAGCGCCAGCTCCAGACCATGTACCAAAGAGACCAGAACACAATCGCCGTGGCCGTTCACAACGCCCTTATCTCCATCCAACAAGGCCAGGGCCAGGTCGCCGCCGCCACCACCGCCACTCAGCTCGCTCAGCAAACTCTCGACGACGAGCAGAAGCGGTATCAGCTCGGTGCGTCCACCAGCTACCTGGTCATTCAGCGTTCCCGCGACCTCACGGCCGCGAAGTTCAACGAACTCCAGGCCCGCATCAATCTGGAGATCGCTCTTGTGAACTTCAATCTGGCCATGGGCCGCACTCTCGACACCAACAACATCACGCTCTCCGCGGCCAACCAGAATCCGAAAATCCTCTCGGATCCCTTGATCCCGGGGACGATCGACGGCGACCTCGTCGGCAGCACTCCGGCCCTGCACCAGTAGGCCGCCCCATCTCTAAACTTAAGGCCCGGATCGTTCCCTCCCGGGCCTTTTTTCTCCTTGGATTTCCTTGCATCCTTAGCCTTTCTCTGTGCACTCCCTGTCCTCTGCGGTAAGACCTTTTGCTTTTTGCGGTTGTCTCTGCATTTCCTGCGCTTTTCTCTGCGTTCTCTGCGTCTCTGCGGTGAACACTTTTTGCCCGCATCCTCCAGCCTCTCCCCGTCACATCTCGCTCTTGCGAGCCGCCTATTCCTGCCCTAGAATGATTTTATGTTCCAGCTTCGACGTTCGCGTTTTCATCCTAAATCTAGAATGAAGGCTCCTCTCCCATGACCAAAGACCTCCGCCACTCCTCGGCCACCACCACCGCCGAACCCGAATCCCACCGCGCTCCTTCTCCCGCCGAATCCGAATGGGAGAAAAACGTCCTCGAGCCCTCGCTCAAAAAATCCCCTGAGCGCGCCTCTCAATTCACCACCATCTCCGAACATCCCATTCGCCGCCTCTACACTCCCGCCGATCTCGCAGGCTGGTCTCCTGAAAATGACCTCGGCTTCCCCGGCCAGCCTCCCTACACTCGCGGCATTCATTCCACGATGTACCGCGGCCGCCTCTGGACCATGCGCCAGTTCGCCGGTTTCGGCTCTGCCGCCGACACGAACCAGCGTTTCCGCTACCTCCTCGCACAGGGCCAGACCGGCCTCTCTGTAGCCTTCGACCTGCCCACCTTGATGGGCTACGACTCCGATCACGCTCTCTCCGAAGGCGAAGTCGGCAAATGCGGCGTCGCCATCAGCTCCCTCGCCGACATGGAAGTCCTCTTCGACCAGATCCCTCTCTCGATCGTCAGCACTTCCATGACGATCAATTCCCCCGCTGCCGTCATCTGGGCCATGTATCTCGCCGTCGCCGAAAAGCAGGGCGCCGACCTCAAAAAAATCTCCGGCACGATCCAGAACGACATCCTCAAGGAATACATCGCGCAGAAGGAATATATCTACCCGCCGGGCCCTTCGATGCGCCTCGTCATCGACACTTTCGAATTCGGCGCCAGGCAAACTCCCAAGTTCAACGTCATCTCCATCAGCGGCTATCACATTCGCGAAGCCGGCTCCACCGCAATCCAGGAACTCGCCTTCACTCTTCGCGACGGCATTGAATACGTCGACTGGTCCATCCGCCGCGGCCTCGATGTGGACGATTTCACTCCTCATCTCTCCTTCTTCTTCAACGCCCACAACGATTTCTTCGAGGAGATCGCGAAATACCGCGCCGCCCGCCGCATCTGGTACAAGACTATGCGCGACCGCTTCGGCGCGAAAAATCCGCGCTCCTGGGCTCTCCGCTTCCACACGCAGACCGCCGGCTGCTCCCTCACGGCCCAGCAGCCCTATAACAACGTCGTTCGCACCGCCATTCAAGCCCTCGCCGCCGTCTTGGGCGGCACGCAATCGCTCCACACGAATTCCCTCGACGAAGCCTGGGCTCTCCCGACGGAATTCGCCGCCACCATCGCGCTTCGCACGCAGCAAATCATCGCCCACGAAAGCGGCGTCACCAGCACCGCCGATCCCCTCGGCGGCTCCTATTTCGTCGAAACTCTGACGAACGAAGTCGAGCGCGACGCCTGGGACTACATCGAAAAAATCGACGCGCTCGGCGGCATGGTTCCCGCCATCGAACGTTCCTATCCGCAGCGCGAAATCGCCGAAGCCTCGTATCGCTATCAGCTCGCCGTGGACCGCAAGGAAAAAATCATCGTCGGAGTCAACGACTACGTCGCCGAAGAAAAGACCATCGAGACGCTCCAGATCGATGAATCCGTTGCGCACGGCCAGGCCGCGCGCCTCAAGAAATTGCGCGCCGAGCGCTCCTCCGCCGAAGTCGATCGCCGCCTCGCCGCCTTGCGCAAAGCCGCCCACGGCCAGGAAAATCTCATGCCTCACATCTTCGACGCCGTCAAAGCCTACGCCACTCTCGGCGAAATTTGCGACGCCCTCCGCGACGTCTTCGGCACCTACGAAGAAACCGCCATCACCTAACCTCGGCTTCCTTTCTGAAGCAATTCGCTTTTTCATCGCCTTCACGATATAATGTCAGCATGGAAGAGCCCCAGATCCTGACGTTCGATACAAGCGCCATCAATGGCCTCGCAGACGACGATTGCTCTGACGCTCTGCTTGCAGGACTCCGTGCGGGAGTCCACACTCGATTCACATTCACGACCATTTCAGAGATCGCTTCCACCAAGGACGCAGGGCGCCGACGCCGTCTCCTAAGAGTATGTCGGCTCCTCTTAGCCTCGGGAGACTGCATCGACCCGCAGGGCCATCTGTTAACGAAGATGATCGGAGCATTCGAACAGCTTCGACCGTTCGACTGGTCGGCGGTACGTGTCGACTTTCCCGAAGCGCAAAACGAAATAGCCCGGAATGAAAACATCGAAGACAATCTCGCAGACCAAGAGAGGGAGGAGGCCCGGGCTTCAGAAAGGCAGTTCAGAAGCATCTATGACAACGCGAAACCGGCATTCGACAGACTTTTTCGAGAAAGAACTGAGAAGCGCCCCGCCAATGTGGCCGAGCTGGTCCTCCGACTTCAAATTCCTGGCGGTGCCTTCTGGGCGTTTGCGGCAAACATATACTCACGTGTCGGCAAGCAGTCCGCAGATGAGGAAAGGATGCGACGATTCATCGAACAGTGCGATCCCTTTCGCGCTTTGATGATCGCAATCTGCGCCGCACAATATGACCGCTGGATCAGACCGCAGAAACTCGGCCCAACTCTCAAATCCGGGCGGAATGATACGTTCATGGCAGTCTGTCTACCCTACTGTCACAGGTTTATTACGAACGACCCTGGACAGCTCAACTGTTTTCGCGAAGTCGCGACAATTGCCGGGTTACATGTGACGGTCGAACCTTACGACAGATTCCGTGAGGGCTTGCTCATTGCTAACTCTACGATTGGCTGCCAAGCTCGCGCATCGAGTTAGCCCAAAATTCCGCTTGACCGTAGTTATAAATTGGTATACAGTTTGCCCTTCCAAAGGCGATTAGCCACACGTAACCGCCATGCTTGGCGGTTTTTGCTTCTCAGGGGGATGAATTGACGGCGAAACGGATGGCCCAGCGAGTGCAATCGCGACCCCTCCGCCCCATCCCTAATCGCCAGCCCGCGAAATTAGACTTCCTTGTATCTCACTCAAAATGCGCCACATCCCATTTTCTAATCGACAATTTCCGGGCATGTATTCTGCGACGTCCGCCTCGGGCGGATCAGTCACCGCTCGCCGCGCCGAAGCACGCCAGTGCGAAGGCCGGTCGCTCTCAACTCTCAACTGCGGACTGTCAACTGCTGTCTAATCGCCAACGTCCGGAATTAGAAATGGACCTAAGTCATAGAAAACAAAGGACAGAAAATTTTCTAATCGCCAAATTCCGCCCCATGTCTCGACACTCGAACCAATTGGCTGCGGCCGCGGTTCACGGTCCACGGGTCACGGGCCACGGATCAAGGCCTTCCCTGATCGAAAATGACATGCACAGTCGCGAAGAGTCATGTGCTTGCAAACAAAGGACTTCTCAATTCCTGATCGCAAATGAATTTCATTCTCGTGTCCGGCACAGAATTGCCCTTTCCTCTGCCTCCTTTGCCTCCTATGCTTCCTCAATCTATACCGTCTCCTCAACTCCCGTTTGTTTCATCGCTTGCGCCATGCTACATTCTTGCCTCGCCCGGACCCTCATGCTTGCTTATCTTTGCGGACCAATTGAATTCGCCGACGGCGGCGGAAAACTTTGGCGTCAGAAGCTCGCCCCCTTCCTCCGCGACCAGCTGGGCCATCGCGTCTACGACCCCGCCCAGGACGAGAAGAAAAATCTCACCGATGAGGAAGCCGCTCATTTCAGAGAATGGAAGGCGACGGACCTCGAACGTTTCCGCCGCGTCGTCCGCAAAATCATCCATTTCGACCTCGACCTCATCGAAAATAAGGCCGACTATCTCATCTGCTTCTGGGGCGATGCGAACGGCCAGAGTGGCGGCACATCCGCCGAGCTGACCGTGGCTTACCGCAAAGGAATCCCCGTTTATCTGGTCACCCCGCTTCCGCACGCGCAAATCAGCGGCTGGATGCTGGCTTGCTCCGATCAGGTATTCAGTTCGGTCGACGACTTGAAAGCTTTCCTCAGCTCCCGTTTTGGCCGCGAGAAGCAGACGCAGCTCTGGAAGGAATGATGTCCACAGGAATCAATATCTGAGGCCGATGCCGTGAAAAAAATCATTGTCGCTGTCGGCAGCACTCGTCGGCCAAAACTCAATGCCGTCTGGGAAGCCGTTTCTGTCTTCGGCCCGACGCTTGACCCCAATGCGCAGTTCGAAGTCGTCGGCGCCGAAGCCGAAAGCGGCGTCCGCCATACCCCCCTTACACGCGCCAACATCATGGCCGGAGCCCGCAATCGCGCCGATGCGCTCGCGAAAAAAAATAGCAACGAGAGTCTTCCTTGGGAATATTTCGTTGGACTCGAAGGCGGCCTCGACGTCGTGACTGTCGGCGGTTCGCGCCGCGTCTTTCTGGAGAATTGGGCCTATGCGTCAGATCTCAGCGGCCGCGGATCTTTTGGTCAATCCGGCAGCCTGCTTCTCCCCGAGGAACTGGTGCGGCAGGTCGTAGACGAAGGTGTTGAGTTAGGCGTTGCGATTGACGCGTTCGCCGGAGGCCACGGCATTCGCGACGCGCAAGGGGCATGGGGAGTGCTCACCCGCAACATGATCACGCGGCAGGATGCGTTTCGCACAGCGGTCATCAACGCCTTCGCGCCGTTTTTCAACTCGGCGCTCTATGTTCAGAAGGAGAGAGTGCATTCGTGATGGACATGCGATTCGCGCAAGCGCCACGAATCGCAGTTCGCTTGAAGAATCTTGCACAGCAATTTGTGCTAGGCTAATCGAAGAGGGTGGGCGAGTGGACATCGTCAAGGGCAATATGGGCTGGATCGAAGTGATTGTCGGCCCCATGTTTTCTGGCAAGAGTGAGGAATTGATTCGCCGCCTGCGGCGCGCGGAAATTGCGCGCCAGCGCGTGCAAATCTTCAAACCCGCGATTGACCAGCGCTATTCCGCGAACGGCATCGTCTCCCATTCCGGCTTGGAAATTCCCTCCGGCCTTATCGAAAACGGGACGCAAATCTTGGAAAAAGTCGAGGCGCGAACTGAAGTCGTTGGAATCGATGAAGCGCAATTCCTCGGCGAAGGCTTGGTCGAAAGTTGCATGCGCCTTGCGGATCTGGGCAAGCGCGTCATTGTCGCCGGGCTCGATACGGATTTCATGGGCCGTCCCTTCGAACCCATGCCGCTTCTCCTAGTGAAAGCGGAAGAGATCACCAAATTGCTCGCGATTTGCGCGCGCTGCGGCAATCCGGCGACGCATACGCAGCGGCTCGTTGCATCGGAAGACTTGATTGTTGTGGGAGCTGGTGGAATGTATGAAGCGCGTTGCCGCCGCTGCTTCGAGCCTCAGCTTGCCGCCGAGAAAATCGAAGAGCAGAAAAGGTCCGCCAAATCGAAGGCCGCCACAGGCTAGACTTTCGGTGAAAATCGTGAAGACTTCGTTAATTTTTGCTTTTTCTTTTTAATTCCGCGCGAGCGCGGATTTCATCCGCCGATTTTTGGTGCTCCGCGCAACCGACGACAGATAGCGATGGTTTGCGCGAGAATCTTCTCATTCGCCGCCCCAGTTTCTCGATTCGAGCGTGACTCGCGCTCCATTCAGCCAGCGGAATCGCATGATTGTCGAACGCCGCCGCGACTTTCTCCAGCGACGGCGCAACGACATCCCAATCGTGGCAGAGCAGCGCCATGTCTGCACCTGCCAAAAGTGTGCCGATCGCTGCGTCTCCGGGCGACAACCGCTGCCGAATCGCCCCCATGCCTAAATCGTCCGCGAGCACGATGCCATCAAAGCAAAGTTCCCTCCGCAGAATCTCAGTGAGGATGCGCAGCGAAAGGGTTGCTGGGTTTTCTGGATCAATCTGGGGAAGCAAGATGTGCGCCGTCATTACCATCGGCATGCCAGCCGCGAACACCCGAGCGAATGGAAGTAGTTCCGTTTTCCTGAGCCGCTCCAGCGTGCCATCGAAGACAGGCAGAGATTCGTGCGGGTCCACCTTTGTGTCGCCATGTCCAGGAAAGTGCTTCGCGCACGCGAGCACTCCGTCTTTGGAGAGTCCCCGGGCAAACGCCGCGCCTAGCTCGCCGACGCGCGATGGATTCGCTCCGTAACTGCGGCCCGAAGTGACTGGGCTTCCCGGCTGAAGGTGCAAATCCAGCATTGGCGCGAAATCAAGGTTGCACCCGACGGCGGCTATTTCCCGCGCAATCCCGCACGCCACGCTCTCGACTGCAGCCAAGTCATCGAGCAGGCCGAGCTCTTCCGCCGAAGGCCATTGCGTAAACGGCGGAGGAAGCGCAAAACGGCTCCCGCCCTCCTGATCAATGCTTACTAAAACCGGACCTGCGGCAGCCGCCCAAATTTCTTCAGTCAACTTGAGGAGCGCTTCGGGGTCGGAAAAATTTCTGGGGAAGATGATGACCCCGGCGAGACCGCCTCCCAGGTAAGATTTCAAATCCTCGGGCAATTCGTTGCCGGGGAATCCGAGAATAAATTTCTCGAGGACTTGGCGCGGAATTGGACAGCCTGCTTTCATCTGTTAAGATGCGTGCCTTGCGTTGAGCGAGCGGTATCAACACTAGCTGGCGGGCAGGAGCGAAACAAGGTGCGAATCGAGGCGCGTGCCCCGACAAGAATAGACCTCGCCGGAGGCACGCTCGACATCTGGCCACTATACCTTTTCCACGAAGGCGCGATGACCGTGAATTGCGCCATCACGCGCTACGCCCGCTGCACGATTGAGACGCACGGAGAGAAACAATCCATTCATCTCGTCTCGCGTGACACGAAACGCAATGAGTCCTTTTCTTCCATGGCCGCGCTTTGCAAGGCGCGCAACTATCGCTTGCCATTGCTTGCATTGCTGGCGCGGCATTTCAATCCCCACACTGGGTTTACACTGACAACGGATTCGGAAGCGCCGGCGGGCGCTGGTATTGGCGGCTCGAGCGCTATGGCCGTGGCGATTTGCGCGGCTCTTGATCAACTGACGAGCGCGCACTTGAGCCGCGAGGAATGGATTCACATCAGCCGCGACATAGAGGCCATTGTGATCCGCGTTCCAACAGGGACGCAGGACCACTATCCGCCTGCTTTCGGAGGGGCCAGCGCGATCCTGCTCGAAGCCGGCGGCGAGAAGCGAGAAGAGCTGCGCGTGGATCCAGATGAACTGGAGCGCCGCCTCGTGGTTTGTTATACGGGCAAGCCGCGCCAGTCCGGAATCAATAACTGGAAGGTGTTTGAGGCGCATATCAAAGGCGACAAGAAAATTTTCAACAATTTCGAGGTGATTACGGCGGTTGCGCGCGAAATGCGCGCCGCGCTCGATCGCGGCGATTGGAAAGAAACTGGACGGCTGATGCGCGAGGAGTGGGCGTACCGGAGGAAGAATCTACCCACAATTTCCACGCCGGTGATCGACCGCATCATTCGCAACGCGTGCCGCGCCGGAGCACTCAGCGGAAAAGTATGCGGGGCAGGAGGCGGCGGCTGCGTGACTCTTCTGATCGAGCCAGACGCGCGGAAGCGGGTCGAAGACGCGGTCGAAGAAGCGAGGGGGCAATTGCTTCCAATGAAGATCGACCGTTCGGGCGTTCGAGTAGAAGTGCAGAACTGACCGCAGTTGAGGTGTTTCGTTTAGCCGTGATGTTCGCAGTAAATCGATGGCCAGTCCGAGCGAAGTATCGGCCTACGCGAGTCTGGCCTGCCACCCCAATAAGGAGTCTTCTCCGCGGGACCCTTTCGGGATTACAATATCCGTAAAGCCATGTTCAGGATACCCATCGTCGCGGCCGCGTTTCTGTTTCTCACCTCAGGCGACGTTCCCTGGATATATCCGCTGCATTCGCAGCCAGTCGTGCCAAATCATCTGGCTTTTCCTGTGATGACTTCAACTTCGAACCTCTATCTCGCGATGGCCGAGCAGGACGTGCAGAAATCGACGGAACTGCAACCCGCGACGCGCCTCGATCTGGTGAGATTTGTGGATGGAGAATACGCCAAAGTCGTTCAGCCACTCCCCGCTGAAAAGCACGGCTTCCGGTTCAAGCCCGGCCAGCCTGTGAATCAGAAAGAATTGCACCAGGCCTTGATGCGCGGCTCCGCCGCGAATCCCGGAGACCAGATCCAGATCACGGATCTCGAATTTCATGCCAAGGAAATCGTGGTCAGCATCGACGGCGGAACGAAAACCCATTTCAACTGGCGGCAGCACTTGCAAATCAGCATGGGGCCGATGCCCACGACTCAGACCGTCTCCGACCGTCCGGCGATGGCGCGGTCGGGAGCTGAACTGATTCTCGATTTCGGCGGTCCGGTGCCCAATTTGAGCCCAGATGAGTTGAAGAAGGACCTGTCGCAGTTCCTCGATTTCTCCAGCGAACATTCGGCGGCGGTGAACTGGGTGGATACGCTGCCGCCACAGTTCAAGCAAGCGATTCAGGACCACAAAGCTATCGAGGGCATGAATCACGACATGGTGACGGCGGCGCTGGGGCGGCCCGACCAGAAATTCCGGGAACGGGATGAGAACGGCAAGGAAACGGAAGATTGGGTATACGGCCATCCCCCTTCGAAGACGACCGAAGTGACTTTCTCCGGCGATACGGTCACCCGCGTTCAGGTGTACAATTGACCCGCGTTGACTTTTCCCCCTTCGCGCCCTAGCATCGGGCGTCGGTTTGCCTTTTGTTGAATCAAAGCAATCATACAGCTCACCCTTCCCAGCGGAGGGAGTATGCCAGTTAAGGTCGGGATCAACGGATTTGGCCGCATTGGACGGAACATTTATCGGACTGTACTTGGCGATCCTTCGATTGAAATCGTAGCCGTCAACGACATTACAGACGCCAAGACACTCGCCCACTTGCTGAAATACGATTCCATTCTTGGCAATTTAACGAACAGGGTTACGGCGTCGGACGAAGCCATTCACGTGGACGGCCACTCGATCCGTGCGTTCCGAGTGAAATCGCTCGATGAAGTGGACTGGGCATCAGTGGGCGCGGAGATCGTCGTGGAATCCGCCGGTGTGTTCAATAAAGGTCCCGAAGCGCGGAAGCACATTCGGGGGCCGGTGAAAAAGGTTTTGATCAGCGCGCCCGCAACTGATCCGGATCACACAGTCGTGCTGGGCGTAAATGAGAAAACGTACGATCCAGCAAAGCATCACGTGGTTTCCAACGCCTCGTGCACGACGAATTGCCTCGCCCCGGTTGCCAAAATAGTGCACGACAGCTTCGGAATTTCGGTCGGCACGATGACGACGATTCATTCGTACACCAATGATCAGAAGCTGCTCGATTTGCCGCATAAGGATTTGCGCCGGGCTCGCGCCGCGGCACTCTCGATGATTCCGACTTCCACGGGCGCGGCGAAGGCTTTGCACCTCGTCATCCCAGAACTAAAGGGCAAGCTGGATGGCTATGCGATGCGCGTGCCGACACCGAACGTAAGTGTCGTGGATTTGACCGTGATGACGGAGAAGCCCGTGACGGTGGAAGCCGCCAACGCCGCATTTCGTCGCGCGGCCGAAGGCCCGCTTAAAGGCATCCTCGAATACACGGAAGAAGATCTTGTCTCGGTCGACTTCCGTGGCAATCCGCATTCTGCGATCGTTGATGCCGGCTATACTCGCGTCGTGGGAACGAATTGCCTGAAAGTCCTGGCGTGGTATGACAACGAGTGGGGCTACTCTTGCCGCTGCCGCGACCTGATCAAGATGATGGCTGCCAGGCTGTGAGGCCGCGATTTTCTTCATGAACCGTTTTCCCCACGATTGACATGGACAAGCTTTCGATTCGAGACCTGCAGCTCACGGGCAAGCGCGTGTTCATTCGCGTCGATTTCAACGTGCCGCTCGCCGATGGCAAGGTGGCCGACGACACGCGGATCCGCGCCACGTTGCCGACGCTGAAACTCGCCATTGAACGCGGCGCGAGGCTCGTCATTGCTTCGCATCTCGGCCGCCCGAAAGGAAAACCCGAGAGAGCATATAGCTTGGAGGCGGTGGCCGCCCGCCTTGGCGACCTGCTGAGTCAGAAGGTTCATTTCGCGATGGACTGCGTGGGAAAAGAAGCGGAAGCGGACAGCAAGCGGCTGAAGAACGGGGAAGTGCTGGTGCTGGAAAACGTCCGGTTTCATCCGGAAGAAGAGAAGAACGACGATTCGTTTTCGCGCAGGCTCGCCGCGCTGTGCGACGATTTGTTCGTGTGCGACGCGTTCGGTTCGGCGCACCGCGCGCACGCATCGGTGGTGGGCATCACGAAATTCGTCGGGCAGGCCGCGGCAGGACTGCTCATGGAAAAGGAGCTCGATTATCTGGGCAAGGCCATCTCAAATCCCGAGCGCCCTTTCCTCGCGATACTCGGAGGAGCGAAGGTATCGGACAAAATTGAAGTGATTCAAAATCTGATGAAGACCGCCAATACAATGCTGATTGGCGGGGCGATGGCTTACACCTTCTTCCGCGCCAGAGGATTTCCGACTGGCAAATCGCTGGTCGAAGAAGATAAGGTTGAGCTCGCGCTCACGCTCATCGGCGAGGCGCGCGAAAGAGGATTCCGGATTGTCCTGCCGGTGGATCACCTTCTGGCGCGCGTACCGGAAGAGGGAAGTCCTACGCAGATTTCTTCGGTTGAAAACACGCCCGCGGATTGGATGGGGCTCGACATCGGGCCAAAGACGATTGAGCTGTTTCGCAAGGAAATCGCGAAGGCGCGGACGATCGTGTGGAATGGGCCGCTGGGAATGTTCGAGAAGCCGGCATTCGCGCGAGGGACGCTGGAAGTCGCGCGCGCTGTCGCGGAATCCACTGGAAGAGGCGCGACGACAATCGTCGGGGGCGGCGACAGCGTCGCGGCAGTGGAGGCGGCAGGAGTCGCAAACAAAATTTCGCACATTTCGACTGGCGGTGGCGCTTCGCTTGAATTTCTTGCAGGACGCAAGCTGCCCGGAGTCGAAGCTCTCACGCCTCGCTAGGAGATCTTCTTGCGCCGTCCGGTGATTGCCGGCAATTGGAAGATGTACAAAACGCAGGCGGAGGCGCGCGCGTTTTTCGAGGCATTCAAACCGCTCGTCGCAAATTCCAATCACTGCGACATTATTGTCGCTCCGCCATTCACCGCGCTGGCGGCGGCTGTGGAGTCGGCGAAGGGAACGCCGATCTCGATTGCGGCGCAGGATGCGCATTGGGAGCGCGAAGGCGCGTTCACAGGCGAAGTTTCCATGCGGATGATTGCGGAGACCGGCTGCCGAGCCGTGATTCTGGGCCATTCGGAGCGGAGGCAATTCTTTGGCGAGACCGACGCAACAGTGAGCCGCAAGGTCAAGGCCGCCGTGGATGCGAATCTGCAACCAATCGTGTGCATCGGGGAATCGCTCGAGGAGCGCGAGGCGGGGCAGACTGAGAGTGTGCTGGAGCGGCAGTTCTCTGGCGGCATAGCCGCGTTGACCGCCGCCGAATTCTCGCGTATTCTGATTGCTTATGAGCCGGTGTGGGCAATCGGCACGGCCCGAACTGCCACACCGGAACTCGCCGCCGAAGCCCACCGTTTTATTCGGGGACTCGCCGCAAAACAGTTCACCGCGGAGCGCGCGTCGGCGGTTCGGATTTTGTACGGCGGAAGCGTGAAGCCGGACAACATCCGCGGCTTGATGGCGCAGTCGGAAATCGACGGCGCGTTGGTTGGCGGGGCGAGCCTGGATCCGCAAACGTTCGCCGCGATTGTAAATTTTTGAGCGGCCCTGTGGGAGGGCCGAAGTGGAGTACAGATGCCTTGGCAAGTGAAATGGACGATCGCACTTCTAGCCGGCGCGGCGCTGGTGGTCCTTGGCTGGCACTATAGCTTTGTTCTCGTGACGCTGCACATTTTGGTGTGCTTCTTGCTGATATTCGTCATCATGCTGCAAAGTGGCTCGGCCGCGGACCTCGCGGGAGCTTTTGGCGGCGCTGGGAGCCAGACGGCGTTTGGCCCGCGCGGCGCGGCAACATTTCTGACGAAGGCGACGACATGGTGCGCCATCGTATTCATGATGAGCTCTGTGGCGCTGTCGTTAAAGCGCGCGCCAACCGAAGTCGGTAGCGGCTCGATCCTCGAGCAAACGATGCCTTCGGCTCCGGCGCAGTCCAAGCCCGCGACGCCGCCCGCGAAGGCTCCGACGCCCCTTCCTCAGCCTCCGACGCCGCACAAATAATTTCTTTATCTGCTAAAATCGTTTCGCAGTCTCCCGAGTGCGGTCGTGGCGGAACTGGCAGACGCATCAGCTTGAGGGGCTGACGGTAGCAATACCGTGGTGGTTCGAATCCACTCGACCGCACCAATTTCAACTTCTCCGTGGAGCTGAGAGGTGATGAAGTTTGGAGGAAAAAACGGAGTTTCACCCTTGAATTTTTATCCACGCTGTATATGATGGGAATTCTTGATAACGCCGCCAGCGCAGTTCGAGGTTAGTGGTCTTCGGCCCAAGCCTCATAACAGTTTGCTCAAAACTTCTGGAGCGGAGGAAATGCGTTTGCGAAAGTCGTGTTCTGGTTCGGCAGCACCCGCTGTGCTACTCGCCATCGTTCTTCTGATTCTAGTTGGTTCCACACTTTACTTTCACATCGCGAAAACCTGGTGGTTCCCGCCAGCCATCACCCCCGTCGGCCATGAAATCGATCGCCAGTTCATGATCACGCTGGTGGCGACGGGCATCGTTTTTGTGCTGGCGCAGGTTGCCCTTGCGTGGATGGTGTTCAAGTATCGCGACCACGGGCAGAAGGCCAACTTCGTCCGCGGCAATCATATGCTCGAAGTCATCTGGACGACAGCCACACTGATTATCTTCGTCGGGCTTGGTGTGATGGCGCAGCACGCCTGGGGCCAGGTGCACTATGGCGGGCCCGCTCCGGGGGCTGTTCAAATCGAAGTGACCGGTCAACAGTTTGTCTGGAACTTCCGGTATGCCGGGCCAGACGGCAAATTCGGCAAGCTGAATCCCAAGCTGATCGACGCTTCTGTCGGCAATCCGCTGGGCCTTGATCCGAATGATCCCGCGAGCAAGGACGACATCGTTTCTCCCGACCTGTACGTTCCGGTGGGGAGGCCGGTCGAGCTGCTGATTCGCTCTCAGGACGTGATTCACAGCTTCTTCGTTCGCGAACTCCGCATCAAGCAGGACGCCGTTCCCGGACTGGTCATTCCGATTCACTTCACGACGACGAATACCGGCGATTTCGAAATCACCTGTAACCAGCTCTGCGGTTCCAACCACTACCACATGCACGCGATGATGCACGTCATGTCGGACGCGGACTTCCAGAAGTGGGAGCAGCAGCAGGAGGCACAGAACGCACAATGAACAGGATTCTTAGCATGCAGGCAGTTCTGCGGGGAGGGAATCGATGAGTTCTCACGCGCCCTCTGTCCACCATGCGGAAGCCCCGAAAGGTTTCATCCGCCACTATATCTTCAGCCTCGACCATAAGATTATTGGCACGCAATACATTTTGCTCGGTCTTTCCGCCGTCACGATCGGAATGATTCTGTCGCTCTTGATGCGCATCCATCTCGGCTGGCCCAATGCGCACATCTGGGGTTTTGCCAACGGCATCATGACGCCGGAGGATTACCTCCGCACCGTCACAATGCACGGCACGCTGATGGTTTTCTTTGTGCTGACCACCGTGCCGCAGAGCGGCTTTGGTAACTACTTCTTGCCGATTCAAATTGGCGCGCCTGACATGGCGTTTCCCCGCATCAATATGCTGTCGTTCTGGTTCACGTTCTTGGCCATGATTGTGTTGCTCTCCGCCGCTTTCGTTCCGGGCGGCGCGCCGATCAGCGGCTGGACAGCTTACGCGCCGCTCAGCGCCCTTGGCGAAGTCGCGGGACCGGGCCAGGGGCTGGGACAGACGCTGTGGGTCGTCAGCATCGCGCTCTTCTGCGGCGCTTCGTTGATGTCCGGATTGAATTTCCTTGCGACCACGATTGACCTGCGCGCGAAGGGTCTCGCCCTTATGCGCATGCCGCTCACGGTCTGGGGCTGGTTCATCACGGCCTGCCTCGCAGTTCTCGCGTTCGGAGTCCTTCTCGCTGCTTGCATTTTGCTGCTGCTGGACCGGCTGGCCTTCACCAGCTTCTTCATCCCGGGCGGCCTCAGCGTCAGCGGGCAATTGGTGAACCACGCGGGCGGCTCGCCACTCCTGTGGCAGCACCTCTTCTGGTTCTTCGGCCATCCGGAGGTATACATCGCGATTCTGCCCGGCATGGGCATCATCTCGCATGTGCTCTCGACTTTCTCTCGCAAGCCGGTGTTCGGCTACAAAGCCATGGTCTATTCGCTCAGCGCCATCGGCTTTTTGAGCTTCACGGTTTGGGGCCATCATATGTTCATCAGCGGTATGAGCCCCTACTCGGCCATCGCATTTTCGGTTCTCACGCTCGTAATCGGAGTTCCTTCGGCCATCAAGACGTTCAACTGGCTCGGCACGCTCTGGGGTGCGCGGATCCAGTTTACGGCTTCAATGCTCTTCGCTATCGGCTTCGTATCGCTCTTCGTTACGGGCGGCCTGTCGGGAATATTCCTTGCTCAGCCCGCGCTAGACCTGTATTTGCATGACACCTACTATGTCATCGGCCACTTCCATTTGATAATGGGCGTGGCGGCGATCTTCGCCATGTTTGCGGCGACGTATTTCTGGTTCCCGAAGATGTTCGGCAAACACATGAACGAGACCGTCGGCAAAGTCCATTTCTGGGCTACTTTCATCGGCGTCTATTGCATCTTCATGCCAATGCATTATCTGGGTTACGAGGGCGACGCCCGCCGGTATGCGAGCACGGAGTCGGTGCACTACATGACCGAGATGCACACGGTGTATTTGTTCATCAGCATCGCGGCGCTCATCACGGCTTCAGCTCAAATCCTGTTCTACTGGAATTTCTTCGCGAGCTGGATTAAGGGCAAGAAGGCCGAACAGAACCCCTGGCACGGCACGACGCTCGAATGGTCGGTTCCGACCCCTGTGCCGCACGACAATTTTGCCGGACATTTCCCCATCGTTTATCGCGGCCCTTACGAGTACAGCGTGCCGGGCATGCGCGACGACTATGTGCCGCAGCATCTTGCTCCCGAACAGGTAGCGCGGGCGAAGTAGGGGCTGGGAATGCCGCAGACGATCGTCACCGAAGAACTCGAGATCACCGGCAAGGGAGGCGCTTCGAAACCACCGTCTCCAGACGGTGGCGAAGGCGGCGACGGCGCTTCGGGCGGCAGCGCGGCAATTCCTCAGCGCGTCTATGTCACCGGCATTACGATTGGGATGGGCGCCATCCTGATGTTTTTCATGGCGCTCGTCAGCGCATTCATCGTGCGCAAGGGCGTTGGGAACGACTGGCGCTCGTTTGAACTTCCGAGAATTCTCTGGCTCAACACGGCCATCTTGCTCGCCAGCAGCGCGACCGTCGTTCTTGCGCGCCGCAAACTGGGGAAGGACAACCTCGAAGGATTTCGTCACTGGTGGGCCGTCACAACCGTGCTGGGGCTCTTCTTTCTAGCCGGCCAGTTAATTGCCTGGCGGCAAATGCTCGCTGCGGGGTTTTACGTCGCGACGAATCCTAGCAGCAGCTTTTTTTACGTGCTGACGGCGGCGCACGGCCTTCACTTATTGGGCGGCATCTTTGCGCTCGTGTACGTCGGCTGGCTCCGGCTGCGCAAGCTGACTTTGGCTACAGCCACCGAGGTAGCTTCACTTTACTGGCATTTCATGGACGGGCTTTGGGTGTTCCTCTTCCTAATCTTATTGCTGGGACGGTGAAAATTGTCTGACACTGAACTCGACTTCTCTGCGGCGTCCGCTTGGAGCGGCGGAGTTTCTCCCTACGCCACGAATACCAAGAAGCTGGGGATGTGGCTGTTCCTGCTCTCTGACTCGCTGACGTTTTCATCTGCAATTCTCGCTTACGCCTATGTCCGGCTTTCGAGCACCAACTGGCCGCGGCCGTTCGAGTTTTCTCCGGCCATTTTGAACGCCACGTTTCTCACCATCATCCTCCTGACGAGCAGCTTGACGATGGTGCTGGCCGTCGCGGCCGGACACCGCGGGCAGGTGAAGAAAGCGGTCATTTACATCCTGCTGACCGCTGCAGGCGGTGCCGCCTTCGTCATCCTGCACTTAATGGAATGGTTCCGGCTGTTCGCGGAGGGTTTCACTCCGTGGTCCAATCCGGACGGCGACCCGCTCTTCGGCGGCACGTTCTTTGGCCTTACGGGTCTTCACATGCTCCACGTCACCATCGGCGTGATTTATCTCTGCATCATCGCCTATGGATTTGGCCGCCGGAAATACAATGCCGACCACGTCGAAGTCAGCGGCCTTTACTGGCATTTCGTTGATTTGGTCTGGATGTTCATCTTCCCGATGGTTTATTTGATGTCCGTCAAATTGACTCCCTGAGGAGCGAACCGAGAAATGAGCGCACATGCAGCGGCGGCCGCGCCGCACGAGGTGGGTAGCAGGAAATTATTCATGTGGGTCTGGTTTTGGCTCCTGGTGTTGACGGGCATCGAGGTCCTGCTCGCGTACTTGAAGCTCGCGCCACATCCGATGCTGATCATTCTTATTGGCCTGTCTCTGATCAAATCGGCGCTCATCGTTGCTTATTTCATGCACATGCGTTTCGAGAAGCTCGGCCTATTTTTGACGATTGTCCCGGCGCTGGTCTTTTGCCTGTGCATGATCTTGATTTTCGTTTTCCCAGACAGCCTTCGCATCGTTCAGATGCATCCATGATTAATGGAGACTATTGAATTCCGGCGAGCAGCTAGCCGGCGCACCTTAGAGGAAGGGAATTGAAAGTTTCAGTCACAATGAAGCGGCTGGTAAGCCCGGTGCTCTTGCTCTTGGGGGCGCTTGTCAACGCATCCTCCGCTTTCGCTCAGGGGTGTGCCATGTGCTATGCCGACGCCGCCGCGTCGGGCCCGCAGACTCAGGCGGCTCTTCGCCACGGAATCTTGGTCTTGATGATTCCGCCCATGTTCATCTTTGCGGGCTTCTTTTTCCTCCTTTACAAGCGCAGCAATCTTCGCCGTGACTCTCTAAAAGATCTGCACGTTGTGGCGCACGGCACTCCAGAAAACGCCTCAGAATTTGTTCTTCACCTGAACTAAACCTTGGTTTTCAGAATCCTCTTACATTTCCTGCCATTGCGCGTCGCGCACCAAAGAGGAGCGCCGGAGTGGCTACAAAATGAAAACCGGGGCTGAATGAATTCAGCCCCGGCGAAGTCGCGTGAGATTACTTTGCCGATTTCCCGTGCAGGTCCGTGCAAACGGCCACTGCATTGTTCGGATCCACGGCGCTATTGCCCTCTTGGACGTGTTGGATGACGCCTCTCTCATCCACGACGAACGTGGTGCGATCCGCCCACTCGTACTGATCGCCCTTCACATCGTACTTTTTCAGGATTCCGTACTCGGTGAGCACTTTGTGGTTCATATCGCTGAGCAGCGGAAACGTCACCCCCAGCTGTTTCGCGAATTCGGCGTTCGCTGCTGGACTGTCGATGCTGATGCCGAAGACTACCGTGTTGCTTGCGTCGAGCTTGGCCATATCAGCCTGATAGGCCTGTAATTCCTTCGTTCAACCACCGGTGAACGCCAGGACGTAGAAGGCCAGGATGACCGTCTTCTTTCCTCGGAAATCGCTCAGCTTCACCGGCTCCCATTTGTCGCTGAGAAGCGTGAAGTCCGGGGCGACGTCTCCCACCTTCAAATTTGTCTTGGCAATCTCCGGCTTTTCTTGCGCCGCCGCAAACGAAGGAACGAACGTCAGCAGCATGCCCAATGCGCCGAGAGCCATGACGATTCGCTTCATGCGTCCTCTCCTGAGATTAAGTTACCTCGAATGAGGTCTTGCTACTGCCTTTGATTTTGGAACAGCTTTCGGCTGCACCGCGCAATTTTCGTTCGAGCACGGTGGCGGGAACCCCGGAATGCGATAACGATGCTTTGCAACCCATCGATACACACCCGGCCCCACACTGTGTAATGGAAAAACGCCGAAAAGCCGTCCCAGCCATTTGTACCGCGGCAACTCTAACAGAACTGCAGCCCATCCTTCAAATCCGGCCACCCATGAACCGTCGGCCTTGCGAACGTGCATCTCAGCATCCAATCTCTCGCGAGGGAAGGGTGCTCGCGCCGCGACTGCGGGATCATTGTAGTCCATGAAATCCAGACGGTGATTATAGTCGTGCCGCGCCACTCGTTCCTGCACCGCGCGACAGAACGCGCAGGAGCCGTCAAGGAAGATTTCGAGTTTGGGCGTCTCGGGCATACCTGATACTTAGATGATACCACCGGCGTTTCGGTGCTCCTCTCGTTTCCGGCTTCGCGCGTCACACATACTGTCCATCTTCAGATTCGATGAGCCGCGATATTGCTTGAGTTAGTCTAATCGCTTTCGAGGTACCGGAATGGGTCGCCCGTCTCGCTTCGCACGTGGACCCAGAACTCCGCCGGTTGCGACAAGAACGCCGTCACAACCTTTGGGTCGAATTGCGTCCCGGAAAACTTTTGAACTTCAGCGCGCGCCGCTTCGATAGGCAGGGCTTTACGGTACGGGCGGTCCGACGTCATGGCATCCACCGTGTCGGCTACCGCGAATATCCTTGCCCCGAGCGGAATTTGTTCGCCCTTTAGGCCGCGTGGATAGCCGCCGCCGTTGTAGAACTCCTGGTGGGAAAGAACAATCTCGGCGGCCTCGGATAGAAATGGGATTTTCTTGAGCACGGTATAGCCGATTTCGCAGTGCCTTTTCATAAGGACACGTTCTTCTTCCGTCAGCGGCCCGGGTTTTCGCAGCACCTGGTCGGGAATGCCCATCTTCCCGATGTCATGGAGAAACGCGCCACGCGCGATTTGGCGCAATTGCTCGCCGTCCACGTTCATAAGCTTCGCAATCGAGATCGTGATGGCGGTAACTCGCTGGCAATGGCCCTCCGTTTCCGCATCCTTCGCGTCCAGCGCTCCGCCAAGCGCCTCGAGCGTGTAATCGTAGGACTGTTCTAAGTCGCGCAGCGTCATGGAAAGCTGATGCGTTCGTTCAGCGACCAGCCGCTCCAGGTCGCGCTGGTATGACCGGTTCTCTATCACGAGGTGCCTGTGTTCCAGCGCGCGCTTGACGCTCAGGTAAAGCTGGTCCTTTTCGAATGGCTTCAGGATGTAGTCGTATGCCCCGGCGCGCATCGCCTCGATCGCGATCGAAATGTCGTGCATTGCCGTCACCATTATGACGGGAATATCTTCATCGTAGCTGCGCAACTGTTTGAGCAGGCGCATCCCGTCCATTTCCGGCATCACGATGTCGCTGAGGACCAGGTCGGGAGGGCTCTTCTTGATCGCTTCAAGAGCCTGAAAGCCGTTCTGCACCACCGTGCATTGAAATCCCTGCGCTTCCAGAAGCGTGGAAACGACTTCCCGTATCGCCTCTTCGTCGTCGCAAACGAGGACTTTTTCGTTTGGCAAACTCGCGCCTCCAGTCTCGCCATTATAAGGTAGAGAAGGCTCGCGCCAAGCCTTCAGTGTCGTGTTTTGGTACTGCGTGCTGATTTAGGAACTAGCGGTTTGGATGGAGCTCACGGGCAAAGGAGCGCTTGCAGAAGTGTCGGAATGGATCGCTATTCTTGCAGACGACCGTTCCATCAACCTGTTTGAAAGTGCGTCCTGCGGCGTGTTCAGGTGCCAGGGCTGGTTCGCATGCGCGAAGGCAGCACCCCAGCCATGTGGGCCATGTGGCTTTCCAGGCCTGCAGCGTGCGAGGCCACAAAATCTGTTAAGCGTTGATACTGCGGAAGCGCGGGGCTGCCCATCGCGATCCGCACATGCAGAAGCCGCAACATCAACCGGAATTGCATTCCTAGCCAGAACCACTCCCACTCTCTTTGGCGGCTGACCTCCGGCGACAATGATGCAAGAAGTCGCGCGAGATATTCCAGGCGGGCAAAATCCTCCGCCAAGCCCTTTAAGTACGTGATCAAAACTCTGCGTCGTTCTCGCTTCCACGCATGCGCAATCGAAGCCGCGGCCCTGCGCTCAACGAACATCCGGTCATCCGGCCGCAATAACATTTGGATTTGGGAGAAATGCCTGCAGTGCAGCGGTTCGAGCTGTTCGATATCCAGCGATTGAATACCGCTCTGCCGTTCGCTCCATTTCGGCCCCAGCAATAGCCAAAACAACAGACCGAGGATGCCAATGCCAAGCAGAACGTAGAAGACTGCTGTCATTTCCACATCTCCTGCAATCGAGCGTTGAGCTCGCGGAGCCGCAGTGCGACTTCCGGTGCGAGGGCCTCATATTGGGTCGGTCCCAGAACCCCAATGGCAGGCCGCAACGCTGGCAGCGGCTTCCATAGGGCTACACACCATAGGAGGGTCGCAATATTAAACGAGAAAACGAACAGGTACCTCCATATTGGAAAATAGCTAAGCATGAGTTCATGCAGGAAGGTGCTGCTCAAAACCTGAACACCGGAATAAAAGCCAAAGCCGAGTCCAATCCCGGCCAGATAACGCTCGATGGGCAGATGATAGTAGCGGCAGAAGGCAAGTCCAAAGAGCAAGATGCCGACGATAGCCAGTTCAAGACCACGGTCCGCTGTAGAAATGATCGCAGAAATTCGCGGCCCGGTTTGGCTCGTAGCAACTATAGCCACTAAAGTAAGCCCCGCACCAATCAGGATAAGAAGACTGCGGCCGGTCTTCCACACGCCGGCGAATGGCGAAAGCAAGACTTTGCATACTTCGTACACCGCAGAGCCCCTTAACATCACGAGAAGAACCTGTAACGCCCAGAATGAGTAGGAATAAACGCGAGAACGAATGCCGAACGTGGCATACAGAGTTGCCATCGCAAACTCATACATTACCAAGAGTCCGAGGTAAGTCGTTAAGACGGGTTGCCTTCCAAAGAGCCGACGACGCAGTGCAAGAAAGACAACCACTAGCTGGAGCAGAGTACCTGTCGCCCACTGAATCTCATCGATGAGTGACAGCCCCATATCCGCTGGGATGCATTGTACCATTTTCCCTACTGTTACGTAAATCGGAAGGCACCCCAGCGATTATGGATGCATTGTTTCGGTCTATGACGGGATGGGCGGGACCGGCGCGCTGCCGTCATTCCATTGAATTGAATGCGACGGGATGGGCGGGACCGGCGCGCTCCCATCTGCCCAAGTCGTTGCCCCATTGCCCGCAGTGGAATTGACTCCGATTACCGCCGGAGTTAGCATCACCAGAAGCAACACAAAGACGAAAACTAACGCGACCATTTTTCTCATCGTGAAACACCTCCTTGGCGCGGCAGTCTCGCTGGCGGGGATCGGTTGGCGGGGGCACTGAACAAAAAGTTCAGAAAACGGAACAGGCAATCGAATGCGTGAGTCTGCACAGTTCGGGCAGAATCAGAAGATCATCGAGGATTTTGTGGCTAAAACTCTGACGCGAATCCCCGGCGATATTTCTCGCTTGTTGCACGTCGCCATGCTTCGGGATTTAGCGACAGGCCGATACCACCACGACGGATTGGAAGCTTTGTATCCCGCGGTTGCCGTGGATCAGGCATTGCGGATCTGCCACGAAGAATTATTCGAAAAAATCCTGGAATCCACGCTAGAGACTCAAGCTACGGACCTGCGCCGCTGCCTGGAAAGTTTTGAGGATTCGCTTCGAAACGTCGCCGCCAACTGGCGGGAAACTCAATTTTACCGTTGCCTGATCCCCGCGGGCAGCCCGGATTACTTGCGGGACTTATTCTGTTCGAATCTCAATATACTGCTCAAATTGATTGTCGAACCGGCCCCTACTCGGCCACGAGTCGCATAGACACGCCCGCTACCTGCCCGATAATTTCGGCTTCATCAGGATAGCGGTGCGCCTCGGGTGCGCAGGGCGACAGCGGGTGAGGTTGTAGCAGCAGGCGATTTTTCTCCAGCAGGCACCAGCAACAGCGGTACCCGGAGTGCAATTCCACGAAGTAAATCGGCCTTTCGGCCTCATTTCGCCAGCCACCGGATTCGACCTCTCGCCTCTGCGGATCGATCAGAATCAGCGCGCCGGGGCGTAGCAGCGGCTCCATCCAGTGATCCTCGTTTCCGATGTATCCGTAGAGATATTGCCGGTGGTTGGATAACAGCGCTGCCTCGAACTGTCCCCAACTCTCCACCATTCTTGTCAGGCATGTCGTTCTTTTCGGGTCGAAACCCGGATCGAAATGTATCGGCAGCCGCACCATCTTCGGAGCACCTGCGATATGAGTCCTCGGTGCTCCATGTCCATTGCCGAACATTTCGACCAGGGGAATGTCATACCACTTGCAGAATTCGTTGAAGTCCAGATGATAGATTGAGCAGAGGCTGAAAACCTTGTGCAGCCCGGGCACGACTCCGGAGTTTTCGAAATCGGCCAGCCGGCTAATATGCACGATGAACTCGGGTCTCCCATGTCGCTCGGCGAGTTCGTAGCTTGCCTGCTCGACTTCGCGATACGTCAGGCCCAGCTTCTCCCGTACTTGGCGCAGACAGAATCCGGAAAACATCGTGGGTGACGCCTCGCTTTGGCCTAAATGGTAGGGCGGGATTATAGCAGAATTAAGTTTTTGTTAAGATATCGGAACAATCGCCCCTCTCCTTAGTAGTTGTTCTCCCAACCCTGGTCACATGCTCGAGCGGAGAAGGTTTGACGCGCTGCTGCCGCTATGGAACCATGTGATTCGTTTTCGAATCAATTCCGCCAAGGGAGCATGTTTTTCTGCATCCGCCACGTAGATCCGCCGGCGACTTTCTGAAACGGCTCCTCTTCGAGTTTGGAGCTGGCTACTACGCTCGAAAACTTGCCTCTGGCCCAGAGGCTGACCTCCGCGCGGATTTCGCCGATTTTCTGCTCCACGCGATTCCTTCCGGCGTTGGCGCGCCGATTCGCGTGCTCGACGTCGGATGCGGCCCGGGACACTTGGCTCGGCTCCTCGCCAGAAAGCATTGTCAGGTCGCTGCCGTGGACCGCGGCGTTCGCCTCTTGCGCATGGCCCGGCGCTGGGCCAAACGCGAAGGCGTGAGCGTGAGTTTTCGGAATTCGACTGCCGATTCTCTCCCGTTTCCAGACCGTTCCTTCGACGTCTGCTGCGCCACTACGGTTATCTACTTCGTGCAAAAACCAGCTCAGGTCCTTCGCGAAATGGTCCGTGTCACCCGGCCCGGCGGAATCGTCGCTACGCTCGATCCTGCCTCCGCAATGACTGTTCCCGCCATGCGCGAATATGGCCTGCGGCGTGGCCTCTCCGCGCGCGACCGTCGTAAGCTCAACGCCTGGGCTGTCGCCGCCCAATTCAACCGCCGTTTCACGGAGCCGGAACTCACTGCCTTGCTTCAATCCGCGGGCCTCACCGATTGCTCGCTCCAGCCCAAGCTCGACGGTCTCGTCTGGTTCGCCCGTGCCGTTGTGCCCGCGCTGCTCTGAATTGGATGGAACTTCATTCGAAAATCAGACATCCTATCGGGTTGAGGCCTGAACCGAATGAAACGCATCTCCATTGCAATCCCACTCTTGCTAGCGATCGTTGCCGCCGCAATTGCCCAAAACGGCCCGCACGGCAATGCTCCGGCCACGTCATCCCCTCAAAGTCAGACTGAATTTTACGCTGCGGCCGACGAAGTCCTCGGCGTGATGAGCAAAATCCTCGACCTCCCCGCGAAATCGCCACTCAAGAAAAGCATTCGGACGAAGCCGGAAATTCGCGCCTATCTCGTTGCCGAGCAAAAGAAAGACGAGCCCGCGAGCAAGCAATACATTGACCAGCGCACTCTCGAGGCCTTCGGTTTCATCCCGAAAGATTTTCCGCTGCAGACCTACCTCCTCAATCTCCTCACCGATCAGGTCGCCGGACTCTACGATCCCAAGAGCAAATCATTCTTCATCGCTGACTGGATTCCACCGCTCGAACAGAAGCCGGTCATGGCCCACGAACTCACGCACGCCCTCGACGACCAGTATTTCCATCTTCAAAAATGGCAGAAAGCCGTCGAGTCCAACGACGACGCGAGCATGGCGCGCGATGCCGTCGCCGAAGGCTCCGCCACTGCCTCCATGATGGACTACATGTTCTCCGGCCTGCACGTGAGCGTTCGCCAGATGCCCGACATCGCTCCGTTCATCCAGTCCGGCATGGCCAGCGAAATGACCAAGGATCCCAATATCGCCAAGGCTCCCATCTTCATCCGCGACGAGCTCCTGTTTCCGTATCTCGCCGGCGCCGTCTTCACGCAGCAGTTCCTGAAAGCAAATTCCGGCTGGCCCGATTTCAAGAAAGTTTTCGAAAAGCCGCCCGTCTCAACGCAGCAGATTCTTCACCCGAAGCTATATCTGCAGGGCGTCAAGCCGCGAGCCGTCACGCTGCCGCATCTTGGTTCCGCGATTCCTCACGGATGGAAGAAGCTCGATGAAAACGTCGTCGGCGAATTTGCGCTCGGTGAACTCTTCAAGCAGTTTCTCGGCGAGGATCAGGCGACCAAATTCTCGCCGATGTGGGCCGGCGATCGTTACGCGTTGTTCGAGGACAAGAAGACAAAAGTCACGCTCGTGATCGTCCTTTACGCGATACATAACACCAGCGATACCGCCAAATTTTATTCCGCCTATCGCGATCTCCTCGCGAAAAAATATGGCGTAACCAAATTTGCCCAGGAAGCGCCGGAATTTGCCGAAACCGACAGAGCCTTCCTCGATTGCGTCCAGGATGAATGTCTCACGGTCGAAGGCCCAACTTCAGACGTCACCAGTAGTGTGGCCACTCAAATGATGCGGAACCTCAATTGGCCCTCGCTTCCGCTCGCACAAGCTCCGGACAACGGCGCGACGCCTTCTCCCGGCTCACATTCTCCGAGCCATTCACGCCCATGAGCTGGCTCGAGCTCCCGCGCATCCCCGAACCGGAAATCATGGACGATTCCGGCGAAGTCGAAGCTTATGCGTCCGCCGCGGCGCAAAAGCATCTCGAACGTATTGACGACACGTTTGTCGAGCACGCACTCTCTCTCGTTCGTCGACGCCCGCAAGGCCGCGCCCTCGACGTCGGCACGGGCCCGGGCCAGATTGTCTTGAAATTGGCCACGCGTCTTCCCGGCTGGCAATTCGTTGCTGTGGATCACTCACCGAACATGATCCGTCAAGCCCGCGAAACCCTTGCCGCCGCAGCGAGGACTGCACCGGATCTCTCGCGACGCGTCGAATTTTCGGTCGCCAATGGCAACCGCCTCAACTTTCCCGGCGCCACCTTCGATCTCGTGATGTGCAACTCCGTGTTGCATCATCTCGCCGACCCGCAGCGCCTTCTCGCCGAAGTTGCGCGCCTCGCCAAACCCGGCGCCGCGATTCTTCTCCGCGATCTTCGCCGCCCCTCGCGCCTCGCGTTTCCAGTCCACATCCGCTGGCACGGGCGAAATTATTCCGGCACGATGTATCAGCTTTTCTGCGCCTCAGTGCGCTCGGCTTACACGTTGCAGGAAATGGAATCGCTGCTTCTTGCCTCGCCGATTCGCGGCGCGCGTGTTTTCTCGCATTCCAGCACGCATCTCGGCGTCGCGCGCCACGCCGAATAGCCCCGTCGTCTTTCGCCAAATTATTCGCGGTACAACACGAGCATCGTGCGGTCGTCTTTCGCAGATCCAGTTGCGGAAAATTTCGAAATCTCTTTCAAACAATCCGCCGTCAGCGTCTCGGGCCGCGTTGAATGCCGCCCTTCGAAAAACGCCGCCAGCCGTCCGATGCCGTACTCGCGGCCCGTGCCGTCCACAACTTCCGTCAGCCCATCCGTATATAGAATGAGGCTGTCGCCGCTTTCGAGTTTCAGCTTCTCGAGCGGATATTTGCCGCTCGAAAACATTCCCAGTGGCAATCCCGTCGCCGCGAGCGATCGCACTTCCTTGCGCCGTAACAGCAGCGCCGGCAAATGTCCGGCACTGGAAAGTTCAACATCGCCGCTCGCGCTGGCGCGACCGCACGCGAGCGTCGCGTATTGCCCCGCCGTTGTGCTCTCGCAAAACACGCTGTTCGCCCGCGCCAGCAACCGATCAATCGGCAATCCCACCCCGCCCAGGCTGCGAAACATCGCATGAAGATGCGTCATCAGCATCGAAGCCGCCACGCCCTTCCCCGAAACGTCGCCGACGGAAAAGAACACGTCTCCCGAGTTTCCTTCGCCCCGAATCACGTCGCAATAATCCCCGCTCACGGTCCCCGCCGGCTCGTAACGATAATGAATCTGCCATCCGCTCGCGCGCAGATTATTCGCCGGTAGGAGTCCGCGTTGGACTCGCGCCGCAAGCTCCAGGTCATTTTCCAGCGCGCGCCTCTCCGGCTCGGACAAATGATCCAGGCAGACGCGCGTCAGCGGATCGTTCAGCAGCCGGTCGTTTTCAATCGTGTCGTGGCATTCCTCGCAGATTCCGTACGTCCCGCCATCCATCCGTTCGAGCGCGGAATTCACCTCCAGCAGCAGCTCCGCCATTGAGCCGTCTCCGTCCGCGCCAATCGAAGCCGCCAGCAACCGCTTCCGTCTCTCTTCCAGTTGCGCTCTCAGGTACGCATCCGCAGTCGCAGCCATTTCGTTTCTCCGTCCTCAGCATGAAGCCAACGTTTCCGCCGCGCTATCCGCTTCTCGCGATGAATCTCGGAACGATGAGTAATCAGCAGCCATCGTAATCACGCTTGCTGATTGGATGCTTCAGCCTCCCCGCCCGCTTCAGCGCGGCCAATCCTGAGCGGCAGCGAATGCGACGCTTTGCGCGTCAGCCGCTCCAGGCGGTGCTCGAGTTTCCCTCGGAGCGTGCGGTAGCGTTCTGCCCTAATGCCCTTGCGCCGCCATCCCGCCAAAAGATGTGCCAGCGCCTCGCGTGTCGCCTGCGCGGCCTTTGCGCTGTCGCGTCCGCGGTGCTCGTAGTGAATCGCCAGCTCGACCAGCGCCTCAATCGCCTCCGCATTTCCTCGCGGCGTCGCGCTCAGCTCCTCCCACAGCGACGTCGCCAGCGCATAGTCGCGCCCGCGCTTCGCCAGCCGCGCCAGCTCCCGCCGCGCGCTTCGATCAATCTCATCCGCGAGCCCCGCATCGAGCGTCTGCGCATATAATTCCCGCGCCCGTTCGAATTCTCCGCGCCGCGTCAGAATCCTTGACACGCCGTAGAGCTCCAGCGCATCGCATCGCGCCTGCTGCGGCGCCCCAAGCACCGAAAAAACTCGCGCCGCCAGTGCCGCGAGGCCGCGCAAATCCATCTGGTTGTGCTTGAAAATCGGCACGAGCGGCTCCGCCGGGCCGCCGCGCAAAAAATCGAAGTAAATCTGCGGAATCAGTTCCGATTGCACGTCCACGCCGCGCTCCCAGCCGAGAACGTGCTTTTCGAGGTCCGGCAATCGCGCCGTTCCCAGCCGCAGGCGCCACAGTTGCCGCGCCGGATGGAGAATGTCGAGATGCGCCGCCAGTTTTCGCGGCGCGATCGCGCGCGTCATCCGGTATCGAGTCTCGAGCAGCGGCCAGTCAAACGATTTCCCGTTGAACGTGACAAGCACAGGCCGCTCCGCCATCCGCTCTCGCAGCGCGAGCAGCACCGAATGTTCTTCGCTGTGATCGCGCATGAAAAACTGCTCCACCTCCAGCCCGCCCGCGTCCCACCAGGCAATCCCGACCAGAAACGCGTACGTTCCCGACCCGCCGGAGAGTCCTGTCGTCTCCGTGTCGAGGAATAGCCATTTATCCGGATCGCCTGCCTCCTCCGGCGCGTCCGGCGCGAGCAGTCGCAGCGAATCGGCGCGCGGCTCGAATGCGCTTGGCTCGTCGAACCATCGCCGCAGCGCAAGGTGTTCGCCGTAACGATTGCTCCTCACCGCTGCTCCCAGCAGCATCGCCAGTTGCCCGGAAGCCTCTGCGACCTCCGCCCGTTCGCCGCGTGGCTCCCCGACGACTCTTCGCGTCGCCGGACGCAGCGCCTTCACTCCTGCGAATTTATCCTTGGTATTCATTGCACGAGTTCCGGCCTCGCGCCTTCGCACAGCCGCCGCAGAATCTCCAGCGCTGCAGGCTTCGCCAGTTCCGTTCTCTCCCCCAGCGGCCCCACGCACGAAGGACATCCCTTCTCGCACGGGCACGCGGAAATCAGTTCTCGCGTCCGCCGCAGGAGCAAATCGCAAGCGCGATAGAGCGGCTCGCTGAACCCGATCCCTCCCGGATACGCGTCATACAGATACAAATTCGGCTCGAAAAATTCCTTCGTGTCTGCCGTTCGCTCGTGAATGTCTGGGACTTCCTCCCACTCTGCCTCGATTCCCGGGCTCGGCGGCCGCTCGCCTATCGCCGTGCCGATGTCGCGCCGGTCGCACATGAGCAGCAGCGTCGCCACCGATTCCAGCGCGTGCAACAGGCCAAACATCCCGCCCTGCCGGTCGGACACGGAGAAGGGAAGCGCGGCCACGAGCGCGCGGTTCAGCGTGATCCAAAAAGCCGTAGTGTGCATTTCGTTTTCGGGCAGTTCCAATTTCCCCGCGCCGACGTTCTCATTCGTGAAAAATTTGATCTTCTTGAATCCGACGACCTGCGACCGCACCAGCACGTCGCCATGCGCCCTCGCCGCCGGTCCGGCGATCTGTTCTTCGTTCGCAATTTCCAGCACGCGCACCTGCGTGTACCGGATCGCGTCCGTGTAATGGTCCACGTTCACGCGTTTCACGTACGCTTTGCGCTCGTCGAAATCCAGCCGCTCCACGTGGTATTGCTGCCCCTCGTGAATGTAAATCGCTTTCGGATGCACCATCGTCAGCCCGCTCGAGAAATCGACTTCGCCAATCACTTCCGGCCCCGCGGATTCGCCCGTTATATCGATAATCACGAAGTTATCTGAAGTGACCGACCGCAGACTCACCGTGTCCGCCGGATACGCGTCCTGCACCCAGTGCCACTGCCCACCGCTCTTGTGCAAAAACCCCGCCTCTGCAAGCCGTTCGCACAACGCAACCAAGTCCACGTCGCCGAATCGCTCCTCCGGCTCAATCGGCAGCTCGAACGCCGCGCACTTCAAATGATTCACCAGAATTTCCAGATTGTCCGGCTGAACGTAAGCGTTCTCCGGCGAGCGCCCGAAGAAATATTCCGGATGCTGCACGATGAACTGGTCTAGCGGCGCCGACGACGCTACCATCACCGCGCACGATGTTCCTCTTCGCCTTCCCGCGCGTCCCGCGCGCTGCCACGTCGAAGCAATCGAACCCGGATATCCCGCGAGTACCGTCGCATCCAGCGTCCCGATGTCGATTCCGTATTCGAGGGCGTTCGTCGAAACGACGCCGCGGATTTTCCCGTCGCGCAGCCCGCGCTCGATTTCGCGCCGCTCGCCCGGCAAATATCCGCCGCGATAACCGCGAATCGGCTCCGCCTGCCCGGGCGTCGCGGGAAACGCCTGCCGCAAATACGTCAGCATCACTTCCGTGTGCAGCCGGCTGTTCGCAAACACGATCGTTTGCAGCTTGCGCCCCAGCAATTCCTTCGCAACCCGCGTCGCCTCGTTCAAGTAACTTCGCCGGATGCCGAGGTTCCGGTTCACCACCGGCGGATTGTAGAAAACGAAAATCTTCTCCGCCGCCGGCGCGCCGTTGTCGTCAATCACGCTCACGTCCGCTTCGATCAGCCGCGACGCCAGCTCTCCCGGATTCGCAATCGTCGCCGAACAGCAGATGATTCGCGGATCGGAGCCGTAAAATCTCGCAATCCGCCGCATCCGCCGCAGCACGTTCCCCAGATGGCTCCCGAATACGCCGCGGTACGTGTGCAGCTCGTCCAGCACGATGTACCGCAAATTCTCGAACAGCCGCATCCACTTCGTGTGGTGCGGCAAAATTCCCGTGTGCAGCATGTCCGGATTCGTCAGCACGATGTGCCCGCGCTCGCGGATGGCCCGCCGCGCGTCGCCGGGTGTATCGCCGTCGTAGGTAAACACGCCAAATCGGTCGTCGAGCCGCGTTGCCAAATCGTGCAGCTCCGCGAGCTGGTCCTGGGCCAGCGCCTTTGTCGGAAACAGGTACAGCGCCCGCGTGTCCGCGTTCTCCAGCACGGCGTTCAGCACGGGCAGGTTGTAGCACAGCGTTTTCCCCGAAGCCGTCGGCGTCACGGCGACCACGTTTTTCCCCGCGCGCACCTGCTCCACCGCCGCGGCCTGATGGGAATAAAGCTGCGCGACGCCCTTCGCGCGGTACGCCTCCGCGAGTTCGCGCCTCACCCACTCCGGCATCGCCGCGAACTTCGCCTCGCGCGCGGGAATGTGTTGCACTGCCGTCAACACGTCGCCTGCGCGGTCCCGCGCGCCCAGCTCTTCAATCGCCTCGTGAATCACGTCCAGCGTCGCCCGCTGACGCACTGCTAGGGAATTCGCCACGTCTCCTCTTTCGCCTTTTGTTCGCTAAGGCTACCACCCCTCCTCCGCCCCCGCAACCGAATTGTCCATCTCGCAACTATTCCGCTCCTGTCGAACGGGCTGATGTGGCACAGGCTCTCAGCCTGTGCAGGATTGTTTACGTGGCGGCGGTTGGGCGCGCGCCTGGTTTACGCTTCTTCTTCATCCCCTTTCCGCGTAGAATATCCCTCGCACCACATCACGGCGATGGAGTTCGCCGCAACCGCTCGCAAGAGCTGATGACTCCTGGCTGCCGCATGGCGTCCAGGAGTTTTTTGTTTTCGCCGGGCGCGGAGAATACGGAGCAGAAGTGCGCATCTTGTTTCTCGCTGTATTCGGCATCGCAGGCACGTTTGCGCGTTACGGCCTCGAAGGTGCCTTGCAGAGCCGCGCCGGATCCGCGTTTCCTTATGGCACTCTAAGCGTCAATCTTCTCGGCTGTTTTTTGCTCGGCCTAGTCGGCAAATTCGCGCTGAACCACGCCGCGATTTCGCCGGATCTTCGCGTCGGCCTGACGGTCGGTTTTTTCGGCGCATTCACCACCTTTTCCACGTTCAGTTGGGAGACGATTCATCTTCTCGAAGACGGTGAATGGACCCGCGGCGTGCTTTACGTCGCCGTCAGCGTGCTTCTCGGCCTCGCCGGGATGCTTGCGGGCCTGCGGCTCGGCGACACCATATAAAACGGAGGCGCCATGACTCACGAACGTTTCGAAGGCGAGCGCACTTTGATGCGCATCCACATCGGCGAATCCGACCACTGGCACGGCAAGCCGCTCTATCAGGCCATCGTTGAACTCCTGCGCCGCGAAAAATTCTCGGGCGCCACGGTCCTTCGCGGCGTCGGCGGCTACGGCGGCTCGAGCGTGTATCACACCGAAAAAGTCCTCCGTCTCTCGCAGGACCTGCCCATCGTCATCGAAGTCGTCGAGTATGCCGAACGGATCGAGCAAATCCTGCCTCAACTCGATTCCATGGTCGAAGGCGGCCTTATCACGCTCGAAAGAGTCCGCGTCATCCTGTATCGCTCCGCCAAATGAGCTCGCCGTCTCAATTCACGTCATGACCGAAAAACTCAAGCTCGGCGAAAACCACCGCCGCGTCGTCTCCGTCCTCCTCCGCGGCCTCGAACAGGCCTGTGATGAAATCGAGGCGACGTTCCGCGAATCCTCCGGCACCCTCCGCCGCATCCACGACGACATTTCTTCCCATCAGCGCGATGCCTTGCGCGAGCTGACAGCGCGCCTCCGCGCCGAAATCCGCCGCCTCGCTTCGGAAATCGAGCTCGACACCTCCGTCGGCTCGCAGCGCCGCACGATCCTCGCTCTCCTCTCCGCCAGCATCGTCAACCTCGAGGAATCGGAGCCAAAAAAGCTCCGCGGCTACGGCGCCATGTCTCCCGAGGCCGAATCTCGCCTCGCCGGCGAATTCGAGCGCCTCATCTCGCTCTTCGAACAAATGGCCTCCCTCGTCGAACAGGGCTGATCTCACTCGCTGGAATTACTTTCCTTTCCGAACGATCTGCTTCACATTCTGTGTAAGAAGTTTCTCAAACGCATCGCGCTGCTCGTCGCTCTCAAATACCCTCTTTGGAACTAAGGTAAACGTCTGTGATCCGTAATAGAGCACATACGATTTCCCATCCACGAGCGCCCGTGTGTACATCTTCCACTGAAGCTCTGAGTCAATGTGCGCGGTATGAAAGTGAATGCCGGCCGGGGAGAACGTAAGCTGATACTCATCCATGAACTTCGGCTGGCTGCGGAAAATCCAGATCGGCATAACAAAGAAGGCCCAGATGAGCACTAACGCAAAGGCAATCGCGATGCTCACCAAGAAAATGCCGAAGCCTCGCATGGCAGCCGAGCGCCACAGGTATAGACCCAAGCCGCCCACAACGGCGATTACCGGCAAATCCAGCCATAACCAAAGGCGCGTTACGTAGTGCGCCCGCATCGCCCGCGCGTAATCCCCTTGCTGGTAACGAAAAGTTAGAGAAACGGTGGCACTCATTTCGGTCCCTCCGCGTGTCGGGCATGTTGTCGCGCACAGGTCGCTCAAACGGTCGCGTCAGCCTAGCACGGTTTCTCTGTGGCACTGAATCCTCGCTCGCTATAAAATATCCCCATGCCCCAAACATTCTTGCTCTTCAACTTCGACACCAACGAAGACGCCGCGCAAGCGGCCCGTCATCGCCTTGACGCTTGGAAGCAGGGCTTCCGCCTCGGCAACAAAGTCCAGTTCAAACTCGAGCGCCAGGATTCCGCCGCGGCCGAAAAATCCGATGCCGCCGCCAAATCCAAGAAGAAGGAAAAAGCGCCCGAATCAACCGGCCCCGTCCGCCTTCTCGTTCGCCTCGATTTTTCCAGCTACGAAAAACATCTTTTTCAGCAATGGCTCCAGCGCATCCCCTCCGAAGAGCCCTTCAAATCCGCCAAGCCGGAGATCATTCATCAAGGCGAATCCGCCTTCGATCCCACCTCCGATATCTTCGAGAATCTCGATTGACTCGCCGTCTCTCTCACTCTAGTCGACACTATCTTTGGGACAATCAGGGGACAGGTACTTGACCTGTCCTCTTTTCTGTCCTCAGAGCAGGTGACTTTTCCCCTCTTCTTTTGCTACCCTTCCACGATGGAAGTCGTCTCCAACTCGCTTTCCACGACTGTCTATGCCTTTTCGTGTCTCTCGGGGGTTCCAGGTTGTGCTCCTGCATCTAGCTTCGCGCCTCCAGCCTCCAGAAACTCTAATCGACACACTCCGCGATTAGAATCGCTCGTAAGTTATAGAAAACAAAGGATCGGACCCTTTTCTAATCGCCACAAATTCGCATTTTGTAATTCCTTGGCCTATTCGCCATCGCCGAGCTCTGATACTCCAGGCCTCGCGCCAAAATTATTAGACTTTGGTCTAAATGGCAGAAAACACGGCACATCTAAATTTCTAATCGATAACTTTCGAGCAGATTTTCCGCTCGCCGCGCCGAAGGAGCTTGCGGCCAAGGCGGACCTGTCGCGCCGTAGCCGCCGGTCGGCAGAGGCGGATACAGCTTCCAGCTTCGAGCTTCTGCCTTCTAGAACCTTGATCGAAAATGAAACGCACAGTCGCGCAGAGTCAAATGCTTGGCAACAAAGAGTTTACGAATTCCTGATCCCAAATGAGTTTCCTTCTCTTGCGATCGTTTCTTGGTTGGTCTCAGCCCTGGCTAAGCGGTTGCGGCCACAGTCTCCGGTATTCGGTTTCCCCGAGAGGTTACGCCGCCCGAACTCTTGCAGTTGTGGACAGAATCCGGCGACACGGGTAGTCTTATGCTCCCTGTGGCCTGCGCGCAGCAACTTGAGGAGGAGTCTCCATGAAGAAAATTCTCGTTTCGTTTAGTCTCGTCGCCTTTTGCTTCGTCGTTCTCACAGCGAGTTCGTCACGAGCGCAGCAGGCTGCTCCGAAGAATCCCGGTCCTGAAAAAATCCTGCTGTCCAACTGGAACGGCATCGGCAACAAAATCATCGCCATGGCCGAGGACTGGCCCGAAGACAAGTACGGCTATCGCCCGAATGATCAGGTTCGCACATTCGGCCAGGTCCTGGCGCACCTGGCCAGCTCCAACTACTATGCAACCAATACCGCGCTGGGAAAGGGTACCGACGGCATCGAAAATGATCCCAAGGAATATAAAACCAAGGCCGAGATTGTGGCCTTCGTGAAGAAATCGTTTGCCGACGGCGCCGCCGCTCTTGAACAAGGTGGTAACGAAGGGGCGTTGAAGAACCTGGACAACTGGGTGGGAATCATCGAGCACAGTGGCGAACACTTCGGGAATCTGGTCACCTACTATCGGAACAATGGCGTCGTCCCGCCCGAGTCTAGGCCGAAGAAATAGGCTTTCGCGCGGGAAGGCTTTCGACCTCAGGGGGCCAAAAACAGCGTTGGCGTTACATCGTTTGCGGCACGGCTGAAGCCGTGCCCTTACGCTGCGCACTCGTGGTGCGGTATCAGGTCACAGAATGGAAGTGAGCGAATGAGGCGAGGAATAGGGAATGCAGGCGTACTCGTATTGGCTGCGCTGGCGATGAGCACCATGGCGCATGGGCAAGCCCGCAATCAGGGGCGGTCGATGGTGATGACGCGCCACGGAATCGTGGCGGCGGAGAGTCCATTGGCGGCTCAGGCAGGGGCGCAAATTCTGGCGCAGGGCGGGAACGCGATTGACGCGATCGTCGCGACGAATGCCGTCATGGGCGTGGTCGAACCGATGATGAACGGCATGGGCGGCGATTTGTTCGCCATCGTGTATGACGCGAAGACGGGGAAGCTCTACGGGCTGAACGCGAGCGGATGGTCGCCGCGCGGGCTGACTCCGGCGTTTCTGCGCAGCAAAGGCATCACGAAAATGCCGCAGCATGGAATCAACGCCGTGACCGTGCCCGGCGCGGTGGATGGTTGGACGCAACTGCTCACGCGATTCGGCACGATGAAGTTCGAGCAGGTGCTCGCCCCGGCGATCCGTTACGCGCGCGAGGGATTCCCCGTGCCGGAATGGGATGCGATGTACTGGAACGACGCGGCGAAAATTTTGCGGGAGAACATCACGGCGGGAAGGATTTACCTGATCAACGGGCACACGCCGCAGGTCGGCGAAATTTTCAGCAATGAGAATCTGGCGCACTCGCTGGAGCTCGTCGCGGCGGGCGGGCACGACGCTTTCTACAAAGGCGACATCGCGCACGAGATCGTGGATTTCTCGCACAGCGAGGGCGGAACGATGACGCTCGAGGACCTGGCGGATTATTCCGCGGAGTGGGTCGAGCCGCTTTCTGTGGATTATCACGGATGGACGGTGAGCGAATTGCCGCCGAACGGGCAGGGAATCGCGGCGCTCGAAATGCTGAACATCATGTCGCATTTTCCGATGGAGCAGTACGGGCACAACTCGGCGGACGCGCTGCACGTGATGATCGAGGCCAAGAAGCTGGCGTACGCGGATTTGCTGAAGTACATCGGCGATCCGAAATTCAGCAAGATTCCAGTCGAGGGACTGCTCTCGCCGGAATACGCGGCGGAGCGCGCGAAGCTGATTGACATGGCGAAGGCGAATTGCTCGGTCACCGCAGGAACGCCGCCGAGAAACGACGGGGATACGACCTTTTTGACCGCGGTGGATCAGCAAGGGAACATGGTCTCGCTGATTCAGAGCAATTACAGCGAATTTGGATCGCGACTCGTCGCGGGAAACACGGGATTCGTCCTGCAGAATCGCGGGGCGCTGTTCAATTTGGAGCCCGGATCGCCGGACGTGCTCGCGGGCCACAAGCGGCCGCTGCATACGATCATTCCGGCGTTCATGAGCAAGGGCGACGTGCGGATTGCTTTCGGGATTATGGGCGGATTCAATCAGGCGCAGGCGCACGCGCAGTTTGTCGCGAACATCGTGGATTACGGGATGAATATCCAACAGGCGATGGAGGCGGCGCGGTTCGACAAGTATTCGTTCGGCGGCTGTGATTTAGAGATGGAGGACCGCGTGCCGGCGGACGTCCGGGCGGCGCTGGCGGCGCGAGGGCATGTCATTTCGGTGCCCGGGGCTTACGCCGCGATTATGGGCGGCGGTCAGGCGACGGAGCGAAATTTCGCGACGGGCGTGAATTTTGGCGCATCTGACCCGCGCAAAGACGGTGCCGCGATTCCCGAACCGCTCCCACCGCACTGACCTGCGCTGGTTCCGGAGAGCCGCCGCGCGGAGGGTTTCCAAAAAGTCACGCCGAGGTACGCAGGTACTATTGCCGAACGGTTGTCGCAAACATTTAATAGTGACTGGGGTGGGTTCTGAATTGTCATAAGCCATTCTAAGCAGAGGCGCTAGTTAACTTTAGGCGATTCCCGTGGTGTGGCTTCTCACTTTATGCGCTGCCAATGCTGTAGCCATTTGAAACTTTAAGTAGACGCGATGTCCACGAAGACCGATATCGCCGCCTCCAAGACGAAGCGCAACGGCGCAGCGCATTCCAGTGGCGGCAACGGGTCGTCGCACGCCAGCGCGAATGCGCCAGTAACACCCTCCACGAAACCTGCAAGAAGAGCAACGGACCGCCGAGTGAACGGGATTTTGGCGGCAGAGCCGAAGTTCCAGCAACTTGTCGAGCAAATGCCGGCAATAACTTACATCGCGGAATTTGGCGAGGCAGGGCGCTGGGATTACGTCAGCCCGCAAATCGAAGCTTTCCTGGGATTCACAGTGGCGGAGTGGCTTGCATCGAGGGGGCTGTGGATACGACAGGTTCATCAGGATGACCGCGCGCTGGTCATGGCTTCGGAGACGCATTGCCTGCGGACCGGAGATCCGATCGATATCGAGTACCGGATGATGGCGCGGGACGGACGAGTTTTGTGGTTCCGCGACCGGGGACTCGTGGTGCGGGAAGAGAGCGGCCGCGTGCTCCAGCACGGCTTCATGCTGGACATCACGGACCGCAAAGAGGCGGAAGCGGCGCTGCTGAAATTGAGCCGCCAGACGAACATGATTTTGAACTCCGCGGGAGACGGAATTTTCGGACTCGACACGGAGGGGCGGCCGACGTTTGTGAATCGCGCGGCGGCGCAAATGCTCGGGTATGAACCGGAAGAAATCCTGGGACGGAACGGGCACGCGATGTGGCACTACGCCAAGGCAGATGGCAGCGCGTATGGCGAAAAGGACTGCCCCATCTATGCCGTGATGCGCGATGGCGCAACGCGGCGGGGGGGCGATGACGTATTCTGGCGCAAAGACGGAACGAGCTTCCCGACGGAGTACATCAGCACCGCGATTCGAGACGGAGATGAAATCGTCGGTGCGGTGGTTACGTTCCGCGACATCACGGCCAGGCAGCGCGCGGAAAAGGCGCAGAAGCAGGCCGAAGAGAGGTTCCGCAGCATTTTCGAGAACGCTGTCGAGGGCATCTATCAATCGACGCCCGACGGCCGGTTCGTGGGCGTGAATCCGGCGATGGCCAAGATGTTCGGCTACGAGTTGCCCGAAGAAATGATCGACGCGATCAAGGATATCAGCGGGCAGGTTTACGTCGATTCAAAGCGTCGTGAAGAGTTCAAACACCGAATGGAGCAGCACGGGCAGGTCGAGCGCTTCGAGTGTCAGGTGATCCGCAAGGACGGCAAAAAAATCTGGGTTTCGGAAAATGCGCGAGCAGTGCGGAACGTGGTCGGGCGCGTCTGCTATTACGAAGGAACACTCGAAGACATCACGCCACGGAAGCGCGACGAGGAAGAGCGGCAGGTGACGTACGAAATCATTCACGCCGCGAACGACACGGACAATCTCGAAGAGCTTCTGCATCGCATTCACAATTCGCTGAAAAGAGTACTCTATGCGGAGAACTGCTTCGTGGCTTGGCACGATCCCGTCACGGGGATGTTTAGTTTTCCGTTCTGGGTGGACCAGTTCGACTCGGCACCTGCGCCGCTCAAAATCGGAAAGAGTTGCACGACGTACGTGTTCCGCAAAGGCGAAGGGATGCTGATCCCGCAGGAAAAATTTGACGAGCTTACCGCCGCGGGCGAGGTCGAACTGGTTGGGACGCCTTCGCCGTCCTGGTTGGGCGTTCCGCTGCGCACGCCTTCGGCGACAATTGGCGTTCTCGTGGTGCAGCACTACGAGGACGAACATGCCTACACGCAGAGAGACCTGGAATTCTTGTCCTCGGTGGGCGGGCAAATCGCGCTGGCAATCGAACGCAAACGCGCGGAATCAGCGCTGAGGGAGAGCGAGGCGCGGCTGCGACTTCTCATTGAACAATTGCCCGCGGTTCTCTGGACTGTCGACAAGAACCTTCGCTTCACCTCCTCTGTTGGCGCGGGGCTTGCGCGGTTGGGATTGAAGCAGCACGAGATCGTCGGGATATCTCTTCAAGAGTATTTTCAGACAGACGACCGAAGTTTTGTCCCAATCGCCGCGCATCGGCGCGCGCTGGCAGGCGAATCCATGACGTTCCGCGCCGAATGGGGCGGCGGCTCTTATACGTGTCACGCGGAGCCGCTGCGGAACGCGGAGGGAGAAATCCTCGGCGCCATCGGCATGGCGCTCGACATCACGGACAGGAAACAACTGGAAGCGCAGCTGCGCCAGGCGCAGAAGATGGAGGCCGTGGGGCGGCTGGCAGGCGGAATCGCGCACGATTTCAACAATCTGCTGATGGTGATTCAGGGTTATACCGAATTGCTGATGGAGCGGCTGGGAAGCGTTCATCCCTTGAGGCGCAACGCGGAGCAGATTCACGACGCTTCGCAACGCGCCGCGTCGCTGACGCGCCAGCTGCTGGCGTTCAGCCGCAAGCAGATGCTAGCGCCTCAGGTGATGAGCATCTGTTCCGTCGTTACGGATATGGAAAAGATTCTGCGCCGGCTAATTGGCGAAGACGTTGAGCTGACGATCAAGAATGCCGAAAACATTTGGCCGGTAAAGGCGGATCGCAGCCAGGTGGAACAAGTGATTTTGAATTTGGCGGTGAACTCGCGCGACGCAATGCCGAAGGGCGGAAAGCTGACCATCGAGACGGTGAACATCGAGATAGACGCTTCCTATACGCGCACGAATCCCGTGGTGGAACCGGGAGAATACGTGATGATGGCCGTAAGCGATACGGGATACGGGATGGACGTGGAGACGCAAGCGCATATTTTCGAGCCGTTTTTCACGACGAAGGAAAAAGGCAAGGGAACGGGGCTGGGCCTCGCGACCGTGTACGGAATCGTGAAGCAGAGCGGCGGATACATCTGGGTGTACAGCGAAGTCGGCAAGGGAACGACTTTCAAAGTCTATCTGCCGCACGTGAACGAAATTGCGGCGGCAGCGCAGGCGAAGGCGGAACCCAAGGCGCCGAGACACGGTACGGAAACGATATTGCTGGTCGAGGACGAAAAGGGAGTCCGCGAGCTGGCACGTGAATACCTGGAGCAGGCGGGCTACACCGTGCTGCAAGCGGAGAACGCGCAACAGGCGCTGAAGATTGCGGAAACGCATCGCGGGCCGATCGATTTGCTGTTCACCGACGTGGTGATGGGCGGAATGAGCGGGCGGCACCTTGCCACAGAAATGCAAAAAACGCGGCCGGCGATCAAGGTTCTCTACATGTCGGGTTACACGGACGAGGCGATCGTGAACCACGGGATGTTGGAACGCGATGTTTCGCTGCTGCAGAAGCCCTTCACGCTGAATTCGCTGGCGCTGAAAGTCCGCGAGACTTTGGAAGCCAGCGAAGGCAAGACGAGCTAGCTCGAAGCTGCGGGGCATTTATCCTTCACGCTCTAAAAAACACCATCGTCCAATTGATTTCGTAGGATTGCCTCGATAGCATGGCTCGTTGAATTATTTTGCGAAAGGCGGCGAGACATGGCGGGAAATCTCCAGAAGAAACAGCTGGCGACGCGCGCAATACACGCGGGCGAGCGAACGCGTCCGGATGGATTCGTGCCGATTTCAACGCCTATCTACAGCACGGCGACATTCATCTATGACCACCTCGCGGACATCGACGCGATCGGCGCGGGAGAGAAGCGAGGATTTACTTATTCGCGTCAGGGCAATCCGACGAACGCGGCCCTCGAAGAGGCGGTGGCTTCGCTCGAGGGAGGAGGAGTCGCCGCAAGTTTGGCTTCGGGGATGTCCGCGATTTTGCTGGCGCTTCTGGCGGCGGGAGCGGAGCAGGGAACGACGATTGTAGCGTCGCAGGATATTTATGGCGTGACGGTGAAATTCTTGATGGACGTGGCATCGAAGTGGGGAGCGCGGATCGAGTTCGCGGACGTGCTGGACGCGGCGAAGCGAAGGGAGATCTGGGCGCTGAAGCCAGCGGTGCTGCTGCTCGAGAGTCTGACGAACCCGCTGCTGCGCGTGCCGGATTTGCCGGGGCTCGTGAAGGAGGCGCACGCGTGCGGCGCGCGCGTCATCGTGGACAATACATTTGCGACGCCAATGCTGCTGCGGCCGCTGGAGCACGGCGCGGATTTCGTGGTACACAGCGCAACGAAATATTTTGGCGGGCATGGCGACCTGACCGGCGGGGTTCTGGTGGCGCGCGATGATTTTGCGGACGAAGTGAAGCACCTCACGAGGCTTGTCGGCGCAAATCTGGGACCGTTTGAGGCGTGGCTGACGCTGCGCGGACTGAAGACGCTGCCATTGCGATTTGCTCGGCACTGCGAGAACGCGCAGATGCTGGCGGAGTGGCTCGCGAAGCAGCCGAAGGTCGAGGAAGTGTTCTATCCGGGGCTTTCGAAGCATCCGGACTTCCGGCGCGCGAAGGAGCTTTTCGGCGGGGAAGGCGCAGGAGGAGTTTTGTCGTTGAAAATTCGAGGAGCAGGGCGAGAGAAGGTTTTCAAGTTTGTGGACGCGTTGGAGTTGTTTTTGAAGGCGACGTCGCTTGGAGACGTACAGAGCTTGGTGCTGTATCCGGCAATTTCGTCCCACCGCGATCTGTCGCCGAAACAGCGCGAGCGGTTGGGAATTACGGAGAATTTGGTGCGTCTGTCCGCGGGAATTGAGGACGTGGAGGATTTGATCGCGGACCTCGAACAAGCGTTGGACAAGATTTAGCGTCGCGCAGCGATAGTTTGGGTTGGCCGCGAACGTTTCGAAATGAAACAGGTGCGTCCATTCGGATTGCAGCGGACCGTGATGTCGCCAACCGCTTGAAACTATCTCCATGACGCGCCCTCTATGTCGTTTGCTTTCAGGCGAATTTATGTTCACCGCAGCGCAAGCGGGAAGTAAGGAACGGCCATTCGCTTGCGTTTAGTGCGCCCGGAGGCTGAGCAGATCAGTTGACCAAACGCTTGGCGAAGGGGGCGCGATGGAGACAGCGAGTTTAGAGAGGCGAGTCCTTTGCAAAGGGATGGAGATAGAAGGGCCGGACAACGAGCAGAAAATCTGGGCGGCCGTGCTGCTGCAGGCCGTGGAAGATTGGCGGAGCGAAAATGCGAAGCTGCACCGAGACGCGGCGCAATTCCTGTTTCGAGAGAGAAATGATTTCGAAGTTGTCTGCGCCGGCGCGGGGATCGAACCGAGCAGTTTTCGGAGCCGGCTGGCGCGCGCTCTGAATGCGGGCGGCGAAAAGCCGGATGATTCCACGCGGCGCGCGGCGTGATTCCTCAAGAATCCTAGATTGATCAGATCATTGCGGGACAAATTCCTCGATTCAACTTCGTGAGCGATTCTTCCTTTCCATGTAGAATTGCGGCTTCTCGTATTTCGTCCCCAGAGAAATGAGGAGCTGCGGAATTTGGAAGCGCCGGCGGCAAGAGCGATTCTCTCACGCGAAAATAAGATCCTCGTTCGATGCGCGCGGCGGAGCCTGCAAGAATTTGACATCGCCGGATTGCAAGAGATCGTGCGCGGGCCGGTGGATTGGGAAGGCCTTCTGCAACTGGCCGACGCGCATGGACTGCTGCCGCTGCTCAGCGAGCACCTCACTCAAATCGAGGGGGGAATTGTTCCGCCAGATACCTTGACGCGTCTGCGAGATAAGAGCCGCGAATGCGCACTGCGAGCACTCTCGCGAATCGCGGAATTGAACAGATTGGCTGAGGAATTTGGCCGGCACGAAATCCCCGCGATTGCGCACAAGGGCCCCGTGCTTGCGGCGAGGGCGTATGGCAATCCGGTGCTGAGGCAGTACGCAGACCTCGATTTTGTGGTTCCGCAGAAATTCATGCCGGCCGTGTTTGACGAAATTGTGAAGCTCGGTTATGAAGCGAGGCTGCCGCGCGAGAAGTTCGCGGAAACGAAGGCGGGCCGCATCCCGGGCGAGTATGCATTCCGGCGCGGCGCAGAGCACATGTTGGTGGAGTTCCATACGGAGAGGACGCTGCGATACTTTCCGCGGGTGCCGAATTTGGACGAGATGATTCGGCGCGCAACGACGTTCCCGTTGAATGGGAAAAAAGTGCCTGCGTTTTCGCGCGAGGACGAGCTCTTGATGCTGGCAGTGCATGGGGCGAAAGATTTCTGGACGCGATTGATTTGGATCGCGGACATCGCAGAAGTGGCCAAATTGCCGCCGCCGATTCAGTGGACTGAGCTTTTCGAGCGCGCCGAGGAAATGAGAATCGGAAGAATGCTGCGGCTCGCGATTATGTTGGCCCACGAAATTGTGGGACTGGAGATACCTCGTCACGTTGAGGCTGTGGTTGAAAAAGATCGAGTGGCGGGAATGCTCGCTCTCGCAGTGCGCGAGCAATTGTTTTCCAACGCGGAGGCGAGCGAGGGGATCTTGCGGCGTTCGATGTATCGGATCCGCTCGGTGGAAGGATTGTGGTACGGGATGAAATATTGGATGCGTTTGGCGACCGCGCCAACAGAGGAAGATTGGTCGGCGATTGACGTGCCGATGCCGCTGGAGCGTTCCTATACCATGCTGCGTCCGCTGAGATTGTGGAAGAAGTACAGCGGCTCGAGCTAGCAGAGCGGATAAGCTGGCTGCCGATGTTCGCGTCCGCGCAAAATTCAGTGTCGGACACGGTCGCCGACACTCTTCAGGATTGACTTCGCGTGCGGCAATCGTGTGATACTCCTGTGGCTATCCGCGCGATATACGTGGCTCGAGTGAAAATACCTAGGGAGGGTGGAATGACACTGCGCCTGCGACAGTGTGCTCTTATCGGGATCGTATTCTTATTTGGAATTTTCTGTGGATCGGCCCGCTGCGACGGACAACAGAATACAGCGTACGCGCCACACGCGCTGACGGATGGGGACTACGCGCACGCCGAGAAATTTATGCCGTACAACACGACACCGCTCGTCTATCGGACGGTGCGCCCTACGTGGCTTGCGGACGGGCGGTTCTGGTATCGGTTGACGACAACGGAGGGGAACAAGTTTGTCGCAGTCGACGCGAACCGAGGAACACGCGAGCCGCTGTTTGACCACGCGAAGCTCGCCGAAGCACTCTCGGCGGCAGCGGGCAGGCATTTTGACCCGCAGCATCTCCCGTTCCGCACCCTCGAATTTTCGCCGGACGAGCGGACGATTGCGTTCACTGTGGGGAGCACGAAGTGGAGCTGCGATTTGCGGGCGGCGAAGTGCACGAAAACTGAAATCTCGGCGGGCGAGGCGACTGCCGCGGGAGGGCGCGGTCCCGCGAGGAACCCGGCACTCTCACCGGACGGAAAGCATTTGGCGTTCATCCGCGACTGGAATCTCTGGGTTCGAGATACGGCGACGGGCCAGGAGACGCAGCTCACCACAGACGGCGTAAAGGATTTCGGGTACGCCACGGACAACGCGGGATGGATTCACAGCGACCGCCCCATTCTGCTTTGGTCGCCGGATTCGCGGAAAATCGCGACGTATCAGCAGGATCAGCGCGGCGACGGCGAGATGTATGTGGTCGAGACGCGCGTCGGGCATCCGGTCTTGCAGGAATGGAAATATCCGCTTCCGGGCGACAAAGTGGTGACGATGATTCAACGGGTCATAATCGATCTCGACGGGCCGAGAGTGATCCGGCTGCAGATGCCGCCGGATCAGCACCGGTCGTCGCTGTGCGATGATGTCGCCTGCACGCCGGGAACGCTCTCCGATGCCGAGTGGAGGCCCGTTTCGTCGCACCTCGCATTTCTTTCCACTTCCCGAGACCACAAGCAGGAAAACCTGCGCGTCGCCGACGCCGCGACGGGAGCGGTGCGCGACGTGCTTGAGGAGAGAGTGAAAACTTTCTTCGAATCGGGGAATGGCGCGATCAACTGGCGCTATTTGCCGGAGTCGAATGAAGTGATCTGGTTTTCGGAGCGCGACAACTGGGGCCAGCTATATCTCTACGATCTAACAACCGGACGGCTGAAGAATCAAATCACGTCGGGCGAAGGGAACGTGACGAATCTGCTCCGCGTGGACGAGGAAAACCGGATGTTGTATTTCCTCGCGGTGGGCAAGGAGAAGGGCCGGAACCCGTATTACCAGCACCTCTACCGGATCGGATTCGACGGCAAGAACATGCAACTGCTCACACCGGAGAACGCGAATCACGAAGTGACGATGTCTCCGAATGGCGAGTATTTTGTGGACAGCTACTCGACGCCGGAAGAACTGCCAGTCACCGTGTTGCGGGACGCGAGCGGAAAACTGCTGCAAACGGTGGAGAAGGCGGACATCTCTAGTCTTGTCGCAACGGGCTGGAAACCGCCGATACAATTCACGGTGAAAGCGCGCGATGGCGTGACGGATCTCTACGGCCTGATGTTCCGCCCGACAAATTTCGTTCCGCATAAGAAGTATCCCATCATCAATCACATTTATCCCGGGCCGCAGACTGGAAGCGTCGGCAGCAGAAGTTTCGAGGCTTCGCGCGGAGACGCACAGTCGCTCGCGGAACTGGGATTCGTCGTGGTGGAGATTGACGGCATGGGGACGCCATGGCGCTCGAAGAAATTCCACGAAGCGTATTACGGGGACATGGGCGACAACACGCTTCCGGACCAGGTGACAGGGATGAAGCAATTGGCCGAGCGCTATCCGTGGATTGACATCAACCGGGCAGGAATCTACGGGCATTCGGGCGGCGGATTCGCGACCGCGGACGCGATGTTCCGCTATCCGGATTTTTTCAAAGTGGGGATCTCGGAATCGGGAAATCACGACAACCGAGTGTATGAAGACGACTGGGCTGAAAAATGGCAGGGCCTGCTGGAGAAAAAACAGGATGGAACGACGAACTACGACAATCAGGCCAACGAACTCATCGCGAAAAACCTAACGGGACATTTGTTACTTGCGCACGGAACAATTGACGACAATGTGCCGCCTTATAACACGCTGCTCGTCGTCGATGAGTTGATCAAGGCGAACAAGGATTTCGATTTGCTCTTGTTGCCGAACGAGCATCACGGCTACGCCGACGATTCCAATTACATGACTCGCCGGCGGTGGGATTATTTTGTGCGCTACTTGCTCGGGGCCGAGCCGCCACACGAATACGAGATGCATCCGCCGGCGCCAGACCGATAAGGGCGCGAGATCCTTTAGCGAGAAATTTCGAGGATGAGTTTCTGGACCCGCCAGTTCAATAATTCGGCGACGTAAAGGTCATTTTCCGAAGGGCACGCGATTTCGTGAATCCAGCCGAATTGCTTGAGCTGTTTTCCTGATTCGCCGAGATAGCCGAGAACTTTTCCGTCGAGAGTGAGCTTGTAGATGCGACCGGGAAACGCGTCGGAGCCGTAGAGAAACTGATTGGGCGGCGGCGTGATGCAAATCGCCCAAGGCGAGCCAGGCGCCATCGTGCCAGTGGTTGACATTGGCTTGTTGCCAATTGCCAGACGCGCGTCAGGAGGAACTGGCACGTCGATGGTAAACTGGCGCAAGAAATTTCCTTCGCCATCGAAGACTTGAATGCGGCGATTGCCACGATCCGCGATGTAGACGCGGCCTTGGGCGTCAACCGCGATGCTGTGCGGCGTATTGAACTGGCCGGGCTTGTCTCCCGGTCCTCCCCATGATTTGAGCCAGTTGCCATTTTTGTCCACCTTCGCGATGCGCGAGTTGATGTAGCCGTCGCTGATGTAGGCGTTGCCGGCGGCGTCCCAGGCGACGTCCGTGACTTGACGGAAAAGGCCATCAATTGGAGGGAGCGGCGGATGCGGATGGGGCTGCGGGCCCGTGTGCTCATCGGAGGCTTCCTGCTTGCGGCCGAAAACCATCACGACGCGGCCCTCGGGGTTGAATTTGATGACCATGTCGGAGCCTTTGTCGGTGACCCAGATGTTGTCGTCTTTGTCGACTTTCACGCTGTGCGCGAACGACCAGGCGTAGAGGTTGTGGCCGATTTCGCGGATGAACTCTCCGTTGGCGTCAAATTCGAGCAATTGCGCGGCGGCCGCGCCGTAGGCAGGGCCCGTCGTATTGCCGCGCGAGAAAACGAAGACGTGACCTTTCGAATTCACCGCGACGCCGGAGACTTCGCCGAAATACAAATCGGGCGGCAATTTCAGAAAGTCGGGCACGGAGCGATAGGGAATCTCAGGGACCGAATACGCCTGGGCGAAAACGCTTCCGCACAGAAAACAAAAGGAAAAGAGCATCAACGCGACACGACGCATAGCGGCCTCCAAGGTGGCAAATGAGGACACGATCGTGTAGAGGATATCGCGGGTGAGAAAAATCACGAAGCAACTTGAGGTTTAATTAAAGGCACAACTAGACCGCGGACGCGGATGGGGTGCCTGCGGCGGCGAATACGCCTTGCATTTCGTGTGACGCGATGCCGACGAAGCAGCGAACGACGTCAGCGTCGAATTGCGTACCGCTGTCTTTGTGAAGCCGGCGAACGGCCTCTTCGACGGGCAGACCCTTGCGGTAAGGGCGATCGGAGACCATAGCGTCGAAGGCGTCGATCACGGAGACGATGCGGGAGCCGACAGGTATTTCGTCCGCGGACAGGCCGGCCGGATAGCCGGAGCCGTTGAAACTCTCGTGATGATGAAGAATGAAGAGGCTGACCTGCTCGAAACCGGGAAAGAGGCGGAGGACGGCCCAGCCGAATTCGGGATGCTTCTTCATCAGATCATATTCAGCGTCGGTCAGGCGGCCGGGCTTATTCAGAATGGAATCGGGGACGCCGATTTTGCCAATATCGTGGAGGAGCGCGGCGATTTCGACGTCGCGAAGGGCCGCTTCACTTAGATTGAGCTCCTGCGCGACGCGCATGCCCCATTCGGCCAGGCGAGTGCTGTGCACACCGGTGCCCAGATCTTTGAGGTCAAGCAGTTGGTTGAAGGAACAAATGATAGCGTTGCGCTGCGCGGCGAGCTCCTCCTCAAGTAGTTTGACGCGGAGCGAATCGGGACTCAGTCCGATGGGGCTGAGTCCCGATTGCCAAGGCGTGTTGGGTGAGGTCGACATGTGCAGTTCGCGCCAGTGCTGCGAATTACTGCCGGCTAATTTACGCCATAAATTAAGGCGTTGAGAGCCTGATACACGTCGAGGCGGCCGTGGTTCATACCGGACGAAATCCATTTTGCATGCGCCAACGCCTGCGACGCACCGTACTGGCCGATCTGGTGATTCTCTTGGTACAGAAGCGCCGCAGCTCCTGAAACAAATGGAGTGCTGAACGAAGTGCCGGATTCCGCAGCGTACGTCCCGAAGGGATAGGTACTGATGATGTTCTCGCCCGGAGCCGCGATCCACGCGATATCGGAGCCGTAATTGGAGAATGAAGACTGCCTGTCGACGTCGGAGGTCGACGCGATGCCCATCACGTAGCTAGTCAGGGCCGCGGGATAGACCATCTCGTCCTTTCCGTCATTACCCGCCGCAGCGACGCAAATGATGCCGGCGTTATTGGCGGAACGGAGCGCGCGCACGAGCTCCGGCGAATAGACCTTAGTGTCGAAGCTCATGTTGATGACATTGGCCCCATTGTGAATTGCATAGTAGATAGCGCGCAGAATGTCCGAAAGATTGCCACTGCCGTTCGCCTGGAAGGCCTTGAGGGGCATGATCTTCGCCGTCGGCGCGACAAGGTGAATGATTCCCGCGACCATCGTGCCGTGGCCGAAGTCGGACATCCCCGTGCCGTCGACGACAGCCGCTGACTGCTGGTCGAGTACTGCGGCGGACTGTTGCTGAACGAAGACAGGCTGCGGATTGTTCGTGTTCGAGCAAGTTAAAGAAGTCGTGGAGCTGCCGCCGAGCAGCGAAAACAAGCCTCCGAGAAGAGACGTCGAAGACGTCCTTGAGCAGGAGCTGGCATCGGGCAGTTCCGAACCACCGGCAGTATTCCGTGTAAAGTCATAACCCGGGATAAGCACGGGCTGGAGGACCGGATGAGTCGGATCCACTCCGGTGTCGATCGTGGCCACAATTCCCGCGCCCGAGACGTTGAACGTATCCTGTGCATCCGTCGCTCGGATAATCTGCATGGGTGGCTGCCAGATGAATCCGGTCCACGCAGCGCTGCCGTAGTACTGCGTCAAAGATTTGGAGTAAAGGCCGTTGGGAATCACATATTGGGGTACGAGCGGAAGCGAAAGGAGCTGATCACGCTCCGCCGCGACAATACCTGGAGCGCCCAGCAGGGTGTTGAGAAGGGAAGTGACAGTAGAAAGCAGTCCCGGCTGGACGAGGAAAAGCTGGTTCTGAGAACCGTCAAGTCCTCGAACAACTGTGCAAAGCAAAGGCAGACAGATGTTTTGAAGGCCTAACAGCCCTACGGAGGGACTGGTGCGCACGATCAACTGCTGCGCAGACGCAGGAACCGCTGCAAGGAAGAAGCAAAGACCAAGGGATAGGATCAGACGACGCAACATGCTCTTTCTCCTTTAAATTCGCCCAAATCTATAGAGCCTGTCCCGCCCCCCAACACTTCTCCCCAGCCCTACTAAAACGCCTTCCCCCTCTCCTGTACAACGGTACGTTCAGTACAGACAGATTAGAACTTAAGTACCGATATCCGTATGTCGGCTCTTTACCCTATTCGAGCCTACCGCTATCCATGTACGCGGCCAGCCTCGGCAAATTCCGGCCTGACAATCCTTTCGAGCGGAACGACAATTCCTGCTTCCCCGTCAATTCCAATCGCAAGCCAGAGATTGTCTTTGCGGTCGAATTCCAGGCGAAACTCGCCGAAGCCATTTGTTGTTGTTTGACCGAGGCGGTCCTGGCCGCGCAAGAGAATCACAGGACTATCGGCCATTTTCTTTGCAGGATCGTGCGAGTCGCGGATCTGCCCAATCAGGCTCAGCTTCCGGGAACCCGGGTCACGCTCCATTTTCACATCTAGAAAATACTCGCCCACCTGATAAATCAGTTGTCGAGGACCTGTAGCCAGCGACCGAACGCCAACAGGGCTTGGTTTCGCCAGGCTGTCGAAAACCAAGCGAGCCGTCGTTACCAAGCCTGTTGTCCACGGGAGAGCCCTGTTGAGGCCGAACTGTCCCCGCGCAGACCGAAGAGCACCATCTGGCGGAGTATATAGGGGTTCCCGCGCGGCAATATTGGCTACCTCGTTCCATAAATCACTTATTTTCTGACACTTACCACATCCGTCGGCAATATGCTGGCGCATGGATTCCCTCAGTTTTGAATCCAGCCGTCCCCGGACGAAATCGCTCCAATTCTCATTCGAGAAGTGCTTATCTTTCAATCGGATACGAGTATCGGTCCGCGTTTGGCGATGCTGGGTCATCAAAAGGACCTTTCAGGGAATAGGAGTATGCTTTCTGCCAATAAATATAGGCGCTCACAGATTTACCGGTTCATGTGTGGCTCCGCCTTTCTACAAGCAAGAAGGGCGCCCAGAAGTAGGGATGGGCGTGCCGTGCGCGCATGCCGACGACGGCGCGCTGAAATGCGCCAAGTTTGTCGCCATCCTGCGCGAGCTGGCTATAGAACAACTGCATGAATTCCGAGGTGCTTTTGTCATGCACATCCCAGAGGCTCAGCAGCAGCGACTGCGCGCCCGCGGCGAAGAGTCCGCGCACCAGCCCCAAAAGCTCATCGCCCTCGGAAACAAGATTCAGGCCCGTCGCGCATCCACTCAGCGTGATGAGTTCCGCAGGCAGATGAAGTTGATAGAGGTCATACAGAGTCAAGTGGGAATCGGCGAGGCGAACGGAAGAGAACAAGGGATTATCGGGGCGAAATTCACCATGGGTGGCGAGGTGCAGGAGGCGTGCTTCCCGCCCACGGTCCTTGAGATTTGCCAGCGTCGCCCCTGGGCCGAGGAAAAGCTCAGAAGGGCGGAAATAATCAACCAGAGATTCGGCTTCGTCGCGGATGAAGGGAGCTCTTTCGTCCGGCACGCCGAAGATCACGAACGGCCCTGAATCACTAACGGGCTGGCCCAGAGGCATGGTGTAAATGCTCGCGCTTGGCGCGTAGGAGATTTTGAACGCGTCAATCAGATATTGAGCGCCGTCGAAAAGCGCATGAAACGGGACGTAGTGAAGAATGCCATGGGGAATGACGATCAAATGGCGCGGGCTGAGGACAGGCCTCAGGGGCGCAATAAGCTCCTGATAAAGGTCACGCAGGTGGGCCTGAGTTGCTTCGAGGAGGCTCGACTCGAAGGTGCGGATATAGTCTGTGTGAAGCTGATGCTTCGAGAGCTGGAATTGGAGCATTTGCAGGATATTGCGCACACGCGGGAGCAGAGAAACGAGAGAGATATCCAGGCGGTCTCTGGTGAGCACGGCGGCGAGAATTCGATCCCCGAGGCTGAAATATTCCAGCAGGACTTCATCCGGCGAGAGCTGGCCCTGAATCTCGCGGAACGATACGTTCGCCTGTGCCAGTTGCGCCGGCGACTGCGACGCGGGCATTTCGCGAAGGATCTGGAGAAGCTCCTTCTCCTTGTGAATGGCTTGATCCTGCAGGAGCGCGACATTCGCGGGAGCGGCCTCTTGCTGACGAAGTTGTTCATCCTCGATGCGATGGTAGTACCAATTTAGTTCCTCGCGGAGGTCACGAATCTTGCGAACGAGGCCGCTCTGGCTGGACTCGACCGCCAAGGTCTTTTCGGGACCGCGCAAAAGCAGATCGCGCAAAGAGCGGGATTTCGCTTCCTCGATGTGCTCGAACGCTTTCTGCGGCGATGCCCCGGGTACTTTTCCGCTGAGGCAGAGTTCCACCAAGTCTTCATAAATCTTCTGTTTATTTCGGACGAAGGCAATCTTCAGCTCATCTCTGCGCAGGCCGCTTCGCAGTTCTTCGACCGCTTCGCGCGCCCAACAGCAGGATTGGTATGCTTCCTGCCATTTGCCCGCGGCGATCTGGATTTCTCCCAGCAGCAGGTACGTCTGATGCCGAAGATCAGGGATATCGAGCTGGTTCTGTTGCTCGACGCAGATCGCGCATTCCTTCAGCGCGGCTTCTGGGTTGCCAGAGCGAAGTTCCAGCCTCGCCAGAAGCAACCGACTGTGAATTTCCTTCGTTTTGAGGCTAGCGGTCTTGAAAAAATCCAGCGCACGTACGCACAAACGCCGCGCCTCATGAGGCCTGTCTTCCTGAAAAAGGATCAGAGCCTTATACAGATCGACAAGCCAGGGCCAGACCAAGTTTTTTTCCCGTACAAACGAGGCGCGGGCGAGGTCGAAAAGTTCGATCGCGCGGAAGGGCTTGCCCAATTTGCTGACCGCGATGGCTTCGTTCGCGAGGCACTTGGCTTCTTCGTAGCCCATTTCGAGCTCGCGAAAGCGGATGAAACCCTCATGGGCAATTTCCTGAGCCTCCTGAATGAGATTCAGTTCGATGTAAATATCGGAGAGGTCGAGGTGGCAGAGAGCGAAACGATACGCGTCATCGTACTTGCGGCAAGCCTCGCGGGCGGCGAGGAGCATGTCGATGCCCTGCTCATAGTCGCCCCGGAGATAGTACAGATACGCGATGTTGTAATCGGCTTGGGCGGTCAGCATCGGCATTCCATGCTGTTCGCAATACTCACGCGCTCGCTTATAGGTGTCCAGCGCGCGGCGGAAATCGTTCATCGTGATCAAACACATCGAAATATTGCTGAGCGCTACGGCGATTCCTTCGGTGTCCCGAAAGTTGAGCAGCTTCTCGTATGCGCCTTCATAGCAGGAGAGAGCCTGATCGAAGCGATCCTGGCGGTGATAAATGTTTCCGACGTTGATTTCGAGACGGGCGAGCTGGTGGTCATCCTTCATTTGTTCAAATATCGCTCGCGCGCGACCGGCCGCGGCGAAGGCGCGATCGTACTCGCCAAGCAAAATCATGGGCTGAAGGGATGAGCGCAGCGTCTTGCCAAGCTCGGCGAGGTTACCGTGCTTCTCGAAGATTGTGGCGGCGCGTTCGTCAAGCGCAACGGCCTCTTTGTTCTTCCCCGAAGCGTACAGCGCGTTGGCCTTAGCGCGCAGCGCAAGAGCGCGCATTTCAGGCCTGCGAAGCTGCTGGGCCAGCAACACGGCGAATTCCGCCATGTTCAATGCGCGACGAGGCTCGACGCGGACCTGCTCTCGGACAGCGGCAGTCAGGGTTTCCACCGCTTCAGGATTGTGGAGCCGACGGTTGAGCGCGAGAAAGCGCTTGCGGCTGGAAGCGTCGGAAAGCTGGCTGATTTTCGACAAGAGCGACTTTGAGATTTTCGCCGTTTTCGTGCGGGTACTCACCGGAAACCCATTTCCTCTAACTTGCGGCGAAGCTTTTCAAGGCAGCGCTGGCGAATGAAGCCGATGGAGCCAGTCGCAAGCCCGAGCGAGCGGGCCACTTCAGCATACGGACGCGCTGCCGGATCGAAAAACAGCATGCGGACCAGCTGCTCACACCGCGGCGGCAGGGCGACGACTGCTTCGCGGAGAATTTGCTCCTGTTCGGCCTCCGCAAGAAGTTCATCGCGCAGGGGCGAGAGGTCGTCCTTGATTTCCGTCTCTTGATCAAAATCTTTAGAGACAAAGCGTTGCTGGTCGCGCTTCCAGTGGAAGCAGCGATGCGATGTCATTTGAATCAGCCATTTCGGCAGTGCGTCTGGCTCGCGCAATTTGGGAAGCTCGCGAATCACGTCCATGCAGACTGTTTGAAAAATGTCGGCGGAATCGTCCGGGGAAAAGCCATACTTGACCGGGATCGAATAGATGAGGTTTTTGTATTTATCGAGAAATGCGTTCCACGCGGTCTCTTCTCCGTTCAAGCAGCCGCGGACGAGCCTCTTATTTTCCCAAGTTTTTGCCGGCTTCACCCTCAAGAGACTACCACTTTCTGTCATCGAGGGTTTACGTTGCCTGTTTGGCGCCAATAGAGTTGGTCAACGTTTCCAAGCGCATAGGGAGGAAGAATCGAGGGCTGAAAATTTGCCAAGTTTGTCTTCGCAGCCGCGAGAATATTGGGGCTCACCAGGCAAATCAACGGAAGCTGTTCGGCGATAATTTGCTGCGCGCGATCATAGATTTTCTTGCGCTTCGCGTAGTTCATCGTGACGAGCTGCTGTTGCACCAATTTATCCAGCTCCGCCTCCCATGGCGTGGCGGGCGACTTTTCGCCAAGATGCCACAGATGCGTACTGCCGTCTGACATCCACACATTCATCTCTGGAGTGGGATCGACGTCGCCGCCGCCGAGTCCGAGGACAGCGGCCTCGTAATTGAAGGTGTGAAAAATGCGGTCGAGCATGGAACGAAAATCCAGCGAAACGACATGAACATTCATGCCGAGCTGCTGAAGATCATTCTGGATGAGAGTCGTGATCTGCGTACGTTCCGCGTTCGAAGAGTTGGTGAGGATCGAGAATTCCACCGGAGTTCCGCGCGAGTCGAGTAGCGCGCCACCTGAGTTCCACGAGAATCCCGCCGCGCGAAGCAAAGCTTTGGCGTTGTCGAGCGAGCGAGGGGGATGAGGGATCGCCTGATTCAGCCAGAGCTTATTTCCCGGGGTGACATTGCCCCAAAGAGGAGTGGCACGGCCTTGATAGACAAGGCGGACAATTGCTTCGCGGTCGATCGCGGCCGAAACGGCCTGGCGAAAACGGACATCTCGAAACCACGCCTGTTCCTCGGCGAGCTGGGGCGGAGCACCCGCCCGAAGATCGTTCAGGTTGAAAAACAGGAAATTGTAAACGAGGCCGGGCCCAAGATCGTAGAGGCGATAGCCACGGGCGGCTTGCTGGCGCGCCAGCACCGAATAATTCGCGGCGCTGAAACTATTGAGCAGATCCAGGTCGCCAGATTCAAAGCGAATGATTTCGGCATCTTCCGAGGGCACGATCAGAAAATGGACTTCGTCGAAGTATGGCAAGCGGTTGTCCGCGGAATCCTGCTTCCAGTAATACGGATTCCGTTCGAGCGTGATGCTTTGCCCGGGAACGTGCTCCTTGAGACGAAAGGGACCAAGGCCGGCAATTTGACCTGGAGGCGTATTGAGAGTCCACGCCTGCGCGATAGTGCCATCGTGATACGCCTTTACGAGCAGGTGACGCGGAAGCATTGCAAGGCTGTCGAAAATGCGTTCGGCCGGGGCATACGGCTGCGTGAAATCAAATTCCACTTTGTACGGGCCAAGCTGACGCACCGAAATTGGTTTGCCGCCAACAATCAGTAAGTCGCGTTGCGGCGACTCCAGCTTCGGATCGAGGTAGACCTGGAACGTAAAGACGACATCAGAGGCATCGAACGGCTGGCCATCAGAAAAGCGGATGCCCTTGCGAAGCGTCAGCGTGTAATGAAGGTCATCGTGCGATATTTTCCAGGACTTCGCGAGCGCTGGTTCGGTGCGCTGCGTGATTCGATTGATGTGGACCAGGTCGGCGTTCAAGAGTGCGAACACAGTACGCGAGGGCTGATCGAGGGCCGTGACGGGGTTCAGCGTCTTCGGCTCGGAGCGCAAAGGCACAACCAGGTGGCCACCAGGGCGCCCGATTTCCCCTTGTTCGACCAGAAATTCTTCGTGCGGCTGCGCTGCGGATTGGGTCAAAGCACACGACGTTGCAGCAAAAACCAGACAATTGAGTGTGAACAAGCGGACTATCAGGCGCCACATCAGCTCAATCCTCTTAGGCAAGATATGTTTCGCATGGTCTCAATAAGTCTCAGCTGTATTTCTTCGCGCCAATTCGGCGGCCAGCATCTGATATCCCGCAAACAATGGAATGAGGAGCAGAGCGGGGAATAACATCCACCAGTACGACGACAGGACATTGTACTGCTGCAGGCACGCGAGCAGATTGCCCCAGCTTGGGACGGGTTCGCTGACACCGAGGCCAAGAAACGAGAGCGTCACTTCGGCGAGCACGTACTGCGGGACGAGGAGCGCGGCTTGCGTGAGGAGGACGCTGGAAAGCTGAGGCACGATGTGGCGACGAAGCAAATAGATATCGGAGGCGCCGAATCCGCGCGCGGCCTGAACATAATTTCGTTCTTTCACACTTAGCACGATTCCCCGGACGAGGCGCGCCGGGCGCGCCCAACCGACCATCCCCAAAACGGCGGCAAGAAGCAGGAATGTTTCGGTTGTGCTGATGTGCAGCGGGAGAGCGGCGCGAACCGTGAGGAGCAGGTAAAGCCAGGGCAGCGCGAGAAACAGTTCGACTCCCCTCATCAAGAAAATGTCGGCCCAGCCGCGATAAAAGCCTGCGAGCGTTCCTAGAAGAGTTCCCAGTGCAAGCGAAAGAAACGTCGCAATAAGCCCTGCAAAGAGTGAAATTCTGCCGCCGTAGAGAACTCGCGAATACTCGTCGCGGCCAAACTCATCGGCGCCCATCAGGAACATTTTCGCAGGCGATTCGACGCCGAAGAAATGCGACGATGACGTGAATATACCGAAGATGGAATAGGAAGAGCCCCGCACGAAAAATCGAATGGGAATCGGGTAATCGGTCTCTTCCCTAAAAACTCCGTAGTTTTGCTCGCTTTGCGCAAGGGAATAGGTGAACGGGCGGAAATGAATTTTGCCGGCGCGGTCGACAAAATGTATCCGCGATGGGGGCGCATAGGAGAATTCGCGGTTTTGCGCAGAGTAGTCGTAAGGCGCGAAGAAGCCAGGGAAGATCAGCAGGATGTGAATTGTCCCCAGCAGCGCCAAAGCGGCCCAGAATTTGAATTTCATCTTCAATTCTTACTCCGCGCGGATCCGGGGATCATGCACGTAAAGCAACAAGTCTGACACCCAATTTCCTGCCAAGAGAAAGACCGTCGACGCAAGCACGGATGCCACTACAACGTAAATGTCGCGGGATTCGACAGCTCCAAGAATCAATGGGCCCAGTCCCGGCCAGCCCATGATCACTTCCACCAGCAGAGAAGCGCTGAGAAGCGTCGCCAAAGACAGGCCGAAGAGAGAAATCAGCGGATTCGCGGCGAACGGAAGCGCGTAACGAAAGAGCAGCCGGCGTCGAGGAATTCCATGAGCGCGGGCTGAGCGCATAAAAGGCGCATTCATCGCTTCAGCGACGGCGGCTCTGACGTGCTGTACCAGAACCGGCAACATGCCAATGAGGAGCGTCACGACAGGAAGCGTCAGATGGGTGATCAGATCCTTCGCTTTCCCCCAGAAAGAGAGTTGATCGAAACTCACCGAAGCCATTCCGCCGGTTGGGAACCAGCCGGTTTCAACGGCGAGATACAGAAAGCCCAAGGTCAGCAGAATGTCGGGCAGTGCAATGAGGCCAGACACGCCTGTACTCACAGCGTTGGCAATGCCGCCGCGTCGCGCGGCGCTCCAAACGCCCAGCGGAATGGCGATGAGCCACGCGAGCAGAGTCGCGGTGACAGTGAGGAAGAGCGTGTTGCGGGCGCGCGTCCAAAGCAGACTGCCGACGGGAGCATCGTAAGCAAAGGAGTAGCCGAAATCGCCGCGAACCGCATACCCGAGCCAGCGTACGTAGCGGATGGGAAAGCTCTTATCGAGGCCGTACCGAGCGCGCGTGGCCGCAATTGTCGTTTCGGAGATTTGCGGATTCATGCGAAGCGTGTCGGTAAAATCGCCGGGAGCAGCCGCGACAAACAGAAACGCCAGCACGGAGACGCCCCACAGAAGCAGCGCACTTTGCAAAAATCTTCGTCCCAGATATTTCATCGCGTTGCTTCAGCTTTTCGCATTGGTCATCGCCGATTCTAACAACTGAACAGAATCGACCAGCCGCCGGGTGTATTCATGGCGAGGAGTGGTAAACAGTGCTGCAGCGGGAACCCGCTCCACTATCTTCCCTTCGCGCAGAACGACAATTTCGTCGGCCAGCTCCTGCGCAAGAGCCAGATCATGCGTGATGAAGAGATACGTGAGCGAGTTCTCAGTTTGGATTTTCCGGACCAGATCCAAAATCGTTTCTTGCACAAGCAAGTCCAGGCCGGAGAGCGCTTCATCGAAAATGAGAAACGTGGGCTTTAGCATCAGCGCTCGCGCAATCGCCAGACGCTGACGCTGACCTCCGCTGAGTTCCAGTGGACGCCGATCGGCAAGCTCCGGGGCCAATCCGAGCCGCCCCATTTGCGAAATGACTTGGCTTCGCAACTTCGCCTCATTTGTTTCGCCGTGAATCATGAGCGGCTCGGCGACAATCTCCTCATTTGTGAATCGAGGATTGAGAGAAGTAGCGGAATCCTGAAAAATCAACTGGACATTATTTCTAAATGACCTCAGTTCATCGCTGTTGCGCGTCCAGATGTTCTTTCCTTCAAAGCAGATTTCTCCGGATGTTGGACGCTCGATACGCGCGATGCATTTCGCCAGCGTTGATTTTCCGCTGCCGGATTCGCCAACCAATGCGACTGTCATCCCTGCATGGAGTTCGAGATCAATCCCTTGCAGTGCGGCGACAGGATCGCCCTTGCCAGAAGAGCTTCGCGGCCGATACTCGTGCACGAGATTGCGCATTGTGAGAAGAGGAGCAGAAAGCTCGGCACTTGTGGGCGTCGTCATTTCCGGGGCTCCGGGCCAGCCGTTAATTCGCGGATTGCTTCCGGCGATTTTGCGGAGTGCTCATTCGCGGATTTGGGTCTTGCCGAATGCCTCATGGCGTTCATAAGCTCTCGTGTGAAAGGAGCAGCGGGACGACCGCGCAGCTCTGCAAATTTGCCTTCCTCGATGATTTTTCCTTCTTTCATCACCAAGATTCGATCCGCGAGCAAAGCCAGGACTTCCGGTTCGTGGCTGATGAAGACAAAGGCCGTGCCACTTCGCCCCTTCAATTCCTGAAAAAGGGCAAGGATCTCTGTCCGAATGATGGAATCGAGCGCGGAAGTCGGCTCATCGGCTATTACCAGCGAAGGCGAGCAAGCGAGAGCCTGTGCGATGACCACGCGCTGAAGCTGCCCGCCGCTCAATTGGAATGGATAGCTTGAAAAAATGCGTGGCACGTCCTTGAGATGGACAGAAAGCAATAATTGCCCTGCTTCTTCACGGCAGCGGGTTCGTTTCCACGGCCTGTGCGCTTGCACGACGTCGGCAACCTGCTCGCCGACGCGCTTCACTGGACTCAGCGCAAGAGTTGGATCTTGTGGAATCAGTGCTATATCCGCGCCCCGGATTTTTTGCCATTCCTGTTCGCGCAAGTTCTGAATCGCGCGACCGTTGAACAAAATAGCGCCATCCTGAAGTGTATTCTCTCGCGGCAACAATCCGAGCAAGCTGAGCGCGATCGTGGATTTTCCGCATCCGGATTCACCGAGCAGACCGACCGTTTCGCCGCGGCGGATGAAAAAACTGATTCCGTCAACTGCCGAGACTTCTCCTCCCGATCGCGCGCGGTACGCGATCCGGAGGTTGCTGACATCCAATAGTTGTTCCTCGGTCCGCTCTTTCATTCGTAGGACGACTCGATCGCGTCGACCAAGATGGAGGTGACGGCACCCCTCGAATCCGCGCCAGCGGCACCTCCCAAACAGATTATGAGCCGAGCTTTACGAAATTGGAGTGCCTATCTGGGTGATATTGCCCAAAATGCTCCGGGTACACGCTCTTGTGAGCTAGTTTGCCCAATAAAGACCATTGGCGGGTATCCGATCGGCGCAATGAGAAGTCCTTTACCACGCGTGATTTACATCACATGGAGGTGTAGGATGCTATCAGGTAAAGACCCTAACCGAAGTGAGAGGGTCTGCCCGATGTCCAAGAACCCAGATTTACTGTAGAAAATTCGCCTGATAGTCATTTCGACCTGGATACTCAAGAACGACTGAAACTGTGAAGGAGATCGAAATGGAGCCAGATACTCGCACGCTGACGGGGAGCACCCGGCATGCGGCACAGCCCACTGCGGAACTTCTCAGGCAACTCGTATCCCACCTGCGGCAAAACCGCACACAACTGCGCGAAGAGTGGGCGCGACGCATTACCGAAGCAAAATTGCTGACAGCCATGACAAAGGAAGAGATCTTTGCCGAGGCAACGTCAGTGTACGACAACTACGTGGAAGCGCTCGAGACCGGAACGTTCGAAGCGCTGCAAGCCTACGCGCGGGGCCTGTCAGAACGCATCATTCCGCGAGGCGTCGAAACGGATGAAGTCATCGGAATCGTGTTGCTGCTGCGCGACGTGCTGGCGCGCTCGTTGTTCGCTAAGTACCAAAACGACTTCGCGTTACTGAACCGCATCCTCGACGCGTACGAGCCTGCCGCGAACCGCATCGCAAATACCGTGGCGGTCGGATTCGTGCAAGAGCGGGAACGCGTCATCCGCGAGCAACAGGAAGCCATCCGAGTGCTTTCCACTCCCGTGTTGCAGGTGCGCGAAAGGCTGTTGATTCTGCCCATCATCGGCGTGATCGACCCGCAGCGCGCTCGCCAGCTCACCGAGCAATTGCTGCGCGGGATTCGCACCAACCGCGCGAAAGTCGTCGTTATCGACATCACCGGCGTGCCCGTGATGGACGCTAATGTCGCCAACCACCTCGTGCAGACCGTTGAAGCGACCCGGCTGCTGGGTGCGACCGTCATCATCACCGGCCTGTCGCCCGAGATCGCGCAGACCCTCGTTACAATCGGCGTCGATCTGGGCAAGATGAACACGGTCGGCGACCTGCAGGGAGGAATCGAAGAAGCGGAACGCCTGCTCGGTTACAGAGTCATCCCCTCTGGTGAGACAACCGAACATCTAAGGGCGTAGCCGTGGAAGTCCCTATCCTCAAACAAGGGCCCTATCTCATCGCGTCGATTCAGTCTGCGCTGAGCGATAACGACCTCATCCAACTTCGCGACTCTCTGGTGGAGCAGGTAGGCAGGCAGCGATCGCGCGGCGTGATTGTAGACGTCACGGCGCTCGACGTGATGGATTCCTTCGCCACGCGAACCATTCGAGACATCGCTTACATGATTCGCCTCCGGGGAGCGGAAACAGTCATCGTCGGGTTACAGCCCGACGTCGCTTTCACCATGGTCCAGTTGGGATTGAAATTGGAAGGGGTGCCCACCGCATTGGACCTGGAAGAAGGCATTGCGTTTTTGAACAGGAAGGTCGCAACGACTGGAAAAGAAACGAATGCCCGTGGACGATGAGCGCAAGTCGATAGACACGCCCGTCGAGGCCGGCCCCGCTCCTGTGGATAGCCGGGAAAAGGTTATCGAAGAGGCGAAAGTCGAGATTAAAAGCGACCTGGACATCATCGTGGCCCGCCAGAAGGGGCGAGCTTTGGCGGCCGCGTTGGAGTTTTCACCGAGCGAACTGACGCTGGTCGCGACGTCAATCTCGGAACTGGCGCGGAACATCGTCCAGTATGCGAAGAGAGGCGATGTAACGTTGCGATGGATCGAACGAGGCGGGCTGCGAGGAATTCTAGTTCGCGCTTGCGACCGGGGTCCGGGAATTGAGGACGTCCAAAGGGTTCTGCAAGGGGGCTACTCGACTTCTCGCAGTCTGGGATTGGGGCTATCGGGTGTTCGGCGCCTGATGGACGAGTTCGAAATCGATTCGCGGGTCGGCTGGGGAACGCAGGTTACGGTGAGGAAATGGGTCAAAAGGTAGAAACCGCCGCAATGGAATGGGGTGTTGCCGCCTCCACCCTGCAAGGGCAGAAGGAGTCGGGAGACCAGCATTTGATCGCTGAGACGTCGCGAGGATTCCTCCTTGCGGCGATCGATGGCGTTGGTCATGGCCAGGAAGCGTCTGTGGCCGCAAAAATTGCGGCGTCCGTCCTGAATGAGTTCCGACAAGAGTCCATAATTCCGCTGGTGCAAAAATGCAATGAGAGGCTTCATGGCACTCGCGGCGTTGTATTGAGCGTCGCCTCGATTGACTTGCTGGAGAACACAATCACGTGGCTCGGAGTTGGAAACGTTGCCGGGCTGCTCCTGCATCGGGATTCCTACGGCACACTCATCCGTGAGGAATTAATCCTTCGAGGCGGCGTGGTAGGCGACCACCTTCCCAATCTCTTTGCCGGGATTATGCCGCTTTCCCGCGGCGACATACTCATTTTGGCAACGGACGGTATCCGGGCGAGTTTTGCCGAAAACCTGCCTCTGAGGGAATCTCCCAAGGAAATTGCGGACCATATCCTCTCTCGCTATGCGCGAGACTCAGACGATGCCCTGACCCTTGTGGCGCGTTATTGGGGCCGCGAAAGGGAGAGGAACGGTGCGTAGGTTAGATGATCAGTACGAGAGCGCGCTGAAAAGCTATCTCCAAGAGGGCGGAGAGCCGGCGCTGAAATCCTCATACGATCTCGGGCGGCAGGCGCTGGCGGAAGGGATGGGCGTGCTCGATTTGGTGGCCTTGCACCAGCAAGCACTGGAGCAGCTGTCTGGCTCGTGCGTCACGGTCGAAGTGCTTCGACGCGCCGGTGAGTTCTTCGCTGAGTGTATTTCGCCGTTTGAGATGACGCATCGCGCATACGGTGAGTCGAACACCGCCCTGCGACACTTGAACGAAGCGCTGGAGGAGGAAACGCGCAGAATTGCGCGGGCACTGCACGACGAGTCAGGACAACTGCTCGCCGCCGTCCACATTGAATTGCAGGAGTCCATGCGTGGGCGAGGTCCGGCAGCGCGCAAGAAAATCGAGAAGGTGGAGGAACTGCTCAACGAGATCGAAAAGCAATTGAGGCGCTTCTCGCACGACTTGAGGCCAACCGTCCTGGACGATTACGGACTGATGCCGGCACTGCAGACATTTGCCGATCGCTTCTCTAAACGCGCAGGTCTGCCGATCAAGATCGAGGGCGCGCTGGAGAGCCGCCTGCCTGCGAAAGTGGAGACCACGCTCTATCGCGTTGCTCAGGAGGCCCTGAACAATGTCGCGAAACACGCGAAGGCCACGGAAGTCTGCATTAGACTGTGGCGAACACCTGCCGCATTGCACTTCCACATTCGTGATAACGGAATTGGGTTTGATCCCAGCCCCGCTGGCGCAAATGGTAAACATGGAATGGGATTGCGCGGAATGAGAGAGCGCCTCACGGTCCTGGGAGGGACACTCGAGATCCAGTCCAAGTTGGAACACGGAACGGAACTTCAAGTTTCGGTTCCCATGGAGGCATAAATCATGCCAGTTCAAGTGTTACTTGCTGATGATCACCAAGTCGTTCGCGAGTCCTTGCGAGCGCTTTTGGAGCGCGAAGGGTACAAGGTTGTTGCGGAGGCCTCAAATGGGCAAGAGGCGGTCCGGCTTGCCGAATCCTCACGCCCAGACATTGCAGTTCTGGATATCAGCATGACCGCGCTCAATGGATTGGACGCCGCTATGGAGATACAGAAGGTCTCGCCAAAGACGAAGACGATCTTTCTTACAGTCCACGACGAGGATCCTTATCTCTTAAACGCTCTGCGCGCCGGCGCCCGCGGCTACGTAATCAAGACTCACGCGGCGCAAGAGCTGCTTCGGGCGATCCGCGAGGCGTCGCGCGGAGGGGTATATCTTAGCCCGGAGGTGTCTCGCGCGGTCGTCCAGGCGTACCAGAACAAGACGGAGCTTGCGAACGATCCACTGAGCGCTCGCGAGAGGCAGGTGCTTCAGCTGATCGCCGAGGGAAAGACGACGAAAGAGGTGGCGGGAGTCTTGAATATCAGTGTGAAAACCGCGGAGACACACCGCAGCCGCATTATGGAAAAACTGGATATCCACGAAACCGCGAGTCTGGTGCGCTACGCGATCCGGCGGGGAGTCATCGAGGCGTAATTAGGCACGCCGAGCCCTTCAATTTGATATCTATCGAGCCCTTCGGGGATTTGCCGCGGCTGGAAAGCGACCGCTCTCAAAGGTTATCGCCCTGAAGAGATGAATCAGAGGCGTAGCTGAATTCGTGCACGCCATACTCGCCCGCACTATGCTCGCTACGCCCCTGACCTTCGTTGCTGATTCAGCCCTCTCCAGCCCTAGGAGGCGAACCAGCGCCGAACTCTGAGACAAGTCCTGCCAATCTCGCCATAGAGGCTGCGGGAGAAAGCGAGCGCATATCTGGCGCAATCCGAGCGACCAGCGAGGCTGGGGAATTGATAACGGATGTGTTTGACGGAGGCCCGACGCGAGGGAAGAGGTATCCGGGGGGATCCTGATGCACAGAGTCCAGCTCAGCAAGACGCTCTGAGACGTTGGCCTCCACATCGCTCCTCAAAGTGTCGGCACCTCCGTCATTTGGGGTGGTCGGCTCTGGATTCTAAAGCCCGTGAGATTTGCATCAATCAGGTCTTGCCTGTAATCAGAAACGGCGAAAACCTGATAGCGGTTGCCCCGGTGGAGATTTGCAGGCGGCTTCTCGTCGATCACATACCTCTAAGGCGGTTGAAATAGAGGTCTTCCTTGGACCGCGTCGCGCCCTCTGCAGGCCGCACGGCTCTAGTGCGACGGTTTCGCTATATTCGTACCAGAGAAAATACCTGAATGCTGTCCGTTTGACACCGGATTGCCAGTACTCTCTCCCGCCTGTAATTTGAAGCAAGTTGATCAATAACTGGTCGGAATAGGGCGGCCACGGATGGCCCATACCGGTGCGGCAGCTGGGCTGAAGAAGTCTGCCAGGTCTGCAGGTTTTGGTTGCGCCCAAGATCCCCTTGGCCCACTCCGAAGGAAGGTACGACCCTATGCAAAGAGACGCGGAACCAAGGATAAACCCGGATGCTCTAGCGCGAGATGAAACGCCGATGACTGTCTCGGAGATCGGCGCATTTCGACACGTTCACTTTGCGGGCGCGGAGGGCAACATACAATTGACGATGGCTACTGGTCGTAAGCCACTTCTGGGCCAAAGAGAATCTGCCGAGAGAACGACTTCAGATTCTGAAAAATTGAATTTGGCGATCTCTCCGGGGCATGATGCGCTCTTGGCAGCCGTAGTCAATTCAGCGCACGAAGCAATAATCGGAATGTCCATGTCAGGAATCATTGTCAGCTGGAACGGCGGAGCGCAGCGCGTGTACCAATACCCACCGGAGGAAGCAATTGGCCGGTCATTTTCATTGCTTGTGCCATTGGATCGCATCAACGAGTTTCTGAAGTTTGTGGACCAGGCGCACCGCGGCGAACACGTTCTAATGCATGAGACGGTTCATGTCCGCAAAGGCGGAACTCATCTACCGGTATCCGTGTCCATATCGCCGATTCGCAATTCTGCAGGAGCGACTGCGGGAGTCTCTGCGATCGTTCGCGACGCAGGCAAGCCGAGCTCTGCCGAGCAGGAATTACGCCGCACAAATGAAAAGCTCGTAGAAATGGTCAATGATTTACAGCAACGCAATTCCGAAATGAAGCTTCTCCAGGAGTTGAACGAAAAGCTGGAAAGTTGTTGCTCTACCAACGAAGTTCATCCTGTCCTTCGGACACTGCTCCCCAAATTATTCCACACCGGCTCCGGCACGTTGTTTGAATGGAACCCTGACCTCAAGTTGCTGGAGTCGGGCGTCTCCTGGGGAGAGAGGTCTTCTCAGGAAAGTCTATTCTCCTCTGAAGAATGTTGGGCGCTGCGTAGCAGTCGGCCTCATGAGGTAGTGGGATCCGATTCCAGCGTTCGCTGCCCGCATCTCGCCCGGCTCACGCAAACAAATACGATTTGCGCCCCTCTGCTCGCATCAGGCGAAACGCTCGGTCTTCTCTGTTTGCGAAGCAGTCCGTACGAATTGAGTCAGCCGAAAGAGGTGCAAGACCGGCTTTCGACAGCGCGACTGCGTGTCGTCGAGGCGGCATCAAGGCATATCGCGCTAACCCTGTCGAATTTGAAACTTCGTGAGCGCCTTCAGGCGCAATCCATTCGCGATCCCGTCACAGGATTGTTCAATCGAAGATACCTCGATGAGACCTTGCAGCGCGAAGTGCACCGGTCGGCGCGCGATGCGAAGTATTTCAGCCTCATCTTGTGCGACATCGATCATTTCAAGCAGTTCAACGACGTGAACGGCCACGCTGCCGGTGACAGTTTGCTCCAATCATTCGGCGCGCTGGTGCAGAAGACGGTCCGCGCCGGCGATATCGCCTGCCGCTATGGTGGTGACGAATTCGTTCTCTTGCTGGTGGATACTTCCTTGGATACGGCAAATAGCCGCGCGGATTTGTTGAAGCGTGAATTTCAAAGGCTGAGTATTTTTAATGGCGAAACATCGCTCAGCGCTGGAACGCTTACACTGGGAGTCAGTTCCTACCCGATTCACGGAGTTTCGCCGAGCGCATTGCTGGCTGCGGCCGATCGCGCCCTCTATCGCGGCAAAGCCGGAGGCGGGAACCGGGCAATCATTGGCGTAGCATCGGAATAGTTTTTTCTGTGTGCCAGGAGCGTGTCTGTCCAATCTCCCGAGCCAGGGCCATTCGGGTTGCTCAGCTTACACAACTCTCACGGGTGCTGGCTTCGGCGCTTTCGCTGTGTCCGGGCAGCACTCAAGTAACGGTGCGAGTTATTTACAATCAAAATCATGCCAGCGAGTTAGTCTGTCTTGTGAAGCATCAGGCAATTGCGCCACCTCGTGACCGCAATGCGACGGATGAGATTGCCAGAAGTTAGTTGCGCAGCTTGCACCCCGTCGGATTTGTTACTCCTAGTATTGGGATTAGAACTGCTCCCGCTACAGTGCAGTCAATCCAGGCTTGCAAGCTCGAACTTGAGTTGAACGGACGTCTCAATGAAAATCCCTGCTCTTGAGGTGTTCGGGGACATCTATACCGGATGGAATCCACAGGCGCTGCGCGATGACGTGGACCACGTCATCCTGCCTCTGAATAGTTCCCGTCACGCCGAGCCAGCATGCTACCCGCGCGAGGACAGAGAAGGATTGAAATACCGAGTCCCATATCACCAGGTTTACGAAGCCGGTTTCATCCTCCAGCGTCATAAAAGTTACATCCGACGCGGTTTGGGGGCGCTGGCGGCAAATCACAAGACCGGCATAGCGGACAAGCGTTCCGGGCTGGAGACTGCGCACGGTTTTCGCATCCGGGATGCCTTGTGCCCGCAGAAGCGGCCGCAACGGCGCCACAGGATGACCGCGAGTGCTGTGGAACGAGGTGCGGTAATCCCAGGCAATGATTTCGGCTTCCTTGAGCGGCGAAAATGCCGGCAAGTCATCTTTTCCAGAAAATGAAAGTGGCAGGCGGGCGTCGCGCACAGCGCCAGACACTTCCCACAGCGCGGCCCTCCGGGAAATATCAAACGTGTCGAATGCGCCGGCCTCCGCCATTGCGGAGAGAACATGTTCGTTGATGCCGGACCGGCGCGCTACGTCTTCGAATGAGGTGAACGCTGCCGTCGCGCGTGCAGATAGGATTCGTTTCCCATCCGCCTCACCGACGTCTTTCACGAAGCGCAACCCCATGCGCACCGCAAATCGCCGCTCGGCTGTGTTTGCGGTTACGATGTCCTCGAGCGTACAGTCCCATTCACTTCGCTGCGCATCCACTGGACGCACCTCCACGCCCTGCCGCTTGGCATCTTCGACGATCGTGGCGACGGAATAAAACCCCATGGGTTGCGCGTTCAGCAGTGCGCAGGTGAACTCTGCCGGGTAGTGCCGCTTCAAATAGGCAGCCGCGTAGCTGATGAGCGCGAACGAAGCGGCATGGCTTTCCGGAAATCCATATTCGCCAAAACCGCAGATCTGTTTGAACACACTGTCGGCAAACTCGGGCTTGATGCCTTTCGCTACCATCCGCGAGATCAGCCGCTCACGATGTTCTCCCAGACGTCCGGAGCGTCGCCATGCGGCCATGTCGCGCCGCAGTTGATCGGCCTCGCCCGGCGTGTAATCGGCTGCCACGATCGCCAGACGCATCACCTGCTCTTGAAAAAGTGGCACGCCCATGGTTTTTGCCAGCACGGGGATCAAACAATCGTGCGGATATGTGACCTTTTCTTCGCGATTGCGCCGGCGCAAGTACGGATGCACCATTCCGCCGGAGATCGGGCCGGGCCGCACGATGCTGATCTGGATGACGAGGTCGTAGTATGTTTTTGGGCGCAGCCGCGGCAGCATCGACATCTGCGCGCGCGACTCGATCTGAAAGACTCCGACCGTTTCTCCACCGCAGATCATCTCGTAAGTATCTTCATCGCCTTCCGGAATAGTCGCCATGGAGAGCTGAAGTCCGCGGTGTTGTTGGAGCAGGCGGAAACAAAGATCGAGTTGCGTCAGGGCGCCAAGCCCGAGGATATCGACCTTGAAGAGTCCCACCGCCTCCACGTCGTCTTTATCCCATTGGATAACGGTGCGATCGGTCATCGTGGCGTTTTCAATCGGCACAATGTCGTGAACCGGCTCATGTCCCAGGAGGAAACCTCCCGGATGGATGGACAGATGTCTGGGCGCATTGAGGATCTCGCCGGCTAAATGCAGGAAATGCTGATGGAGCGGCGTCTCCGGATTAAGGCCGGCTTGCCGAAGCGCTTCTTCGTTGATCCCGGCATGATGCGACAGCAGCCTCGCCAAACGATCGGCTGTCGTTTCGGGAATTCCGAGGGCTTTGCCAACGTCGCGCACGGCTGAGCGAGGCCGGTAACGTACGACGTTGGCGACCATGGCTGCGTGATCGCGCCCGTACTTCTCGTAAATATGCTGGATCACTTCTTCCCGCCGCTCATGCATCACGTCGAGATCAATGTCGGGAGGCTCGTTGCGTTCTTTGGACAAGAATCTCTCGAAAAGCATGTCGATTCTCATGGGATCCACGGCGGTGATGCCCAGCGCGTAGCAAACCACTGAATTTGCCGCCGACCCGCGGCCCTGGCAGAGGATGGCATGCGCGCGGCAGAACTCGACGATTTCATGCATCGTGAGAAAATAGCCGCCGTAATCCAGTTTTTCAATGAGGCGCAATTCTGTATCGAGCTGGGCCGCCACTTTGGCCGGCACCTCTTTGGCCGGCACCTCGCCTCCATACCGTTTCCGCGCGCCTTCATGGGCAAGGTAACGAAGCCGGGAAGAGGAACTCATGCCGTCGGGCAGTCGTTCCGCGGGATAGCGGTAGCGGAGTTGGCTTAGGGAAAAAGTGCTGCGCGCGGCGATCTCGTTGGTGTGCGCCACCGCTTCGGGATCGTCCGCAAACAGCGCAGTAAACGCTTGCGGAGTGAGGAGCGCATGCTCAGCATTCGGTTTGAGAAGCTGTCCGGCGGTATGAACCGTCACGCCATGACGGATGCAGGTCATCACGTCTTGCAGGGCGCGGCGAGCTGGGTCGTGATAGAGCACTTCTACGGCGGCCACGGCCGGAAGGCCGTAGCGGGCGGCGCGTGTCCTTAGCAACTTTTCTGTTACGGCCTCGGTATCGCGGCGATGGCGCGCCACCATCGCGTAAATGCGATCGCCGAACGCGTCGCACAAACATCCGGCAACGGAATCCGGCTCAGCTTCGCGGACGAGGAGGCTCGCGTCGCCGCCCCAAAGCGCCAGCAGGCCCGCGGCATGCCTGCAGATCTCGTCCCACGTCACGCTGGATTCGCCCTTGGGCTTGCGCAGGCGTCCGATGGTCAGAAGCCGGCAGAGATTGGCGTAACCATCCCGGTCCTGCACGAGCAGGACGATCGTCGAGGGAACATCCTGCACCGCGCGATTCTGATCTGCGGCTGTCTCGACGGTAACTTCCGCTCCGATGAGAAGCTGCACGCCGTGCTCTCGAGCCTTTTCATGGGCGCGCACGACGCCGTATACGCCATCGCGATCCGTCACCGCAATCGCCCGCAGGCTCAGTTTGGCGGCATGCTCGACCAGTTCCTCGGGATGGCTTGCGCCTTCCAGGAACGAAAAGTTGCTTTTGCACCAGAGCGGTGCGTACTCGTACAGCATCATTCGATCTGTCCTTGAAGAAAAAAGCGTTGCCGTCGGCCGTCGTAGTACACCCACCACAGATCGCCGCTGCTCATGTGAACGAAATAATATTCACGATGAGCGCCGCCGGCCCACCAGCCTCCGGATATGACATAAGGGCCGAGCATTTCGGGAGCGGAAGCCTCCATCACATTTCTGGGCAAAGGGCGAGGCTGCGTGTAGATACGCCGCACGAGCGGCCGCGGAACCGCTATTCGGGGTGCCGAACGCGACGCTATCTGCGCCAGCGGTTTCCACACGAAGCGTGCGGCAGGCAAGTGCGCGCTCGAGATGCGGACGCGCACGACGGCCTGCTCGCCACACTCAGCGCGCACGCGCGCGAGCGCCTGGTTGGCCGTGTCGGCATCACGGTGGCGTTCAGGGAAGATCGGGCGCTGCTCGAAGTCAGCCGGGCATGTGCCGGCTGTCACGCGCAACGTCACGATCCCGCTCGAAAGATGAAGGGTGTTGAGCCGCAGATAGATCAGCGCCAAAAGCTGCGCGACATCAAGCGTCGGAGCGGCGGAACGGATGCGCTCGGTTCTCGGTGTGTGATCGTCGAGGTGCATTTGCAGAGTGACGTCGGCAATTGCCCGGGCCTGCGGGACAAGCGTCATCACCATCCCATCCAGGAGGCGTTTGATTACGAACAGCAATCGCTCGGCGTTGTTTTCGGGCGCGTCGAAATGCACGCAACGCTCGTACAGCGCTTGAGCAGGCGCGGGAAGAAGCGGCGCCCATTGATGGCCGGCAGCAAGCTGATACAAGGCATCTGTCTCGCCGCCAAATCGTATTCGGATCCCATCGGCGGGCAGACGCAGGAAATCTCCAATCGTGACAATCCCGAGCTTAAACATTCGGCTTTGGGCATCAGGATTGAAATTCAGCCGGTCAAGCGGGATGCGTTGGACTTTTGCGCGTTCCTCCGCGTCATCTTCACACACTACGGCGCCTCGACAAGTCATCGCCAGGGCGTAGACTCCGAAGCGGGTGAATCCTACGGCTACTGTGGCCCTCATGCCGGCGCTTTGCATCTCCGCTCGAATAGCATCAGCCCACTTGCAAAGCGACGGATACAGCGCTTCCAAACCTTGGACGTCCAGCCAGAACACGCCGGGCATATCGGATGCCGGCTCGACATTCGGCGAGTATCGCCGCAGCCGATCGGTCAGCATGCGGACGCTGTCTTCGATTTGAGATTGCAGTATCGTGCCGGCTCGTAATTCGCTGGCAAGGGCCACGGCGGTGGCATATCGCTGGCCTGGATGGATGCCCGCCTTGCGGGCCCGTTCGTTTAAGTGCAATACGAGGGCTTGCGCCCGGTCATCTTCCACCACCACGGCCGGAAAACGATTCCATGCCGGATGAATCCGCAGCAGGATTTGTAATGGAAGTGCGGCAACATTAACGCAGGCCAGCCGGTCCACGGCACATCTCCCTGTAGGCTCGTCTCTCTCCGCAATACTTATCCTTGAGCACGCGAACAGATACTTCGTATTGCTCCCCTTGCCTTCTCCATTCAGCAGCGGCTCGCAATGAGATCAAAGAATGAAGAGATGGGGCCTCTTGTGATTTCTTCGTCAAAAACAGCACGGCAACGTTCTGCTGCCGCGCCAGCCCGAGCAAGCGCGCCAGCAGGGAAGCGGAAAGTCCGTTTTCGCTTGGCCTCGGCCCGGATTTCGTTCCGATTTCATCCGAGAGGTCAATGACGACGAGCCCGAAGCCGCCGGACCGCACCAGATGTTCCGCGGCGCGCCATGCCATGCGCACGTTGGGCACGCGCACTACAGGCAGGGCATCGATATCGACGCCGCTGTCCACCACGTCAGGAGGGAAGAATGAACTGCGCTCCAGCGTGACCCATGCCGCGCCGTCCGCGCCAAGTTGCGCGTCGAGCACAAGCCCGAACGCCGCTGTCAGGTGTGCCGCCCGCGCGCCTCCGGAGAGTTCCACGAGCCGCCCTGCCAAACTCGCCAGGTTCCAGATCGATGTGCGGCTCAGCGCGCCCGGGAGCGCGGACCCCGGAACCACGCGATTCAGAAGCGCCAATCGAGACAAAGGCATGCTAATATATTAAGGCGAACAAAAAGCGAAAACAAGTGCCAGCGGTTTCGCCCCTGAGGAGTGGAAACTTACAGTCGCTAAAAATGTCAGCCCGCCGGCTCATAACAGCGGAGAGATAACGTATATGTGGGAAGTGGTTGTGGGGGTCGGATTTGCTTGTCCTGAGGCCGCGCGAGCGGACGAAGGGAACTTGAGCCGACTTGCGCGCGTCCGAGCCCGCAGGCGAAATCCCGAGCGCAGCCGAGGGACCTCAGATGACCGATGTTCTAGATGAGTTGATTGCCGCGGACGACCTCCGCCCCGAGCCACGAAGTGGCTCGCTGAAAGACGTCAGCCCGCTGATAACGGGCTCATCTCTTCTTGGAAATTCCAGTGAAGGAAATTTGGTTGCGGGGGCCCGATTCGTACCGAATTTAGACACTTTGTGTATTCCCTTCCGCAGCGAACTGATCCATTGCGCCGCCTAAGTCTATTATTTCGGGCTCGACCCATAGATACCTTGAACAATGTCGTTTGGACATGCGGCACGCGCAGGAGAAGCCCGACTACTTCCAGTTGGTCGACCGTCCACCAACTGACTTGGTTTGTGGTTTGCGGATTCCGTATCCGTCTTTGCCGCGTCTCAAACTCCCGGACCGTCGAGCTCTTCCAATCTGATGTTGCGTGTCTCTCGAATGAAGAGCAGAGCGAACATCGCAGCCATTCCGTAGATTGCGTAAATGGCGGGTAGATAATGCCAGTGATGGACTACGTCCTGACCAATTAACCTTGCTAGAAGAGGGGGCGCGATCATTCCAGCCAAAATGCCGGACAGACCGTAAGAAATGCCCGCTCCCGAGTATCGAAATCTGGTGGGGAAAGTCTCTGAAGTCAGGATGGGCACGAGACCGTGGAGCAATCCCATCCCGAAAAGGACAAGCAAACATTGTAGAGCTGCTACGAGCACCACGTGATTCCTCACAATCGCCATTGCAAAGGGATAAGAGACGAGCATCGTCGCGCCGATTGCAAAGTACGCGAGCCTTTTGCGCTTGCAAAAATCGGCTAGTGGTCCGCTGAGGAGTACGCCGGTAACGTCGGCAAACCGGCTCAGGAAGAGGATGATCGCCGTGACCGCCAAAGGAATCCCCGCGAACTGCATGAAGGAGATAATGTAAGTTCCGGTCACGACCGTATCCAAGTTCTGAAACGCCGCAACCGTTGCAAGAAGGAAGATCGAACCCGCGTGTTTCCGGAAGACATCAAAGCTGGGCAAACGGGCGAGTTGCTCCCTGCGCTTGAGTTGCTCAAATAGAGGGGAGTCGGCTAGCTTATACCGTGCTATCAAAGCCGGGATGACTATGATCGCGGAAAACAGCATGGCGACACGCCATCCGGTCGTCGCGAAACTCTTCCTCAAGAGCAAGAACATGCCGCTCGCAGCCATTATGCCCAGGGCCAGGCCGAGATTCGCGAGCGACATCCAAAACGCACGAGAGCGGCGTTTGGCGCCAAACTCCGCAAGCAAAGCTGTCGCCCCGCCAAATTCACCCCCCACTCCGATTCCCTGAATGATGCGGAGGAGAACCAGGAGTACGGGCGCCGCAATGCCTATCGTTGCATAGCCGGGAAGCAAGCCCGTCAGACACGTGCTGACTCCCACAACAACAATGTTTGTCAGGAACGCGAACTTGCGCCCGGACCTGTCACCAAAGTGCCCGAAAATAAAGGCACCAAGTAGTCGTGCGGGATGCCCGGCCGCATACGCCAAATAGGAAAACACTAAGGCTTGTGTTGGAGGTAACTTCGGGAAGAAGATCTCCGGAAAGGCGCTCGCTACTGCGAATCCGAAAATCGCAAAATCATAGAACTCCACCAACACTCCCGCCGTTGCTGAGAACGCGAGAATGATCAAGGTTCGAGCGTCGACGTCTGTTGCGGAACTCCCAGGGGAATTGGAGTGGGCGGTCGAAAACTCTCCCGCCGCCGGAATGTTGAGTGCTGCCGTCATGGGCGTCGTCCCCACACCGACCAGAGAATGGACGATGGCATGAGCAAGTCGGGATTGTCCAATTGTGCCAGATCCCTATCAAATTCCTGCCGTGTGATGTAGTTTCGCTCGATCATCGTGTCGCTAAGCTGTTCGAGATTCGCCCTCATCAATGCCATGCCGGCTGATCCGCCTTGCCACAGGAACAATTGCCCTTCGGCTCCTACGCCGCTCAGTCCGTGTGCTCGCAGCAAGCTAGAAAGGAAGCGTCCATATCGCCGATTCACTCCGTTATCGTCCAGGAGCCTTAGCATCGCCAAATGGGTGTCCAAAATCGTTTCATTGGGATTCACTACTGGGTCTGGCAGCATCGAGCAGCTGTCGTATTCCTCGATCAAAAGCCAGCCGCCTGGCTTTAAGCTCGAAGCCATCTGCGCCAGAGCGGCGTCGCGCTCGGGGACGTGCATGAGCACAAGGCGCGTATGAATCAGATCAAAGGCTTCCTCTGGCAAATGGTCGGTCGCAATGTTATGCCGGCAGACTTCCAGATTGGGGCCCTTCAAAGGTTCTAAAAAACGGGTGTCAAGGTCCGTCGCCAGTACATGGCCAGTGGGGCCGACACGGTCTGCGAGCCATTTGGCGATGGTTCCGCTGCCGCCTCCAATTTCAAGGCAACGCCAACCGCTACTGACGCCTAGGTCCTCTAAGTGCCGAACCGTTCCACGGTCGTAGATCGTGGAAAGTGCTGCAAATCTCGTTCGCGCCTCCTTGCCGCTGTTGACGAAGACATAGCCAGTGCCACTAGTTTGTACGCTTCCCATTTGCTTTTCCGGCTGATAATTCTGACGCGGCTCCGATCTCTCTCATCTGCTGGCTTGATTTAGGGCCAAGGCGGCTTATAATACAAGCTCAAAAACCTTAACAATTGTTGAGGCCTACTTAATGATCGACTTTACCTCTCGCCAGTTGCGCGCCTTCTGCTTGGTAGCGCAGCACCGCAGTTTCACGCGTGCTGCTGGCGCGCTGTTCATCACCCCTTCTGGATTGAGCTTGTTAATCAAGGAGCTGGAGAACCAGTTGAGCGTTAGGCTCTTTGAACGCACGACGCGACAGGTCACACTTACTAGATCGGGAACCGAGTTGCTGGTGGCGGTTCAGCGCAACCTTGATGAACTGGACAATTCTCTCTCGCACATCGCGCGGACAAAGGATGCTCTAGGCCCATCTCTGTCGGTGGGCGCGCCGCCATTTTGGGCAGCAGGTGGAGTGGCGCAGGCGATCAAGGCATTCCGTCCTCGCAGGCCCGAGCTTCGGCTTCAGGTATTCGATGGTGATAGCGCCACAACTTTGCAAAAGGTCGAGTCCGGGGAACTCGATATGGGGCTGGGTTTCTTCTTTAAGCATGTTCCCGGTATTCGGCGAACTCCGCTGTTTCGTTTTTCTCTCATGGCGATAAGAGCCAATTCAGAGCGTGATTCGTCGCCTCGCAACGTTACGTGGGCATCACTGAAAGGAGAGAAATTCATTGCAATGCAGCCGTCCCTGCCCTTGCAGCAGTTCGTCGACAGGCATCTTGCGAAAGCTGGGATCGGCTACCGACCCAGTCTTGTGTTGAACTATCTCCACACACAAATCGCGATGGTGGAGGCCGGACAGGGAATTGCGATCGTCCCTTCCTACACATTCCCGGAGTGCAGGAATCGAGGGTTGATGATCACTCCATTGCTCAAACCTACAGTGCACCTTGACTTCTACCAGATCCGCAACGGTGGTAGGAAGCTTTCGCCCGTCGCGGAAGAATTCACTGCGTTCTTAAAGAACTATATAGTTACTTGGGCTGGCAAATCCGGTCTTTTATCGCAGCGGTAATCCCGATCGGTGACATCCCTCGGCCTATGAGGCCCTTGCGTCTTCATTGCCAAGAGCATGCTAGTTCGAATACCTTGCCCACTTGCGACGATTCCGTCCCGGTGCTGATTTCCCTGTAATTGACAGCGACCGGATCAAGCGAAATCTGGTCGAGTCGAGCTACTCGGAACCCGCACAGATAGATTCTCACCCTTTTTACGACGCGCTTAGTTGAATCCGGCGGCGCGCTCGCTTCGCTCGATTATCAATTCGGATGGTTGCAGGGTTCGCAGAAGTGACTGAAAGGAAAGACAATTTTGGTTGCGGGGGTCGGATTTGAGCTGCTTGACGACCTCCGGCCCCGAGCCACGAAGTGGCTCGGTGAAAGACGTCAGCCCGCTGTTAACGGGATCATCTCTTCTTGGAAATTCCAGTGAAGGAAATTTGGTTGCGGGGGTCGGATTTGAACCGACGACCTCCGGGTTATGAGCCCGACGAGCTACCAGGCTGCTCCACCCCGCGTTCAAAATACTACGCGACTTGCGGGCCTTCTGCAACTCGCCCCGCGCGGACTACCGCGGGTTCGCGGTCATTGAAGCGCGTCGTCCCGTAGCGATCGAAAAATATTTCATCCACTGGGCGCGGATGCCGTTCGTCTCCTCAATCAGCAACGGACTCGGCTTCATCCCATGCTGCACCACGAGAACCATTCCCGTATTGAAATGCCGCTGCGAGTGCTCGACGTCCGGTGTGCGCGGCCCCTCCGCCGCGATAACGTCTTGAATCGTGATTTTGGTTCTGTCGGCCTTGAAGATGCGATGACCGTCAGCGTCCTTTCCTACGGGCACAAAGTGCCGCAGGATAAAAAAGCCCGGCACTTCCGCGGGCGAAATCAGCCCCATGAGGTAGAGATCGAGATACGAATATCCCGTCGCCGGAACGTAATAGTTGTCGTCGAGCTGGGTGTAAGTCCCGTCGAAATTATCCTGCCACACGCCACCGCCCATGATCGACGCTTCCGTCGGTCGCGCGTAAGGAAACGGCACCACCGCCTGTAGTCCCATATCCCAATGCGTCGGCCCGAGTGGAATTGTCTCGTCGCCAACCTTCGCGTCAACGAACGCGGCCCAGCGATGGCCCATTTCATGTCCGATTTGCGACATCGCGTACAGGTAAGGCGGCATCTTGCCGTTCTGCGAAATTTCGGCAATCTGCTTCTGATAAAACGTGATGTCGTGGTCGTCTCCCATCGGTGCGTCGGCGGGCGGATATTTCTGCATCTGAATCGCGCCGGCGTAAACGGGTTGAATGTACGCCCACTGAAATCGGCCGGCGGAACAATAGGAAGCAAGGCCTTCCTTCGTCTGCGTCGCGGCAATTCCAGTGACGGCTGCCCCCGTCGAACCTAACGGCCCGTTGCTCGGCGTGCCCGCCTCCTGATTGTCCACGCGGAAGTCCGAATAGTAGGCCAGGAAATCGAACTTGTCGCCAAGCGCCTTAATCACGGTGCAGGCCAGATCGTGATCGTTCGGCAGCGCATAGTAGTGAAACGCCTCGTAAATCACGGGGAACGGGCCAGAATTCGGCTTGAGCGAGGCGAAATGCACCTCCGGATTCCGGATGCCGCTGACGGACACGGCTTGCGCAGGAATCCGCGACACAGGTTGATCCGAGCCTGACGCGAACGCGTCGGCGGAAACGTTTATCTCTTTCGCGCCGCGCAGCCCGGCCGGAAGCATTCCCTGTATGGAAAGCGTACTTCCACTCACGTCAACGTGCCGCGAAAGCCCCGGCCCGAACGCAACGTATCGCGATCTGGCTCCGGAATTCGCCCGTCGCGGAGCAAAACCAAAAATCACCCAGTCCGCGCCGGACGCCGCGCTGGCGGAAGCGGTGCCAGCCTTGGCGCCGCTCAAATGTACGTGATACGAAATTCCTGCGATGCCGGAATCTCCTTCACTTGGAACCGGCCCCGAAGTCTCCAGCTCGACTTCCAAGAAAAGTCCACTTTTTGCGGACAGTCTCACGCTCTTCAGGTCGAGATTCGCTGGCGCGGAGGAATTTCCGCCGTCGTTGATCGTGGCCAGGGATTTTTCTTCGCCGCCCGAAACCACCGGATAGACGCCGATGATTGCGTCCTTCGCCGCAACCTGCTTGTACGACATCTCGATTGCGCCATCCTTGAAAAGCACGGCTTGAAATCGGTTGATCGTTTTCGTCCACGTGAAATCCTGAATGTTACCGTACGGCTCAGTCACGTCCCACGTGACCACGACGCGGTCGTCAAGTTCCTTCACGAAGCGGTCGCCCGACATCCGCGGCTTGAAAAAGACGCAAATCGCCGGAACCGTATTCACCAGTTCGCCGGCGCCTTCCGAGAGCTGCGCGAATCGCTCGATGCTCACTCCGCCGAAATCGCGCGGCACGAACCCCGCTGGCGCGCCCCCAAAAAATCCAGAAGGCGCAGCGGGCGGCCCGAAGCGAATTGAGCCTGTCACGCCAACGGAGAATGAATCCCACGTGTTCCCGGAAAACGGAAAAGTGAAATTGTGCAGCGTGACCTTCGGCTCGCTGATCTTGTTTCCGAACTGGGCGTCCCAGCGCAGCGGAACGTTTTCGACGCGATATCCGCCGTCCCCGGCCGTGAAGCGCAGCGTGCGCTGGCTCAGATCGAACAAGTTCTCGTGGCCAAGCGCGTCTTTGTCCAACTCCATCAGAATCAGGTTCCCAAGCACGGACACCTTGCCGATAGAATGTCCAGGCTCCTCTCTCTCCTGCGCGCTCGCGGTCGGCGTCAGGAAAAAAGCAATGGACGCGATTGAAATGATGGAACAAATGCGGCTGAGCTTATTCGGCATGAATGCCCCCTGATCGAGGGCATTGTATTTATAATTTATCCAAAATCAAACCGCATTCCTCAATCGCATCGAGAAAAGCATTTGGGAACTTCGACTCAGAAGCGTCAGTTACTGCCCTGGCAGGTTGTTTCTCAATCGGGCAGGTAAACCGAATTCCTTCACCACGTATTGTACGGCGTGTTTTCGAATGGCGAGACTTTATCCGAACTCGAATGAACGTCTGTAATCCCCGACGATGACTGTTCCGGACTGAGCAACACATCCGACGTCGTCACGGTCCAGTCCTTTCCTCCCGTGATCGGATCGACCGCTATCTGCCGCAGATATTCTGAAGTAACCAAATCGTCCAGCGACTGCGGCGCCTGCTCCTTATCGAGCGTGTACTGCTCGATCGCCTCTCTCATTACGGACAAATCATGGTGCAGCGCAGCTTCTTTCGACCTCAGCACAGATCGGTCGTAGCGCATCGCCGCCATGCCCATCAGAATCAGGATGATCGCGATCACGATCATCAACTCGATCAGCGTGAACCCTTTGGCCGCAGGGTTTCCGCCGCGATCGAACTCAGGCAGCCTCAGCTCCGATTTTTCCCCGAAGCCAGTCACGCTTCCACTCCCTACCAATCCTTGTAATTCGTCCCGTCCAGCGCCACGCCCTGCGATTTCGTGAATACGTCAAACACGTCCTGCCCTCCCCACGAATCCGAGTCCGCATCATCCTGCACCGAACGCATTCCCCAGTCCTTGGATCCCGTCATCGGGTCGACGGGAATACCGCGCAAAAATCGCACGTGCCGGTTCGGCGCCCCCGCCAGATCCACGCCGTCCACCAGCGTTTGCAAGTCCGGCGGATATCCCTCCGTTCCCACTTCCACGCGAATCAAATTATGGTCCGCGGCGTCTTTGTAGCGGTCAACCGCGTCGCGCATTCCGCGGAGGTCGTATCGCAGTTCCGCCTCTCGCTGGCGCTTGATCGTGACGCGCGCCATCGGCACCGCCATTCCCGCCAGCGTGATCAGAATCCCGCACGCGACGATCAGCTCCAGCAGCGTCATCCCCGCGCAGGAATTCCTCGTCCAGCGGTTTCGTTGTCGAATTTTTTCGCCAGAGCGTTTCATTGCCGGCTCTCTTAAGTTAGATGCACTTTATTGCACGCGAATGTTCGCGCTTCCGGCGCTCATCGAGATTGGTCTCTGCTGCGAGTCGCGGGCGTTCACTTGGACAACCTGCAGTTGCGATGTGCCGGGCGCTATCGCTTTGATGACGATTCCCAGCAGCGTTCCCGACCCGCTGATTCCCGGCGTATTCGGCTGCCGCGTCGCGGAAATCACCGCCTGTCCTTGCTGCTGGTTCTCCTGATGAACAATGGCGATATCCTCGGTCCCGCCGGAGAGGAATCCTCCGTTGCGGATGTCCGTCACCTGAATCACCGCCGGGTTGTACTGCAGCAGCAACGGTATGGAGAACAGGTCATGCGCATTGTTCACCGTCAGCCCGATGGTCATCGTGTCGCCTTGCTTTAGCGAAATCGTCCCCGGCTGGAATTGCAGCGAAACCGCCGTCGTCGCCGGCGCGTTTCCCGCGGCCGCGTTTTCGCCCGCTGCTGTGTTCTGGGTCTGCGGCAGTGTTGGTGGTGGCGGAGGCGCAGTGTTCTCGTCCTTCTCGAACACTCGCACATTCGTATCCGTGCCTGCGGCGAGCGTCCGCAAGTCGTCCGCCGTGATGCTCGGCATGCGCACCACGTGCGGCGTCAGCGCGATCAGCACTTCCGTGTCCGTCGACTCCGTGTGATTATCCGAGAAGAAATATTTCAGGAACGGGATGTGCGCCACGCCCGGCCAGCCGTTCAGGATCTTCGTCGTCTCTTGGTCAATCAGTCCGCCGAGGATGCTGGATTCGCCGTTTTTCAGCCGGATGTCCGCGGTGCTCGTTTTCTCGCCGATCACCGGCTGCTCCACTCCGCCAATGTTCACCGTCCGCGTCACCGACGACACGTCAATATCCACCTTCATGCTGATGTCCCCGTCAGGATGCACGCGCGGCGTCAGCTCCATCTTCACTCCAACGTCGATGAACTGAAATTGCGTGTTCACCAGCGGACTGACCACTCCCGCGCCTCCCACTCCCACTCCGCCCGTCTGAAAGCTGCCTTGCGCGTATGGCACGCGGTCCCCGATGTGTAATTTCGCCGTAGCTCCATCGGTAACGCGTATCACGGGGTTCTGAATCACCTTCGTCGTCGTGTCCGTCATGACTGCCGTCAGCGCCGCCCCCGGCAGCGTTGCGCTCCAATCATTGGCCGACAAATTCCTTATGTTTCCCAGCGTCACCTGATTCGATGTGCTCGATGATGATGATGATGAGCTGCTGCTCGGCTGCAACGCGCTTCCCGGCGTGAACTGCAATACCGCGCTCTGCCCCGGCAGGATTCCCAAATCGTGCAGCCGGTCCACGCTGGCCTGCAGCACGTCCACCTGAATCACCACCTCGGGCTTGGCCTTGTCCACGTCGCGAATGATTTTGCCCGCCAGCGCCAGTTTGTCGGGACTCGCTCGGATGACGATCGCGTTTTGCGCGTTCACTTGTTGAATTCGCTGGATGTCCAGCACCGTCCGCACCAGGTTTGTCACCTCGGTCAATTCTTGCTGCGTCAGGTCGTTGTGCAGGTAAAACGTCTGCACTTCCTCGTCCTCCAGGTCGCGGCGGTGTTGCGGGTCGTCCGGCGCCACCAGGATGATGTTATTCGTCACGGGCTTCCAGAAAGATTTCGTCTGCAATGCGACGGCGTCAAGCGCCTGCTCCAGCGTCACATTCGACAGTTGCACGGTGACCCGCCGCGAAGCGTTAGCGGCGAAATCCGGGTTGTAAATCACGCTGATGCCCGCGAGCTTTCCGATGGCGTCGAAGATGAAATTAGCGGTGTTCGTCGTATTCAGATTGATCGGCTCGCGCGAGAGCGGCTTCAATTCCGGCGGCGCAGACATCAAATCGCTGTCTTCCGGCGCTACGCCCTCTGGCTTCGGTTCTTCCGCCGCCTTCGTCTTGCCGATGAGCGCAAGCGCCTTCTGCGCTTCCTGCTCGGCTACGGCGCTCGAAGGATCAATCGCCTCGGCCTTCTGAAACTCGGAGAGCGCCAGCTCCAGCCGCCCGTCCTTGAGCGCCTTTTGTCCCAGCTCGACGTGATGCTGTCCGTCGTTGAACCGTGCTCGCATCGCGCGCAGCTTGAATTCCGCGTTCGCCGGGTCGCTCTTCAGCGCTTTGTCGTAAGAAACGAGCGCCGTGTCGAGGTCGCCGGCGAGTTCGGCTTTTTGCGCGGCTTTGAAGTCACTATTTCCCTTGGGGCATCCGGCCAGAAAAAGCGTTGCAAATGTCAGATAAGACACGACTAAGATACGCCGCAATTTTTCCTCCACACCCCGAAAGAAATCCGCTGCGAATCAAGCTGTTCTTCAATCGAGTCTAGCATCCAGATTTAGGATGCAACAAGCAAGCAGCGTGTTGTCGTGCCGAATCAGCCCATGCCCTCACCATCAAGCTCCGTCAACCAGTTTTCGCGCCCAGTCATTCGCGGGCGCCGTCTTTTTATTCTGACGGCCTGCCCGTCCGGCGAGGAGGAAGCGCTGCACCCCGCCTGCGCGGCAGCAGTGCTCAGGCCTTAGTAAGGGCAGGCCTTCAGAGCCTGTGGAAATCAGCGAAATTTTATGCCCCCAAAAACCGCTTGACAGCCTGTTTATCCTGTGATACATTATTACCGTGAATACGAGAACGCAGTCCGCCATCTTAGCCGCTTCACCCCGAGGCTCCCGGTGGAGTTTCGCCACCGCCTGACCTCTCACCCCTGCCAATTCCCGGCATCCCCCACCCAAATCTGGCCAATATATGATTTTTTTAATCGCTACACCAAGCGTCAATCAAATTTTGCTAACCCGCCCGAAATCAATCACTTAATTTTTTCTAATCGCTACAAATTTTCAATTCCGCAGTGTCCTGTTTTGACCACTCCTACAGTTTTTTGTATGTCCATTTCTTGCGTGTCAATGGATCACGCCCCGATGCGGAACTCCGTTACTTGCCTCCCTGTTTTCTTGCTGCATCCTCCTGCCCCGGCTATCATGTTCGCGGTGAAACCTCTGGCGAAATCCTCAGCGAAGAAGGGCGCTCCTCCCGCAGTCAAAATCGTCGCGCAGAACCGCGCCGCCTCTTACAATTACCACCTCCTCGACAAATACGAGGCCGGCCTAGTATTGGTCGGCACCGAAGTGAAGTCCCTGCGCGAAGGGAAGGGCAGCCTCCGCGACGCTTATGCCGAAGTTCGCGCCGGCGAGATCTGGCTGATGAATTGCCATATCCCGGAATACCGTCCGGGAGGCCCTTGGAACCACGGGCCTTTGCGCGCGCGTAAGCTTCTCCTCAATCGCCGCGAAATTGACAAATTGAGCGGTCAGGTCCAGCAAAAAGGGCTTACCCTTATCCCGCTGAAGATTTATTTTCGCGAAGGCATGGCCAAGTGCGAATTGGCTCTCGCGAAGGGCAAAAAAGTGTGGGATCGCCGCGCGGCCGAACGCGAAAAGGAAGATCGTCGTGAAACCAGAGAGGCAATGAGCCGCTACCGGCGGCGTTGAAAGGGGAAGAAAGGGAGACATGCAGATTCAATTGGAAGTTCAGCCGTTCACATCCGTTTCCGCGGATGCCATCGTATCGTACGTGTTTGATAAGGACTCGCGCATCGAAGGCGCTGTTGCCGAACTCGACCGCGCCACGGGAGGCAAGATCAAATCGCTCAGCGATTCCGGCGAATTGAGTGGCAAGTCGCTGGAGATGACGCTTCTGCATTTTCCCGCGGGCCTTGCCGCGCAGAGATTGTTGCTCATCGGAGCCGGGAAGCCGGATAAATTCTCCAACGCCTCGCTTCGTCACGTCGCCGGCGCGGCCGTTCGCTTTCTGAAATCGCGCGGCGTGAAGCACTTTGCGTTTCTGGCCGGAGAAAACGAGCGCACAGGAGCGGCCGCGCAGGCCATTGTCGAAGGCTTGCTTCACGCCGAATTCGAGTCCAATAAATATCAGACCGATAAGAAAAACGACAAAGCCATCTCGCGGGTCTCTTTGATCGGGTTTCCGGCGGGCGCGCGAAGCGAAATTGAGGCCGCAATGGAGCGCGCCAGGATCATCGGCGAGTCGCAGAATTTTGCTCGCGATCTGATCAACGAGCCTTCCAATCGCCTCACTCCGCGCATGCTCGCCACCAAGGCGGAAGCCATGGCGAATGAAGCCGGCCTCGAAGTCGATATCCTTGATGAAAAAAGAATCACCGAACTTAAAATGGGCGCGCTCCTTGGCGTCGCTCAGGGCAGCGAGGAGCCGCCGCGTCTGATCGTCGTCCGCTATCGCCCCGCGCAGAAAAAACCCGGGTCTCCGGTTCTCGGATTGGTCGGCAAGGCCGTCACATTCGACACCGGTGGAATTTCCATCAAGCCCGCCGATGGCATGGAAAAAATGAAGTACGACATGGGCGGCGGCGCCACGATGCTTGGCGCGCTTCGCGCGCTGGCGCGCTTGAAACCCACGATTGAAGTCATGGCCGTCGTGCCGGCCACGGAAAATATGCCCGGAGGCCGAGCGCAGAAGCCCGGCGACGTTCAAATTGCCATGTCGGGGAAATCGATCGAGGTCATCAACACGGACGCCGAGGGCCGTTTGATCCTCGCCGATGCCATCACATATGCCAGGAAGCTCGGCTGCACGCACCTGATCGACGCGGCCACGCTTACCGGAGCGATTATGGTTGCGCTCGCCCATGTCAACGTCGGCGCCTTCGGCACGCCCCGCGAATTCCTCGACCGATTCCTCGAAAGCGCCCGTTCGACCGGTGAAAAAATGTGGCCCATGCCAATCGACGACGAGTACGAAGAGTTGATCAAGAGCAATATCGCCGACATCCGCAACACCGGCAGCGGCAAGGGGGGAGGGGCAATCACCGCGGCGTGGTTCCTCAAGGAGTTTGCGGAGGATACCCCCTGGGTGCATCTCGATATCGCGGGAACGGCCTGGCTGGAAGAATCGAAACCTTACGCGGCGAAAGGGCCGACGGGCGTGGCGATTCCGACGCTGATCGATTTCGCGATGAAGATGCCTTGAAGGAGGACGCATACAGAGTCATTCCATTACATTTTTTCGGGGGCTTCGACGCCGAGGAGCGAAAGCGCCGTGACGAGCTGATCCTTTACGAGCGACGTCAATCGCAAGAGGAACGCGCGCTTGACCCCATCTTTCTCGGAGAGAATGTGGTGGTGGTGATAGAAAAAATTGAATGCCTGCGCAAGCTCGAACGCGTACTTTGCGATGAACGCCGGCTCCTGGGTGGAGACGGCGGCATCGACGCGGGAGTCGAGTGAGCCGGCGAGCAGGACGAGCGACCAGATATCGTCATTCGGTGACACAAGAAATGGCGCGACGTCGATTTCGCCTGAATCAATTCGCCGCAGGTTGGCAGCATCCTCGCGCTCGGCGGCGGGATTGAGCTCTGCGCCTTTTCGCAGAATGCCGTTGATGCGCACCACGGCGTACTGGACGTAGGGACCGGTCTCGCCTTCGAAGCTGAGCGCGTCCTTGAAATCGAAAGCGATGATCGTAGAGCGAGTGAACCGCAGAAGGAAATAGCGCAAGGCGCCCGTGGCAATTTTGTGCGCGATTTGCGCGCGCTCCGTGTCGCCAAGTTCCGGGTGCCGCGAATCGACTTCGGCGCGCGCGCGTTCCTCGAGCCGATCGAGCAAGTCATCGGCCTTGACGCCCTGGCCTTTGCGCCCGCTCATCTCGATATACGGCCGCTTCGCATCTTCTTCCGTCACCGTGTAGCCGAGTTCCGCCGCGCATCGCGGAGTCAGGCCGACAACTTCATAGGCGAGATGTGTCAAGCGGCTGGCCTGCTCCGTGAATCCGAGAGCGCGCAAGCCTTCGACGACGACGTCCTGGGGATACTTCTGCCGAGTGTCAATGACGTTGTAGAGGTCGTGGCCGTTGCCGAACGCGGGTGCACTTTTTTCCTGCGGATCGCATGATGTTACCCATGCGACGTGTTTATCCGGGTGAGTGTGGAACCGCTGGTAATGGAAATCGCGGTCGAGGAGGCCGAATTTCCAAAGGTGGTAGGCGATGTCCTTGCCGACGTAAGTGACCGTGCCATTCGAGCGCACGATAATCTTTGCTTCGGGCTCTCCTTCTTGGGCGGCTTGCTCATCGTCTTTTTCTGAAGGGAGACGCATGACCCAGCAGCCTTCCGTCTTGCCGCTGGCCGATTTCTGAATTGCGCCGCGGTCGCGCAGAATCTGGAACGCGGCGTCCCAGAATTTCAAATGCAGGATTTCGCTTTCGCGCGAGAGCAAGTCGTAATCCACGCCGAGGCGATCCATCGTGCGGAGATGGCAACGGAGAATCGCGGTAGAAACGATTTCGGCAATCTGGGCGATTTCACCAGTCCCTTCCTCGATGTCTTTCAGAGTTTGGGCGCGAATCGAGAGGCGCGTTTTGTCTTCCTCGAGATACTGCGTGACGCGAGCGTACAAGTCCCAGCAGTAGTAATCGAAACGCGGCTGCGAGGCGAGAACGCGGACCTCGGCGAGGGATTTCTTCTCAAGGTGAATGAAGCCGAGGACAACGTCGGCGACCTGGACGCCGGTGTTGTCGATGTAATTTTGAATCTCCACGCGACGGCCGGAGTGGCGAAGGAGGCGGGAGAAAGAATCGCCGATCATGGCGTTGCGGAGATGGCCGATGTGCGCGGCCTTATTGGGATTGATGGCTGTGTGCTCGACGATGGACTTTGGGGTGCCAGGAGGAGCCGCGACAGATTCGTTTCCCGCTTGAGCGATTGCTTCGCGAAAAAACGGAGAGCGATCGAGATACGCGTTCAAGAATCCGCCGCCGGCGACGGCGAGTTTGGAGATGCCGGGAATCGGGCCGACCGAATCAGCAATTTCCTGAGCGATTTGGCGCGGTGCGCGTTTGAGCGGCTTTGCGAGCTCGAAGCAAACCGGCGACGCGATCTCGCCCATTTCGATTTTTGGCGGGCGCGACGTAGCGATGTTGGCATCCACGCCATACTTGGCGCGGATGAAGGCGGCCAGCGCTTCGCGGAAGCGAGACTCAATTTGCCGATACACGGCGCCTCCACGGAAGGAAAGCATGCCAGGGAGGAGCGTCTCCGAGGCTCTGAAGCAAGGAGGCAAAGAGCCAATGAAACTTGGACCCAAACGATGCAGAAGAGGCAAAGGAGGCAGACGAAGCAGAGAAAGCAAAGGAGGCAGTGGAGGAAGATGTGCTTGGACGGCTAGCATTAGATTGAAATTCATTTTCGATCAAGAATTCGTAAATGCTTTGTTTATAAGCACTTGACTCTTTGCAACTGTGCATCTCATTTTCGATCAGGGTGCTGGACGATTGAGATTCGAGGTTGGAAGTTGGAAGGGCGGAAGCAGAATTGCGAAACGTGGATTTGTGTCGATCAGAAAGGGGAGCGACCGTTTGTTTTCTACGACTTACGGGCGATTCTAATTCCAGGATGTGTCGATCAGAACTTCGCACGGATGGACGCGACACGCGGGGCGCGCGGGCGTGGCAAGCCCCGCCCCTACGAAGACTGTAAGGGGCGACCGCGACGCACACTGGCTCGACGGCCTGCCGCGAGCGTCGCGAGAAAAACGCTCGGAATTTGGCGATTAGAAAAACATCGAACCTTTCTATTCTATGACTTAGGAGAATTTCTAATTCCTGACATTGGCGATTAGAAGTTGGCCGGCCTTCAACTCCGTTCGGGGTCATCCGTTTGGGATGAGTAGAGGGAGGCTCGACGCTAAAAGCTCGAAGAGGGTCAGGCCGCATCGCGCAGCAGAGGCGCAGGCAAGCGTCGGCGGGGTATAGTACTCGATTTGTTTCGATTAGAAAATCGGATGTGGTGTGTTTTGTGTGAGTTAGGCACGCGTCTAATAATTCTGATACCCGACTTGGCGCGGGAAAAGGGAGCGACGGCACGGACACGGCTGCACCACTCCGATTGCAATTGCAATCCACCGATGCGCTCTGAAGCCGCCGCGGGACTGCCGAGATGGTCAGATTCATCATACGGGATGACGCTAGCATGGCAGGTCTGGTCGCGCAACAAGAGGTATCTGTGGAATTGAGAGAGTGGGGTAAACCGCACAGTCCGACACACTCGCCGAAGGCGGCGGTTGTGATTTGAATCACGGCAGGCCGGTGGCCTCGGCGGATAGCGTAGCGAGAAATGACTCCTTCCACATCGGCCGTTGCAGCGCGGCTAAAGAAAATAGTGAAAGCTCTGCGAAGGGCAAGGCTTGGAATTCTCTTGGCGGCGGCGGCTTATATTGCAGCTGTGCTGGTCGGCATCGCGATGGTTCATGCGGGGAACGGGTTTGCGGTGCGCTATCGAGACAGGCTTGTGTCTCATGCGAACGCGACTACAGCGATTTCAAAGGCGCTCCAAAACAACCGGGCGAAAACAGCGGCTGCACTCGACTTTTCCGGCAACCTTGCCGGTGGCATTGCAAGTACCGCGGCGGGATATTGGGCCCCTGCGGTGTTCCCGATTGCGATCTATCGCGGATGGGTGGGAGGAATTGTGTCCGTCGACGGGAAGCATCGAAGCCGGTTCGCGACATGGCCGGAGGCAAGTTATTACATGGCAGTGATGTGTTTGCAGCTGCTGCCGTACATTCTGGCGGGCGGAGCAGGGGTGAATATTGGCCTTGCGCGAGTTCGTCCAGTGGGTGATTACGCAGGAGCGAAATTTTTTGGAGTTCCCAGGGAAGCGTGGATTGACGCTGCGAGAATTTACGTGTTGGTCGTGCCTCTGTTCGCGATTGCCTCGGCTTTTGAGTTCCCGGCCAGCCCGAATTGACACCCCTTTCAGCGCAGAATAGTATCTAAAATTCAGTTTTTGCGGCGAAAGGTGCTGGGGAGGCGTCGCTCAATTCGGCAGTGGGCCAGTTTGGATTTTGACTGCTTGAGGGAATATCCCCCAAGCTCCCCTCGCCGGGGACTTGGGTGGCCCCTCTTGCAGGAAAGATTCAAACTGACCCGTTGCTTTAGTTCTTCGAGCGATGAAATTGCGACGAGCGCATGAAGATCGCATATTTTGACTGTTTTTCGGGGATCAGCGGAGACATGGTGCTGGGCGCGCTGGTGGACGCGGGCGCGGACATCGGGGCGCTAGAAGCGGAACTGCGAAGGCTGAAGCTCGATGGCTGGAAGATTTCCGCGGAGAAAGTGAAGCGCGGGGCGATACTGGCGACGAAAGTGAATGTGGAGGCGCAGGAGCATCATCATCACCGGCATCTGTCGGGGATTCTGAAGATGATTGACGATGCGGGGCTGGCGCCTCGCGCGAAGGAGCGAGCACGAAATATTTTTCAGCGACTGGGAGAGGCGGAGGCGAAGGTCCATAACATTCCGATTGAAAAGGTGCATTTTCACGAAGTGGGCGCCGTGGATTCGATTGTGGACATCGTGGGAGCCGCGATTGGATTTGAGTTGCTCGGGATCGCAGAATTCGCGTGCTCGATCCTGGACGTGGGCGCGGGGAAAGTGAAAACGGAGCATGGACTTTTGCCCGTGCCAGCGCCGGCGACGGCGGAGCTGCTGAGAGATGCACCGACGTTTTCGAGCGGGATTGAAAAAGAGCTGGTGACGCCGACGGGAGCGGCGATTGCGACGACGCTGGCGACTCGGTTTGCGGAGATGCCGGCGATGAAGCTGACGGCAATCGGCTACGGGGCGGGCAGCGCAGATTTGAAGGAACAGCCGAACGTGTTGCGGCTGATGATTGGCGAATCGCTCGAGCGCGGCGCGGCAGAATCGGCGGATGCTCCCGTGGCCGTGATTGAAGCGAATCTGGACGACATGAGCCCCCAGATTTACGGATATTTCGTGGAGCGGGCGCTCGAGGCGGGGGCGCTGGACGTGTTTTCGACGCCGGTGCAAATGAAAAAGAACCGGCCCGGGCAGCTCGTCACGCTACTTTGCGAGGCGGGAAGCCGGGACCGACTGATTGATCTGGTGTTTCACGAGACGACGACGATTGGCGTGAGGACGTACGAAGTGCAGCGGCGGACGCTGGCGCGGGAATCGGTGGCCGTGGAGACGCCGCTCGGAAATATCCGTATGAAGATTTCGCGATTGAACGGCACCGTGCTGAATGCCTCGCCGGAATACGAGGATTGCCAGAGGATCGCGACGCAGAAAAACGTGCCGCTTAAGCAAGTGCTGGCGACGGCGAATTTCTACTTCCAGAAGCGGAGCGAGACAGCGAAATAGCTCATGACCAAGCCGAAGTTCTACATCACCACGCCAATTTATTACGTGAACGCGAGGCCGCATCTGGGACACACGTACACGACGATCGTCGCGGACACGATCGCGCGATACAAGAAGATGCGCGGATACGACGTGTGCTTCCTGACCGGAACGGACGAGCACGGGCAGAAAGTGGAGCGCGCGGCGAAGGCGGCAGGCGTGACGCCGCAGAAATTCGCGGACCGGATTTCGGCGGAATACCGCGAACTGTGGCGGGAACTCGATCTGCCAGTGGACCGTTTCATCCGCACGACCGAGGCGCGGCACGAGCGCGCGGTGCAAATGCTATTCCGGAAAGCGCAGGACAACGGGTACGTCTACAAAGGCGGGTACGAGGGGCAGTACTGCGTGTTCGACGAGATGTACGTGGACGAGCCGCTGCCCGGAAATCTGTGCCCGGAGTGCAAGCGGCCGACGGAGCGAGTGCGCGAGGAAAATTATTTTTTCAAGCTAGGAGAGTTTCGGCAGAAGCTGCTTGAGTTGTACGAACAGCAGCCGGATTTCGTGCAGCCGGAGACGCGAAGGAACGAGGTGCTGGCGTTTGTGCGCGGAGGATTGCGGGACCTTTCGGTCAGCCGGACGTCGTTTCAATGGGGCATTCCGTGGCCGGGCGAGGAGAAGCATATTTTTTACGTGTGGTCGGATGCGCTGACGAGTTACATGACGGGAGTGGGCTACGCGGACGATGAAGTGCAGTTCGAAAAATATTGGCCGGCGGATGTGCACCTGATCGGCAAGGAGATTTTGCGATTTCACGCGGTGTACTGGCCGGCGTTTTTGATGGCGGCGGGAGAAGCGCTGCCGAAAAAGATTTTCGCGCACGGGTGGTGGCTGTTTGCAGACGAAAAAATGAGCAAGTCGCGAGGGAACATGCAGTATCCGCAGCCGATCGCGCGCGTGCTGGGCGTGGACGCGCTGCGGTATTTCCTGCTGCGCGAGATGGTGTTCGGGCAGGACGGCAATTTCAGCCGCGAGGCGCTGCTGACGCGGTACAACGCGGATCTGGCGAACGGGCTGGGGAATTTGACGAGCCGGACGCTGACGATGATCGAGCAGTACCTGGGCGGGCGCGTCGCAGGGCGATTGGGCGCGGCGAAAAACGAGCGCGACAAAGAAGTCGAGCGGGTGCAGAACGAGGTGCTCGAGGAAACGCTGCGGTACTACGAAAGCTTCGATTTTTCGAGGGCGCTGGAGGCGATTTGGCGGCTGATCGCGGAAGTGGACAAGTATCTGGTGGAATTTCAGCCGTGGGTGCTGGCGAAAGAGCAGGCGAAGTGGGGAAGGCTGGAGATTGTGCTGCTGACCGCTTATGAGGCGCTGCGGATGGCGACGTACCTGGCGCATCCCGTGTTGCCGCACGCGACGCAGAAGATTTGGGAGCAACTCGGGTATTCGTCGCCGCTCAGCAGCCAAACGCTGAGCACGGAGGCATGGACGACGCTGAGCAAGCCAGCGCAAATCGGGAGAGCGGAGGCAATTTTTCCGCGGGTGGACAAAAAAGAAGCGTTTGAGAGGATAGAAACCATGGAAGATGAGATAAGGAATCCGGCAGGGAGCGCTCCGGCGGCCGGCGGCGCGCAGGCAGGGGGAGCGGCAGCTGCGAGCGCGACCGGACCGGCGAAAATCGCAATCGAGGATTTCGCAAAGGTCGAGATGCGCGTGGGCGTGGTGAAATCGGCGGAGCGCGTGGCGGGGGCGGACAAGCTGTTGAAGCTGCTTGTGGACATCGGCGAGGAAGTGCGACAGGTGGTCGCGGGAATCGCGGTGGCGTACGCGCCGGAGAGTCTGATCGGGAGGAAAGTGGTCGTGGTGGCGAATCTGGCGCCGCGGAAGCTGCGCGGAGTGGAATCGAACGGGATGATCGTGGCGGCGTCGGTGGGGCCGGAGGGCAAACCAGTGTTAGCGACGTTCACGGAAGACGTGCCGCCGGGCGCGAGACTGAAATAGAGGCATCGCGAGCATGGCGACTTCTCCAGTTTGGACGGTTGATACATGGAAAGTGAAGCCGAGGCACGAAAGCCACTTCTTGAAGCGTTGCTCACGGTTGAGTCCTGACAAGCTGGTTCTTTACCGTGATCTCGAAGTGAGGAATTTCTTTTGGTCTCCCCGAAAATGGGAGAGTCGAGAATCGCTGGAGGAGTGGCGGGGCGGCAGTGTTTATAAGTCTGCGGTGAAGGAGATTGAAGGCGACGTAGTGGAGAGTTTCACTCACATCATGGAAGAAGTGAAGCTCTGAGGGATTGCGCTTGGAAATTATTGATTCGCACGCGCACCTGGAGTTTCCGCAGTTCGACGCGGACCGCGAAGAAATGCTCGAGCGGGCGCGCGGCGCAGGCGTCAAGACGCTGCTGGCGATTGGCAGCGGGACCGGACCAGGGGATTTAGACGCGGCGATACCGTTCGCGGAAAAGCACGACTGGATTTACGCCACGATCGGGATTCATCCGCACGAAGCGAAGATGGGGACGAATGAAGATTTCGCGAGGCTGGAGAAGCTGGCGAAGCATCCGCGCGTGATTGCGTGGGGCGAAATCGGGCTCGATTATTTTTACGACCATTCGCCGAGGGAAGTGCAGCAAGACGCATTCAGGCGACAGTTGGAGCTGGCGCGGGCGGCGAGACTGCCGATCGTGATTCATTGCCGGGACGCGTGGCCGGAGTGTTTGAGAATTCTGGAAGAGGCCTGGCGGCCGAGCGGGCTTGGCGGGATTCTTCATTGCTTCACGGGGACGCGCGAGGAAGCGGAGCAGGGAATCGATATGGGTTTTCTCGTTTCGTTTTCGTGCAACGTGACATACCCGAAGATGGCGCCGCTGCGCGAGGTGGCGGGCGCGCTGCCGCTGGACAGGTTGCTGACGGAAACGGATTCGCCCTTTCTGCCGCCGCAGGGGCTGCGCGGGAAAAGGAACGAGCCGGCGCACGTGGTCGAGGTAGCGCGAACGCTTGGGAGTGTGAGAAACTTGGCGCCGGAAGATGTGGCGCGAGCGACGGCAGAGAATTTCCGGCGATTTTTCAAGCTGGATGAACGTGAAGGCGGCGAGAATCTGTAGCGATTGGCGGAGGAAAGTATCGCAATCCTGACAGTGCGAGAGATTTTCGAACTGGTGCGCGACGACCTGGCTCTGGTGGAGCAGGAAATCGCGGCGCAGACGGGCGAGGCGATCCAGCCGATCGCGGAGATTGGGAGTTACCTGCGCGAGGGCGGAGGGAAACGGCTGAGGCCGGCGCTGCTTTTGCTCGCCGCCGGAGCTTGCGGGTACCGCGGCGCCGGCGCGATTCCGCTGGGAGCTGTGGTGGAGATGATTCATAGCGCGACGTTGATTCACGACGATGTGATTGACGGCGCGAACACGCGGCGCGGACGGCCTTCGGCGAACGCGCGATGGGGAAACCACATGAGCGTGCTCGCGGGCGACTGGCTGTATATGCAGTCGTTCAAGGTGGCGCTGCGGGAGCGGAATTTCGCCGTGCTCGACATCCTGATTGACCTGACGCAGAGCATGGTGGAGGGCGAACTGCTGCAACTGACGTGCCTGGGAAGGATGGATTTGAGCGAGGCAGATGCGAGGGACCTGGCGTACCGCAAGACGGCGTGCCTGTTCAGCGGATGCGCGGAACTCGGCGCCGTGCTCGCGCGACAGGACGAGCGGACGCGGCGAGCGATGGCGGAATATGGAAGGCAGGCAGGGCTTGCGTTTCAACTGGTGGACGATTTGCTGGACTTCACGGCCTCGCCGGAGAAGCTGGGGAAGCCCGTGCTGAGCGATTTGAAGGAAGGCAAGGTGACGCTGCCGCTGATTTTTGCGATGCAGAATGGAACGAGCGGCAATGGACATGCGCACAGGGATGGGCGCGAGCTTATATCGACCGTGCTGCGCGAAAAAGGATTCGAGAGCATACGGCCGGAGGAGATTACATCGCTGGTGCGTGAGTCGGGGGCGCTGGAGCGCTCGCGGAATTTGGCCGTCGCATATGCGACGCGGGCGAAAGAGTGTCTGGAAAACTGCGAAGATTCCGAGTACCGGCGAGCGCTGCTCGCTGTGCCGGATTTCATCCTGGATCGAGAGAACTAAGTTTCCTCTCCTTTCTTCTCCAAACTAAAAGTGAAAGCGGTAGCGAAATTCCGCGTAGATTTCGCGCGGATCGTCATAGTGGAATCCCCCAAATGTAACGCTGTCGTCAATCAACAAGCGCCGATTGGCGATGTTGAGTGCGTTGATGGACAAGCTGAAGCTCTCGCCAAAGCTCTTGCCTAGAGATAAATCAACCGTTGTATGGCCGGGCAAATAAGGATTTGGCACAGGCGGCGTACACGCAGGACAGTATTGCCCGTTGGTGAAACCCGAACCGTAGTAGACGTTCCCGGCGGCGTAAACGCGCCGGGGCAGAGAAGCACTGAATCCGACATTCAAAGTGTTGCGTTGATCATGGTCAAGAGGGAAATATCCGGCGGGCGGGGCAAAATTCGTCAGGCCGCCGGTGATTGGAGGGCGTCCCAGCGCGACTTGGTTTGAATACGCGAGGTGCACGTTCGCAAATCGCCAGAGACGAGGCGAGCGCAAGGTCAATTCCCATCCACGAATGAGGGCCTGCTGGACGGTGAGCGGAAAAAAGATGTCAGAGTCGCCGACGTTATTGTGATCGAAGAAATTTACAGCCCGGGTTTGGAAATTGTCCGCATCGAGGAACCATCCACGAAAGGGGATGGTGACGCCGAATTGATGCTCTTCGTCGCGCTCGCCGCTCAGCGGCAGGAACCCGCAGCTATTGGCATTACAGAACTGAATCAAAGTGCCCGAAGCCGTTAGGAGAGGCGGCGCCTGATAGTAGTGCCCGTAGAATGCGTGAAAAATCCAGTCGACATGAGGAACGCGAAGGGACGCTCCGACTCGCGGGCTTGTGGCATTTTCCGCGAGCTGGCCGGAGAAGTGTGACTGGCGGACGCCGCCTATCAGCGTGAGCCAGGGAGCGACGTGGAAATTATCCTCTGCCCAAGCTTCGGAGAGACTGCCGTCCGGGGAACCGTGCTCAGTGAAGTTCGTGCAACTGGCGGTGGGAGGATTACAAATTAATCCGAAGGTCTCGTCGTCGTGCTGCGCGAAACCATAGGCGCCGAACTGCATTTCGTTTTTCGGCACGTCCAATGCGAGAGTCGCCTGACCGCCCGCGTAGCTGGAGGCGCGATCATCGGTGGAGGCGGATGGCGTGTCGTTCGGCGAGCCGTGGTAATTCGCCCGATTGAAGTGATAGAAGGGCGAAACGGTCAAGAGCGTGTTTGGATTGATCGTGCGCACCCAGGAGAATTCAACGAGCGTGTCGGATTCCTGCTGGCCGTCGCGAAGGCCGCTGCTATTGAACTGCTGGTTCTCGACATCATTGGGATTCGGATCATAGGGAATCTGATAGTAGTCGCGGCGGAGAGAGGATACAAACCGCAATTGGTCTTTGGGGTCAGCGTTGAACATTAGCGAGCCGAAGCCTCCGTATCCATTTTCGGCATCGTGAAAAACCCCGGCGACGGGCGTCTGCAATCCGACATTGCTGCGATTGCCATTCAAACCCACAAAGTAGGCAAGCCGGTCCGTATGGCTGCCAAAATTGAGCTCGTCATTTGTTTGGTAGAAATTCCCAAAGCTCGTCGTGAGTTCGCCTTCGTTATTTCGCGACCAGCCCGTACGCGGGAGGACATCGAAAACTCCGTAGGTGCGGTCGCCGTTTTCGGCGCCGTAACTTCCACGCTGCACTTCGAGGTAGTCTATGTCCTTGGGGTCAATCTGCGGGCCGAGATTGCCGGCGATATTCGTGTTCGGTATGGGAACTCCGTCAATCAACCAGCTCACTTGATGGCCTCCGCGGATGTGAAGCTGGTCGTGCGTGACGTATGCGCCCGGAACGTAATCCGTTATCATTTGCAGACTGTTTGTGCGATCCGCGCCCGGCGTGTTGGCGATTTCCTCTCGGCTCACCAGAGTAGTGGGGGCCGCCGTGTCCGCATTTACAGTTTCCGCTTGCTGCGAAACGGTCACTTTCTGAGTCAGGGCAGCAATCTGGAGCGGAAAATGCAGCACGGGCGAGGCATCGGCAAGTACGGTCACATTTTGCTGCAACGACTCAAATCCCGCATGGCTGACAGTGACGATGTAGGCTCCCAGAGGCACAGCTTCGATCCGGAATTCTCCATCTTGGTCACTTTGGGTCGTGCGAGACCAATCGGATGTCGCAGATTTCAAGATCACGGCCGCGCCAGCGATCGGCCGGTGCTGTGGATCATGAACGACACCTTGAACAGCGCCGAAAATCGTTGCAAAAGCAATACCTGCGCATAGCAAAAAGATAAACGACGCAATGACACGTAGGAACAGACGCATTCTCAGCCTCCTGAGCAGAGATTTCGAGATGTTGCTAGGGCCGCCTGTCGCTTACGCTTAGGACCGCGGAGGCTGGAGAGGCAGAAGCGAGAAACCAGCGGAAATCTGCGCCGGGATGAATGTCCACAATGCTTCCGCTTGGTCTGGGGCCGGAAGATTTGGCGCCCAACTAAGCTGAGTCGGAGGAAGCGGGGCAACGAGAGAAAAGTCGGGCGCAGACTGCGAATTACACTTCACGATGCAGATAGAAGCTTTGCTATTGGAGCCTGAGCAGTTCATGTGCATGCCATTCATAGAATGGCCGTGATGCGCGGCGCAGCAGAGCATGGAGCACGATTGCGGCGCACACGCGTAAGCGCCTGCGACGATCGCTAGAGGCAGGGCCAGCAGGGCGAGAACAAGACCAAAAGCTTGGAGGCGAATTGCAATTCTCATCGCAAAGTCTATGAGCGAGTTCGGGAAGCCGCGAACAGGAATACTAACACAACAGAGAGCTGGCAGCGAGTCGCGCAAAACATCAAATGCCATAGATTGCCATTTGGACTCAATTTGGCTAGGCTCGCGCTACGATGCTGCCGTTCAAGTTCATCTACGACGACCGATACGACCTGAATCTGGGCGCGCATGTATTTCCCTCGCAAAAATACCGGCTGGTGAAAGAAGCGCTGGTGCGCGGAGGGATTGCAGAGGAGAGCGACGTTGTATCGCCGAAGAAGGCTGATGACAAAGACATTTTGCGCGTCCATTCGCAGGAGTACGTGCACAAGCTCAAGACGGGGACGCTCGATTATCTGGAGATCATGCGAATGGAAGTGCCGTATTCGAAAGAGTTGATCGAAGCTTGCTGGCTGGCGGCGGGCGGATCGATCGAGGCAGGGAAGCGCGCGCTCGAGGACGGCTGCGCATTCAACATCGGGGGCGGGTTTCACCACGCGTATCCGGATCACGGCGAGGGATTCTGCGTCATCCATGACGTGGCTGTCGCGACTCGAAGATTGCAGTTCGAACGGACGATTGAAACGGCGATGGTGGTGGATACGGACGTGCATCAAGGTAACGGAACAGCGGCGATTTTCGGCGGCGACGGGACCGTGTTCACATTTTCGATTCACCAGGAGAACAACTACCCCTATCCGAAGCCGCCGTCGAATATCGACGTGGATTTGGCGGACGGAACCGGAGACGGTGACTATCTGGCAAAACTCGAAAAGAGTCTGGTACGAGCATTCGAGGAGTTTCGAGCCGATCTGGTTTTCTATGTCGCGGGAGCGGATCCTTACAGAGAGGACCAGCTCGGCGGGCTGGCGTTGACGATGGAAGGGCTGAAGAAGCGGGATGCCATGGTGTTTGAGCATGCGCGAAGGCACCGCGTGCCAATAGCGATTACGCTGGCCGGCGGCTACGCGCGACGAATTGCCGACACAGTGCAGATTCACGTGAATACGGCGATTGCAGCACGAGAATCGATGCAAAGAAAAGTACACGGTTCTCGTTCATAAATATCCTGGCTCTATTCCGCCTAACAATTAGCGGATGCGAATGTCACCTGAAGACGTTTCGACTTCGACACGCGCCTGGCCAGAACCGACAGTGCCACGAAGTTCGCGCGACGAAGTTTTCTCCGTGATGTTGATGGGAATCGAAGTGTCGATTGAGCCGTCTGATGAATGGGCGTAGAAGCGAAAGTTAGAAGAGGAAGAGACGTCGAGCGTGACGTCGCCAGAACCGGATTGAATTTCCCAAAAGGCAGATGCAGAGGGACTGCCGTTGATGTCGATTTCGCCGGAGCCGGTGTGAACGCGGAGATCGCCGGAGGGGTTGGAGACCTGAATATCGCCGCTGCCGGCGACGATAGAAGCGGACTCGCCGGGATTGTCCACTGTAATGTTGCCCGAGCCGGTGTGAACGCGCGCGGCCCGCTGTACGTGGTTCAGAGTGATGTCGCCGGAACCGGCGGTGGCTTCGACTTCGCCCGCGATATCGGAGAGCTCGACGGTTCCGCTGCCTGTCTTGACGATGGTGTCGTTCCCGATGCGGTCAGCCGTGATGTCTCCGGAGCCCGTCGTGAGGGTGGCGGGACCTTGGATGCCGCTGATAACCATGTCGCCAGAGCCATTGACCAGATGAACCTCGGTTGCGTGCGGGACCTGAATTGTGTAATCGAATTCGACATCGCTCCAATGTTGCACGTCGTTGCCGATGCGGATGAGACCAGAATCCTGCGCGACCGGAGGATGAGCACTGACGTCTGCAATGCGCGAATGCGGGTCTTGCCCGGGCCAGACGTGGACATGAAATTGACAGTGAATCACGACCTGAGAATCGCTTCCCTGCGACAGATGGACGTCGCCGGAACCATTCTCGAGTTCGACGCGAACAGGGCCACTGACCGAAAGAGTGCGATCGAACGAGCCGGGATAGCTTTGCCAATCCGTGCAGCCAGCAAGGAAAGCTGAGATGGCAATCAGCGGAACAAATACGAAGCGAATTTTCGTTAATCTCGAGGTCATCGAATCAGCCGAAAGTGACTTTCAGCAGCTCTCTCTATCACTTAGATACGCAATACTGCAACGCGATGTTCCGCGGGCACAGAGGCTGAATTTGCAAAGCGCCGATTAATCCGAGCGCTGCTTGAGAAGTGCGTTGAGAGAGCCGGTACGATAGCCCTCGAGGTCGAGAGTCACGTAAGTGAAGCCGAGGGACTTAAGCTGAGCGGCGAGGCGCTGTGTCATTTCCGGATTAAGCGCACGGGGCAATTCATCGGGGGCAATTTCGACGCGGGCGAGGTCGCCGTGGGCTCGCAATCGAAATTGGCGGAAACCCACTTCGCGCAGAAACGATTCGCCGCGCTCGATGCGCGACAGCAATCCTGGCGTGACGGCGGTTCCGTAGGCCACGCGTGAGGAAAGGCAAGCGGCGGCGGGGCGATCCCAAGTGGCGAGGCCGGCTTCGCGAGAAAGCGCGCGAATTTCGGATTTGGACAGGCCGGCCTCGAGTAAAGGGGTGAGGATTTTGTGCTCCGCCGCGGCGCGGTGGCCAGGGCGGAATTCGTGCGTGTCGTCGGCATTGATTCCGTAAGCGATGGCCGCGAAACCGCGCTCGCGCGCGAGGGATTCCATCTTGTCGAAGAGTTCATCTTTGCAGTGATAACAGCGATCCGCGTTGTTGGCGATGTAGAGAGGATTCTCGAACTCATCCGTGGCGATGAATTCGTGATGCAATCCGTTCGCGGACGCGAATTGCGCCGCTTCGCGGCGATCGTGTTCGGAAAAGCTGGGCGATAGCGCTGTGACCGCGAGGGCGCGCTGGCGAAGGGCTTGACTGGCTGCCCAGGCGAGATAAGCGGAATCGGCTCCTCCGGAGAATGCGACGAGGAGGGAGTCGAGATGCCGGAGCGATGAGAGCATCCGCTCCTGCTTCTGGCGAGCCAGCTGGATGTGAGTCTCGTCCAAGCGATTTTCGCTGCCACGAGCGAGAGGCTTTTTCTGTAACGGAATGACTTTCTGCATGCGCAATGAGTATAACGCGAAACCAGCTATTCGAAGTCGAGGAGAACGTCTATAGTCGCTTTTTGCGGATCCCGCTGGAGGAATTTGTAGACCTTGTCGCGCGAAGCGGGCAAGCCCTTGAGGGCATCTGCGATCCCGCTTGAGAGAAATTCTTCGTATGACGTTTCGTCGAAGACCTGGCCTTGGGGTATCTGCCACGCCTGGCGAATGAGTTTCTCTGATTCGGGATTGAGTCCGGAGAGCACGAGATTGCCCATGTGGTACTGAATGCCCTCTGAAATCGCGACGCGATACGCGGCTTGATGAGCGGGTTCATCGAAATTTTCGCTGGTGTTGACCTGCACGTCGAGATAGCCGCGATGCTCGTAGGCCGAGCGCAGGCTTTCCCAAAGAGCGAGAATTTTTGTGCCGTCGGCAGGCTGGCCCGGCACCAGCCCCTCCGTCTTCACAAGAGTGTCGAGATCCGCGGTCGAAAAGACTTGATTGCCGCTCCAGCTGGCGCCGCCCCATGTGTAGGCAGTGCCCGGAGTGGTTGGCGCGACTACGACAACTTCGCTTGGCAGCGGACCCTGCGGATTGCCGGAGAAGCCGGCCGTGGGAGTGCCGAACTGCACGTGCAAAAAGGCGTGGAAAAGATACAGGGGCCGGACGCGTTCGGCGAGAAACTGTTCGACAAGCAAACGGGAAAATGGCTTGCCTATAAGGGCCGCGACCTGGTCACGGACCGAAGTATCACCGGCGGCAAGGGCATCGCCAAACTGGATAGCGCCAATTTTGATCGATGGGCCGACAACCCGGAATTGCAGGAGCCGCTCGTCGTCAAAGGGATTGGTCGCAACGTCATGCGCGACGGAAGCATTGACGCCGCGACTCGCGAGCGCCTTCTCGAGCGCTTGAGACGCATCGTCGAGAATCGAGCCGGAGGCAGGGGCCGTGTCGCGCAAGGGGATTCCCGCTTGCTGGAGCGCTTGCAAGAGCTCCTGATCCGTGAACCACGGGAAATTATCGAAGGAAATCGGGAATGACGGCGCATCCTGAAGCTGGAAAGTGACGCGGAGGCCGCCAACGTCCGTGTCAAACCTGAAATGCACGTCGGAAAATAGGCCCGTTCGCGCGAGGTGGTCGGCGGCGGACTGGATGGCGTCGCGGCTGACAGTTTCGCCTATCGCGAGGCCGCTGGCCAGCGTGACTTGAGCGGACGAATAATTCTTAGTGCCTGTGACATCCACTGAAAGAAGCTTCGCAGCGTAACCTGGCGGAGGAGTCAGCTGGGCCGAAGCGGGGGAACAGATCCCAGCCACAAATGCGAGGAGCACGAGCGCGAGACGATGAGTTGCCGAGCGAAGATAAGGCGCACGCGACATGACCTTCCCCATAGGCCTAATTCTAGGACACTGGGGGAAAAATCGGAATGGATTCCGAAATTATTCGACGGTGACCGATTTGGCCAGATTTCTCGGCTGGTCCACGTCGCATCCACGTCGAACCGCGATGTGGTATGCAAGGAGCTGGAGCGGCACGATGGCGAGAATCGGAGCCAGAATCTCCGGCGCGGGAGGAATTTCGATGACGTGAGCGGAAGCTTCGCGCGCGAGACGATCACCTTCCGTGACGATGGAGATCACGATGCCGTCGCGGGCTTTCACTTCCGTGATATTCGAGACGGTCTTCTCGTAGCGCGTCATCGAAGCGGCGTCGGATTCGTCGCGAGCGGCGATAACGACAACGGGAAGATTCTCGTCGATGAGGGCATTGGGACCGTGCTTCATTTCGCCCGCCGGATACCCTTCGGCATGGATGTAGGAAATCTCCTTGAGCTTCAGAGCGCCTTCGAGCGCGATGGGATAGTGAATGCCGCGGCCGAGATAAAGGAAATCGGAATGGCGAAAGAATTGGCGGCCCAGCGATTCGTATTCATCGTCGCGTTGCAAAATGGATTCGAGCTTGTGAGGAAGCCGCGCCAGCTCCTGGACAATAGATTTGGAAGCTTCGCATGACGTCGCGCCACGAACCTGGCCGACATAAAGCGCGAGCAGTGCGAGGGCGGTCAACTGACAGATGAAAGCTTTCGTAGAAGCGACGCCAATTTCCGGGCCGGCGTGAGTGTAGATCGTGCCCGCAGCCTCGCGCGTAATCATCGAGCCAACGACGTTACAGATCGCGAGCGTCTTGGCTCCCTTCTGACGGGCTTCGCGCTGAGCTGCAATCGTGTCGGCCGTTTCGCCCGACTGACTGATGACCACAACGAGATTCTTCGGGCCAACGATGGGGTCGCGGTAGCGATACTCACTGCCATAATCCACTTCGACGGGAATCTGCGCGAATTTTTCGAGCATGAATTTCCCGGCAAGCGCAGCGTGCCAGCTTGTACCACAAGCGATAATTTTGACGCTCTCGAATTTGCGGAACTCGTCTTCGGTGAAGTCCATCTGGTCGAGGAAAATTTTGCCCGTGTCCAATGAAACGCGGCCAAGCATGGTGTCGCGGACGGCGCGCGGCTGCTCGAAAATCTCCTTCTGCATGAAATGCTTGAAGCCGCCTTTCTCGGCCATGATGGGGTCCCACGTGATGTGCTGGACGGGACGCTGGATCGTGTGGCCATCGAAGTCGAGAAGCCGAACGCCATCAGGGGATAGAACAGCAATGTCGCCATCGGCGAGGAAAATGACATCGCGAGTGTGATGAAGAATGGCCGGAATATCGCTGGCGACGAAAAACTCCTTCTGTCCGAGGCCGATTACGGCGGGAGGGCCGAGGCGCGCGGCGATAATCTTCTGAGGATCACGCGTGGAAAGAACGGCGAGAGCGAAAACGCCGCTGAGCTGCTTAACCGTCTTTTGCACCGCGTTTTCCAGCGAGCCGCCGTTGTAGTTTGCTTCGACGAGATGAGCGATGACTTCGGTATCCGTCTCCGTCTGGAACTTGTGGCCCTTCGCCGCGAGCTGATGCTTCAGTTCGAGATAATTCTCGATGATGCCGTTGTGTACGACGACGATCTCGCCGGAGCAATCGCGGTGCGGATGCGCGTTTTCTTCCGTGGGACGGCCATGAGTGGCCCAGCGCGTGTGGCCAATGCCATACATGCCTTCGAGTGGCGAGAGGCGGATGGCCTCCTCGAGATTGCGAAGCTTGCCGGAGGCGCGGCGAATTTCGAGATGACCGTTTTGGCCGACGACAGCAATTCCGGCGGAATCGTATCCGCGATATTCGAGCCGCTTCAGGCCGTCAATGACCAGCGGCACAACCTTCTTCGAGCCAATGTAGCCAACTATCCCGCACATATCGAAAGTCCCCCGAGCCTGTCTACGCGCGAATCCATGTTGAAGGGCAGATTAGCACAACGCGTTCGGCACAATCGCGTCCATACGATATTTCCCTGACGCCATGCCGCCATGCCGCTGTAGAACTGTTTCAAGGCAGTAGTTCGTAGCGAAATTCTTCGATTACAGGATTCGTGAGCACTTCGCGGGAGATGCACTCAACTTGATTCTGCGCCTCCTCACGGCTCATGCCATCCAGCTCAAGGACAAAGAATTTACCCTGGCGGACGCCTTGGATCTTTGAGTAGCCAAGGGACGAAAGGGCATGATGAATCGTCTGCCCCTGTGGATCGAGGACCGTGGATTTGAGCATCACCCAGACGTGCGCTTTCATGCCTGAGATTATAGCAGGCCGAGACGCTTTGCTTCGCTGTGAAACTCGCGGAGCAATGACTGCTTTTGATCGGTTGGCAGGAAAGCGAATTGAAAGCCTGATTCCGCAAGGCGCACAAGCTGTGGCATGGATAAATTCAGACGCTGACGAACATTGACGTAAGTCTCATCCAGGGTTGCGCGGAACATGGCGGGATCGTCGGTGGCGAGCGTGACAGGAACGCCGCGCAAGACGAATTTCGGCAGAGGATGATTTTCGAAGCGCGCCTCGCTGACGCCAGTGAGCTTTGCAAGCGCGCCGGTGCAGAGATTGCTCTCGGGGCAGATCTCCAGTGGAATATGACGCTCGATGAGCAAATCCATCAACTGTTCGTCGTGGATGCTCGCGATACCGTGGCCGATGCGTTGTGCGCCAAGGATTTCAACTGCGTCGCGGACGGATTGTGGGCCGCCCATTTCTCCAGCGTGCGCGAGGCGATGGAGGCCTTCGCTGGCAACATAGTCGTAGACCTTGCGAAAATCCTCCGCAGGGGCAGACTCTTCGTCGCCGCCGAGGCCAAAGGCGACTACACCTTCTGACTTGAGGTGAACAGCAACGCGTGCCACTTCCATAGCTTTATCGGCGCCGAATTGACGCACGGCGTCGAAAATCCACTGGACGCGGAGCAATTGCGATTCTGCCTGTGAATCAAAAGCATCACGAATTGCGCGGAAATTTGCCGCAACGTCCTGTTTCCGCAGGAGCATGACTCCGGCTGAAAGCGTGATTTCGGCGTAACGAACATTTTGCTTCCTCAACTCCGACGCGCGATGTTTCGCAACCATTGCGTAGTCAGCGGGAGCGCGCAGGTACGACGTGGCCCACTTGAAGAGTTCGATGAATTCGGAAAATGTGTGCGTGTTATAGCGCGCTGCGACTTCGTCATGGTCAAGTTTGTCGCCGTGGTGTCTTGCCAGTTGCATGAGCAGCGCGGGCGTCAGACAGCCTTCCAAATGGAGGTGGAGTTCAGCTTTGGGAAGCCGATGCAGGAGTTGCGATTCGGAATCAGGCACCGACATTATTAGGGCCAGCCTACTGTGCGGGCAAAGGCGGACGGCCGGCGTTTTCCCAAGCGGTCAGCCAGTAAGAGCCAACGTCGGTGGCAGCGTCGGAAATCTGCCGCACGAGAACCGCGCCAACCTGACCATAAAAGCGATCGTAAAACTCGTCGTTGTAATCCTGAAGACCTTCACGCGAACGCCGGTCAGCGAGCAAGACATTTTCGAGCCAGGAATGTGAAGTGAAACACATCTCGAACGCGTGGTCGGTCGGATCGGAGATGAACACGGCGGGATTCGGATGCAGGTAAAAAAATTGAGAATAGCGATTGACCAGCTGATTTCCGAAACGGCCTTCGACTCCGATCTGGCCGGAAAGATGGCCATCGAAGTTTATCGTCGTGCGGAAAGGATCGTGGGCGCCGGTAACGTAGGCGGCAAGCATGGCCGCGTCCAGCTGGGCTTCCGACCAATTGCCGGAGCGGAAGGCGTCGGTGAGTCTTTCGCTGTAGACGCCGATTTCCCAGGGAAGAAGGCCATTTGCGTCGAGTAATCGCTTGCCGAATTTCCGCACGGCTGCCTTGTATTCGCGCGGAAGAGAAGCGAAAGGATATTGACCATAATGGTCCAATCGAATGAATTGGTTATCGCGTTCGGAGCCTGATTTGGCAGCGGCATCGTCAGGATCGGTGATGTGCTGCTGAAGAAATTGCCTTCTCGCTTCAAAAAACGGGCGAAGCTCATCTGGAAGCGTGCCAACCGCGCTGTTAACGACCAAATGGTCGGCATTCGCGCCCCAGGCATAGGTCTGCGCGGGGAAGACGAAAAAGCTCACCACGAGGAGCGTGGCAATGCTCGGGCGGAAAGACGCTTGCCAATTGCCAAGATTATTGCGCTTGCGCGTGGCGTTTGAGCGCACACAAGGTTTCATCCCTCTTAGGCGACTGATTCTCATGCGATTCGCGGAGCGAGAGAGTCCCTCTGGAAATGTTTGTACCCGCGCACGCCGAACACCATTGCCAGAATTGCAATCAGAACGAGGCCACCGCGCTCGACGATCCCGCCGGGCAGAATGCCGGCAACAAAAATATATCCCATCAAGAGCGACGCCAGAAAGAGGAAACCGCTAAGCGCAATCAACGCTTTGTCTGCGAGCAGGATGGCGGTGCGCTGCGCGGAAGCGTCAGCAGCGCGGCCTGCGGTGCTGTGGCGAATTCCGAAATCGAAATAGAAGAGCAGGCCGAGCACGAGCCAGACGAAAAAGCGAACCCAGTTTTCGACCGTAAGGCTGGCCATGAGGACGAAGCAAAGAATCACGGATGCAATGGGAATCCAGGGCGACCAGGGCACGCGAAAAGCGCGCGGACGGTCGGGCTGCCGATTGCGCAGAATTAGAACCGCGACGGAGACGAGAATGAATGCGAACAATGTGCCGATGTTGGACAAATTGACCAGCGTGCCGATGTCGAAGATGCCCGCAGGAATGGCCACGAAAAATCCGGCGACCCACGTTGCGAAATCGGGGGTGCGAAACGCTTTGTGGACGCGCGAAAAAATTGCGGGAAGCAGACCATCGCGGGACATAGCGAACCAGACGCGGGCTTGACCGAGCTGGTAAACGAGGATGGAGGAAATCATGCCCATGAGCGCGCCCATCGTGACCCAGCGGTCAGTGAGCCTGAGACCGATGGATTCGAGGGCCTGGGCGACGGGCGCGGCGTTGTTCAAAGTGTCCCAGCGCTGAACGCCGGTGAGCACCACGGCGACGGCGACATAGAAAACCGCGCACACGAACAGCGAAGCGAGGATGCCGATGGGGACGTCGCGTTTGGGATTGCGGCATTCTTCGGCGGCCGTCGAAACGGAGTCAAACCCGATGTAACTGAAAAAGACGATGGCGCCGCCGGTGAGGACACCTTGAAAACCGTTGGGGAAGAATGGCTTGAAGTTCTCGGGATGAATGTACTTGGACGCGAAGACGCAGAAGATAAGGATTGCGAGCAGTTTTATGCCGACCATGACGTTATTCGCGCCAGCGGACTCGCGGATACCCCGCACGAGGAGAACGGTGAGGAACATCACGATGACAAAACCCAGGAGATTGAAGTGGCGCGACCAGCCAATCATCGGGTCATAGGCAGGAGTGCCGAGGGCTTCGGGGATGTGGATGTGAAATGTGTCCAGGAGATTGTTGACATAGGCGGAGAAGCCGACGGCGACAGCCATGTTGGAGACTGCATATTCAAGGATCAAGTCCCAGCCGATGACCCAGGCGATGAATTCTCCGAGAGTCGCGTAGGTGTAGGTATAGGCGCTGCCGGCAATGGGAATCATCGAGGCGAGTTCGGCATAGCACAGGCCGGCGAGCGCGCAGATGAACGCGACTGCGAGAAACGAGACCGCGATACCCGGACCGGCACCCGGCCGGCCGCTCAAACCAATCGCATGTTTGCCATGCAGAAGAACGCTCAGCAGAGGCGCCTGCAGGATCGAAGGATTCAGAACGTCCTGGCCCGCAGCGGCGGTTCCTGTTGTGATGAAAATGCCGCTGCCGATGATGGCGCCAATGCCGAGCGCTGTGAGACTCAGCCAGCCGAGCGTTTTCTTCAGCCGGCGTTCGGGATTCTCGGAATCCGCAATCAGCTGATCAATGCTCTTGGTGCGGAAGAATTGAGCGTTCAGTCGGCACCACCCTCGTGTCGTGAATGCTGCACTCTACATTGACATCGTTTGCCGCGCAACCGCCGTCGCAGACGGCTGCTTCCTGACTTCAGAGTGCTTCGAGATGAGCATATCGTTCGAGGAGTTTCTTAGTTCCGTGGTCGAGGAAACTGACGGTGAATCGACGATCGTCTCCGTCTTCCTCGACTTTCAGGATTGTGCCTATGCCGTAGGTGGGATGACGGACGCGCGTGCCAATCAAGGGGTTGACCGTACTGCTCCGGCGAGGCTGAGGCCGAGAGCCGAATCCCCTTGGGCGGCGATATTCCGAAGCGTAGAAATCGGGGTTGGGCTCGTAACGACGCGACTCGCCGGGTTCAGCAAGCGACCCTGCGGCCGCTTCCACAAGCTCGCCAGGAATTTCTGCAAGGAAGCGCGACGGCGCAGAAGCGGCCAGCTGCGCGTCACCCCATGAGCGGCGGTATATGGCGCGGGAAAGAGTGAGTTTGCGTTTCGCGCGCGTCATGCCGACATAACACAGGCGACGCTCCTCTTCGATGTCCTCCGGACTGTTCATTGAACGTCCGTGGGGGAGCAAACCTTCTTCGAGGCCAGCCAGGAAAACGTGGTCAAATTCGAGACCTTTGGCACTATGAAGCGTCATTAGAGACACAGGGACGGCTTCATCGTATTCGTCGGCGTCGCTGACGAGCGCCGCGCGATCGAGAATGTCTTCAAGTTCCTGGCCCTGTTCAATGGCTTCAGAAATAGCGTTCGAAAGTTCGCGCAGGTTCTCGGCGCGGGAGGAATGGTCCAGCTTGTCCTGCTGTTCGACCCAGTCGAGATAGCCGGTGTGACTGAGGACGGTTTCGAGCAATTCCTCCGGCGGCAGTTTTTGGCACTCTTCAGAAAGCTCCAGAATCACCTTACGGAATTCGGAGAGCGCACTGCCACTGCGCCCCTTTCCAGAAGCAGTTACGTGTGGAATGACCTGCCAGAGCGATTCGCTGCGCTCGCGGGCAGCGCCGCGAAGGGCTTCGACGCTCACTTTGCCGATGCCCCGCGGGGGAACATTTAGAACGCGAAGCAAGGCAATATCGTCTTCGGGGTGAAACATGAGACGAATGTATGCAATCGCGTCGCGGATTTCGGCGCGCTGGTAAAAACTGAAACCGCCGACGACGCGATAGCGGATGTTCATTCGCCGCAGCGTTTCTTCGAAGGCTCGGGATTGCGCGGCGGTGCGATACAGGACGGCGAGGGTAGCCGCCGAATCGTCGTGAAGAACCTGAGTAATTTCGCCGCAAATATATTCAGCCTCGCCAGCAGCGTCGCTGGCTTCGAAGAAACGCAGCAATTCGCCGGCGCCCAGAGTCGCCTTGAGATTCTTGCCGAGGCGCACGCGATTCTTCTGCACTACACCGCCGGCGGCGTCCAGGATTGTTTGCGTTGAGCGATAGTTCTCTTCAAGGCGGATCGTGCGGCCGCCGGGAAAATCCTCAAGAAAGCGCTGAAAATTCCCGCTAACGGCGCCCCGCCAGCTATAAATCGACTGGTCCTCGTCGCCAACGACGCAGACGTTGCGTTCCTTTCCCGCAAGGAGACGAACCAGTTCCTCCTGTGATGCGTTCGTATCCTGGAATTCGTCAACTTGAATGAAACGCAAGCGCTGAGACCAACGTTCGCGCACATCCGCATTTTCGCGAAGCAAGCGAACTGCGCGAAGAAGCAGATCATCGAAATCGAGGGCACTACCTTTGCGAAGGACTTGTTCGTATTCGCCGAAAATCGCGGCAATTTTGCGGGTCAGGGGGTCCTGCGATTCAGCTTCCATCTGCGCGGGAGTTACGTTGTGATTCTTTGCATGGCTGATGCGATCGCGGACTGCACGAGGCGCAAATTCCTTCTCTCCCATTTTCAGGTTCTGGATGGCAAGTTTCACGGCGCGTGCTTGGTCGTCGTCGTCGTAAATCGCGAAATCACGGGGCAACCCAGCGCGAGACGCTTCGCGGCGCAGCAGACGCGCGCAAAAGGAATGAAAGGTCGAAATCCAAGCTTCGGAGGCATCTTGTCCGCTGGCGCGTACAAGATCGCCGATGCGCTGCTTCATCTGGTCGGCGGCCTTATTGGTGAACGTCACAGCCAGAATATCGTGAGGCGGCGTACCTTGTTCGATGAGATAGGCGACACGGTACGTGATGACGCGCGTCTTGCCCGTGCCTGCGCCGGCGAGCACAAGCACGGGGCCTTGCGTAGCGAGCACGGCTTCGCGCTGCTGTTGATTCAGATCGTCGAGAAGATTCATCGCACCCGGACTGAAATCGGAGCAGAAGCTGTCGAATGAAAGTCGAAGAACAATTCTAGCCAACCGCCGGGCCTTGAGCAAATCCGCCGGAAATGTGCCCAGACTTCAATTGGAAGCCTTCGGCTTGAGTGCGACTTCAAAGAAAATCATGGGCTGGCTGGAGGTGATCGATTTCACGTCAGGAACGTAAAGCGTGGAAAAGGGGACCAGATCGAAATTGTGATTCAGGTCGAAAAACAGGAAGCCTCGGACGGTCGCGCCCGGCGCCACAATGTCCGTTTGAAACATGAGGGGCTGCAGCTTGCCGGAGATTTCATCTTCCTTGCTATCGTGAATCGGCACCGGGATGATGGGCGGAAACCGGCGCGCGGTCGGGGCGGAAGCGCCCTTCGGGTGCGCGATTTCGCTGGCCGCTTGCTCGAGCGTCATGGATTGTAGATGCAGTCTCTGACCATTGGGCACGTCGATGTCCAGCCGAATCGTCTTGAGGTCGACGTGCACAGGCTCGCTGGTGGTGTTGCGAAGATAGACTTCCACGGGAAGGACTCCGGCCCTGATTGCATCCACCTTGTCGAGTTTTTCCTTCGCTGCGGAAACGTCGGAGTACGGAACTGCGGCCACGAGAAATCCCTGGTGCTGGTCTTTGTTGGCGAGCGCCGAGGGATCGACGCCTTGTTGCGGAGCGGCAGATTGCCATAGAGCGGTCGCCAGAATGAAGAGCAATGCGCGCATGTTCTTTTGCCCGTGAGATGCTTCCGGCGCGCGAAACGTTGTGGGTTCCGCGCGCCGCTTGACACTATAATACGTTTTGCTGGCTGAGAATCTTTCGCGAAAGGCGTTCAGCTCCCCCGATGTATTTCTTGTACAGCGTTTTGATGGCGGCAGGCATGGTGCTGCTTGCACCGTATTTTATTGTTCAAGGGCTTCGCCGAGGCAAATACATCGAGAGTTTTCGCGAGAGGATGGGACGACTGCCTACGGAGATTGGAGAGGCAGCTGGCCCGCGTCACGCAATTTGGGTTCATGCCGTTTCCGTGGGCGAAGTTCTCGCGGCAAGATTGTTGATCGGCGGCATAAAGACGCGGTTTCCTGAACGCCCGATTTTTGTTTCGACAACCACTGCTACCGGGCAAAAAGTGGCGCGTGAGCGGCTCGACGGCGCATCTGGATTTTTCTATTTCCCGTTTGACTGGCAGGGACCAGTCCGGCGCGCATTTCAACGGATTCGACCAGCATTGGTCGTAGTATTGGAAACCGAAATATGGCCGAATTTTCTGCGCGAGGCGCATCGAGTGAACGTGCCCGTGATTTTTGTGAACAGCCGGATTTCGGAGCGTTCCATGCGCCGCTTCCGCCGCTTTCGCCCTCTGATCGGCGGCTTTTATTCGAGGGTGATGTCAGACGGCGCTGTTTTCCTGGCGCAAAGTCGCGACGATGCACGCCGCTTGGGCGAGATGGGCGCTCCCGAGAGCGGCATCGAAGTGACAGGAAATCTGAAGTACGATCACGAGCCGCCGGCGCTTGGCGAGTTTGGGAAATGGCTGGAGAAGCAGCTGCGCGAGCAGGAGCGCTGGCCAGTAGTTGTCGCCGGCAGCGTCGTTGCGGGTGAGGAAGGAGCTGTGCTCGCGGCTTATGACATCGTTCAGCGGCGGTGGCGACGGGCACTGCTCATACTGGCGCCGCGAAAGCCCGAGCGATTCGATGCGGCAGTGGCTGCGGCCGAAGAGCCTGGCTGGAAGTGCATGCGGCGCAGCCATCTTGACACGAACGCTTCGCTCGATGAGAACGCTGATGTCATGGTTTTAGATTCAATCGGCGAACTCGCTGGAATTTACGCTCTCGCGGACGCCACGTTCGTCGGCGGCTCGCTCGTGCCATCCGGCGGCCACAATATTCTGGAGCCGGCTTGGTTTGGCAAGCCGCCAGTTTTTGGCTCGTCGATGGAAAACTTTCGCGAAATGGCTGCGAAATTCTCCAGTTCGGGCGCAGGAATACAAGTGGCCAGCGGCGAACGACTGGGAAAGGCGTGGGTAGATTTGATTCGCGATTCTTGGCGCCGTGATGAAATGGGACGCAAGGCGCGAGCTTTGGTCGAGGCCAATCGAGGCGCGACGGCGCGATCGCTTGAGCGTATCGCTGCCATTCTCGAATCAACTAGAGAAGGCTCGTGACGCTCGCGCAATCCCTTCTGTGGCCCGCTTCGATTGTCTACAGGGCGGGTGCGCGAATTCGGGCCTGGAGCTATTCGAGCGGATTACGGAAGCGAGACCGGCTGTCAGGGAGAGTAATTAGCGTGGGAAACCTCACAGTGGGTGGCACAGGAAAAACGCCAATAGTCTGCTGGCTTGCGGAGCGAGCTCTGGCCGACAAGAAACATGTCGGGATTCTGACGCGCGGATACCGCGGTTCGGCGGGAGCGAGCGACGAGGCTTCTCTACTGCGATCGAGGTTTGGCGACGCCGTTCCTGTCGGCGTTGGCGCAAACCGATATGAAAAGAGCAGGGAACTCGGCGAGCGCGGCGTCGATTGGTTCATTCTTGACGATGGATTTCAACATTTTCAGCTTGTTCGCGACGCGGATATCGTGCTGATAGATGCCGCGAATCCTTTTGGCGGCGGTCATCTGCTTCCCGCTGGGCGATTGCGCGAGCCGGTTTCCGCGCTTCGCCGCGCGCAACTGACGCTAATTACGCGCAGCGGCCACGCGCCGGCCGTAGAAGCCGTAATTCGCCGATATTCCGAAGCGCCAATCCACTACGCGCAGACAAAACTCGAACGCTTTACGATGGTCCCGGACCCAGGCGCGCAATTCGCAGTTGATGCGGATTCAGTGGACTGGATGGCCAAGAAATTTTTTGTTTTCTGCGGAATCGGAAATCCCAAGGCATTTCTTGCCGATTTGGAGCGTTGGGGTGCCACCGTGGCCGGATCTATGGCCTTCCGGGATCACCATACTTATACGCAGCAAGACATCGACGAAATCGAACGCCGCGCGCGCGCAGCGGGCGCGGATGCTCTTCTTTGCACGGAGAAGGACACATTCAATTTGAAAGGGGTGCGTGCAAGTGAGTTTCCGGTTGCGTATTGCCGGATTGCGCTTGCGCCAAACGATCCCGAGCGATTTTGGCAGGAATTGAATTCGATCATCGCCGAGCGCCAAGGAGAGACAGCTCGATGAAGCTTCTTGTGCGCGCGACGAACTGGGTGGGCGACGCGATTCTGTCGATCCCAGCGCTCAAAGCAGTCCGCGCGAAATGGCCTCAGGCCGAGATTGTGATTCTCGCGCGACCGTGGGTAGCTGACCTTTACAGCGGGCAGCCCTTTGCCGACCGCATCCTTGCGATGACGCCATCGACTCGAAATCCTCTCGCGACGGAAAAATGCGCGTGGATGCTGAGGCGCGAGAAATTCGACTGTGCTTTGCTTTTGCAAAATGCATTTTCCGCAGCCTGGCTCGTCTGGCGAGCGGGAATCCCGGAGCGCATAGGATACTCACGCGACGGACGCGGTGCTTTGCTTACTCGCGCTCTTCCCGTGCCGCAGACCGATGAAGCGCCGGTGCACGAATCCTATTATTACCTCGAATTGCTCAAGCGAGCGGGCTGGCTGACTGACTTGCCTGAAATCAAGCAGATAGAATTGCAGGTCGCACCGGCGACGGCTGAAGTTGCAGAGGCTGCGCTGCTAAACGCGGGAGTCCGCCGCGGTACGCTGCGAGTCGCTGTCGCTCCCGGAGCGGCATTCGGATCGGCAAAATGCTGGCTGCCGGAACGGTTTGCTGCCGTGGCTGACGGGCTCATTGAGGAATTCGGCGCGGATGTGATACTTTTTGGAACGGCCGCCGAAATTGACGCTTCGCGACAAATTGCTTCCCAAATGCGCCATCGTCCCGTGAACCTGGTTGGCCAGACGCCGATTGGCCAGCTCCCCGCGTTCTTTTCTCGCTGTAATTTATTTATCGGAAATGATTCCGGCGCGATGCACGTCGCCGCGGCGGCAGGCATTCCCGTCGTTGCGGTATTCGGCTCGACGGATCCGGATGGCACGGCACCCGTGACGCCGCTTCGCACGCTCGTGCGCCATCCGGTGCCATGCAGCCCCTGTTTTTTGCGCGAGTGCCCCATCGATCATCGCTGCATGGTTCGCGTCGAAGCGGAGGATGTGAGCGCTGCAGCGAGGCGCTGGCTCGAGGTTCGCCAGCGTGTCTAGCGCTTCGAAGCGACGTGCTGTTTTTCTCGATCGCGACGGCACGATTGCCGAGGAGGTTGGCTACGCCAACCACATTTCAAGATTTGACGTTTTTCCGTTCGCGGCTGCTGCGATTCGACGGCTCAACGAAGCTCGGATTCCCGTCATTGTCGTAACCAATCAATCGGGAGTGGCCCGCGGATTCTTTCCGGAATCGCTCGTCGTGGAGATTCATGAAAAAATGAAGTCACAGCTTGCCGCTGGTGGCGCCCACGTCGAGGCAATCTATTATTGTCCTCACATTCGCGAGGACAATTGCCGCTGCCGCAAGCCGCTTCCCGGAATGCTCGAACGGGCGGCGAAGGAGCACAATTTGGAGCTGGCTGGGTCAACGCTGGTGAGCGATCGCTACGACGATATTTCCTTGGCGCACAGCGTCGGCGGACGGGGAATATTGGTGCTCTCGGGGTATGGCCGGGGCGAACATGAATGGAATCGCTCGCACTGGCCGCGCATGCCTGAACACGTTGTCGAGAACTTGACAATGGCGGTGGAAATCTTGCTGAAGGGTGCGCGATGATCATGGCCCGCAATGCAGCCGCGCGAAGCGAACGGTTGCCGGATTTGTCGCGTTTGCTCGACCTGGTTGGCGCGTTTAGCCGCCAAACGATTCTTGTAATCGGCGATTTGGTCGTCGATGAATATGTCACAGGAGAGATTTCGCGTGTTTCGCGCGAGGCTCCCGTACTGATTTTGCGCCACAGGCAGACGGAAATCGCGCCGGGCGGCGGCGCAAACGCGGCGAACAGCCTTGCGGATTTGGGCGCGCGCGTGTTGTTGGTTGGCGCTGTCGGTCATGATCCCGCTGGCCGCGAGCTTCTGTCGTATTTTCGACACAAGCACCTCGATACTTCGGGGATCGTATCCGTTCGGGGCTGGACAACAACAACGAAAACTCGATTTCTCGCGCGCTGGGCGCATACGGCCCGGCAACAAGTCCTTCGCGTGGACCGCGAACCGGAAAATTCGTTGTCGCGCGGAGCAACAAAGGAAATTGGGCGCAAAGTTCGCGCACGTATCGCACAGGCGAACGCAGTTCTGGTCTCGGACTACGGGACAGGAGCCATCTCTCCTCAGCTCCTAGAGGGCCTTCGCTGGAAAATTGCAACGCTCGATTCGCGTTTTCGTTTATTGGATTACGGCACTGCGAGATTTTCGGCGGCGACCCCCAATGAACCCGAAATCGAGGCGCTCTATCACACTAAGATCGGAAGCGACCGGGGGAAACTCGAGTATCTCGGCCAGAAGGCGCTTCGCGCGCTCGGTTTACAAGCCTTGCTCGTAACGCGGGGCAAAGATGGCATGGTGCTGTTCGAACGCGGCAAGTCTTCGCATGACATTTCGGTTTACGGCACCGAGGACGCAGTGGACGTCACCGGCGCGGGCGACACGGTGATCGCCGCGTTCACGCTGGCGCTGGCCGCCGGAGCGACGTTTTCCGAAGCCGCACACATTGCAAACTACGCAGGCGGCATCGTTGTCACGAAGCGCGGAACCGCGACGGTATCGCGCGCCGAACTCGAGTCCGCAATTCGCGGCGAAGCGACAGCCGCGCGATGAATACGCGGAGCAAGATTGTGTCTCGCGGGAGCCTGCGCGAACGGCTGGCAGAACATTGGCAGCGCGAACAGAAAGTCGTTCTTGCAAATGGCTGTTTTGATTTGCTGCACGCGGGGCACGTACGGTATCTCGAAGGGGCGCGGCGGGAGGGCGATGTGCTCGTTGTTGCTTTGAATTCAGACGCCAGCACGCAGCGATTGAAGGGGCCCGGCAGGCCCATTCTTTCTGCCGAAGCGCGCGCAGAACTTGTTGGGGCCCTCGCGATCGTGGATTACGTCGTCATATTTGATGAACCTGACGTGCGCGCGCTCCTGCGCGAACTTCATCCGTCCGTCCACGCCAAGGGCACGGACTACACACTCGAGAGCGTGCCCGAGCGCGATGAAGCGGCGCGTCTCGGCATCCGCGTCGCGATTGTCGGCGACGCGAAGCAGCACTCGACGCGCGACCTCCTCTCTCGAATTCGCGAAGCCCATGGCTGAGGAGCGGTTTCTCATCTTGCGCATGGGAGCCCTCGGCGACATCATCCACACGCTGCCCGCCGTCTCCGCGCTGCGCGAATCGTTTCCCCGGGCTCATATCGATTGGCTTGTGGATCGCAAATGGCATCCTCTGCTCGGAGGAAACCCGGATGTGAATGTGACAATCCCGATGGACCGGACAAGCTGGGGCGGCGTGATTTGGGCCGTTCGCAGGCTGCGCGAAACAAGGTACACCTGCGTGATTGATTTTCAATCGTTGTATCGAACTGCAATTCTCGGGCAGCTCTCCGGCGCTCCTCGACGCGTCGGCTTCGCGGCGACCTACGCACGTGAGCGAGGCGCGGAGTTTTTTTATACAGAGAAAATCGCGCCAGTTCGCCGGCACAAAGTCGAGCACAACCTGGAACTCGTCGAAAGTGTGGGTGCGCGCGTGACGACGATTCGCTTTCCGCTGAAGATCTCCGCTGAGGCAGAGCAGCAAGCGGCCAATATCCTTACGGCGCGCTCAATTCGTGATTATTTCGTCCTTTCGCCGGGAGGCGGCTGGAGATCGAAATGCTGGCCTGCGGAGCGCTACGGTGAACTGCATCGCACGTTGGCTGCGCGCTACGGGTGGAAGGGGATCATCAATTTTGGGCCGGGCGAACGTGCGCTCGCCGAGATCGCTAGCCGCGCGGCTGGCGAGGCGCTGCCTTTGATGGAAAGCCTCGATCTGCCGCCGCTTATGGCGCTTCTGAAGAATGCCAGATTTGTCGTTGCTGCGGATACCGGACCATTACATCTTGCTTCCGCGCTCGGCACGCCTGTCGTGGGGCTTTACGGTCCGACGGATCCAGCGCGAAATGGGCCTTATTCGGCAAAAGACATCGTCGTTCGCAATGCGACAGCGGAGGAAACGACTTACCGGCGCGGGAAATCTCCTGCCCCATCAATGCTGTCTATTACCGTAGAGCAAGTTCTCGACGCTATCGGACACCGTTTGAGGGCGAATTGATGGCCGCGGCGCAGAATTTTTGGATTCGCTGGCGCGTGCGGACAGGATACCCGGTAACGATTGCGTTTCTGTTGGTGGCCAAGCCCTCGGGAACATCACTTCTTCCCGGAGTCGCAATCGGAATCGTTGGGCTCTTAGTCCGCGCATGGGCTGCCGGTTTTCTTCGCAAGCACGAAGCCTTGGCGACCGACGGCCCTTACGCGCTTACGCGCAATCCTCTTTATTTCGGCAGTGCAATCCTTGCGCTCGGCGTGATCGTCGCCGGTAATTCGATTTGGGGCGGCGTCCTTGTTGCGATATACATCCTGCTTTTTTATCCGTCTGTCATGCGTCGAGAAGAAACGGAATTGCGCGAACATTACGGGCAACAATTCGAGATATACGCCGATCGCGTTCCGCAGTTCTGGCCACGTTTAAGGAATTCCCAGCCGGGCGGGGCCGAGCCTGCGAAGTTTTCTAGCGAACTGTATTCTCAGAACCGCGAGTATCAAGCCGCAATCGGATTTGCGCTCGGGATTTTCGTTCTGTGGACCAAGATGCAGTGGATGAGATGAGTCTCGGCGAAACGAGGGACTACTGGAGGCGGTACACTTCGTTCATCAGGCGCTGAAATTGCGGACGATAAATCAGATCGAAGGCGTTTTCCTTGCCCGGAAACAGCTCCAGAGCGACGCGGCGCGCGCCAGCCGTAATTTCCGCAGCTTCTTCGGGAGACAAGTCCCCCGACGCGATCGTGTCGAGCGCAAGATGGATTATGATGCGGAGGCGCCTCACGCGCCGGCTTTCTTCGTCGATTTGTTCTTGGCTGGGGAGGGCTTTGTCGTTTTCCTGAATCATATCTAGCCCTTAAATGCCTAAAATGAGTATGAACCAAGCCCGTAAGTCGGGCAAGTTTCAGCGCGAAGGGCCTCGGCGAATGAATCAAGGAGGGATTCAAGTCCGGATTCGGCTTCATCGACGGTTAGGATGTAGAAAACTGCTGACTTGAACGGCGCGGCCGTCAGTCAGAGCCGTGACCGCGCCTTCGCTTTTCGTCATCAACAAGCGGATGCCGTCAGCCTGATAGCGCGAGACGACCTCCGCGCTCGGATGGCCGTATGGATTATCCGCGCCGACAGAAATCACGGCGAAACGCGGCCCGACAGCGGCAACAAACGCTTGAGTAGATGACGTCTTGCTGCCGTGGTGAGGCACTTTCAGAAAATCGGCAGCAAGCGGCTCGTGATTTTCCGTGAGCTGCTTCTCGACGCCGCTTTCAATATCTCCCGGAAGCAGAAAATGAATTGCTCCGTCGCCAAGCCTGAGCACTACCGAATCGTTATTCGATGCGGCGGGCGCTTCAGAGGAGTCCGCTGGCCAAAGGATCTGGCCCGTAACGCCATCCCAATCAAACGTGGTTCCCGAAGTTTCATGCAGCACTGGGATGGCGTGTTTTGAAGCTTCGGTAACCAACGCGCGGTATTCCGCCGCGTCTTCATCGCGGCCCACCCAAATCTTGCCGACACGAAAATTCTCCAGCACTGCCGTCAGTCCGCCAATGTGATCGTGATGCGCGTGGCTCAACAGGACGACATCCAGCTTCTTGATGCCTCGTGACCAGAGATAGGGCGAGACCACTTGCTCTCCGATATCGAATCCGGATTGGTAGCCTCCGACGCGTTCTGCACCCGCCAGACCGCCGCCATCAATCAACATGGTTCGGCCATCCGGGAACGCGACAAAAATGGAATCGCCCTGACCCACGTCGAGAACGGTCGCTTCCAGGCGGCCGGGCGCCAGACGCGGACCAAAGGGGTAAATCATTACGGCCAGAGCAAGCAGGAGGAGAACAGCAATAGCGGCGAATTCGATTCGCCGAAACGGGCTGGAAACGACTGCCAATTTCACCCGTTCCTGCTCACGCGAACGATCCGCTGCAAGCCACGAAAGAGCGGCCACACAAACGAGGATGGCAAAAAAAACAATCACGATAACCTGAGGCGGATCCGGAATTCTCCAAGAGGCGCGTGGAATTCTGCTGAACGCACTCACGCACGAGAGCAGCGAACCGACAAGCACTGCGGTTATTCTCGCCAGGAGAATGCCGAGCCCCTTCCATAGGAAACTGGCTGCCAAAGTTAAAAATCCAACCGGGACTATCAAGGCAGTGAGCAACACGGCGGGGATGTTGCTGATTGGTCCTGAAATGCTTGCGCGGTGAAAATAGAGCGCCAGCAACGGCACGATTCCGAGTTGAATGCAGAAAGAAAGAACGAGTAAATCCCAGAGACGGAAGCCCAGACGCACGGGCAGCGCGAAAAACAAATTGGAGTAGCCAGCAAGACTCCGAGGCAGCCGAGTGGCCAGCGCGTTTGCGCCTGCGCGCAGATCGAGACGAAACTGTGTAGCACGAGGAGAGTGCAACCGGTCACGGGTCACATCGCCGAGGTGTTCCAACGCTTTGCGATACTTGCTACTGGTGCGGTCGATCCATGGAACTGCGAGTCCGGCAATGACGCCGGCAGCGAGGAAGGACATCTGGAAACTTGGATCAAAAAGCTCGTCCGGTCTGGCCATCAACAGAATCAGAGCTGCGACGGCGACAGTGTTCACCAGCGGCACACGACGAAAGAAAAGCCGCGCCAGAAGAAAGACCGCGGCCATTAATGCGGCACGGAGTATCGGAGGGCGGTCCTGCACGATGCCCACATAGGCAGCCAGAGCAAAGAGCACCGCGAGGGTTTGAATCGGGAGAGGGAGGCGCACGACCCGCCCCAGCCATAAAATGAATATGGCAAGCGCTCCTACGTGCAAGCCCGCGACAACGAGAACATGGAACGCCGCCGTCTTCTGAAATGCCGCGGCGACATCGGAATTCACGAAATTGCGGTCGCCCAAAAGCATCGCGCGAAGGACGGCCGCACTGTTTCTTTCCCCTGAATACAACAAATCGATTCGTGTAAGCAACGATCCGCGAATTCGCGCAAGGCGCTGTCTGAGCGATATTCGCGGCTCTCTGATTCTTTCGATCAGTTCAGGACTGCGCAGCGTACCAAGCAGTTCAATGTTTTGGCGGGCCAGAAAGCTGCGCTCGTCGAACGCGCCCGGGTCCAAATAATTGCGCGGCAAACGCGCGATGCACAGGGCTTCGACTTCATCGCCTGCGCGCAGTACGGGGGGGCTATCAGTATATCGGTCGGCGTAGAGGGTCAATCGCAGGCCACCGCTCGTCTTCAAAGGATGGTCAGCGGTCAAGACCTGTTCGAGATCCAATTCGTAGCGCCAGCCCCACGGTATGTGTTCGGGATCTTCGCGCAGCACGCCGCGCCACCGCAAAGGTTCGCTTGGCTCGATTCTGCCTGACGCGATCAATTTGGCGACGTCGCCTGGAGATGAGGAGTGGATCTGGAGTTGCAGCGTCAAGCCGCCAAGGAAAAACCAGGAGGCAACTACAAGAGCCGCCGCAACGGCAAGTCGCCTCCAAAACATGAAGACGATTCCTGCGGCGATTGCGACGCAGGCGGCCGAAAGCCACAAAGCGCGAGGCGCGTCGAGCGAATGCTCGACCACGATGCCGGCGCCAAAGCCAAGGACGAGCCAGAGCGCCGGAAGCTTCATGAGGCGCGCTCCAGGCGAACCAGAGTCTCCATGTGATATGTCTGCGGGAACATATCGAAAAGGTGAATTTCTTCAACCTTATATAACCTGGCGCAGAGCTTCGCAAGATCACGGGCAAGCGTGGAAGGGTCGCAAGAGACGTAAACGATTCTGGGCGGCGAGACGTCCTGAAGCTCGCTGAGGGCTGCTGGCTCAAGTCCCGCTCGCGGCGGATCAACGACAATTGCTTCAGGAGACTGGCCGCCTTGCTTGCGCTTCCACCGCGACAAGAATACTTCTGCTGCCAAATTGTGACTTGAGATATTCCGGGAACGCGACACATTCGCTTCCAGATCACGCGCGGCTGCGGGGTCCGCTTCGACGGCTTCGATCTTCACAAAATTATCAGCGAGAAATGCGGAGAGTAATCCGACGCCCGCATACAAATCGAATGCCAGATTGCCCCCGCCGGCAGCCGCGGCCACAGATTGGGCCAATTCTTTTACAAGGTGGCGATTGACTTGGAAGAATGAAAGGTGGCCGACGCGAAACCGCTTGTCGCCCGCGCTGTAATTGAGATAACCGGGGCCGGACAGCTCCATTTTGTCTCCCGCTGCACTTTGCAGCAGTACACTCTCCACGCCTTCGGTCATTTTCGAAATCTCGACTGCAATTGTTTTTTGAGAAGACCGCAAGTGCGAGCAAGTAATATTGAGCAGGACTTTATGATCATCCGAATCGGCAAGCGCTTCAATTTCCTGGATTTCCTCGGGCAGCGCGCGATCCGCAATCATTTGTTTCAACGCCTCGAACACAGAAGCGATTCGTGGCGAGAGGACGCCACACGATTCGACGGGGCAGAAGATGGTCGAACTAGATTGGAAATAGCCTATGCCCAGCGAATGATTACTTGTTTCGCTTCGTGACGGTCGCTGAGAGCGAGATTCAATTGGACGGACTCTCCATTGCGCGCGGTTGCGGTAGCCGAACGGCGGAGAAGCGTGAATCGTTATAGGGGCAGACCAATCGAGACGTCCAAGGCGGCGCAGCGTTTCGCGCAAGATTTGTTCTTTGAACCGAAGTTGCAGTTCGTGCGGAATATGCTGGTAATGACAGCCGCCACAAACCCCGAAGTGCGGGCAATCAGGCTCGATGCGCTCCGCCGAGCGGGTCAGCACATTTTCGAGGCGGCAGCGGGAGAATTTCTTGCTGCGCTCTTTTACAGTGGCTTCGACTTCTTCCCCGGGCAGAACGAAGGGGACGAAAAGAGTTGCGCCGTCGCCGTGAGCGAGACCTTCGCCGCCGTAAACGAGTTTTTCGATTTTGACTCGCATGGCGCGGCCCTATTTCAAATAATACAAGCTGAGGCGAGGAAGGCCGAAGGCTTCGAACAGCCGATTCTGAATGTATTGGCGTTCGACGAGCGCGAGTTGCGCAGGGGACATTTTCCGGCGGTATGGTGCGAGAGCGGCGTCCATATCGCGCCGGGCGCCAAGCATCGTTCCTTCGTCGGCGGAAGCAGCCAATGCGGCGGTAAGCTTTTCTTCAATAACTGTGAGACGCCGCTCCAAATCTTCCAAATCGATTTTTGCAGGCGAATCCAAGATTGATTTCATTTCAGACAGAGAGTTCGCAGTCTCCGCGAATTTATCTTGGAGGCTAGAGACGCCAGGTTTCTCGCTAGCGGCGCGAAGACTTGCTGACGCGGTGTTGAAATATCGCGCCAGCTCTTCGCGGGAGAAAGGCTCCGCGGCTGCGATTGCGCGCGAGGTTTCCGGGCCAGCTCCAGCGGCGGCTTCTTGAGATTCCTCAGCGGCTTCGAGGACCGAATCCACGCAGTACGCAAGACTCTTCAGAGGCCGTCCGGCTGCGCCGCGACGGGAGCGGCCGTAGCTTTCAAAAGCGCGGTCGATACCTCTTAGGACAGCGGGGAGGGGAATACCAGCCTTCTGCCAGGTTTCGACGATGGCCCAGTCGAGCGGAGAAACAAGCAGATGGGCGCCGCGCTTCTGCCAGAAATACTCCTCAATTTCGGTGAAGTAGTTGAAATAGTTGAAGGCCGACATGGCCGTGGGCCGCTACCGCGTCGCCTTTCGGGCGGGCGCGGCCGCCTTTTTTGTCCCCGCGGGAAGCTCGGCAAGAGGCAGTGCGGAAGTTGTCGGCGCAGCGTTGCGCTCCCAGAGTATGCGGAGGCCGTCGAGGGTAAGATGGTCGTCCACGCTTTCGATGTAACGCGAGCCGCTGGCAATGAGCGATGCCTGGCCGCCAGTGGCGATGAAACGAGTCTCGTCGCCGAGCTCTTTTTTGAGGCGACCGAGAATGCCGTCGACGAGATCAGTGAAGCCGTAATAGAGGCCGGCCTGCATGGAAGCTGCGGTATTCGTGTTGATGATTTTACCCGGGTCGCGAATTTCGACGCGGAAGAGGCGAGCGGCGCGGGCAAACATGGCGTCGGCGGAAATACCAAGTCCCGGAGCGAGGACGCCTCCGAGATATTCGCCGCGCGTTGAGACAACGTCGAAATTAATCGAAGTGCCGAAATCCACGACGACGCAAGGGCCCCCATATTTTGCGAAGGCAGCAACGCCGTTGGCGATGCGATCGGCGCCGACTTCCTGCGGATTATCGTAGTGCACGGGCATGCCGGTCTTGATTCCGGGTTCGACGAACAAGGCCTTGAGGCCGAAATAGCGCTCGGACATTTGCGCGAGCGTGGCGTTGAGAGGAGGAACGACGGAGGCAATCATGACGCCCTTGATTTCGGCAGGGGACATGCCGGCGTGAGTGAAGAGGTCGCGAGTAAGGATGCCGTATTCGTCGACAGTCTGATCGCGCGCGGTGGTCAGGCGCCAATGCGCGACGAGTTTTTCGCCGCGAAACACGCCCAGAACCGTGTTCGTGTTGCCAACGTCCATCGCGAGGAGCGTCATTCGGCCTCCGCCACGTCGCCGGAGATTATGGGTTCGACGCGGCCATCATCGCGGCGAACGCGGAGAATTCCCGTTGACTCGAGACCGTCGGTGGTCCCGGTGAAGGAATCATTTGTCGTTGTAATGCGCACGCGCTTTCCCTGATAGAAACTCGAAACTTCCGCGAACCGGCGCAGAATCGGCGCGGTTCCACGGGCGATGAATTCATTGTAGTAGCGGTCGAGGTGTTGCAGCAACCGCGCGAGGAGATCGAGGCGCGAATGAACGCGTTCGGTTTCGATGCGAAGCGAGGTGGCGATGCCGGCGAGCTCGGGCGGCATTTTTTGCTGGTTCACGTTGACGCCGATGCCGACGACGGCGAAATGAATGCGGTCCGGCTCGGCTTGCATTTCGGTGAGGATGCCGCAGATTTTCCGGCCGCGAAGGAGGACGTCGTTGGGCCAGCGGACATCGGGATTGAGGCTCGTTTCTTCGGCGATGGCGTCGCGCGCGGCGAGGCCCGCGGCGAGAGTGAGCGCGGGGGCATGCACGGGAGAAATGCGAGGGCGCAAGAGCACTGTAACGTGGATGCCGGCGGATTTTTCGGAGATCCAGGAGCGACCAGCGCGACCGCGTCCGGCGCTTTGCTGCTCAGCGATGACGACGGTGCCGTGAGGCTCGCCCTGCTCGCCCATGCGCATGGCGACGGTGTTGGTCGAATCGGTTTTGAAATAGTGGAAGATGCGTTTCCCGAACGGCGTGCCGCGAAGGCGATGCGCAAGGAGCTGCGGCGCGAGGACGTCTGGGGCGCGTTCGATGTGATAGCCCGAGCGGGGATGGCCATTGACCTTAACGCCGGCTTCGCGGAGCTTTTGAACCCACGTCCAGACGGTCTGGCGCTTGACGCCAATTTCCCGGGCGATTTTTGCGCCGCTGATGACGATAGTGGAGTTCTCCGCGAGGAGGGTCAGGAGAGCGTCGATGCGGCGGTCGGTGGGGCCGGGGAGATTGGACTGGCGCTTTGGAGGCATGGATGAGGGTGCCAGCTTACTTGAGGAGGCCGGTTGCGACAAGCGGAGGGGCAGAGAATTGGGGTGTTGGGTGATCGCAAATGAATGAAATTCATTTGCGATCAGGATTTGATAAGTGCTTTGTTTACAAGTACATGACATTTCGCGACTGTGCGTTTCATTTGCGATCAACGATTGGCAAATTTGACGCGATTTCTTTGCTGGAGATGCCGGAACTCGGCGGGGGCGAGAGGTCAGACGGTGGGGGAACTCCACCGGGAGCCTCGGGCTGAAGCGCCTGGGAGCGCGAACTGTGGTCTCTTACTCACAAGGGAATATTACTTCAGACTAAACAAAAAGTCAAGCGGTTTCTGGGGGAACTTCCCACTTTTCGCACTTATCGAGGGGCGCCCGAAGGGAAAAGCTGCGACGAGCAGGGGCGATTTGCAATTTGAAGCCAAGAAAAGACGGACGCGATGCTGCGCGTCGCGCCCTTCGCGCCTCCGGGCAAGTGCGCGCGCCAGCTGCCCGGCAAAGTGCGCAGGCGAAGACAGGCAGCGAACGGCTCTGCTACCTGTCCCGCAGCTTTGCGCGGGCTTCCGAGCTTCACGCCGCTGGGTGCTGGCCTACGAAGTTACGCGAACGCTGACGGCGATGTTGTTGCCACTGGCGTCCTGGCGATACGTCACATCGGCGTTGGAGCCCGTTTTCAGCGCTCCTTCAATCGTGGTGTTCTTGTCGATCATGAATTTCATGGTCTTGGGATTGTCCGTTTGCACGGCTTCGGGCTGCCCCTT
>DATEFX010000003.1:0-63709 GCA_035280405.1 Candidatus Acidiferrales bacterium | reverse complement strand
TCAGCTTAAGATGGCCGTCGTTGAGGACTTCCAGTTCTCGCATCAGGGTGTACCTCCTCTGTGAGTTCAGCGCTCCAGGGAAAGTACACCCTCTTTTCCTGCTTAAAATCCCAATTTACACAAAAGAATTTACGCTACCATTATGTAGGCGAAAATCGTCCAAGGCAAAAAAGTGTCAAGGTGGTGGTTCGGAGCTAAAGGGCTAAGAATCAAGGACTGAGAGCATGATTCCGTCGCTGCAGAGGCGGTTTGGCACGAGTCGGCGCCACTTAAGCACGAATCAACGGCTCCCGTGTAGCCCCGGCAAGACAAACATCATGCGCGGTTGAGCGATGACAAGAGGAAAGGTGCCGACAAAAATGTCGGGGCGCAGAAAGCGCGCACTCCATAAAATGCAAGAGAGGGCCAATGCTTCACTGCGTCGTGGTGAATCACAGGCGGCCCCGAGATAACCATAGACGCGAGGCTGCGCCTCGCGCGGGTAGGGCAAGCCCTACCGCTACGAGTGCCAGGAACACAGAGGCAAGATAACGTGCACCGGCTGAGAGCCTGTGCCACAGCGGGCAAGGTCGCTTCGCGGAACCATCCGAGACGCAGAATGCGCAAAGCCAGAGCTGCCCGCCACAGCGGGCAGGGGTCGAGTTCCGTTGGAGCAGAACCCGCTCCACGGGAACCCGCAAGGCGGACCGCAGCGCTCCATAAAATGCTTTCGGCTGGCGCTACGGAGCGGCGGGGAGGGAGAGGTTGCGGAAGATTTTCCAGTGGCCGTCGGGCTGGAGTTTCCAGACCGTGCTGTAGCGGCCATTGAAGATGGTGCCGTCGGGGAAGTGCGCTTCGGCGTAGCCGGATTCGTAAGCGAGATCGCGGTCAACGAAAAGCGAGCCGCTGCGGACGAAACCGCCGGTGGCGGGGCCAAGCTTGTCGAGCAACTGTTTGTAGCCGTCGGCGATGGCGGAGCGCCCCTTGACGCAATCGCCGGAGGGGCTGCAATTGACCGCATCGTCGGAATAACTGGCGACGACCTGGTCGACGTTGCCGGCCTTGAGGCCGTCCACCCATGCTTGATTAGCGGCGTCGATATCACGCTGGAGATTGGCGGGGAGATGTTTTGACGTGCCCGCGGAAACGATGGCGCATCCGGCGAGGAACAGCGCAAGCGCGGGAAGAAAGCAAAGATTGCGACGCACGGCCGAGAAAATGAATCGCATGGGTCTCCTAGTAAAACCAAAATTAATTTTCGCGCCGGCTGGAACCTGAAGACGCAAAAATTTTAGCGTGGCAAAATGCGGATGCGAAGCAAAATGAAGCAGGAGCGTGAGCCAGTCGCAATATGGCCCGTGAAATCCGCGGAATTATGCAACCGGCGGGGCGGGCGAGGCATCTGGCTAAGCGCGAGACGCACGTTCCAAAGCTAACCGGCGGAGATGCGCATGAAGAAAATCATGTGGTCGGGGGTCGCGATTCTATTGATGGCGGCGTCGGCGCGCGCGCAAGACGCGCCGAGGGCGGACCTCGCGGTGAGTTTTTCCAATTTCACTATTGCGAAGGGCATTCCGACGAACTTGAGCGGCGCGGCGGGATCGCTGGCGGTGAATGCGAATGACTGGGCCGGGATCGCGTGGGACGTGGGCGTGTACCACGGCTCGCCCGGAGGCAACGGCCTGGCCGCGGCGACGTATTTGGTGGGGCCGCGATTCACGCTGCGGGCGTTTGAGAGATTCACGCCGTACGGGCAATTTCTCTTCGGCGGGGCGAGATTCTCGACGGGATTCAACGGCGTGTCTGGGTCGTCAGGGGGACATCTTGCGTTTGGGCTGGGCATTGGGACGGATATTGATCTAGGCAATAGCGGGAGAATTGCCGTGCGGCCGCAGGTCGATTATATCGGCGTCAGAGTGAACGGAGCGACGGTCAGCAATGTGCGGCTGGGGATTGGATTGGTGTACAGATTCGGGAAGAAAAGGAAATAAAGAGGCAAGGAAGCAGCGGTCGAGCCTGCAGGCCCAATAGCCATCAGTAGGCCTTCAGAAAGGCAAAACGGACCGCACTTCGAACCCGCCGCAGGCGGGTTCTCAGGACACGCCGCACTCCCTGAAAAGCAAAAGCAGATCCCTCGTCGTCCGCCTTAGGCGGACTCGCTCGGGATGACAACGTAAGGAAAAAGGCAAAGCGGATCGCCCCTCGCACTCGCCACAGGCGAGATCTCAGGGCGAGCTGCACTCCATAAAATTCATCAGCCGGCGGCGTGAGCGTCTTTAGCGTTGGAAAAGGCGACGAGGGATTCGAGTTTTTCGCGGGCGGCGCCGGAGTCAATGGACTCGGCAGCAAGGCGGACGCCATCGAGGAAATCGGAGGCGCGTCCGGCGGCGACGAGAGCAGCGGCGGCGTTGGCGAGGACGATTTCGCGGTGCGGGCCGTGTTCGCGATAGAGGAGCGAGCGGCCGAGGATTTTGTGGATGATTTCGGCGTTGTGCCTGGCGTCGGCGCCGAGGATTGCTTCGCGGGGCGCGCGGCGAAGTCCGAAATCCTCGGGGACGACGGTGTAGCTGCGGACAGCGCCGTTGCGAAGTTCGGCGACGTAGGTTTCGCCGGATAGCGAAATTTCATCCATGCCATCGGCGCCGTGGACGACGAAGGCGCGGCGGACGCCGAGTTCGCCAAGCGCGACGGCAAGAGGCTCGGTGAATTTCGCGGAGAAGACGCCGACGAGCTGCGCGGAGGCTCCGGCAGGATTCGTGAGCGGGCCGAGGAGATTGAAAACGGTGCGGACGCGGAGTTCGCGGCGGGCGTTGGACGCGTGTTTCATGGCCGTGTGAACCGCGGGCGCGAAAAGGAAGCCAATGCCGATTTCTTCGATGGCGCGACCGATGCGCGCAGGCGGCTGCTCGACGGAAATGCCGAGGGCTTCGAGGACGTCGGCGGAGCCACAGCGCGAACTGACGGAGCGATTGCCGTGCTTGGCGACGCGGACTCCCGCTCCGGCGGCGACGAACGCGGCGGCGGTGGAGACGTTGAACGTGCCGGAGACGTCGCCGCCCGTGCCGCAGGTGTCGACGAGCGATTCATCGGCGTGAGCGCGGCCGCCGGGGAAAATCGGCGCGGCGTGGCGGCGCATGGCCGTGGCGAAGCCGACGAGCTCGTCCACCGTTTCGCCTTTGACGCGCAGGGCGATGAGCAGGCCGGCGATCTGCGCGTCAGTGGCGGCGCCGGAAAGGATTTGCTCCATCACGGCTTCCGCTTCGACGCGAGAGAGGTCTTCGCTCGCGATGATTTTTTCGATGGCGGAGAGGATCATATCGGAGCTGACGTAATTCAAATCTCAATTATCGTTTACAAGACAAATTACTCTAATGGGATGGCGGCCTTCTCGCATTTCGCACGCAGCCAGAATGCAATTCTTTGGACCCGTCCCATGCGAAGTTGTCCCGGACCTGCGCCTTTGAGCCAGAACTGTCTCCCGTTTTGCAGGCGGATGGTCACTTCCAGATTGACGCTGTCGGGAATTGAGGATACTCCTGGCACAGGGTCCGCATCGATCAAGTTTATGCTTCCCGGTTTCAGTTCTTTTCCCCAAATGGACTTGGGGTCAATGAACAGAATTTCTTTTCCCTCATTTTTCGTGTAGGAGATATTTCCCAACAGATAGCTCCTTGACCCAGATTGGTTGCGTACGTCAAAAAACGGGTGAAAATTTGAATCCTTCCATTTCCAACTGTAGCCGATGCGTACGTCCGTGGCCCTCAGAAACCACTGAATTATCGCGTAGAACAAAATTATGAGAACGCTGGCGAATATATCGCCGGTGAAGATAGCCAATACCTCATCCCAGAAAGTCATGTGTCATCACAGCGCGGAACTACAGTTTCTTGCTCGCGCTTTGCGTTCGGCTGTAAACTGGCTCGCTCGCCACGGCGAGAGGTTCGTTTTAATCGCTGCATAATTTTAGCACTACTGGAAGGGCAATGAAGATACACGAGTATCAGGCCAAGGGGATTCTGGCGAAATTCGGCGTGCCGGTGCCGCGCGGGGAAGCGGTGTTCAAAAAAGAAGACGCACGGGGCGTGGCGGAAAAACTGGGGACGAAAGTGGTGGTCGTCAAAGCGCAGATTCACGCGGGCGGGCGCGGAAAAGCCGGCGGCGTGAAGCTGGCGAAGTCGGCGGCGCAGGCGGAGGAGCTCGCAGGACAGATACTTGGGATGAAGCTCGTCACGCCGCAGACGGGCGCCGAGGGACGAATCGTGAGGCGCTTGCTGATCGAAGAGGGGCTCGACATCAAGCGCGAGCTGTACTTGAGCATCCTGGTGGACCGCGCGGCGGAAGCGCCCGTGTTCATGGCGAGCGCATCGGGCGGGATGGAAATCGAAGAAGTGGCGAAGGAACATCCGGAGGCGATTCTCCGGGAGGCGCTGCGTCCGGCGACAGGACTGCAAGCGTACCAGGTGCGAAAGCTGCTCTTCGGCCTTGGATTGCCATCCGAAATGGTGAACGTCGCCACGCCATTTTTTCAATCGCTGTATCGCGCGTTCCTGGAGACGGACGCGTCGCTGCTGGAAATCAATCCGTGCGTCGTGACGGGAGACGGGCGGCTGGTGGCGCTCGACGCGAAAATGAATTTCGACGACAACGCGCTGGGGCGGCATCCGGAGATTGCCGCGATGCGCGATCTGGATGAAGAGACGCCGCTCGAAGTCGAGGCGTCGAAGTACAAGCTGAATTACATCAAGCTCGATGGCAACGTGGCGTGCATGGTGAACGGCGCGGGGCTGGCGATGGCCACGATGGACATCATCAAGCTCGCGGGAGGGAATCCGGCGAATTTTCTGGACGTCGGCGGCGGCGCTTCGGCGGAACAGGTGAAGAATGCGTTTCGGATTCTGCTCGGCGACCCGAACGTGCAGGCGGTGTTTATCAATATTTTTGGCGGGATTTTGCGCTGCGACGTTCTCGCGACGGGCGTGGTGAACGCGGCGAAGGAGCTGAAAATCAAAGTGCCGGTGGTGGTGAGGATGGAGGGCACGAACGTCGAGAAAGGGAAGGAAATTTTGCAGAACTCGGGATTCAATTTCGCAGTCGCAAACGGAATGAAGGACGGCGCGGAAAAAGTGGTGCGCCTCGCGGGGGGCGCCCGATGAGTGTGCTAATTGATGAAAAGACGCGCGTCGTGGTGCAGGGGCTGACGGGGCGCGAGGGCGGGTTTCACGCGGAACAGATGACAGCGTACGGGACGAAAGTCGTCGGAGGCGTGACGCCTGGAAAGGGCGGGACGAAGCATCTCGGCGTGCCAGTGTTCAATACGGTGGCGGAGGCGGCGGGCGAGACAGGCGCGAATGCGTCGGCGATTTTCGTGCCGCCGCCATTTGCCGCCGACGCGATCCTTGAAGCGATTGATGCTGCGCTGCCGCTCGTCGTTTGCATCACGGAGGGGATTCCGACACTGGACATGGTGCGAGTCGCGGCGGTGTTGCGGGGGTCGAAGACGCGGCTCATCGGGCCGAACTGCCCCGGATTGATTTCGCCGGGAAAATGCAAAATCGGAATCATGCCCGGCCACATCCACAAGGCAGGCCACGTGGGCCTCGTAAGCCGCAGCGGGACGCTGACGTACGAGGCGGTGGACCAGCTTACTCGGCTGGGCATCGGGCAGACGACTTGTATCGGGATTGGCGGCGACCCGATCATCGGGACGAGTTTTCTCGATGCGATCAAGATGTTCAACGAGGATCACGACACGCAGGCGATCGTAATGATTGGCGAAATCGGAGGGAACGCGGAGGAAGTCGCGGCGGAGTATATCAAGGCGCATGTGAAAAAACCCGTCGTCGGATTCATCGCTGGCCAGACCGCGCCGCCGGGGCGCCGCATGGGGCACGCGGGGGCGATCATCAGCGGAGGGCAGGGAACTGCCAAGACGAAATACGCGGCGATGCAGGCTGCGGGGATTCACACGGTGCAGAGTCCGGCGGAGATTGGTCACACGATGGAAGCGGTGTTAGGAAAGGCAGCAAGGAACTAGGCGCACTCTAACAAAAGACTGCTCGACAAGGAGAAGCAATTTGGCGATTGAGAGAACGTTGGCGATTATCAAGCCGGATGCGGTAGGGCGCGGGCTCGCGGGCGAGATTCTGAAGCGCATCCATGAGGCGAAGTTTCAGATTGTGGCGATCAAATCGCTGCGGCTGGCGAAAAACGAAGCGGAAGGGTTCTATGCCGTGCACCGCGAAAGGCCGTTCTTCAAGGACTTGACCGAGTTCATGAGCTCGGGGAAAGTGGTGGTTATCGCGCTCGAAGCGGAGAACGCCATCGCGAAGTGGCGCGAGACGATGGGTGCGACGGATCCGGCGAAAGCGGCGCCGGGGACGATTCGCAAGACGCTCGGAACGAGTATCCAAAATAATTGCACGCATGGTTCGGATGCGCCGGAGACGGCGAAATTCGAGATCGGCTATTTTTTCGCGGGGATGGAGCTGATTTAGGTCGACGTGAAGCGATTGAAAATGATCGTCGTCGTCGTCGTCGCTGGAATGATGCTGGCAGCGACATGCTTTCGTTCAGCGGTCGCGCAGATGACGGGCAGGACCGTCGACGGGCGGATGGTGGATCTCGACGTGAAGGCGCCGGAGTTTCCCGCGCCCGGATATCAGGCTTCGGGCACGACGTGGATTAATTCGCCGCCGCTGACGATGGCGTCGCTGCGCGGCAAAGTCGTGATGCTCGATTTCTGGGAGTACACCTGCATCAACTGCATCCGGACGTTCCCGCAAAATAAAATCTGGTACGAGCGATACAAGCCGTATGGCTTCGAGATTATCGGCGTGCACGACCCGGAATTTCAGGTCGCGTACGACGTGGACAACGTGAAAGCGGCGGTGAAACGGTTCGAACTGCCGTACCCGATCGTCGTGGACGATTTTTTCACGATTTGGAAGGCGTATTCGAACCAGGTCTGGCCCGAGCGATACCTGATTGACGCGGACGGGAAGATCCGGTTCCGGCTCGAAGGCGAAGGGGACGACCACAATTTCGAGGTCGCGATCCGGCAGTTGCTGGTCGAAGCGCATCCCGGACTGAAATTCCCCGCAAGCGACACGCTTCCGATGCCGGACCGCGCGGCGGATTGCGCGATGGTTCCCACGGAGGAGATGTACGTCGGGCCGTGGGAGGGGCGCGGAGTGCTCGCGAATTCGCATCCCTATCATCCCGGAGAGACGGCGAACTACAAGATGCCAGAAAAAGTGGAAGACGGTCATGCCGTAATTTCCGGCCGCTGGCAAACGGATTCGAATGGAATGATCTTCGAAGGGAAGCCGCAGGAGCCGAAAGAAGACGCTTCGCGACTGCGCGTGCGTTACCACGCGGCGGAAGTCTATGCCGTGATGAACGTGGCGGCGGGCAAGCCGGAACGTTTGTACATTCTGCAGGATGGGAAGCCGCTCACGGCGGACGATAAAGGCGCGGACGTGAAGATCGGCGCGAATGGGCTTTCCTACATCGATGTGGACAGCTCACGGATGTATTACCTCGTCTCGAACGCGCAGTTTTCGAGCCACGAAGTGGACTTGATTCCCACGGCGCCGGGAATCATGATTGATTCGTTCACGTTTGGGAACGATTGCCAGAGAAAATTCCCGCACGTTTGATGGTGGCCGCAGGAGCGAGCGATGGAGCCGCTGCGTGAGCTGGGCAAGGGCCTGCTGATTCTTGGGCTGGTGATTGCGGCGGTCGGAGGGTTCTTGGTCGCGGGAGCGAAACTGCCGTTGCCGCTAGGACGATTGCCGGGAGACATCGCGTATCAGGGCCGGCATACTACATTTTATTTTCCGATTGTGACCTGCATCGTGCTGAGCGTTGTGCTGACGCTTTTATTTTGGATCGTCGGAGCTTTTCGGCGGTGAGCGCATGAACCAATTCACTCTCAATCTGATGCCGGAGAAGCGCGTGTGGCGCGTAAGCGAGCTCACGCTGCGCATCCATGATTTGCTGGAAGGCGAGTTTCCGGACATCTGGGTGGAGGGCGAGGTCTCGAATCTGCACGCGGCGCAATCCGGGCATTTGTATTTCACGCTCAAGGACGCGAAGGCGCAGATCCGCTGTGTGTGTTTTCGCGACGAGGTGCGCGGACTGAAATTCCGCCCGGAGGATGGGCTGCACATCACGGTGCGCGGAGCGGTGAGCGTCTACGAGCCGCGCGGGGAATACCAGATTTACGTTTCGCACATCGAGCCGGTGGGGCTCGGCGCGCTGCAACTCGCATTCGAGCAACTGAAGAAGAGGCTCGAAGCGGAAGGCCTATTCGACGCGGAGCGGAAGAAGCCGCTGCCGGCGCTGCCTCGGCGAATCGGAATCGTCACTTCGCCGGCGGGGGCTGCGATCCGCGACATTTTGCGCGTGCTGCGGCGCCGCTTTCCGAATCTGCATGTGATGCTCTTTCCGGTGAAGGTGCAGGGCGAAGGCGCGGCGGCGGAAATTGCCGGCGCGATTCAGTTTTTCAATCGTGCGAAATCGGTGGACGTGGTGATTGTCGCGCGCGGAGGCGGATCGCTCGAGGATTTGTGGGCGTTCAACGAGGAAATTGTGGCGCGGGCGATTGCGGCGTCGCAGATTCCGATCCTCACTGGCGTGGGGCACGAGACGGACACGACAATCGCGGATTTTGTCGCGGACATGCGCGCGCCGACGCCTTCGGCTGCCGCTGAAATCGTGGTGCGGACGCGGCAGGAGTTCGAGAGGCACATCGAAGAGCTATCGCGGCAGATGGCGCAGCGCATGCGTTACATGATTCTGGAATGGCGGCACGAACTCCGCAATTTGGCCGCGCATCGCGCGTTTCGGCGGCCGGAGGATTTGCTGCGGCGCGGCCGGCAGCGGCTCGACGAGATGAACGCGGCGCTCGCTATCGGCCTGCGCGGGCGATTGGAGCTGGCGCGGCAACGAACGGGAGTTGCGGCGGCGCGCATCGGTTCATTTGATCTACGCGGACGTGTCGTCGCGATGCAGTTGCGCGTGGAACGGCGGCGGAGCGAGCTGCGAGGTGCGCTCGAACGCGCGGTGGCGCGGAAGCGGCGAATGTACGCGCTGGCGCAAGTGCAGATCGCGTCGCTCGACTTGCGCGCACGCGTCGGGCGATTGCGGCGCAAGCTGGAGCGCGACGGGAGCGAGCTTGCTGCGCGCATGGCGCGGCAGTTGACGGCGACGCGGCGGAAACTCGAAGCGGCTACGCTGCGACTTGAGGAGCGTAGCCCATTTCAGTTGCTCGAACGCGGGTACGCGATTGCGTATGACGCGAATGGGCGCGTTCTGCGTTCGCCGGAGCAAGTGGCGATTGGCGACGACGTCAGCGTGCGCCTGGCGCGCGGCGAAATTGGCGCATCGGTGCGCCGGAAAAGCCAATCCTAGCCGCTCAGAATGCGGCGTTGAGACAAAGACTTTTGGGAACGCCGTTCACTCCTCGTCGACGGAGGCGGCGACCTTAAGAACCGCAAGAAATGCTTCCTGCGGAATGTCAACACGGCCAACGCGCTTCATGCGTTTCTTGCCTTCTTTCTGGCGTTCGAGGAGCTTCCGTTTGCGCGTGATGTCGCCGCCGTAGCATTTCGCCAGAACATTTTTGCGCAGGGCGCTGATCGTTTCGCGAGCGATGACGCGGCTGCCGATGGCTGCCTGAATGGGGACTTCGAACTGCTGCCGAGGAATTAATTTTCGCAGGCGCGTCGCGAGTTCACGCCCGCGCTCGTAGGATTGCTCGCGATGGCAGATGAGTGTAAGGGCGTCCACGGGCTCGCCGCCGACGAGAACGTCGAGCTTGACGAGATCGGCTTCGCGATAGCCGGAGAGATGGTAATCGAGCGAGGCGTAGCCGCGTGAGACGCTTTTCAGGCGGTCGTAAAAATCGAGGACGATTTCGTTGAGCGGCATTTCGTACGTGAGCATGACGCGCGTGGGCGAGAGATATTCGAAATTTTTCTGCATGCCGCGCTTTTCCTCGCAAAGCTGCAGGATGGCGCCGACGGAATCATCTGACGTGATGATCATGGCGGTGAGAATCGGTTCTTCGATGCGGGCAATCTGCGCGGGAGGAGGGAATTTCGTGGGATTGTCCACTTCGATGGTCTCGCCGGCTGTGGTGGTGATGCGATAGCGGACGCTGGGCGCGGTAGTAATGAGGTCAATATTGAACTCGCGTTCGAGGCGCTCCTGAACGATCTCCATGTGCAGAAGGCCGAGAAAACCGCAGCGAAAGCCGAAGCCGAGCGCCGCGGAATTCTCCGGCTCGTAGAAAAACGCGGCGTCGTTGAGCTGAAGTTTGCCGAGCGCGTCGCGGAGGACTTCGTAATCGCTCGCATTCACGGGGAAAAGGCCGGCGAAGACCATGGGCTTGATGGCTTCAAAGCCGGGAAGCGGCGCTGCGGGGCGTTCGGCTTCGACGATCGTGTCGCCGACGCGCGCATCCGCGACGCGCTTGATATTCGCGATGACGAAGCCGACGTCGCCAGCGGCGAGTTCTTCGAGGACGACGGGCTTTGGCGTCAGCACACCTAAGTCTTCCACTTCGTAAATCTGATCCATGGCGCAGAGGCGGATTTTCATCCGCGGCGTGATGCGGCCTTCCATCACACGCACCAGAATCACGGCGCCACGATACGAATCGAACCAGGAATCGAAAATCAGTGCGCGGAGGGGAGCGTCGGCGGTGCCTTTCGGCGCGGGGACTCGTGCGACGATGGTTTCAAGAACTTCGGCGACGCCGAGGCCGCTCTTGGCGCTGATGAGCAGCGCGTCGGCGGCCGGAATGGCGAGCACGTTCTCGATCTGTTCCTTGACGCGATCGGGCTGCGCGGCGGGGAGATCAATCTTGTTGATGACGGGGATGATGCCGAGATTGTGGCGCGAGGCGAGAAACGCGTTGGCGACGGTTTGCGCCTCGACGCCCTGGCTCGCGTCCACGACGAGCAGCGCGCCTTCGCACGCGGAAAGCGCGCGCGAAACTTCATACGAGAAATCCACGTGGCCGGGCGTGTCGATCAGATTGAGGCGATACTCCTGACCGTCGCGCGCCGTGTAATGCAGGCGAATGCTCTTTGCCTTGATGGTGATGCCGCGCTCGCGCTCCAGGTCCATCGAATCGAGGACCTGTGCCGTCATTTCGCGCTGGGAAAGAGCGCCGGTGAGTTCCAGCAGGCGGTCCGCGAGCGTGGATTTGCCGTGGTCGATGTGGGCGATGATGCAAAAATTCCGTATGAATTGGGGATTCATTCAGTTATCTTTGTGCCAGCGTTCATCCTGAATTTTGCCTGGAAAGACAATTTAGCGAAGTCGTCCGACGTTTCGTAAACATTCGAGTGTGCCATAGAATTTCGCGGTCAGCCAGCGCGGGGCGAGTCGTATAAAGCGCGATTCATTGCTTCAGGGTTGGTTCTTGACGGCGGAAGCGGTGCGGCATTGCCTGGATGAAACCGTTACAGTAGGCTGTAGCGGGCTTTCGCTCGGAATTGAACGGGAAATTGTGTGATGGATCGGCATATTTCCGGCTCCGAGCGGCCCGCCGAAGGCGCCGGCCGGAGCCATGAAACGCGAGGTGCGTGATGCATGTCTGGCTTCCGGAAGTGCCGGTGTTCGAGAAAATCATTCGTTCATTAGTGGTTTACGCATTCTTGCTGATAATGTTTCGCGTCATCGGGAAGCGACAGGTGGGGCAGATGACGCCGTTCGACCTGATCGTCCTCTTGATTTTGAGCAACGTGCTGCAGAACGCGATGATCGGGCCGGACAATTCCATCCTGGGCGGATTGATCGGCGCTACGACGATCCTTGCCGCGAACTGGATGGTGAGCCGCGCGGCGTTTTCAAGCAAACTGTTCGAGCGCGCGGTCGAAGGAGTGCCAACGCTACTCGTGCATCAAGGAATGCCAATCGAAGCGAATCTCCGCCGCGAGTGCATCAGCCGGGAAGATTTGCTCGCGACGCTCAGGACCCAGGGCGTCTTCGACATTTCCGACGTGCGAGCCGCGGTGCTGGAAACCTCCGGCAAAGTGAGCGTGCTGCGGCGCGAAGCGGACGCTGGCCCGGATAAAGCCCGGTGAGCGCTTCCGGCCAAGCCGCTCCGGCGATTCCGGTGCGCGTTCGCGCGTACCACTGGCTTGTCTATGCCATTTGCATCGCCTTTCTCGTGTGGGTGCTGCGTGGCATCCATTTCCGGAGGGCGGCGCAAGACTGGGCGGAGGTGGCGTGGCGCTGGGTTGCGCTGGGAATTCTCTTCGATGTGTTTAGCTACGTCGCGCAAGGCGTGCGCTGGAAACTCTTGCTCACTCCGTTTGGCCGCGTGAGAGTTCGCGCCTCGGTGCGCGCAGTGTTCGCGGGCTTGTTTGCGAATATTTTTCCGTTGCGGCCGGGAGAGTTGCTGCGCGGCTACCTGGTTTCAAAAGCGGAAGACATCGGTTTCGTCACCGTGCTGGGGTCCGTGCTCGTCGAAAGGCTGATTGACCTCGTCATAACCACCGCGGCGCTTGCCGCGATTTCGCTATTCGTGCCGCTACCTTCAAGATTCCGCCACATTGCCGACTGGCTCGGTATCGCCACGCTCGCCGCGCTCGCGGTATTCGTCGCGCTGATTCTTTACGTCGAGTTTCGGTTTGAAGGCGACCCGCGGCGCATGGCGGTCGGGAAATTCGTCCCGGGGAAATTGATGTCCGCGCTGATTGGCCTGCACGCGATGGGAACCTCGCCGAGCTTCTATCCGGCGGTTTTCACGTCTCTGCTCACGCCGTTTTTCCAGTTTCTCGCGCTTTGGGCCATGATGCGTTCGTACGGGATGGAGCTGCCGTTCCTCGCCGTGCTCGTGGTTGTGCTCGTGATCAATTTAGGCGTGTCTCTGCCAAATGCTCCGGCAAACGTAGGCTCCTACCAATTTTTCTGCGTGGTGGGACTTTCCATATTCGACGTGGAAAAAACTACCGCGACTGGATTCTCGATTTTTGCCTTCCTGATGTTGACGTTGCCCATTTTGGTCATCGGATTCTACGCCATGATGCGCAGCGGCCTTTCCATCCGCTCGATGCGCGAGCAAGTGAGCCGCCTGCCAAGCGAGGCGCGCGCGAAGTAATCGTGACCCAATCATTTTTCGAATCATTCCTCTAGCCGCCAATGAGGCGGATCAGCGTGATTGGGCGAGGCGATTGTATTTTTTCAGCACTTCGCGCAGTTTGTCGTGAGGCAACGCCTCAACGGTCCGATTGTCGATTCCCGTCATCGTCTTTGCGGCGACTAGCGCGTTCACAACAGCTTCCTCGGTGGCCTGCACCGTGGCTTCGAAAAGCGGGTCCATCTGTTCATTGGGCAGCATCGTGATCTGCGTAGTCTTTTTTCCGACTCCCGCGCCTCTATTCGCGGTCGAAAACGCGACGAAAATATCGCCTGAGCCATCGGAGGCGATGCTGCCTAATCGGCCGAGCCCGAGCGTGACACGCTTGGCGAGACGTTTAAGCTGTGTCGGCAGTAGCGGCGCGTCGGTGGCGACGACAACGATGATCGAACCGCTGTCTTGCCTCCCGCGGTCGTTGCGCAACGACCAAATGGGTTTGCCGGGAATTTCCTGGCCGACTGGCACGCCGGCGATACGAAGCAGATGATGCGAGCAACAATTGCACTGCACAAGGACGCCGACGGAGTAGCCGCCGAGCGATTCCGCCAGAACGCGCGAAGCCGTGCCAATGCCGCCCTTGAACTCGAAGCAAATCATCCCCGTGCCGCCGCCCACGTTTCCTTCGTCCACGGGGCCGCTTTTCGCGGAGTCCATCGCGTCCCAGGCATCCTGCGCCTTCACGTGAAATCCGTTGATGTCGTTCAAGTAGCCGTCCCAGGTTTCGGCGACGACTGGCAGCGACCACCAATCTTCTTCCACCTTGTAATAGTCGTGGCGCAACTCCCACTGGATCACGGAGTCGCGCACGACGCCGACTCTGTGCGTATTGGTGATCATCACCGGACCGGCGAGCACGCCCGATTCTTCGAGCCAGGTCGTGCCGGTCATTTCGCCATTGCCATTTTCCGTGAACCAGGCTCCAAAGACAGGATCGATCGAGTTCTTGCCGCGCGGGAAAATTGCCGTCACGCCGGTGCGCACGGGGCCCTGGCCGACGACGAGTTTCCCTTCGCCGGAGATGAGAGTCTTCTGACCGACTTGGACGCCTGCGACGTCCGTGATGGCGTCAAGCGGTCCCGGCGTGCCTTCGAAAGGAACGCCAAGCGCGCGAGCGCGCGCCTGCTGCTGAGCCGCGGCTGAAAATGCGGAAGTGCAAATGAAACTAATCAGCAGAGTGTTACGAAGAATTGCGCCGTATCGCATGAAGCCTCCCAATGGTTGCGTCCGATTTCTGCTCGCCGACGGCGTCGCCGATTCACTTTGCACTGTTCGTCGCAGCAAGAAAATCCGTGCGCGCTTGCGTCAGCAGAGCCGTGTTCTTCTCCAGTTCGTGTTCGATGATTTGCTCCTGCTCGCCCACAACTTTCCAATTGCCGGCTTCGGCGGCCTCGGTCACGCCGGGAAGTTCGAGATGCGCGTAAGTGTAGCGCGCGGCATAAATGGAATGCTTGAACCACGGCCGGCCGGGAATTCCCTCAACGTCGCACCAATTGCGCTCGACTTGCATCAGTGACTGGTTCAAGCGCTCGGCTGCCGCGGCGTCCACATGGCCGGAAGCAAGCGCCTGCGACGTTGTTTCGTCGAGCGATTTTGCCGCAGCATCGAAGGCATCCACGCCCTCGTAAAACGAGTCGAGGTTGACGTGTTCGCTTACGTGGCTGCTGGCATCGAGGTCGCGCGCGAACTGGCGGATCTGCTGCGCGTAGAAAGAAAAATCGTAGGGAAGGATGTCGCTATTCGCGAGCCGAAGCGAAAGCGCGCCCCACAGATCGGACATTGCTGCGTGATACCGATAGCCCGGGTCGCCAAAATGGTTCATCCAGTAGTAGTCGTCGTACATGGAGTGATAGACGCCGTAAGGCCCGTCGAATTGCAAGAGCATCGTGGGGATTCCAAGGTAATTCAGAAAGACGGTGTGATCCGAGCCGCTGCCGATGCGCGTATCCGTCAAAGAAGTGTCCTGAACCGATTCCGTGTCGAGTTCCTTGGCACGAGATGCACGCCACTCATCGTAGAGCGTGCGGCCGGAGGGCGCTTTTACGTCGCGGCTCACTTCCACAAGCAGAGGCGCGAGCGAGCCGACGGCGCTGCCATGAAAATCAGGTCCGGAGGCGGAAGAATCCACGTTCAAGTAGGCGATGGCGTTTTTCTTCAGTTCGTCCGCGTATTGTTCGCCCCATTCGGTTGAACCGGTCAGGGCGTATTCCTCGCCATCCCAGTCGCAGAAAATGAGCGTGCGTTTCGGGCGGATGCCTTTCTTCAGCAGCGCGCCGAAGTCGCGCGTCAGTTCAAGCATGGAAGCGGTGCCGCTCGAAGGATCCACGCCGCCAAACACCCACGCGTCACGATGATTGCCGAGGATAATCCATTCGCCGGGATGCTCGGAGCCCGTGATGCGCGCCTCCACGTTGTAGTAGGGCTGAATGCTCGTGTCCATGTCGACCTTGACGTGGACGCGCGCCTGGTCGCCGCCGACGTGATACACAAACGACAAGCCGCCCTGCCACGACTTCGGCGCCGTGGCGCCGCCCAAGTTTTTCAAAATCGGCTCGGCGTCGCGCCACGAGAGCGGGACGGCGATGATATGCGGCATGGAGACAGCGTCATCGGGAGAGATGTGCTTCGCGCCGGGGACGGATGCCCATCCTGGAGTCGTGGGATCGCCGGGCTCGATGAAATCGTAGGTGATCGCGCCGCGCTGGATGTGGCTCGCAGGCCCCCAAGGGCCGTCGGGGAACACTTTTCCGCGCGTGAAGCCGTCTTCAGCGGGATCGGAATAAATCAGCAGGGCCGCGGCGCCAAGTTTTTGCGCCGTAATCGCCTTGAAGCCGCGGTAGCTGTAAGGATTCGAATACCTGACGAGCACGATTTTGCCGCGGACATCAATGCCGTGCGCGCGCAAATAAGCGTAATCCTCCGGATTTCCGCTGTGGGCGTAAACGACCGGCGCGATGACGTCGCCGGACGCCGAATAGCCGAGGTATGACGAGGAGACGTCTGGATTTTTGGTGTCAGGGTCCTGCGGGTAGGGGTCCTCGCGAAGGCTCGCCCGGAAATCAACGGGGGAGACCATCTCGACGGAAACGCTGCGAGGCGTGGAGTTCAGTACGTCATATTCGTGGATCGTAACGTCTTCCAGACCCTGTTCCTTCCATTGTTGGGAAACCCATTGCGCGAGTTCATTGTTGCGCTTTGAGCCTGCCGGATGCGGCTCTGCGGTGAGGTAGCGGTGGAACTTGCTGATCTGTTCCGTTGAGATTTCGGCTGCAAGCAATTGCTCTGCGGTCTTCTCCTGCTCGGCTGCGGGCTTAGTGAATCCCGACATTTTCAATTGCGGCGCAGCCGCCGCCGCAAAGCCAATGGCGACAAAGACTGGGAGCCAGGCAATTGCTCGGCGGCTGAATTTTGAAGAATTCATCGAAGTCCTCTCTGTATCAGAAATGCTGCTTCGCGACGGATTCGATAGCGTCGCCCAGCTTTTCCGCGAGAAACCGTATTTCTTCGGCGGAAATGACAAACGGAGGGGCGAGAACAATGTGATCGCCACGCGAGCCGTCGACGCAGCCTTGAATCGGATACGTCAATACGCCGCGGGCTAATGCAGCGTCATAGATCCTCCCCGCGATGCCATTCTCGGCAGGGAACGGTTCGCGCGATTTTGCATCACGAACAAATTCGATCCCGAGAAGCAGTCCAAGTCCGCGAACGTCGCCGACGATGGGAATTTGTCTGAGTGGTTCGAGTGCTGTACGAAGTTCTTCCCCTGTCGCGGCGGCGCGCGAGATAAGTTTTTTCTCCGCAATGTAATCGAGGACGGCGAGCCCCGCCGCGGTCGCGACAGGGTGCGCGCTATACGTGAAGCCGTGCAAAAACGCGCCTGAGCCTTCTTCAATCGCGCGCGCGATGCGGCCCGAGGCAAGTACGGCGCCGAGTGGCGCATAGCCGCTTGCGATTCCCTTGCCGACGAGAATAATGTCCGGTTCGATGCCCCAGTGGTCGACGGCGAATGCTTTGCCCGTCCGGCCGATCCCGGTCATGACTTCGTCCGCGATAAGAAGGATTTGGCGTTGGCGGCAGATCGCTGCAATCCGCTGCATGTAGTTGTCAGGCGGTGCAACAGCGCCAAGCGTCGCTCCGGAGACCGGCTCGACGATAAACGCGGCGACGCTGCCTGATGTTTGCCTTGAAATCTCCGCGTCGAGCTCATCGGCGCAGGCAACGCGGCAATCCGGATAGCGCAGGCCAAGCGGGCAGCGATAGCAATAACAAGGATGAATGTGCGGCCAATCGCGCAAAAGCGGCGCGAATGGAGTGCGCCGCTTGATGTTTCCGGAAACAGCTAGCGCGCCAAGCGTGCTGCCGTGATAGCTCTGCCACCGCGAAATGAACTGCGTCCGAGACGGCTCGCCTCGTTCAAGAAAATACTGGCGACATAATTTCAGCGCTGTCTCCGTCGCTTCGGAGCCGCCCGAGGTGAAAAAAACGCGCCCCGGCCCATCCGGCGACTCGCGAAAATTCCGCGGCGCGAGAGCAAGCAATCGTCCGGCAAGCTCGGAAGCCGCGCGGCTCAAAAACTGCGAAGAATGCACGTAGGCAATCTCGCGTGCCTGTGCGGCCATCGCGCGCGCAACCGATTCCACGCCGTGGCCAATTGAAACCACCGCCGCGCCGCCGGAAGCGTCGAGTATTCTTCGCCCGTCAGCAGTGAAAATAAAGCAACCGTCTCCGCGCACTGCTTCGGAATATCTCTTGCGAAAATTTCGAGGAAAGAGCGCGCTGGGCATTCTGTGTTCTCGCTGGCTGCCAGGAGGATGAAAGCGCGCTGATTCTAGCAGATAATCAGCTACGAACCTGTCCCGCTTGGCAGACAACGCAATTTTGTCACAGCGAATCAAACCGAGTTGGGGCATCATATCTTCGGCTGGTTTCAGATTCTTGCCGCCCATTTTGCATTCGTCGCATCACAGGATGAAAACAGGAGGGAATGTTCATGGCGAAGCACTGGTTGGCCTGCATCGCACTTCTAGCGGGACTTGCATTGCCGGCGATGGCCGGCTCCACGCGCGACGACGACGTTCACCGCATCCAGAGTTCAGCGGACGTGTTCCACGACATCATTCAAACGCCTGAGAACTCAATCCCGCTCGGCATGGCGCAATCCGCGGCTTGCATCGCGATTATTCCGGGCGAAAAGCACTTTGCATTTGTCGTTGGCGGGAAATATGGCAAAGGTCTGGTGACTTGCCGCACCGGCAATACTTGGAGCGCGCCGGCGTTCGTGATGATCAGCGGCGGCAGCTTCGGCTTTCAGATTGGCGGGTCGTCCACAGATTTGATTCTGATCTTCAAAAATCGCAATGGCTTGAAGAAGCTGCTCAGCGACAAGTTCAAGATCGGCGGCGACGCTACAGCCGCCGCTGGCCCGGTGGGCCGCAACGCAGGCGCGAGCACAGACATCGAGTTGCACGCTCAAATTCTTACTTATTCGCGCAGCCGAGGTCTATTCGCCGGAGTCAGTCTGGATGGCGCTGTTTTCGAGCCCGACGAGGATGGCGACTTGGCGATGTACGGCTCTGGCGTGACGCACGAGGACATTCTCAATGGCAAAGTGACTGCGCCGCAGGAATCACAGGATTTACTGAAGGAAATTACGACGTACGCGAGAGCGTAAGCAGCTCGCGATCAGTCAGCTCCCGCGCCTATCGGTGCGCCTGCCTGTTTTTGCGTGGCCACGCAGCAGGCGAAACTTTCTTTTCTTTCACCGGCAGCGCGGTAACTTGCCGGGACATCAGCGCTCGCAATTCCTCGACGAGGCGGCCCTCCCACCAGCCGCGATTCACTTCTTTCCGTATGACCTCCCAAGCCTCCGCGGGCGGCAGTGCTGGCCGGTAGGGGCGATGTGTCGTAAGCGCGTCGTACACGTCCACGACCTGCAAGATGCGGGCGGTGAAGGGAATCGCCTCGCCCGCAAGTCCATCGGGGTAGCCCGTACCGTTCCATCGCTCATGGTGATGGCGAATGATCGGAAGTACGAGCCTGAAGGTCTTGAGTGGCGCGCAAATGCGTTCGCCCACTGCGGGATGCTCGCGCATCAAGCTGCGTTCCTTCGCCGAAAGCGGGCCGCGCTTCAGCAGGATTGCATCGGGAACGACCACTTTTCCGACGTCGTGCACGATTCCCGCGCGCCGCAACGCCTTGATCTCCTCCGGCGGCAATCCGAGGTGCCCGCCCAGTCGCGCAGAAAATTCGGCGAGGCGCGCGCAATGCCCATGAGTGTATGGGTCGCGCGCTTCAATGCTCAGCGCGAGGCTGAAAAGGACCGCCTCCGCATTTTCGAGTTCGTCTGTGAACGATTTCAGGCGAAGCAGTGAACGCACGCGCGCGTTGAGTTCGCTGACGTCGATCGGCTTGTTGAGAAAATCGTCGGCTCCGACGTTGATTCCTTCGATGCGGTCATCGCGTTCCGAAAGCCCCGTGACTAAAACGACGGGAATGAGCCGCGTTTCCGGCTTGGCCTTAAGCTGACGGCAGACTTCGAAGCCGTCGAGGCCCGGCATCATCACGTCGAGGAGTATGAGGTCCGGCTGAAACGCCGTACATTCTGCGAGTGCGCCACGTCCGTCTCCGGTCGAGCGCACTTCGTAGCCTTGCTTGCGCAGCAGGAGTTCCAGCCCGTCCCGCGCCGAAGCTTCGTCGTCCACTACTAGTATTTTGGCGCCCATATTCCCTCGCGGAGGCCGGCAATCGGGGTTTCGCCTTTGCGCCCATGCCGATTACATAACTGTGAAATGTTCCGAGGCGAGATAGAGCGGTGAACTCCAAGACCGGTCCCTGGAATGAGCAAGTGCCTCAGTCGGTGCAATGCGTCCGGAGTGTCTAAATTCCCGTAGTGTTCCGTATTGCACAATAGGACGAACGTTCTATCATGGATGGGCCGTTCGCGCTAGCGCTGCTCCTCCTAAAGATCTGCGTTTCGCGGGTTTACGCGTCGCGCCGCAGGGTTGCTTCAGCAACGGCGTGCGATTCATCAGCCAACGCAAAGACTTCGTTATCGTTCTCCATGCCGAAGGGTTTCATTTCGACGAGACACAACGGAATTTCGGCCAGCGAAAGCCGGATATCGCGAATCACCTCGAAGTTATTGAGCACCGCGTGCCCCAACTCGTACAGCGCATGTTGCAGTGAGCGGCTGTCGTGCGTCGCGAAGGTGTCGAGCAGCGTCCGTCGGACGCCGTGAAAGACAGTCGAATACGACGGCTCCGCATCGTTGTAGGCCCACGATGCGGTGATTTTTGCGGCAAGCAACGAGTCCACCGTTTCTTTGAGAGTCGTGTAAGGATCGCGCAGGAACAGCGCGAAGGACGCTCCCTCCGTGCGCAGTACCGTCAGATCCTCGATTCCGGACCGCACGTTCGTTTCTTTGCGGCTGGCGCGAATCCGCGTCGTGCGCCTCTCATCAGACCCCGCGACAAAAGCCGACGGATGCGGCTTGTCCTCGACACTCATGCGTGTCCACGGCCGTTCCTGCGCCGTGATTTCGATCTGCGACATCTGGGGAATGTAGGTTAGGAAATGCTCCGCCACGTGCAGCACATATTCCTCGATGGCCTCAGCTGGATACTGTTTGGCCAAAACATAAATCGTGTTTTTCATTGTGTCAGCCGGGAGAATGTCGCGGTTTTCTCCGGATGTGTGCGCGGACTCGAAATCTCCTCGGAAGCGGACGGCTACGCTCAAGTCCTTGACCTCGTTCCGGCCGTCGCGGCGCGTCACGCGCACGACGCGCACCCTCGACGCGCCGTATTCGTTCTCCGCCAGATGTATTCCCCGTGCGCTCATATTCGGCCTCGCAGAACCGCGGAATCTTCAGTAAGGGATTTTGTCTTTTTGATTCTCCCAGACGCGAAAGGCTTCAAGAGCCTGCTCGCGCATGAGACGAATCATTGGAATCCGGCGCCTGCTGACAGGTGCTCGAATTTGTCTGTAGATCAACGAATCATCGAAGCCGATTTTTGTCGCGTCGGCTGCGGTCCCGCCGAAATACACTCTTTCGGGCCGAGCCCAGTAGATTGCGCCGAGGCACATGGGACAAGGCTCGCACGTCGTGTAGATTTCGCAGCCCTTCAGCTCAAAATGGCCAAGCTTCCGGCAGGCCTCGCGAATCGCCAGCATTTCCGCATGCGCGGTGGGATCATTTGTTGATGTCACCTGGTTCGTGCCTTCGGCCAGGATTTCGCCATCCTTCACCACGAGCGCAGCAAATGGGCCGCCTTTCCCCTCGCGTACGCTTTCAATCGCGAGAGAAATCGCGCGCTGCATGAAATGCTTATTCCTGCCTTGTCGCACTGCCACGAATCGCCTCTCGCTGGTTTAGTCGTTTTCTGGCCGCGCGAAATCGCAAGTAACCATGTGAATTGTAGCTCACCGCTGAAGTTAGCAGAGGAGTTTCGGCGATTTTCAAAGTCGCAAACCCAGCAACACGGAAGGGACTCAGGGCAGGTCCAGGTCTATGGCGTAGATGTTCGAGTCGCTGCGCGATAGCGTGAAAATCGGTGAACCCGACGCGTCCAGTCCGATGAATCCACAGCGAAACACGTCGCCGCTCAGAATCTCATGGAAGTCAAAAACAGTGTCGCGCGTAAGGCTTGTCATCCGGATACGATAGAGGGGTTCGTTTTCGCCCAGCACATCTTGATAGTAGAGGTACCGGTCATCTTTTGACCAAGCGAGGGCCGAAAGGTAGGTGCCAGTTGCCGCTTTTTTCCACTCCCGCTTTTCGACGTCGTAAATCATCACCGCGTTGTTCGGAGCATTCGTTGCGGCAATGTAATTCCCGTTCGGAGACCACCGCGGGCCAATGAAGCCGTCAGATCCGGGGATTTTGTATGCTTCCCCGCTCGCGAGATTGAGCACGTATAGAGAAATGTGAGTTTCCGGGTCGATGTCGACTGGATCGGGCTCTTTCCGCGCCTCGAGCACCAGCATTTCCCCATCCGGTGACCAGTCTGCGCGGCCCGTATTATCAAACTCAGGCAACGCCGGTTGTGGTTTGCCCCCATCCGCGGGAATCACGTACGTTTTCCAAGGCTTGCTCGCCACTTCCGCGACGAAAACTATCTTCTTCCCATCGGGGGACCAACGAGGCTCAAATGCATTTAGGGATTCGTCTGTCAGCTGCAAGGGCGAACTTCCGTCTGCTTTGCTGCGCCAGATGGTTCGAGGGCTTCCCGTGGAGTAAGCCATCCACTGGCCGTCCGGCGAATAGAATGGCGCCAGCATACCGCGCATGGGAGCGACAGGTGAAGCCTTGCCCGTGGCGACGTTTATCCGGGCTATCTCCTCGTCAGGGTGGATTGCAAAAGCAAATGCCGTGTGCCCGTCACGGCTCATCACCGGATACCAAATTTCGTTCGGACTGGCGTTGAGTTCCACGGGCTCGCCGCGTCGCCGCCAGAAAGGATTTTTTTCTTCTATCGCCCATAAATCCGACTGCCGTCCATACTTCGCTGTAAATATAAAATAACGGCCATCGGGCGTCCAGCGGCCGCAGCAAGTGAGTTGAAATTTGCTAGGTCTTGCGAAGAGCGCGTGGGGGTTCTTACCGTCTCCGGTTGCCTCCCAAATCTCAGAGCGTCCTCCTGGCACGATATTAACGGTGAAGCGAAGAGTTCGGCGATCGGGAGACCACGCGGGATATGATGGAAATCCCGGCACGGATAATAGCTTGCGCGGATTTAAGCCGTCGTTGTCCACGATCACCAAATCCTGACCCGATGCATAAACGATGTGCTCCCCGGATGGATCCCAGCTCGCCGAAGTAGAATTGATATTCCCCAGCCTCCGCGGCGGTCCGCCTTGCAGTGGCATCACCCAGAGCGGCAAGTCGGGCCCTCTCTCAATGAAACTCGCGACGAGAAGCTGCGAATTATCCGGCGAGATATCCAGCAGGCGCGTGTTGCGGAACGGAGCCGGGAACGGCGCCGCGGGACCGCCTTTCGCGGACGTCTGCATCAGGTTCCAGTGGCCCCCCGCTCGTTCCAGGAAAAGAAGCCGTGCGCCGTCGAAGATTAGTCCTCCCCACGAATCGATTCTTCCGGATTGCGTAATTTCTGTGATCTTCACTGCCCTGGGCGCAGGCAGAGGATAAAAATAGTAATATGCCAGAAACACGAGCATCAAAATCGTCGCTGCCGTTCCTTCGATTGCTTTGTACCAAAAGCGAATGTGCGGATGTGGGACCGCTGCCTGCTTGTTTGTGGCCGGATGCGTTTTGTCTTCTTCAAGTGTTTCAATCCGCTTCTCGACACGGGGAATAAATCGGTAGCCGACTCCAGGGAGCGTTTCGACGTATCGCGGAGCCTGCGCGGAATCTCCGAGCGCCTGCCTTAGTTTCTTGACGGCCGTATTGACACTGTGTTCGAAGTCCACAAACGTCTCGGACGGCCACAACCGTTTGCGAATGTCCTCTCGTGTCAGGATCTCGCCCGGTCTTTCAAGCAGCATGACGAGTATCTGGAAGGGCTGGCCGTGGAGCTTGAGCTTCGTCCCGTGTTTCCAGAGCTGGCGCTCTGCCGGGTATACCTCGAAGGGCTCGAAACGAATGCGGGCTGGCGCTGACATTCCCTATTCCCGGGGGATTCGCTGGTGGAAAGAGTATCATAATTCGGGGTGGATTCAAACTGTCTGCTACAAGTGCCTTAAATATCAAATATTTGAACGTTCACCAAGATTTCACCTTCCGTGTATTGAGCACCTATCCCGGTATCGTGTACTCACTCAGGGATATCGTCCCCAAGAAACTGAAATCGCCGCTTAGCGTGCGTCGGGAGGAGAAGTGCACATGCTACCCTTGGGTGGTCTGTTTCGAAGTTCACGAGCTCGGGTTCAAAGTCAGGAAATAATTTCGCGTCGTCCGTTTCACATTACCGTGTTTCTATCCACTTTGTTGATTACTTTCGTTGCTTTGCGCAGCCTTACTGCCGGCGGCCTGAGTCAAAGCTCCTCCATTATTCCCAATCTTCAGCCATTTGCGGATCCTAGCGGCTTCGTCGCCACGTATAATTCGGCGGGAAACATCGACACCACGGGCACGTTCTTCCAGAGCCTCGGCACCAACGGCCGCTCTTGCGGCACCTGCCACATAGTTGGCAACGCCATGGGCTTGAGCGCCGCGCACGCACAGGCGCAGTTCGCCAAGGACGGCGGCAGCGATCCGCTCTTCAATCTTGTCGACGGCGCGAATTGCCCCACAGATCCCCGCACCGCGGCGAGCAGCCACGGCCTCCTGCTCAATAATGGCTTGATCCGTATTGGCCTGACGCTCCCGGCAAACATCGGAATTGGCCACACCGTGCCCAATGGCGATCAATTTTCCATTTCCGTAGCGCACGATCCCTACGGCTGCGCCATGACGACCGACCCGAACACAGGTCAGACGACAGTCTCTGTCTATCGCCGCCCGCTTCCCGCCACGAATCTCAATTTCCTGAGTGCGGTCATGTTCGACGGCCGCGAAACCGTGACTCCGCTCAACAACGGCGCTACGTTTTCGGCGAATCTCTTCACCGACCTCTCTCACCAGGCGATGGATGCTACGCTGGGACACGCGCAGGCCGCCGTCCCGCCGACGCCGGCTCAGGTTTCCGCCATCGTCAATTTCGAGCTCGGATTGCATTCCGCGCAGATCTACGACAATTCAGCTGCCTTGCTCACCGCTCGCGGCGCGCAAGGCGGGCCGCTCGCCTTGAGTCAACAGAATTACTACCCTGGGATCAACGACGTGCTGGGTGCGGATCCCACCGGAGCGAGTTTCACCCCGACGATCTTCACCATCTTCTCCCCATGGCTCAATCTCAACTCCGGTCAGAATAATCAGGGGCAGGACGACACCACGGCGGCCCGCGAAGCCATCGCGGCGGGTGAATTCATTTTTAACAGCTTCCCGCTGCGCATCACCGTCGTTCGAGGCCTGAACGACAATCCAGCCATCACCGACCCCGATAGGGATGGGGATGCAAGCACCGACGCTGACTCCGACGGCGATGGCGCTCCCGTGGCAACCATCATGGGCACATGCGGCACTTGCCACGACGCGCCCAACGTCGGCGACCATTCGCTGCCGGTTCCACTCGACATCGGCACAAGTCATCCGCTGGCGGACGAATCCGATCCGAATATTGCCAACGGCCTTTCCGAGCTCAGCGTTCCCGACATGCCGGTTTACGAAATCGACGGCTGCCCTGACCCGTTCGATCCTCACCACACGAAGACCATCTACACATCGGACCCGGGCAAAGCGCTCCTCACTGGCGCGTGTGCTGACGTGAACCGGATCAAGGGCCCGATCCTGCGCGGGCTGGCGGCGCGCGCGCCGTACTTCCATAACGGCTCCGCGGCGACTCTCAATGAAGTAGTGGATTTCTATAACCAGCGATTCCAGATGAATCTCAGCGACGTGCAGAAGCGGCAGCTCGTCGCCTTCTTGAAATCGCTGTAACAGAGCAGCGCCGCGCGGGCGCGGAACAGCCGCGCCATCCGGCGTGCGTTGCAATTCTCCACCCTCCGGTGGAGAATTGCCGCATGTTCCAGCAAGGTCAGACTGTGCGCGTGAACCTGGCGGGCATGCAGGTCCAGGGCGTTCTTTTCCACGCCGCCGTCACGGACGCCGTGGGCAACATCGTTCGTCAAACCTCCGAAAATCCGCCGAAGTACCTTGTGAAACTGTTGTTTTCTTTCAAAGGCGTGAGCGAAGTCGAAGTTCCCGCCGACCGCATTCACGCCGCCTGAGCCAGCGGCTTGGATTTCTGCTCCGCTGGGAATTTCCGCCTGGCCGGTACTGTGGTAGAGTGCTGCCGCACGGGCCCGCACGAATCCTTCACTCGGATGGAGCGGCATCGATGGGCAAGGGCCGCGAGATACGCTGCTTCGACTACGTGAATCATCCCTACGAACGCGTCCGCGACGCGCTGCGGCAGAACGCGCTCTCTGTGTTTCAGTCCGCGACGAAAGCCGCCGCTTCCCGCGCCGAGACTGTCGCTGCGGAACTGCACGTGGGTGTCGGCGGCATCGGCGTCAAGACCGACATAAAGATTTCCGTCAACAATGTCGAGGAAAAAGTGAAAGACGCGCTTCCTGCTCCGGCCACGCGTCTGCTCCTTGGATGGGAAGCCGCCACCTTGCCGCGAATGTTCCCGCTTATGAAGGCCGAGCTTGCCGTCTATCCGCTCACCGCGACGGAAACGCAGCTCGATTTCCTCAGTTTTTACGAGCCGCCGTTCGGCGCCGTCGGCAAAGCCATGAATGCAATCGTCGGCCACCGCATCGCCGAGGCTTCCGTTCACCGGTTCGTCAACGACGTGGCCGGCTATCTTCGCCAGTCCCTCGCCAAGTGACCTGCTTCAACTTGCCGGGGCAATAGAATCACCCGCGATCCCCTAGTATTCCTTTGAGCGCCATCCCACCCACGGCGCCGCTTCCAACGTTAAGATTGAAGCAGGATGGCCCAGCTGCCCCTTCGTCGCGCACTGCTGCTCTTCGCTGTCGGCCTGGCGCTTTCGGCGCCTTCCGCTCGCGCGCAAGTGTGGCGCGCTCTCGGCCCGTCGGGCGGCGACGTCCGCTCACTCGCGATGGATCCTCGCAATCCCCGCGACATCTACCTCGGCACCACCGACGGCCACGTTCTCGGTTCGCGTGATGCGGGCGAGCACTGGCAGCTCCTCGGCCGGGCAGGCGATTCCCGAGAGGCCGTTGTGACTTCGCTCATCGTTTCCCCGAGTTCTTCCTCGACGCTCTATGCCAGCACGTGGACGCGCGACGCCCGTAACGAGGGCGGCGGAGTTTTCGTCAGCGACAACGGCGGCTCGAATTGGCATGTCCTCGGCCTTGCCGGCCACGCGATTCGCGCGCTTGCTCTTGCGCCGTCGGATTCCAATGAACTTGTCGCTGGCGCCCTGGACGGGGTGTTCATGTCCACCGACGCGGGCAGGACCTGGCAGCGGATCAGCCCGGCCGGCGATCCCGAACTGCGCAACGTGGATTCGGTCGCATTCGATCCGCGCGACCCCATGATCATTTTCGCCGGCACGTTTCACCTCCCGTGGAAGACTCTCGATGGTGGCGGACATTGGCTTCCGATCCACAGCGGCATGGTGGACGACTCCGATGTATTCAGTCTCGCCGTGGACCCCACGCTTCCTTCGCGCATTTTTGCCACGGCCTGCAGCGGAATCTACCGCAGCGAGAACTCCGGCGCCACCTGGACGCGGTTGCAAACTCTCCCCGACTCCGCTCGCCGCACGCACACGCTGATGCAGGACCCGCTCTACCCCAGGACGGTCTATGCGGGGACGACGGAGGGTTTGTGGAAGACCACAGACCTGGGCGCGCATTGGGAAATGAAGACGCCGCCGAATTGGGTCATCAACGCCGTACTTGTGCTGCCGGATTCGGGCCGAGTCATCCTCGGTGCGGACCAGATTGGAATTCTGGTCAGCGATGATGGCGCGCGTTTCTTCCACGTCTCCAACGTCGGCTTCAATCACCGCCAGGTTCTCTCCATGGCCTTCGATCCTCGTCGGCCCGGCCACGCGCTCTCCCTGCTTGCTAATGCACCGGAGACGGTCTTAGTCACGAGCGACGGCGGCGCGACCTGGTTTCCCACAGGCCCGGGCCTCAATGCCGAAAAGGTGCGGCAAGTCTACGCTTCGCCGATTGGCTGGCTCGCTGCGCTAAATGCAGGAGGTCTCCAAAGGTATGACGAGTCCCGCCATGAATGGCTCCGCCAGGAATTCGCGACCCAAGATGGTTCGAGCAGCGCACGCAAGGTGAGCCTCAAAGACCAGCCGGTATTCAACGATATGCAATTCACCGCCTCCGGCTGGTACGCCGCAACGTCCTCGGGCCTTTTCATTTCGCGCGATTCCGGCGCCGTTTGGCAACCGCTCGCCATGGCGAAGCAGCATCGGGCCGCAGAATCCGTTCTCAAAAGAACTCATTTCCTCTGGGCCGTATCCTCAGGAAAATTGTTTCGCTCGATCGATGGGGGCCACACATGGCGCTGGCGCAAACTCCCGTTCCATTCTGGCGCTGCTCGGCGAATCTCGATAGCAGGTTCATGTTTGCTGGCGGAGACGGATGGCGGCCTCTTCGTCTCCCGGGATTCTGGCATCCGATGGTCTCTTTCGGCGCACGGCCTTCCGGCAGCCGCTCCAGCCAGCATCGTCGTGATGGGGCAGGATTGGTTTGCATCCATGCCTTTGGGCGGCTTGTACCTCTCCAGGGACGGCGGCCAATCTTGGGACCGTTTGAATGGAACTGTAGCGGAAGGAGTTTTTCCCGTGCTCTCGGCGGGCACCTCCGCGGGAGAAGTAATTGCTGCCTCCGCGACCGAAGGGGTCTACTCAATTCGGCTCACCGAGCCGTCCGCGCCGATCACCACCGCGGCGATGAACAGGCGATAGCTTTTTCTCCATTCGGGATAATTTACCAGGTTGATGGTTAGCACAATTTCTCGTATCTCGCTGGCATGACGGCGCTTACATTTGTCCTATACTGGAATCGGGATTGCCTTATAATCCCGCATGGAGGTGCGCTTTGAATCAGCGATTCTCTAGTTCATCCTGGATACTCCTAATCTCCCTGTTTGCGCTTGCAGCAGCCGCTTGTTCCGGCAATTCCGGCACGCCGTCCGATTCGGCCAGCAACTCCGGAGGATTGCTAAGCAAAATCGAAAGCCCAAAGCCCGTTACGATTCCCGCGGGCACCGATCTCCACGTGATCATGGACACTTCGCTCAATACCGGCAGCGCCCAGTCAGGCGATTCATTTGAGGCCACGGTGGCCGATCCCGTCGTCATCGGCGGCAAGACCATCATCGCCAAGGAAGCGCACGCCAAAGGCACTGTCGTCGAAGCCCGCGCTTCCGGACGCCTCTCCAAGCCTGCTCTCTTGAGCGTCTCTCTCAGCTCGGTCGAGGCCGGCGGCGCGTGGGTGGATGTCCATACGGATCCCCTCACGCTCGAAGGCAAGTCTCACAAGAAGCGCGACATCGTGGCCATCGGCGGCGGTTCTGCGCTTGGAGCGCTGATTGGCGGCATCGCTGGCGGAGGCAAGGGCGCCGCCATCGGTGCGGCTGCTGGCGCTGGCGCAGGCACGGCGGGCGCGGCGGCCACGGGTAAGAAGGAAATCACGCTTCCCGCCGAGTCACGAGCGACTTTTCGCTTGAGCGAACCGGTCACCGTCAAAGTGAAGTAAGCCTCGCGCGAGTATCGGCGCAACCCCTGCCAGCACAAGCTGATAGCCGGTGGGGTTGCGCCGCTCTCCCAAAATAGTCCTGAGTCCATTCCCGAATTGGTACTATGCTGTCAATAAACAATTTACTTGAAATCGCATCCACATAATTCTAGGATTCTTTCCCATTGTGGTACTTATCTTCATCAGAAACTTGCCCCTCCTACTGCCTAACCTCCATGTTGGCAACAAAATATATTCTCTTGCAGAACTGGTTCGCCTCTTGCTCCCAAATTCGGCTGGCAAGCCAATTCCGGGAAGGAATCCGGAACAACACGGAGCCGCCGAAATGCAAACGGATCTGGACACCCCGCAGTCGCACGCAGACGAAGACGGCGCACCGACTGTCCTCATCGTGGACGACGAGGAAACCGCTCGCCGGCTTTGCAGCGACATCGCCCTCGAAGCCGGCCTTCGTGTTCGCACGGCCACCACCACGGATGAGGCCCTCGACGAACTCGAGCAATTTCCAGTCGACCTCGCCATCACCGATCTGCGCGTTCCCAAGGACGGCGGGATGGAACTTCTTCGCCGCATCCGCGAGCAGTTTCCACAAGTCTCAGTCCTGATGCTCACGCAGTACGGCACCATCGAGACGGCCGTCGAAGCCACTCGACTCGGCGCCAGCGATTATGTCACCAAGCCGTTTCACGTGGACGAGCTTCGAACCAAGCTCCAGCGTTTGATCCGCGAAAAGGAACTCGATCGGGAAAACCGCGTCCTGCGCGAGCAGTTGCGCACCCGCCCGGGCTACGGCGAACTGATCGGCGTCTCTCCGAAAATGCAGCGTGTCTACAAGCTGATGGAAAAGGTCAGCCAGCACAATTATCCAGTCCTGATTTTGGGAGAGAGCGGCACGGGCAAGGAACTCGTCGCCCGCTCGATTCATTATTCCGGCCCTCGCCGCAATCGCCAGTTTGTGCCCGTGGACTGTTCCGCTTTGGTCCCCACGCTCATCGAATCGGAGCTCTTCGGCTACGTCAAGGGCGCCTTCACGGGCGCCATGCACTCCAAGCAGGGTCTGATCGAGAGCGCGAATGGCGGCACGCTGTTCCTCGACGAGATCGGCAATCTTCCTCTCGACATGCAGGTCAAGCTTCTGCGCGTCCTGCAGGAGAAGGAAATCAGGCCGGTCGGCACGAACGAGCGCGTATCCATCGATCTCCGCGTGATATCCGCTACCAATCGCGATCTCGAATCCGACATTCGCGCGGGAAAATTCCGCCAGGACCTGTTTTTCCGCCTGAACGTGGTTCAGATCAAGCTCCCTCCGCTGCGCGAGCGCCGCGGCGACATCCCTCTTCTTGTCCAGCACTTTCTTGAAAAGTTCTCCGAATCAGGACGCTCGTCGCGCACGATTGCCGAAGACGCCATGGCCCGGCTCCAGGGATATGATTGGCCCGGCAATGTCCGTGAACTCGAAAACGCCATCGAACGCGCCGTGGCGCTGGGCTCCGGCCCCATTCTTCATTCGGGCGACCTGCCTTCGAACCTGCAGTATGCCGCGGCTGCCGAAAGGATTCAGCCCGCCGAAGAAATTCTGCATCTCGACGAAATCGAGCGGCGCACTATTTTTCGCGCACTGCGCGAGGCCGGTGGAGACAAACTTGTCGCCGCGCGCCTCCTCGGCATTGGCAAGACGACGCTCTATCGCAAATTGAAACAGTACCAGTCAGTCCCCAAGGAAAATTGAACCGCGCGGCCGTGGGTTCCTCGTTTTTCCACATCGTGCGACGTGCTATTCTCCGCTCAAACGGGCTATTTCCCATTTTAGGATTGCATGGACGCTCTAGCGCCAGCGCGGCAAGCGAGCAATATTGCTCATCTCATCGGCTGGTTCGAAGTCTCCTCTCTTGTGGGAATTCCTTTAGGGGACGCATCGGTTTCGGAGTGGGAATCTGCATCTGCAGGGTCTTTCCCGTAGCAATCTAAGTCGTTCAAATTACACGCTTTCTGCCTGCTCCGGTTGGCCACGCTGGTGCATACGCATTCGTGATGAACGTCTCGGCAAATTACGCGCGCCAGCAGCGGGTGAGCCGCCTGGTTCGCCGCGCGCTGCAATGGGTTGTTTTTTTCGGCGCAGTTTCGCTCTCGTGCTACTGGGTCCTGCGCGGTGGATGGTGAGCGGCAATGGCTGGGCCTGGCAGGAAGCGCCCATGTGGAGCCTAAAAGCGTTTCGCAAGCGCCGCTGGGCTTCTTGGTTTAGCCGAGGCAGTAGCGGATCCGAAGCTCTTGCCACGGCAACGGAGCTGGCTCTTCGCGGTCAGGAACGCTCCGCGATACTTGCCGCCTCCGCTGAAGCGCTCCTCGAGCTCGGCCGCGCCGGACGCGCCGGCGTCTGGATTGAAAAGAGTATCCACGACACCGCATGGACCGGCAGAGTCGCCCAAGCAGGCGGGATGACTCCTCCCGAATCCTGGCTGAGCGTCAACCCTTCCGCCATCCTTCACGGGCGCGCGCCCAGAGGTGCTCGTTCCTTCGTTTTACACGAGCTGGAGTTTCCCCTTGAGCCTGTCAGCTTCTTCGACGGCATGAAAACCGCCATGTGTCTCCTTCTTGAATTTGACGGCCACCTCTTTGGCGCGGCGCTGCTTGCCTCCAGGCGCGCGCGGCTCCCGTCCCGCCGGAGAATTCTCGAAGATGCCGCAAGCGCCATCGCTCTTGCACTCTCCGTCGCAGCCGTTCAGCGCCAAGCCATCGACGCAATTCGCACCCTACAGGTTCTCGCGGAAATCGACCAGGCCATCGCCGGAAATTCCTCCCCGGACCAGATTCTGGGCATGATGGGCGTCGCAATTGTGCGAGATACAAGAGCGGAATTCGCGGGCTTTGCGCGGTGGCGGGACTCCACGATCGATTGGGCTGCGCTCTCCGGCTCGGAAAGCCAGGCAGCATCTTCACATTCCGTGTTGCGCGATGTGGCTTCTGTCGCGTTCCAGGAACAGCAGCCGGCCATCCGGGCGTTTCCCGCGGAGGGCGACCCATCGTTATGGCTTTCCGGAATGCCGCTGGATCCGCGGAATGCGGATTCCTTGCTCCTCCTCGCCGGTTTTCGCAGTGACCAGGAGGTGCCCCTCGACAGCCTTCGGCAATTCGCCGATGCCACAATTGCGTCGTGCAAGACCGCCCGATCACGGCTGGCGGCAGAATGTTCAGCCAGCGAGCAGCGTGACCGGCTTGCCGCCGAGATGCAGCGCCTGCTCGATTCCGTGCAGTGTGGCGTCCTGCTTCTCGACACGCGGGGCTATGTCCGCCATGCCAACGCTTGCCTCTGTGACTTTCTCGGCCTGGGAACGCAGCAAAGCAGCCAAATTCGGAGCTTCGATGAACTCGCGAAGCATGTCGAGCCGCTGCTTCGCAATCCGGAAGCGTTTGCCGCGCCCTCGCGCGCGTTTGCCCAGGGTTCCCGGACGGATTTTCGCGATGAATTAGCCTTGGCTGGGCGCAACCGCCGCGTCCTCGCCCGCGATTCCCGCGCGGTGCTCGCTGAAAATGGGAAGCCGATTGGCCGGCTCGAAATCTATCGCGACATCACCAGCCAGCGTCAGATTGATTCCAAGCTAGTGCAAACCGAGAAAATGGCCGCGCTCGGCCAGCTCGTCTCTGGCATCGCTCACGAACTCAATAATCCGCTGACCTCGATCATGGGCTACGCGCAGCTGCTCCTGGGGCGGGACGCCGCCGCTGCTCAGAACGCCGAGGCCAAAATGATCTTCGAAGAGGCGGAACGCGCTCGCCGCATCGTGAAGAACCTGCTCTTCTTCGCGCGCCGCGCCGAACCCGAACCCACCCGTGTGGACGTCAACGAGATTCTCGAACGCACGATCGCCCTGCGCAGCTACGAATTGAAAATCGAAAACATCGCCGTCTCCGCGAAACTGGCGCCCAAACTTCCCGCCACGCTTGCCGATCCCTTCCAGCTCCAGCAGGTCGTTTTGAATCTTCTCATCAACGCGGAGCAGGCTGTCCTCGAAGGCCGCGGCCACGGTCGCATTGAAATTCGCACGCGGACTGTGTCTCCCTCGCGCATCGCCATTGACGTCAGCGACGACGGACCCGGAATTCCGCCGGACATCGCCTCGCGCATTTTCGACCCGTTTTTCACCACCAAGGCGCCGGGCGTGGGCACGGGCCTCGGCCTCTCCATCGTCTACGGCATCATGGAACAGCACGGCGGCGAAGTCTCTTTCGAAAATCTCCGCGGCGGCGGCGTCAAGTTTACCCTGGAACTTCCTGTACTCGCTGTTCCCGCCGCTGCATTCGGGCCCGTCGCGGACGTCGCTCCGCGCGCCGTCGGCTCGTTCGTCGGACGTGTCCTCGTAATCGAGGACGAGCCCACCGTCGCGCGCCTGGTCGCCGACGTTTTGCGCGACGAAGGCCACGAAGTCGAAACAGTCCTCGACAGCCAGGAAGGCCTCACGCGGATTTCGCGCAATTCCTACGACCTGATCGTCTCCGACCTCCGCATGCCGCGCCTCGATGGCCCCGCGTTCTACGACGCTCTGGTTCGCACCGGTAGTCCCGCGCGCCATCGCATTCTCTTTATCACCGGCGACACGCTCGGTCCGCGCACCGTCGAGTTCCTGAAATCTCACCGGCTTCCGTTTCTCGCCAAGCCGTTCCTTGTCGAGGAATTGAAGCTTGCTGTCAATCGCATTTTGGAAGGAAATGCGAATCCAGATTCGCATCAGGCCCTAAGCACGCGCTCTATGTGAATGGAGCGCTGCGGGAGAGCAGCGTATTGTGCAAATCATTCGAGCCGAACCCCAACCGGCGGAATCGTGAAAGAGAGCAGCCATGAGTGTCAAGGAAAACCCGGTCCTGATTGGGATGATAGAGGGAAGGGAACGAGAGGAATTGGCCCGCGGCATTGCGCGCGATGGCCAGCACGAGCACCGCGAAGTCGCCGTCGTCTCGAGCCTCGCCGACCTCCAGTCGCGCGCGGGCCGCGTCGCTCCGCCCGTCATTATTCTGGAATCCCGCCTGCTTGGCTCTCGGGACTCGCTCGATGAAGTGACGCGCCGCCTCGCCGTCTACGCGCCCGTCGTCGTCATTGCGCCGGCGGAATCGCAGTGCAGCTTCGCCGGACTTGTCCAGATGGGTGAGGTGGATTTCGTTGCACGCGCCGAAGGCGCCGCCGCTCTCGCCGCATCTCTCGTCATTCGCCGCCTCCGCGCTCCGCAGGTCGCTTCGCGCGATTTCGCGCGCGACTTCACGGCCGCCTGGGCTGCCGATCTCCCCTCCGACTTCTCCGAAATCCTGCGCCACGAAATCAATAATCCACTCACGGGCATCCTCGGCAACGCCGAGCTTCTTCTCGCCCACGAGCGCACCAGGCTTTCGCCCACCAGCGCCCAGCGCCTCGAAACCATCGTGGACCTCGCTGTCCGCCTTCGCGAGACCATCCGCCGCCTCACCGTCGAATGGGAGCGTGAACACCCCTCGTTACGCTCCGCGTAGACTATTTCGGGCTCGCGCGGTGCCGTCACCAGACAGCCTCTCACAGCCGCGCATCGGGCGATAAGATGGCTCTCCCGGGGCAATCTTCATTTCTACGAAAATTTTCATTGACACTACGAATCTCTTCGTAGTATAAGCGTCCCATGACGCAGACTCAGCTTCCCAAGCCGACCGCTTCCGAGCTCGAAATCCTTCGCGTCCTCTGGTCGCGCGGGCCTTCGACGGTTCGCGAAGTTCACGACGCCTTGAGCGAATCGAAGTCCATGGGCTACACCACGGTCCTCAAGCTCTTGCAAATCATGACCGCAAAGGGCACGGTCCACCGCAACGAAGAGCAGCGCGCCCACGTTTACGAAGCCCAGCTTCCCGCCGAGGAGACCAAGCGCCAGCTCGCCGGCGACGTCCTCCAGCGCGTCTTCGAAGGTTCCGCCAGCCAGTTGATGATGCACGTTCTCTCCGGCCGCCGCACTTCGCGCGAAGAGATCGAACAGTTGCGCCGTTTACTCGACGAATATTCCAGGAGGCAGCGATGAGCCACTTCTCAGCTCTCATTTCTCCCGCCACTCTTCACGCCCTCGGTTGGGCGCTCGTTCACTTCCTCTGGGAAGGCGTCGCTCTCGCCGCGCTCTACGCCGCCGTGTCGGCGCTGTGCCGCACCGCTTCGGCACGTTACATGCTCGGCGTCGCCGTCCTCGCCGCGATGCTCGCCGCGCCTGCGATTACGTTCACCGAATTGCTTCCTCGCGCCGCAAATGCCAGCTCCGCCACGCCCGCAAACCAGTTCGCCGCGTCCATCAGTCCCATTCAGGCGACGTTTTCAGAATCGCGGATCGCGCCGGCTATTCCCTCGCCCATTCCGCAGTCCGGCGCTCTTCTCTGGTTCGTCGAAGCCTGGTTCGCGGGCGTCGTCTTCCTCAGCCTCCGCGCCGCGGGAGGCTTTTTCTCCATCGCCCGGATGCGCCGCCGCGAATCGAAGCCGGTCAACGCCGTCTTGCTTGAAAAGTGCCGCGCTTTGCAGCGCCGCCTTCGCCTAGACCGCATGATCGAATTCTGCGAATGTCGCCGCCTCGACGCCCCCGCGGTCATCGGCTGGTTCCGTCCCGTGGTTTTGTTGCCGCTCTCCGCGCTCACCGGCCTCTACGATGATCAGCTCCAGGCCGTCATCGCCCACGAACTCGCGCATATCCGCCGCTTCGATTCCTTCGTGAATCTCTTCCAGATCGCCGCCGAGACTCTCCTCTTCTATCATCCGGCCGTCTGGTGGGTCAGCAAGCGCATCCGCGATGAACGCGAAAATTGCTGCGACGACGTCGCCATCTCCGTTTGCGGCGATGCCGTGAACTACGCCCGCGCGCTCACGCTGATGGAAGAGTGGCGCTCCGCCCCGTCGTTCGCCATGGCCGCGAATCGCGGCCCTCTCGCCGCGCGCGTCAAGCGCCTTCTCGGCATAAATAGCTTTTCGAGCGGCGCTCGCAGCGCCGGCTTTGCCGCGAGTTTCTTCTGCCTCGCCGGCGCGCTCCTCGCCGGCAATGCTTTCGTCGGCGTCGCCCAGAATTTCTTCGGCTTCGAAGGCGTTCCCGCGTCCGTGCGTGACGCCAATGCGGCTCCCGCTCCCGCCGCGCCTCTTGCGCACGCTCTCAATCGCGCCACGTCTCGCGCGTTGAACAGAGTCGCTTCCCGCGTCCTCGCGCAAGCCGCGCAGTCCGCCGATCCCGCGCCGCAAGGTGCGGCCTCTAGCCAGTCCGCCTCGTCATCGAGCGGCTCCTATATCGAACAAATGAAAGCCGCCGGCTACGACAATCTCTCGGTCGAGCAGCTCATCTCTCTCAAAGTGCAGGGCGTTACTCCGGAATACGTCCAGCAAATCCACGACCTCGGCCTCAAGCCCAGCGTGGATGAATTGATCAGCATGAAAGTTCAAGGCATCTCGCCCGCTTATATTCGCGACATGCGCGCCGCCGGCGTCAATGTCGACACGAACCACCTCATCGGCATGAAAGTCCAGGGCGTCACGCCGGATTATGTCAAGCGCGTCCACGATCTTGGCCTGCAGGTTAGCGACGACGAACTCATCGGCATGAAAGTGCAGGGCGTCACTCCGGAATACATCCAGCAGATGAAAGCCGCCGGCGCCGACGCGAAGATCGACCAGCTCATCGGCATGAGAGTTCAGGGAGTCACGCCGGAATATATCAAAGCCATCCACGATCTCGGTCTCCATCCCAGCGTGGATGAACTGATTGGCATGAAAGTTCAGGGAGTCACTCCCGATTACATTCAGCAGATGAAGGCCGCTGGCGTGGACGTCAAGATGGATCGCCTCATCGGCATGAAGGTCCAGGGCGTCACTCCGGACTACGTCAAGCAAATGAAGGATCTCGGCATCCAGCCCGATTCCGATGAACTCATTGGCATGAGAGTGCAAGGCGTCTCGCCAGACTACATCCGCGACATGCGCGCCGCTGGCCTCAGCGTCTCCGCCGAAAAACTCGTCGGCATGAAGGTCCAGGGCGTCACTCCGGAATATGTCAAAGCCATGAAAGCCACGGGCCTTCCCGATTTCAAGGACGATCCCGACAATTACATCGGCGCCAAAGTCAACGGCATCACGCCCGAATTCGTCAAGCAGGTGCAGAGCCACGGGTTCAAGGATCTCGATCTCGATAAATTGATCGCGCTCAAGCGTGCGAGGATTTTCTAACCGCTGCGCCGGGAGGACATCATGCGTTCGCTGAATTCACGTCTCATCGCCGTCTCCATCCTCATGCTTGCATCCGCCCTTCTTTTCGCCGCTCCTCGCTGGGCCGCCGAGCCGCAGAGCGGCAGTTGGACTCTCAACCGCTCCGATGTTCCCGGCACGGTCTATTTCTCCATGAGCATGCGCGGCTCGCGCGGCCACTGGCAGGACTCCTCCGACTGGCCGCTCAGCGATTTTCAGGGCCTCGATGTCTCGCAGTCCGGCCGCCACGACGTGAAATTCACCATCAATCGCGACGCCGGCAAATTCGATTGTGAAGGCTTCCTCGACAATGGCGAAGGCGCGGGCATCTTCCATTTCGTCGCTGACTCGAATTATCTCCGCGAGATGCAGTCCCTCGGTTTCGGCGGCATCTCCGAGGACAAGCAGCTCAGCCTCGCCATTCTCAATGTCAGCCTGAAATACGCCCGCGACATGCAGGCCGAAATGCTCGACGGCCTCACCACCGAAAAGCTCATCGGCGCGCGCATCCAGGGCGTCACGCCGCAATATATCGAGGCCATCCGCAAAGCCGGCTTGCCGCTTTCCGACACCGGGAAGTTCATCGCCTTCCGCATCCAGGGCGTGGAACCGGAATTCGTCGCTTCGCTCTTCCAGGCGGGCTATTCGCCGAGCCCCGATAAAATCCTCGCCCTGCGCATTCAGGGCGCCACTCCCGAATGGATCGCCGGCATGAAAAAAGCCGGCTACGACCATCTCGATCTCGACAAGATGGTTGCCTTCCGCATTCAGGGCGTTTCCCCCGAGTTCATCGAAAAGCTGAAGTCCGTCGGCTACTCGAATCTCGATCCCGATAAATTGATTTCCTTCCGGATTCAAGGCGTCTCGCCCGAATACATCCAGAAGATTCAGGCGCTCGGCTATTCGCATCCCACGCCCGACCAGCTCGTCTCCATGCGCATTCAGGGCGTCACGCCGGACTACATTGCCGGCCTCCGCTCCCGCGGCATGAAGGATCTCACCGTGGACCAGCTCATCAGCCTCCGCATCCAAGGCATCGACTGACTCGCTGCGGCCGCCTCCAGCCTGCGCAGTAGCCGGTTCCGCGCGGCGCCTGATACTCCTGGTGCAATATGGTGCATTCTGGTGTATCCTGTTGTCATGGTGGCCGAAAAGAAATCCGTGCGTCAGAGCGTTTCGCTTCCCTCGCCCCTGGCGCGCCGCGTAAGAACGATCGCCAAAAATCGCCAAACGAGCACGAATCGCGTTCTTGTGGAGCTCATCGAATCCGGCATTGAGTCGAAAGAGGCGGAAAAGTCCAGGTTCTTCGAGCTCGCGGATCGATTGAGCGCTGCTTCAGATCCTGCTGAGCGAAAGCGCATCAAGAAAGAGCTCGCCCGCTTGACCTTCGGCGATTAGATGCCAAGAATTCAATGGGCCGATTTACCTGCCGCGCTGCGCGACCATCTGTTTGAACGGCTCCGCGATCGTAAAATCACCGTCGAAGACTTGTACCAGTTGAAACTGTGGCGCGAATCCCATCCGGACGCGCCGGAAGGCGATTGGTATAAGGATTTCGGCTCGTTCAAAATCTGCGGCAAGGGAAAATACCCGAAGACCTTCCTTCTTCGCGGCCAGCCCGCAAAGGGCGTGAAACTGTGAATGAAGACCTCGTGCCCGCAGCGGACGAAATCGTTTCTCTGCGCATTCAGGGCGTCACGCCGGACCACATCGCCGGCCTCCGCTCCCGCGGCATGACGGATCTCACCGTGGATCAGTTCATCAGCCTCCGCATCCAGGGCATCGACTGATCCCTCGTACGTCGCGCGCGCTCCGTCATCCTGAGGAATCGGTCGCTTTGGGGCCGTGCCGAAGGATCTGCTTTTCGCCTTTGTTCCTAGGCTGACATCCCGAACCTGCTCGCCTGTGGCGAGCAGTGTGAGGGATCTGCTGATTGTTTTCCGGCGAGCGAAGCTCGCTTTGGACTGCGGCGGCACTCCGCCGCTTTGCCTTTCGCGCCGCCGAAATCGTGATGGAGTCCCGACCCTATTAGTCCGGACGACGAGCCTGCCCGCCTCGATGTGTGGCGGGCTTGCCCGTCTCGGACGGGGAATCCTCTCTTGTCTTGGGTGCAGCGCCTTACCCGGCCCGTTATGGCCAGACCGCTTTCCTTTTTGCCTCAAATATTAGTTGACTTTTGTTTATATCCTGGTAAACTATCCGCGTGAGTAAAATTCTACAACTTGCTATCTCGGTACCAACAACTCGAGGCCCCCGGTGGAGTTCGCTCGCCGGATAGCCTCTCGCCCCTGCCAATCCCCGGCATTTTGCGCACACCCCCACCTCAGATATGAGATTTTCAATCGCAAATGGAACGCACAGTCGCGAAAAGTTAAGTGCCCAGATTTCAACAACATAACTTTTTCTGATCGCAAATGGATTTCATTCCTTTCGCCTCACCTTTCGCCTGTACCTTCCATTTTTTGGAGCCCCTTTCCGACAGCCCAACACAGTTGCTATTCGCGCTTGCATCCCATAACATTGGCCCGCCCGCGGCCCTACGGGCGCCCTCTTCTCGCCTTCGCGCCGGCCGTGAGTCAGCAGCAGGGAACCAGCGCAGCGATGGCTCGGCCGCCACGAATCCTCGTCCTCGACCCCGCCGGCGTCCGCCGCGAGGTGCCGGTTTGCACGTTCCCGTTTCGCGTCGGCCGCCAGACGGGCAACGAACTCGTCCTCCGCGACAGCCGCATCAGCCGCCTGCAGGCGCAAATCATCGCCATCGATGGCGAGCATTTCCTCGAAGACCTCGGCAGCCGCCACGGCACGTTCGTCAATGGCGAACGCATTGGCGGCCAGCACAAACTGGAAGCAAAAGACTCCATCGACTTCGGCATGCCCGATTCCTTCAAGATCGTCTATCTGGGCAACGAAGCCACTCTCGAAGAGCTCATCGAACAGGTCGAAAAGCCCGCTCCGGTCACGCCCGGCACGCAAGGCCTTTATCATCTCGGCGTTCTTCTCGAAGTCGCGCGCACGCTCGGCTCCGGCTTGTCTCTGGAAGACGTTCTCGCCGCTGTCGTCGATGCTGCGATTCGCGTCACGCGCACCGAGCGAGGCGTCCTCCTCCTCGCCGACAAGGCTGGCAAGCTTCTCCCCGTCGTCGGCCGCGACGCCAAAGGCGAAACGCTCGCTTTCACCGAACTGCAAATTTCATCCGGCGTTCTCAAACGTGTCGCTTCCACTCGCCGCGAACTCATCGTCAGCGACACCGGCGAGGAAACCGCCATCGGCAATCAAGCCAGCGTCGCTTCGCTTGCGCTCCACACGGTCGTCGGCATTCCCATCGAGAAACTTCCCGTCATCGCTGCCGTGGACCTCACCATCACGGCTCAGGAAGCCGAGCTTCTCGGCGTCCTCTATCTCGACAGCCGTTCTCCCTCCACGGCCTTCTCCGACATAGACCGCGAAGTCCTCCGCACTCTCGCCCGCGAAGCCGCCAACGTCATCGAAAACGCTCGTCTCTTTTCCGCCTCGCGCGCCAAGGCTCGCCTCGACCACGAAATCGAAATCGCCAGCCAGATTCAGCGCGAACTTCTCCCCAAGACGTTTCCCCAGCTCGCCCACGTCGCCGTCACCGGTTCCACGCTCTCTTGCCATTCCGTCGGCGGCGACTGTTTCGACGTCATTGACCTCGGCTCCGGCCGCTTCGGCTTTTTCGTCGGAGACGTTTCCGGGAAGGGAATTGCCGCCTCGCTTCTCGCCACGCTTCTGCAGGGCGTCTTCTACACCACCGCCGCCCTGGATATCCCCCTCGCCGAGGCCGCCCGCCGCGTTAATCAGTATCTTTGCCAGCGCTCCAGCGAAGATCGCTACGCCACCATGTTCTACGGCGTCCTCGATCCCAACGGGGACCTCGAGTACATCAACGCCGGCCATGTCCCTCCGCTCATTCGCCGCGCCTCTGGCGAACTCATCGAGCTTTCTTCGGTTAATTTTCCCGTCGGCATGTTCCCTGACGCGCAATTCGAATGCGCTCGCACGACTCTTGGCGCGGGCGATTTCCTGGTCATCTATACCGACGGGGTATCCGAAGCGAAGAATTTACAGGACGAGATGTACGAACAGGAGCGCCTCAGCGGCCTTATGCGGAAATTCACCGGCACGACCGTCGAAGAGCTCGCCGAATCCATCCGCACTGGCGTCCGCGAATTCACCGGCGGCGCCCCGCAGGCCGACGACATCACCATGGTCGTCATCCAGTACAAGGGATAGTGACGAATGATAGTGTCTTTTCGTCAGGGCACGGCTTCAGCCGTGCCGCTCAAGTCGCGATGGAAGTGGGCTTCAGCCCCCTGAGGAAAGATTCTCAATTATGATTTCTTGCGAAAAAATTCGAGCACGCGCCTCTCGAATTCGCTGGGCTCGGTGCCAAACGCGCCCGTGTGGCCCGCTCCCGTCACAATCCACAGTTCCTTCGGCCCCGTGGCAGCGGCATAAATCATCTGCGAGTGCCGGCAGGGAATGATGTTGTCGCTCGTCCCGCAAATCAGCAGCACGGGAAACGCGCGCGAGGCCACGGCTTTCTCTGGCGAGATATCGCTCGCGTGGAATCCGCCCTCTATCTCTGCCGAGCGCAGCGCCAGATACGACGCCGGCCGCAACAGCGTTCTCCCCAGCGTCGGGCTCACGTCCAGACCGGCGTAGTCGTAGCTTACTTCTTGCAGGCTGGCGAAAGATGCTTCCGCGACTACAGCTCGAATCCGCCGGTCCACTGCGGCGGACTGCAACGCAATCGCGCCACCCATGGATTCCCCAAGCTCGAACACGTTTTTCGGCTTCTCGGTCGCGTACAGCTCATCCACGATCTTCTTCGTGTCCCACCGCTCTCTCCATCCAAATGTCGCGAGCTCTCCGCCACTCGCGCCCTGCTCGCGGGAGTCCATCATCACGGTGCTGTACCCCGCCCGCAGCAGGAAATCCGCGTACGTCGCCATCTCCGCGCGGTTATCCACGATGCCGTGGAACAGCAGCACCCAGTCACCATTGGGCGTTCTTGCGCGAACCTTCCAGCCGCGCAGCATCACTCCGTCCTGCGCGCGAACGTCAAACTCTTCGCGCTTCACGCCGTCTCGCGCGAAGATCGCATCCGCCTTCGTGACCAAAGCTGGATTGAGCGGCTTCCGCATCGGCCGCAGAATCCATGGGCCGAGATGCTCCCCGATCGCGCCGGCGATAAGCGGCACGAGGGCGAAGAGCCCGATGGCTGCGAACATGGTTCGTTTCAATTTCATCTCTATTTAGATTAACGAGAATTGCAGGCGAGTTGTTCCCTTCGCGCGGATAACGTGCGAAGAGACTATAGAGCGGCCCTCACGAGCCTGTTGAGGAGTAGTGCCGCGTGCCGAAATTCCACGTCGAAATCGAGAGAATCAGAAATCCCAGCGCCACCACGGGCACGAACGCCAGATACTCCGGTGTCGCCGTCCTTCCCAGAAATCGCACGCTGGGATAGAAAGACGCCAGCCCGAACGGAATAATCCAGCAGAGAAAGAATTGCACCGCGCCGGAGTAAATCGAAAGCGGCCAGCGCCCAAACGCAATCACGTTCCACACGGGCGGATGCACGCCGATGCGGTCCTCGAACCAGAACGATACCGTCGTCAATAGCAGGAACACCGAAACGTAAATCACCGCCGCGCAGATGCCCCAGAAAAACAGCAGCAGCACTTTGCCCGCCGTCCAGTGAATTTGCAGCTCTCTCGACGCCCACCAGATGCAGAAAATCCCCGTCGCCACTTCCTGAAACGATTCAATCCGGAACTGCTCGAAGAGCACCTGAAACAGCGTCGAGACCGGCCGCAGCATCACGCGATCGAATTTTCCCTCGATGATGTAGTTGTTCCCGAAATCATATAGGTTCAAGCTCAGCACGTTAAAGAGGCCGTAGGGCAGCAGCGAGAACCCATAAAGAAACACTTCTTCCGGCAGCCTCCATCCCGCCAGCGCCGGCACTTTTTCGAATAACACGATCACGAACGCCAGCGCAAATATCGTCGCCGCAAAGCTCGTCGCAAGCGTGACGAAAAAATCTCCCCTATATCCCACGCGCATCTTCGCGTACTGCGCGAAGTATTCCCAGAAAAGCTCCCAATGCCGCACAAACCCGCGCCACAGTTGCCGCGCGCCGCTTTCGCGCCGCGTCATCATCACCGGATTTTCCGCCGTCGCCATCGCCTATCCGCCCTGAATCGTTATCTTCTTCGACGCCTGTTCCCACCACGCATGCGCCGCGTACATCAGCACGATCACCCAGACCCATTGCAGCGCCAGTTTTTCCAGCGCCACGCGCGTCGAGAATTTCCCCAGGTAAATCGAAAGCGGCGTGTACGCGATGTGCTCGAAAGGCAGCCACGCCAGCAACTTTGCGACGCGGTTCGGGAAATACGTCATCGGAATCAGCAGGCCTGAAAGCAGTTCGATCAGCCAGTATTTCGCGCGAATCATCGCCAGAATGGATTTCAGCGGAATCGCGCACGTGCCAATCATGAAATTAATCGCGCCCATCAGGAAAAAGGACCCAAGCACCGCCGCGACGAACAGCCAGAAATCCGTCCACGACGCCGGCCCGTGCACCGGAAACACCAGCGCCACGACGATCGCCGTCGGCACGGTCAGCAGCCCCAGCCGGAACGCCGATTCGCCCATCGCGCGGAAAATCCACATCCATTGCACGGATACGGGCTTGATCAAATCCATGGCGATCTTGCCTTCGATCACCTCGTACGCCATCTCCTGATCAATCGTGTTCCAGTAAAACGAGCGGATAATCCATCCCACGCTGACGTACGTGATCATCTGCTCCAGATTGAATCCCGCGATCGACCCGCCCTGCGCGTTGTGGAACACGGCAGTCCAGATGAAGAAGTACACCGTGACGTTCAGGAAGTACGTGATGATGCCGGTGAAATACCGCAGGCGAAACGCGAGGATGTTCACGAACCCGATGCGCGAAAATTCCGCGTACGGCAGCAGCGCCTGCGCCCGCGAAGCCATTATTCCGCGCCTCGATCCATTTTCATTCCCGAGGCTTCATCGTAGCACAGCCGCGTGCGCGTCCGCCGCACCCGGAAATATCAGCTCAAAAAGAAGAAGGCCCGCGCGTGGGATACCCGGAAGTGCTCCAGGCCGCGCGGGCCCAAAATGACTGTTTATTGCCCTTCTGCTTTTCCTTCTACTCCTATTCCGCTTCGAATGCAAGCCCTTCGATGGCCGAGCCCGGGCTTACTTCGTCTTGAGATCCAGCGCCGTCGGATGCTTGGGCTGGTAGAGGCCGATTTCTCCGCCGCTCGGCAAGCGAATCGAGGTTCGGATTCCCCACCGTTCTTCAGCAATTTCCGTGCACTTCACTTCTTTGGAGACGAGCATTTTGATCTGCGCCTTCAAATCGTCGCACATCAGATACAGGACCGCTCCGAGCATCTTTTGATTGCCGTGAACCTCTGGCTTTATTCCATCCGCGGGATGAACGGCCAGTTCCGCGGGCGGCAACTTGAAAATCAGCCACCCTCCGCCGGCGTCTATCGAGGCGTATCCCAGAACATCGCGAAAAAATGCACGGTCCGCTTCCGGATTCTCGCTGTAAATCAAAATATGCGCGCCGTGTATCATCGAAAGCTACTTTCTGCTCCGTGTTTGTCGGCACGGATTCTACCGCCGGAGTGCGCGATTGACAATTTCCGCCGCAAGTTCGTGAATCACTGCAGCTAGCTCATTTGTGCCATAATTCCGATTCGGCAATTTATTGCGCGAAGAACGGAGACACCTGCCATGCGTAGCTTGATTGTCCTCTTACTGGCGGCGCTTTTTGTCAGCGCCTTTGCGGAATCTGCACGGGCGCAACAGCCAGTTTCCTTTGTCTCCGCCGACGGTCTAAAGATTCACGCGGTTTATTATCCGGCGCCCGGCGCTTCTGCCCCGATCGTTCTGCTCCTTCATCAGGCTGGGTCGAATCACTGGGAGTACGCGCTGGTTGCTCCGCGCCTTGTCCATGCCGGTTTCAGCTGTCTCGCCCTCGACCAGCGCGCCGGCGGCGACATGTGGGGTCACAAGAACGAAACCGCGGCGCAGCTGGCACGCTCCGCTGATTATCTCGATGCCCTCGGCGACCTCGAAGCCGCGCTCGCCTGGGCGCGGAAGCAAGATCCGTCGCGCAAAGTCATCTTCTGGGGCAGCAGTTATTCCGCCTCCCTCGTATTTCTGCTCGCCGCGAAGCATCCCGGAGAAATCGCCGGGCTTCTTTCGTTTTCTCCGGGCGAATATTTCGAAGACAAACATCTCGTCCGCGACGCCGCCGCGAAAGTGAACATCCCCGTTTTCGTGGACTCCGCAAAAAGTGACGACGAGGAAGAAAAGGCTCGCGCCATTTTCGATTTCGTCCCGGACACGAAGGACAAAGTCCAGTTCCTGCCCCAGATCGCCGGCGTGCATGGCTCCTCGACTCTCCGCGACGATCGCAATCCTCTGGGCGCGGCTGAAAACTGGAAAGCCGTTCTCGATTTCCTCCAGCAGTTCCGGCAGTAACTCGCGGCGCCGCCCTCGCGCTCCTCGATATTCCTCTCCGGCAATTTTGTTTGACGATTCAAACCATCTGCCCCACAATCCCGCTATGTTCGATTCGCGTGTCCGGCGCCTCCTGGACGCTTATCCGGCCATTTTCCTCGCCTGCCACCGGCAGCACGTGCGCGCGGACGAGTCGGGGAAATCGCTCACGGAGCATCAGGCCAGCGTCCTCGATCATTTGCATTCGGCGCGGCCGCTCACGCTTTCGCGGCTCGCCGAGCACATGGGAATTGGGCGCTCGGCGATGAGCATCGAAGCGTCCAGGCTCGTCCGCGGCGGCTATATTGCGCGGACGCGCGACAAATCCGACGCGCGCTGCGTCGGGTTGCGTCTGACCGCGAAAGGCGCGCGCGTCCGCGACGAGAATTCGATTCTCGATCCGGATCTCGTGCGCGAAATGTTCCGGCTGATGCGTCCGAATGATTTAGAATCGGCGCTCAAAGGCATCGAGGCCCTCGCGAAACACGCGGCCATCATGCTTCGCCGGCGGAAAAGGGAGCGCGACCGATGAAAATCATTCTGATTGTGCTCGGCGGTCTTGTTCTGCTCGTCGTCGTCGTGGTCGGAATCGGCTACTTGCTCCCCACGCGGCACGTCGCCTCGCGCAGCGCCTCGTATCACGCAGCGCCGGAGAAACTTTTCGCGCTTATCACTGGCCCGCAGAACTGGCGTCCCGATGTCGTCAAATGCGAATCGGTTTCCGGGGACGTCCCCGGCACGTTCCAGCGCGAGACGACGCGCAACGGCGAAACCGTCACCTACGAAATCCTCGACAGCGTTCCGCCGGCGTCCGTCAAGCGCCGCATCGCCACGAAGAACCTGCCCTATTCCGGAACATGGACATATTCCTTACAATCGGCCGCCGGCGTCACGACTGTGCGCATCACTGAGAACGGCGAAGTCTATAATCCCGTTTTCCGCTTCATGTCGCGTCTCGTCTTCGGCCAGACGGCCGCCATAGACGCGTATCTTCGCGCCCTCGGCAAAGCCACCGGAGAGGACGTCCAGGTTACCGACTGATTGATTTTCCGCGATATACTTTCTTTATGAAGTGGAGAATCTTCCGCTCCGAAGTCGATCCGCACGAGGGATTTGCCGATCAACTCGCGGCGACTCGCGAGCCTTATGCGGCGGCCTGGAAGGAATTCGACAAATTGCAAAAGCGGGCGAAACAACAGCGCGGCTGGTCATGGGTCCACATCATTGACAACGTCCTCCCTCTGCTCGCCGGCGGCGCTTACGGGCTCGCCGCGTGGAAGGGGCATAAGGCCTACGTCCTTGCAGCCGCCTTGGGGCTTGTGGTTCTGGCCGTCCTGAAGGGTCTCTCGGATCGTCGCCGCTTCGCCGACTGGCCCTGTCCTCGCTGCCACTCCGTCTGGCCAGGCACGAAATCCGAAAAAGACTCTAAATGCAAGGTTTGCGGCCTCCGCCTCCGCCAGATGGCGCCCTGAAACCGGCCTCAAAAACACATCAATTTTCGAGGGGTGACACTTTTTTACCTTGGACGACTTTTGCCAACATAAAAAAGGGCTTGACAAATTTTTGAATTTGATTTAGTATTTATATCGTTATCCTGGGATTCTGCCCTCCCGCACCACTCCTACCAGCGATTCGTTTCAGCGCTGACCACAAGTATCACGTCAACGACTGCGAGAGCACTGCGAGCGGCCAGACGGCGCTTGCATTTGCGAAAATGCGGCGGCTATTTCTATCTTGCGGGGAGAATCGGCGGGACTACATCGCGACTTCTTGCAGCGCCTGGCCGGCGTAAATTCGCTTCACGACTTCCTCGATCGGCTCGTCTTCGATCAGCAGGTCGCGCACTTCCACCGCGCCCAGAATCTGCCGGATTAGATCCGAAGTCGACACTTTCACGCGGTCGAACCGGATGCGGTACGTGAGCTGGTCCACGCGCTCGAGCTCCAGCCCGTCGCGCGAAAAAGCCTCCACGCGCTCCATCTCCGACGAATCCTTCAGCACGAATTTGATCTGCTTCGTGCGCAGCAATTTTTGCTTCAGCGAATCGAGCGGCCCGTCGTAGAGCAGCCGCCCGCGGTCGATGATCATGATTCTCCGGCACAGCTCCTCGATGTCGTCCAGGTCGTGCGTCGTCAGCAGCACGGTCGTCTGGAACTCGCGGTTGATCGCGCGCAAAAATTTCCGGATCTGGTCTTTCGCCACCACGTCGAGGCCGATCGTCGGCTCGTCCAGGAACAGCAGCGGCGGATTGTGCAGCAGCGCCGCGGCCAAATCGCAGCGCATCCGCTCGCCGAGCGATAGTTTCCGCACCGGAGTGTAGAGGTAATCCGAAATCCCGAGAATCTGGTTGAATTTTTCCATGCGCTCGCGGAAGTCCCGCTCCGGCACTTCGTAAATCCGCCGCAGCAGCTTGAACGATTCCACGACGGCGATGTCCCACCACAGCTGCGTCCGCTGCCCGAAGACGACGCCAATCGTCTTCACGTACTGCCGCCGCTGCCGGTAGGGAACGAATCCGTTGACGCGCGCTTCGCCCGACGTCGGCATCAATATTCCGGTGAGCATCTTGATGCTCGTGGACTTTCCCGCGCCGTTCGGCCCGATGTAGCCGATCATTTCGCCGCGCTCCACCGCGAAGCTCACGCGGTCCACGGCCTTCACCGTGACGTGGTCGCGCACAAAGAGATTTTGTATCGAGCCCCACACGCCTTCTCGGCGCTTGAACGTGCGGAAATCCTTGGAGAGTTCGCGTACGCTGATGAGCGGGTTATCGGGCATCCCGATTCGATTCTAGCATGGAGTGATTCTGCGGCGGGCGGCAGCCAGCGCCCTCAATGCAGCGCTTCGTCGTGACTCAGACTTGCCTGGCCTTCAGCTTTTGACTTTCAACTTTTAACTTTGGGCTTTCAACTATCAACTTCTAGGTTCTAAACAGCACATCCTCTCGATTGAACATATGCACCGCCGCCGCAATCCCGACCGCCGCGTAGATGCACGTCGTCGCGAAAATCAGCGCGATGTAGCTCCAGTGGTAGGTCGCCGCGAATATCTCTTTGCTCACGAGGCTCACGTTGAGAATCGGAATCAGCGCCGTCCTCCAGTTCAATTCGACTCCAGGCAGCGCGCCGACAATCGCCGGGATGATCACCAGGAACATCAGCGGAGAAACGTACGTCTGCGCCTCGCGATAACTCTTCGCCAGCAGCGCCACGGCTATCAGCACGACGGCGAAAAGCACCGCCAGCGGAACCAGCAGGATCACGATCGCGATCACGGACGTGGGATCGAAGCTCAGCTTGAACGCGGCATCGGCTCCGTTGCCGGCCGAACGGCCCGCCCACGCGATCGACGCGCCCATCGAAGTCAGCGACAGCGCCGTGGTCACAATCGACGCCGTCATCACCATCAGGAATTTTCCGACCACGAGGTCTGTCCGCGAGACCGGGCTCGACAGAATCGTCTCCAGCGTGCCCCGCTCTTTTTCTCCCGCGGTCAAATCCATCGCGGGGTACATCGCGCCGGAGAACGAAAAAATGATCACCATGTACAGAATCCATCCGCCGATTGCCGCCGCGCTCACTTTCGAGGGCGGCGCGATGTTGCTCGCCGCGACGGTGAAGGGCTCCAGCAGATTCGTCGGCACGCCGCGCGCGGTCAGCGCCTCGCGCGCCACCTTGTCGCGGTAATCGTCGAAGAATTGCTGCAGCCGCCCCTTGGCCAGCTCCGACTTGTCATCATTTTCGTAATATCCAATGGAAATCTGCGCCGCCTTGTTGCCGTCAAGCACGGAATCGAATCCCGCGGGAATCTCCACCAGCGCGCCGATTTTCTTGTCGGAGACTTCCTGTTTCGCGTCGCTTTGATACGGAACGATCTGGATATCCGGCGCTTTTTCCAGCGCGGCCACCACGTTCGGTGAGTCCTGGCCGCCGCTGACCATCACGTGCGAGGGCTGTTTCTTCGCCTCTCCCTCCAGGTGCCCGACGAGCGTCCCGATGCCGACGATGATCAGCGGCATCGCGATCACGGGAATGATGATCATCGAGCGGATCGTCCGCTTGTCCCTCAGCATGTCGCGCAATTCCTTGCGATAGACGATCAGCGAATTACGAATTTGCATGCCCGTCTCCCGAGACTGTGATGAAAATCTCTTCCAGATTGTCTTTTCTGTACCGCGCCTTCAAATCGGCCAGCGTTCCTTCGGCGCGCATCCGGCCGCCGTGAATGATCCCGATGCAGTCGCAAAGCTTTTCCACTTCGCTCATCACGTGCGTCGAAAAAATCACGGTTTTGCCTTTGTCGCGGCACTGCCGGATGAAATCCGTGATCGAACGCGCCGCCATCACGTCGAGCCCGTTCGTCGGCTCGTCGAAAATCATCACCGGCGGGTCGTGCACCAGCGTCCGCGCGATGGAGACTTTCTGTTTCATGCCCGTCGAAAGCTTTGCGCACCGCCGGTCGCGGAATTCGTCCATGTCCAGCGCCTGGAAAATCTCGTTTGTCCGCCGCGAAATCGTCGCCGCGTCCAGCCCGTAAAGCTGCCCGAAATATTCCACCGTCTCCGCCGCGGTCAGCCGGTCGTATAGCGCCGTCGCCGTCGAAAGGAATCCCACGTGCGCGCGAACTTCCTGCGGTTGCTTCACCACGTCGTAGCCGGCCACCGTCGCCGAGCCGCCCGTAGGCTCCAGGATCGTCGCCAGCATTCGCAGCGTCGTCGTTTTGCCCGCGCCGTTCGCGCCCAGCAGGCCGTAAATCTCCCCGGGCCGGCACGTGAAGCTGACGCCGTCCACCGCGCGAATTTCCCCGCGCTTCTTGTCGCGAAACATCTTGCTGAGCTGCGTTGCCTGAATCATGGAGGGTTTCCTCCACCGCCTTTTATACGTGGTCGAAGCCGCAATGTTACACGCATCTTGATGCTTTCAAGAGAACGTTTTCGCCGCTGCGATCGGTGCAGTTTCTGCGTGCCTCTGCGCCTTTGCGGTGAAAGCTTTTTCCGTGAAAGGGTGACGCGCACTGTACAATCTCGCGCATGCGCGACGCTCCAATCCATGCGGCCGCGACGGCGGCCGCCGCTCCGTCCGCCTTGAATCGCACCCGGCAATTCCTGCGCGATCGCTGGGCCGTCGTCCTCGCGATTTCCGCCGCCGTCGTCGTCCCGTGCCTCTGGCAGCGCCACATCCAGGGCGGCGACTACGCCAGCCACATCTACAACGCCTGGCTCGCGCATCTGATTCGCCAGGGCCGCGCGCCCGGCCTCTATATCGTCCGTCAGTGGAACAACATTCTCGTGGACACCGCGCTCGATCGCCTCTCGAGCCTCCTCGGCTTCGCCGCGGCCGAAAAAATCGTCGCCTGCGTCTGCGTTCTGGTTTTTTTCTGGGGCGCGTTCGCGCTCTTGAGCGCCGCGACGCGCCGCGCGCCGTGGTTTCTCGCGCCCGCGCTCGCCATGGTCGCGTATGGCTGGACGTTCCAGCTCGGCTTCATGAACTACTACCTCGCAATCGGCCTTGCCTGTTTCGCGCTGGCAATCACGTGGCGCGCACGTGGAATCGAATGGCTCCTCGTCGCGCTCATCGCGCTGATCGTTCTCGTCGCGCATCCGATGGTGTTCGTCTGGCTCGTCGGCGCCGCGTGCTATGTGAAAATTTCAGAGCGCCTGCCTAACGCGGTTCACTGGCTCCTATTCGCCGCCGCGCTCGGCTCGGTGTACGCCGTTCGCGTCTTCATTTTGCGTCTCTTCGAATCCGACACGTTTGAGACGGCCACTTTTTATCTCTTCAACGGCGCCGACCAGCTCGTCACCTACGGCGCGCGCTACGTAGATCTCCAATACGCCGTGCTCGCCTTCGGCGCGCTGTGCATGATTTCGGGAATCATCGGCGGTTGGAAACATGCCGATTCGCGCTGGGCCTTCCGCGTGCCGCTCGAACTCTGGGCCGTTCTCGTTTTCGCCGCGGCGATGCTGCCTGAAAATTTCTTCTTGCCCGAATACACGTCGCCCGCGGGCCTCGTTCTCATGCGGCTCACGTCCATCACCGCGATTCTCGGCCTCTGCGTCCTCGGCTCGGTGAAGCCGCGCTGGTGGCATCTCGCCGGCTTCGCGGTTTGCGCCGCGTTTTTCTTCACGTGGACGTTCGAGGACACGCTCGCCCTCAATCACATGGAGCGCCAGGCGGAAAATCTCGTCGGCACGCTGCCCTTCGGCACTCGCGTCACGGAGACGATCTGGAATCCCGAAGATTCGCGCGTCTACTTCATCATGCACATCGTCGACCGCGCCTGCATCGGCCATTGTTTCTCGTTCGCCAATTACGAACCGTCCTCGGAAGCGTTTCGCATCCGCGTCCGCCGGCGCAGTCCCGTCGTCACCGACGATCAGGGCGCCTCCGACGAAATGGAGCGCGGCGTCTACGTCGTGAAGCCCCAGGACTTGCCCATGATGCAGATCTATCAGTGCGACGAGCGCGATCCGACGAAACTCTGCATCCGCCCGCTCGTCGCTGGCGAAAAAACCAATCGCACCGGCTTCACTCCCTCTTGGGAGCAGTGAGCATCTGGATGTAATCCGTTTGTTCGTTGCGAAGTACAGCTGTACCTCCGTACCATTGACCTCTTCGAATCCCATCTATAGGATTCCTGAGTATAGGAGACCTCTCGCAATGATCGCACCGGCAATGAAACGCGGCAGCGGGGAACTGGCGATTCTCACCGTGCTCGCCGAACAGCGGCTCCACGGATACGAAATCGCCAAGCGCATCGAGCAGCAAACCCGCGGCGCGTTGCGTTTCAATCTGGCCTCGCTCTATCCCTTGCTCTACGAAATGGAAAAGCGCGGCTGGGTCAAGGGCGCGTGGGAAATCGCCGCATCCGGCCGCAAGCGCCGCTGCTATCGCCTCACGCCCGCGGGTCGCAAGCATCTCGCGCCTCTGCGTCAGGAATGGACGAGATTCTTTCAGGCGCTTCACCGCCTCGCCGGAGTCGCCCATGCCTGATTGGGAGAGCAAGGTAACGGAACGGCTCGGTGGCTTGCGGCTGGCCTGTGCCAAACGCGACGAGATTATCGCCGAATTCGCTGGCCATCTCGAAGACGTTCACGCGAATTTTCTGCGGCAGGGAATTGACGCAGAAGAAGCCGCCACGCGCTCTTGGAGCGAATTTCCAAACGCCCGCGGGTTCGTCCGCAGGATCGAACGAGCGAAACAAGGAGATGAAGAAATGAACAATCGCGTGCTCCAGTTCTGGATTCCCGCGCTGATCACGTCTTTGATCGGGACGTGCTTGCTGACGTTCATGGTGGAAGTCCTCCGCATGAGGCCGATCGTCCTTGCTGCTGCCCAGGGCGTTTCGGCGACCATCTATCTCCCCTGGCTCCTCACTTTACCTGTTCTCGGATATCTCGGCGCGGCTATATCGCGCCACCAGGGCGGAACACTGCGCGCGAGTATCGTCTCCGCGACCTTCCTCGCCCTGATCTATTTTGCGTTGCCTTGGCTTATTCTCCCTGTGGCCATCGCCGTGGACCGCCACACGCCCGGCATGGTTCCTCTCGCTTGGTTCATGCTCAACTGGGCTGTTCTGCCCGGCGTCGCTTTGTCCATCGGCGCCCTGCCCGCTGCATTCTTCGGTCGGGAACGCAAGCAGCAGGTCGCGGCATGAAAAGTCAGTTCGATTTCGCAGTTTTTCGCTCGTCGCCGAGGTGATCTTTGCCTGATTGGAAAAATCTCGTTCGCTCGCATCTCCGCGGCCTTCCTCTCGAGTCGCACCGAGAAGAAGAAATCGTCGCCGAGCTTTCCGGCCACCTCGAAGAAATCTTTAGCGATCTTCGCCGCAGCGGCGTGTCGGAATCGGAGGCAATCCATCGCTCGCTCGACGAAATTCCCAACTGGAATCGGCTTCGCCGCTTGCGCCGCGCAGCTCTGGAGGAGAACGTAATGACTCAACGCACTAAGAATCTGTGGCTCCCCGGCCTGTCCATGACCGCCGTCATGCTTGCCGGTCTTATTGGTGCATTCCGCGCGAACATGTACCCGGAAGGGCTCTCCATCACATCCGATTACGCTCTTCTGATTTACGTTCCCTGGCTGGCATCGCTTCCTCTGATAGGCGCTCTTGGCGCATTTTGGTCGCGGCAGGCGGGCGCAAGCTCAGCGACGCGCTTCCGAGCTTGCCTGATTCCCGTCGTTGTCTTAGCTGGAATGTTCCTGATCTCGATGCCCTTCACGCTTTTCTCGGTTTTTAAGAGCGTTCGGACTCTGGGCTGGGATTTGAGCGTTCTTGCGTTTTGCTCGCTGTTTTGGGCCGTGTACCCGAGCGTCCTCTTGCTCCTCGGTGCTCTGCCATTTCTCAGGGGAGAGGCGCGCGAAAATCCGCGGCTGATTCAATTCGAGAATTAGCCGACAGCTGCTCGTTCATTCTCCAATAATCTTGATCAGCACTCGCTTCGGCCTCAGCCCGTCCAGCTCCGCGTACTGGATGAACTGCCACGGCCCCAGCTCGAGCTTCCCCTCGGTGAAGCCGATAATTTCCGTGTGATTCAGCAGCATCGCCTGCAAGTGAATTTCAGTTGCAGATTCGAATCGTCCCGTGTGCTTGTAACTATCGTTCGCCGGGCAAATCTTTTCGAGCCACGCCGCGATGTCTTCGACGAGTCCCGGCTCCGCGTCGTTCACGAACAGCGCGCTGTTCGAATGCAGCGCCGAGACGATCGCAAACCCGTCGTGATATCCGCACTTTTGCAGTGCGGCCTTCACCTGCTCGGTGATGTTGATGATTTCGCGCTTCTGCTTCGTATGAAACGTCAAATGTTCCGTATAAATTTGCATTCGTCATCCTCTTGGCGAGCTCGTCCTCGCCCTTTTCGCTATCGAATTCGCCGCGAAAGCCGACAATTCTAGCGAATCTTTTCTCCTCGTTCCACCTTGGGCACATCAGCAATGACTGCGACTGCCCCGCTTGACGCGCCTCTTTCTCCGCCGTATGGTCGTGCAAGCAAACTGGGCGGCGTTGCGCGCTGGAATGATTTGGAATTCATACACGAGGTGACTCATGGGTTCGAATGATTCGCAGCAAAACGGAAATCGCTGGTCGCGCCGCGAACTTTTCGGCGCCACGTCTCTCGCCGCCGCGGGTTTCGCCGCCGGCTCGCTTATTGCCGCTCCTCTCGCCGAGGCAATCCCGCAGAGCGGCAAAAAGCACGAGCCGCTTTTGCCGTTCAAATACGACATCGAAAAATCCGTCGGCTGGGTCGGTGAAGCCGGCTCGGCGAAGGAAGCCAACGTCGACGAGTTTCCGGTTTCACAGAGCATCGCCGGCGTCTCCATGCGCCTCAAGCCGGGCGGCCTTCGCGAACTCCACTGGCACGCCATCGCCGCAGAATGGGCCTTCGTCATCAGCGGCAACGTCCGCGCCACCGTCATCTCGCCCAATGGCCAGGCCGAACAATCCGATTTCGGCCCGGGCGACGTCTGGTATTTCCCGCAGGGCCACGGCCACGCGATCCAGTGCCTCGGCCCCGGCGAAGCGCACTTCATTCTCGTCTTCGACAACGGCCATTTTTCGGAGTTCGGCACCTTCAGCATCACGGACTGGGTCGCTCGCACCGCGCCAAACGTCGTCGCGCGCAATCTCGGCCTGCCGCCCGCCGTCGTCGCCACGCTTCCGAAATCCGAGCTTTACATCACGCCGGGAAAAATTCCGCCGCCGATCCCCGAAGAGCTTCGCGGCGGCGATCCCGATTCCAATCAGTTCCCGCACAAATTCCGTCTCGGCATGCACAAGCCATCTGAATTTCCCGGCGGCGCCGAGCGCGTTGTCTCTTCCGTCGAATTTCCGATACAAAAAACACTAACCGGAGCGCTAATGGATTTGAAGCCGGGCGCGCTCCGCGAAATGCACTGGCATCCGAACGCCGACGAGTGGCAGTACTACATTTCCGGCCGCGCCCGCGTCGGAATTTTCGGCGCGCACGGCCGCGTCCTCACCGACGAATTCCAGCCGGGCCAGGTCGCTTTCATCCAGCAGGGCTTTGGCCACTACATCGAACAAATTGGCGACGAGCCGACGCGCATCCTCATCCTCTTTAATAGCGGCGTCTATCAGGAAATTTCCATCTCGTCGTTTCTCGCGTCGAATCCGCCCGGCCTCATCGCGGATAATTTCAAGCTTTCCCGCGACGAAGTCGCCAAATTGCCGAAATCCTACCAGGGCATCCTCGGCTAGACGCAATGCATTTGCTGTGATTTTTTGGGGAGTGCGGCCTGTCCTGAGAAGCCGCCTGTGGCGGGTTCGAAGGGCGGTCCGCTCTGCCTTGTCTTTGCGTAGTCATCCCGAGCGAGTCCCGATTCCTTTCATCGGGACGACGAGCCTGCCTGCCGCAGGCAGGGGGTCTGCTTTTTCGTCGCATTGTTTTCGCGTATTCATTCAGACCCGCCGCCGCCTCTGAGCTGTTCGAGCACGGCGGCAACAATCTCTCCAACCCTCGCGGGCCGGTACAAAATCTTCGCGCCTTTCGGCATCTCCGCCGCCTCCGTCCGCGACGCCACAACTATCGTCGGCACGCGTTCTGCCAGTTGTCGAATCGCTCGTTCACGCGCCGCCCTCGCGCCCGCATCGAGCACCATCGCGTCCGGCATTTCATTCGCCGCCAGCGCGGCGCCCGCGTCGTCCGCGGTTTCCATGCCCAGCGCCTCGATTCCGCGCTCGCGCAATTCCGCTCGCACGTTTGCTCGCAGCGCCCAGTCCTCCGAGACGACGTATACGACTGGCATCCTCGCCGCCGAGTGTACCATCCCATTAGTTAGGCCCGCGGCGCTGCGCGGCCGTCGCGAATTTGCGCATTGCGGAACAGTCCCTCCGCGCTGTCATAGGCAAGCCATGGAGCCGTCTGTTACAATTCGACGAAATTCTGGGGGCGTCTTCTCTTGGCGATCGAACGCACTGAATCAGGGCCGCGGCGGCGATGGATTCTCTGGGTCACCGGAGCCATTGTTGTCATCGCTGTCATGCTCCTCCTGGCCAATCGCGAACAGGCGCCCGATGTGCGCATCGCCAAGGTGAAACGTCAGAACATCACTGCCTTTATCACCAGCAACGGGAAAGTTGAACCTATCGCGCCCTTCGTCGCGCGCGCCCAGTTCGCCACCTTTGTCAGCAAGATCGCCGCGACGGAAGGCCAGCCCGTCCATAAGGGCCAGCTCATCCTCGCGCTCGATGATTCCACCGTCCGCGCCCAGCTCGCGAAAGCCAGAGCCGACCTTCTCTCTGCCGAAGCGCAGTATCACAACGCGCAGGCCGGAGGCTCTCCCGATACGCTCGCGCAGCTCGATGGCGACATTCGCAAAGCCCAAATCGACGTCGCCAGCCTCCAGAAGCAGCAGGAGCAACTGAAGCAGCTCGTCGCCCAGAAAGCTGCCACGCAGGACGAACTCGACGCCAACCAGTCCCAGCTCGCGCAGGCTCAGACCGCGCTCGACACTGCGCGCCAGAAAAAAGCCGCGCTCGCCGCCGCCGCCAGCGTCAGCATGCAAAGCGCGCAGCTCGAAGCCCAGCACGACGAGGATTTGATTCGCTCCTACGAAGACGACGTCAAATCCGCCACCGTCATCGCTCCTTTCGACGGCACTCTTTATTCCTTGGGAGAAAGCGAGGGCCACGGCTCCATCCAGGCCGGCGATTACGTCCAGGTCGGTCAGTCCCTTGCCGAAATGGCCGACCTTCGCCACGTCCGCGTCCGCGCTTTTGTGGACGAGCCCGATCTCGGCTGGCTCGCCCCGGGCGAAAAAGTCGATATCGCCTGGGCCGCGCTCCCCGGCCGCGCCTGGACCGGCGTCACGGAGACCGTCCCCAAGCAAGTCGTCCAGCGTCAGGTCCGCAGTGTCGGCGAGGTCCTTTGCTCCGTGGACAACAGCAAGCTCGAACTTCTTCCAAATGTGAACGTGGATGTGAAAATAGAAGTCCGCCAGCGCGACAACGTTCTCTCTGTCCCGCGCGGCGCCGTCCACGCCGATGGCGCTCAGCACTACGTCTTTGTCGTCGAGGGCGGCGTGGCGCACAAGCGCGCTGTGGAAGTCGGCGTCGCCGACGCGTCCGACTACGAAGTCACGTCCGGCTTGAGCGAGGGGGAAATCGTGGCTATTGGTGGAGACACAGTATTGCGCGACGGCAAGGAAGTCAGCCCGGTGGAGAACCAGTGATGCGTCTCGCCCTCACTCTCGCCGCTTCCGCGCTGTTTCTTGTGCCTTCAGCCCGCGCTTTCGCGCCTCAATCCTCCAGCGCCGATCTCGGCGGCGCGAAGCAGGAATTCGATTCCGGCGACTACGCTTCCGCGATTCAGCTTCTTCGCGCGCTCGTCTCTGAAAATGCCGGAGGCGCCGAAGCGCATTTCTGGCTCGGCCGCTGCTATTACGAAACCAGGGATTTCAATGGTTCCGTCTCCGAACTCGAAAAAGCCGCGCAGGCTGACCCGAATTCCAGCCTTTATCATCAATGGCTTGGCCGCGCGTATGGTGAAAAAGCCGATCGCGACAAGAGCTTCCTCGCCGCGCGCAAGGTAAAAAAGGAATTCGAGGCTGCGGTCAAGCTCGATCCCGCCAACATCTCCGCCCGCCGCGACCTCGAGGATTATCTTCTCGAAGCTCCCTGGATCGTTGGCGGCAGCAAGGAAGACGCTCTCGATCAGGTTCAGGCCATTGAAAAACTCGATCCTGTTCAGGGTCATGTCGCCCGCGCCGACTACGATCTCCATCTCGGCAAAAATGACGACGCCGCGAGTGAATACAACGCCGTTCTCGACCCGGGCCCGAAGAAAATCGAAGTCTATTTCGAACTCGCTGACTATTACGGCAAATTGGGCAAGGGCGACCAGGTGGATCGCATGGCCCTCGAAGCCGCAAAACTCGATTCCAAGGATTCTCGCCTCGCGTATTATCGCGGCGAAGCGCGCGTCCTCATGGGTTCGGATCTCGACGTCGCCGAGCAGAATATGAAATCCTATCTCGCCACGACGCCCGAGCGCAGTGACTGGCCGTCTCATTCCGCCGCGCGTTATTGGCTGGGCCGTCTCTACGAATCCCAGGGCAAGAAAATGGACGCCGCCGAGCAGTATCGCGCCTCGCTTCAGCTCGATCCGGGGCGCAAGGACGCCAAGAAGCGTCTCGAACAGCTCGAGAAGTCGATTCACTAAATACAGAAATCTCCTTGCGAAAGGCTGTCGCGATGAAGGGTGTGGTTCTGGCTGGTGGAATCGGGTCGCGTCTGTTTCCTCTGACGCGCGTCACGAACAAACACCTCCTCCCGATTTACGACCGCCCCATGATTTTTTATCCGCTCCAGACTCTCGTGAATGCGGGCATTCGCGACATCATGCTTGTCACCGGAGGCACGAGCGCCGGCGATTTTCTCCGCCTCCTTCGCAACGGCAAGGATTTCGATCTCCACACGCTCGCCTACGCCTATCAGGAAGGCGAAGGCGGCATTGCCGACGCTCTCCGCCTCGCTGAAAATTTCGCCGAAGGCGATTCCATCTGCGTCGCTCTCGGCGACAACATCCTGGAAACCAATATCGTCGCCGGCGTCGAAGCATTCCGGAAAGCCTCTCGCGGCGCTCACATTTTTCTCAAGGAAGTCCCGCATCCCGAGCGTTTCGGCGTGCCCGTCTTCGAGCGCCAGCGCATCGTGCGCATCGAGGAAAAGCCCAGGCAGCCGAAATCCAGCTATGCCGTCACGGGCTTTTACCTGTACGATTCCACCGTGTTCAGCAAAATCAAGACGCTCAAACCCTCCGGCCGCGGCGAACTCGAAATCACGGATCTCAATAATCAATATCTCGCCGAAGGCTCGCTCGGCTACAGCATCCTTGAAGGCTGGTGGACGGACGCCGGCACGTTCGATTCGCTTCTTCTCGCCAATAATCTCGTCGCTAGGGGCGGCGCGAACAAAATGGAAGCCGTTGCCGCCTTGCCCGCAGAGTCAGGCCTGCCCGCTGCGGCGGGGGAACCGAAGCAAATCCGCAAAGCGGGTGCTCGCCGATGATCGAAGGCGTCCGCGTCAAGCAGCTCAAAATGATTTGCGACGAGCGCGGCCGCCTGATGGAAATTCTCCGCGCCGACGACTCCGAATTCATCAAATTCGGCCAGCTCTACATGACCACCGCCTATCCGGGCGTCGTCAAGGGCTGGCATTACCACAAAAAGCAGATCGACAGCTTCGCCGCCGTCAGGGGCATGATCAAGCTCGTCCTCTACGACGCGCGCGAAAAATCCAAGACGCACCGCGAGGTCAACGAATTTTTCCTCGGCGACCACAATCCCATCCTCGTCCAGATTCCGAATTTCGTGTATCACGGCTTCAAATGCGTCAGCGAGACCGAGGCCATCGTCATCAACTGTCCCACGGAGCCTTATCATCACAAGCAGCCCGACGAGTTTCGCGTGGCGCATAATGACCCGGGCATCCCCTACAGCTGGGACATCCAGTTGAAGTAGGTTTCGCGAATCGCGCGATGAAACTTCTCGTCACTGGCGGCGCGGGCTTCATCGGTTCCAATTTCATCCGCCTCTTTCTCGGCGCGCATCCTGAAGCCGCTATTTTCAATTTCGATAAGCTCACGTACGCCGGCAATCTCGCGAATCTCGCCGACGTCGAGTCGCAATCGAATTACCGCTTCATCCGCGGCGATATCTGCAACTCGTCCGCCGTCGAGAATCTTTTCGCCGAGTCGTTCGACGCCGTCGTGCATTTCGCCGCCGAAAGTCACGTCGACCGCAGCATCGCCGGCGCGCGCGAATTCATTCGCACCAATGTCGAAGGCACGCTATTCCTGCTCGAAGCCGCGCGCAAACGCAAAGTCCCGCGCTTCGTCCACGTCAGCACCGATGAAGTCTATGGCAGCATGTCGCCCAAGCAGGCCGCGAGTGAGGATTCGCCTCTCGCGCCGAATAGTCCCTATGCCGCCAGCAAAGCCGCCGCCGACCTGCTCGTGCGCAGCTACGTCCGCACGCATCATTTCCCGGCCATCGTCACGCGCTCCACCAACAATTACGGCCCGTATCAATTCCCGGAAAAATTGATTCCGCTGATGATCTCCAACGCTCTCGAAGGCAAAAAGCTCCCGGTCTATGGCGACGGCCTCAACGAGCGCGACTGGATTTTCGTCGAGGATCACTGCCGCGCCATCGACGCAGTCCTGCAGAAAGGAAAAATCGGCGAGATTTACAACATCGGCTCGGGAAAGCCTGTCCCCAACATCGGCATCGTCCGCAGCTTGCTGAAATTGCTCAATAAGCCCGAAGGCCTCATCGAATTTGTCCAGGATCGCCCGGGCCACGATCGCCGCTACGCCCTCGACGACTCCAAAATCCGCCGCGAACTCGGCTGGGCTCCCGTCGCCGATCTCGATGGCGGCCTCGAGCACACCGTCGAGTGGTATCGCAGCCACATGGATTGGGTGCATCAGGCGAAAAGCGGCGAGTATCAGCAGTATTACGAAAAATTTTATGTGAATCGGCGCGCCACGCTCGCCGAACTCTGATTCCGCCTTGGCTGTATTGACATCCGGTTGTTGCGAGCCTTTGTAGTATGTTGTCATCCCGAATCCCCGCGGGGTTTGCGGGGTGAGGGATCTGCTTTTCGCTTTTGTTCGGTGTTATTGCGAGGATTTCAACAGAGCCATTCGACTTGAAGATTTTTCTCACAGGTAAAGCAGGCATGCTCGCTCGCGCGATTGCTGAAATCCTCGCGCCACGCCACCAAATCATCGCCGCCGGCCACGCGGAAGCCGACATCACCGACGCCGCCGCAATCTCTCGCGCCATCGAAGCCGCGCGCCCCGACGTCGTCCTCAATCCCGCCGGCCTCACGGACGTGGACGCTTGCGAATCTCAGCCCGCTCTCGCCATGCGCGCCAATGCCGACGGTCCGGCGAACATCGCGGCGGCTTGCAAGAAGCTCCGCATTCCCCTGATGCACTTCAGCACCGATTATGTTTTCGACGGCGAGAAATCATCGCCATATACAGAGGAAGATGACCCGCGCCCGCTCAGCGTCTACGGTAAATCCAAACTCGAAGGCGAACGCCGCGTCGCGCAAATTCTCGATAAATTCTGGATCGTCCGCGTCTGCGGCGTCTTCGGCCCGTATCGCAGGAATTTCGTTTCTCTCGTCGTCGAACTCGGCCGCCTGGGCGGTCCGCTCCGCATCGTGCGCGACCAGCGCCTCGCACCAACTTATACGCTCGACGCCGCCGTCGCCATCGAGGAAATTCTTCTGCGCGGCGGCCCGGGAATTTACCACGTGACGAACCAGGGTTTCACCTCGCGCCTCGACTTCACTCGCGGCATTCTCCGCGAAGCGGGTTTTCCGGATGTCAAAGTGATTCCTATCTCGGAGGAAGAAACAAATCGTCCCGCGCGCCGCCCGAAAAATTCTCAGCTCGAAAACGCGCGCCTCAAGCGCGAAGGCATCCCGCTCCTTCCGCCCTGGCCCGACGCCGTCCGCCGCTACCTCGCTCAATTTCAGCAGTGCTCGTAGTCCGGGCAGTAATCTGACGTACCACACGAGATCGCCGAATCAAGCCGGCTTCTAGGTCATGACCACCAACCGGCGCCCCGGCTCGTCGCTCTGCCATGCTTTCTCAATATCCGCGAGTGGAACTCGTTCCGTCTCGATGCCTAGTTCCGCTTTTGCGGCATGCGCCATCACTTGCTGGAAGGCGTCCTGCAAGACGTTCCGCGGCGGAATGCCGGCAGTTCCCAGAATTGTCACCGCGGTGCTGCGCAGCACGGCTGCGGCAAGCGTAATGGTCGGCCCGGCGCTCTCTCCAGCTTGGACGAATCGAGTCTCAGCTCTGATCGCCGCGAATTCCTTCCGCGCGACCGCGGCCAGAAACGCCTCTGCCGGACGGCCCCACACGTAATCAATCACCACCTGGTATCCGGACATGCCGCCTTCCCGCAGAAACGCCTCGCTGAGTTCAGTCTCGGGCAGAGCGAGCGAAATCGTCGCGTCAGCGCCCAGTTCGTGGAGCGCGCTCAGCGCCTTTTGATTGCGTCCGGCAGCTACCACCCGGGCGGCGCCAAGAAGCCTCGCAATCCTTACGGCCAGTTTGCCGGTCACGCCCGTCGCGCCAAGGATAAGGACGTTTTCGCCCCGCGCCAGCTTTGCGCGGTAAGCGAGGGAGAGCCAGGCCGAAACACCGGGGTTAGGCAGCGCGGCCGCGATTTCGTCGCTCACATTTTCCGGGACGGGAAAAGTCAGTGCCTGATGCACCACCGTGCGCTCTGCCATCGCGCCGTATGGCGCTCGAGCCCCGCCGAAAAACACTCTTTGCCCGTTGCTCAGATGGCCGACTCCGTCTATCCCGCAGACCACCGGAAATTCGCGAGGGCTGGCAAAATGAGAGCCGCTGGCCAGTTGCTTGTCGACGGGTTTCAGCGAAGCGGCATGAACATGCACGATTACTTCGCCGTCGCCCGCGACAGGCTCCTGAAATTCTTCGTACCGCGGCGCTTTCCCAAGCGCATGCAGAACGGCGGCAT
>DATEFX010000002.1:0-71047 GCA_035280405.1 Candidatus Acidiferrales bacterium | reverse complement strand
GGCGTGTGCCGGGTGAAGTCCTTCACCGAGCGCTCGACTCCTCCAGCGTCCATCTTCAATATTCCCATCTCTGCCTTTTCTAATCGCCAATGTCCAGAATTAGAAATGCCGTTAAGTTACACAAAACAAAGGACGGATAATTTTCTAATCGCCAATTTCCGCCACATGTTTGGCTCGCCGACGATGCCAGTTCCAGGAACGGGGCAACACGCATCGCAGCCGAGTTCCAACCTTCGACTTTCAACTGTCGACTGTGAACTGCCCTCCCCGATCGCAAATGAATTTCATTCTCAGGCAGGACGAAATTCAGGCCTTGCTCGAACTCGTGTGGACGCGCGATTCGAGGACGGATTCGAGCGCGCCTTCCAGCACGCCGAGCCCTTCGTCAAACTCGTTGTCTCGGATCACCAGCGGCGCAAGCAGCCGGATCACGTTCCCGTAAGTCCCCGCCGTAATCACCACCAGCCCTTTCTCATAGCAGCGGCGCACAATTTGTTCGGCTTCTTCCTTTGCCGGCTCTCGCGTTTCCGCCGAGCGCACCAGCTCCATGGCCTGCATCGCCCCCAGGCCGCGCACCTCACCGATCATTGGCCAGCGTTTCTGCCACGCCCGCGCTCGTTCCGCGAATTTCTTGCCGATTCCTTCCGCGCGCTCGAAAAGATTCTCGGATTCAAGAGTGTCCAGCACGGCGAGCGCCGCGGCGCAAGCCATCGGATTGCCGCCGAACGTCCCTCCCAGCCCGCCGACGCCGGGCGCATCCATGATTTCCGCGCGCCCCGTCACCGCCGCGAGCGGCAGCCCGCCTCCGAGCGACTTCGCCGTCGCCAGGATGTCCGGAACGATCCCGAATCGCTCGCACGCAAACATCGCACCCGTCCGGCCAAATCCGGTCTGCACCTCATCGGCGATGAAAACAATCCCGTGCTTCCGGCAGATTTCCTGAATCGTCGGAAAAAACTCTCGCGGCGGCGCGACGAAACCGCCTTCGCCAAGCACCGGCTCCGCGAGCACCGCGGCCACGTCCTCCGCGTCCACCACGCGCTTGAATGTATCTTCCAGGTGATGCGCGCAAAAAACGCCGCACGCCGGATACTTCATCGAATACGAACATCGATAGCAGTAGGCATAGGGAATCCGGTACACGTCCGCGGCAAATGGCCCGAACCCCGCCTTGTAGGGATGCGTCTTGCTCGTCAGCGACATGGTCAGCAAAGTGCGTCCATGAAACGCATCCTCGAAGCAAATCACGGCCGGCCGTCGCGTGTACGCGCGCGCAATTTTCACGGCATTTTCAATCGCCTCCGCGCCGCTATTCACGAAAAGCGTTTTTTTGCGGAAATTCCCGGGGACAATTGCATTCATCCGCTCCGCCAGCCGGACGTATCCCTCGTACGGCGTCACGCTGAAGCACATGTGCAGGAACGCGTCGAGCTGCTTGCGCAACGCGGAGACCACGCGCTCCGCGCGGTGCCCCGTGTTCTGGCTGCCGATCCCGCCGGCGAAATCAATCAGGCGGTTTCCGTCCACGTCCTCGATCACCGCGCCTTCGGCCCGCGCCACGAATATCGGGATGGCTTGATACGAGCCTCGCGGCACCGCCGCCTCGCGTCGCTGCATCAACTCACGCGAGCGCGGCCCGGGCAGACTTGTTCGCAATTGAATTACGGCCATCTCAGTACCATCCAATCGGCTGCTCGTTCAGGTTTATGTGCACCTGCTTCGTCTCGAGATACTCTTCGATTCCCCACGGGCCGAGCTCTCGCCCGAAGCCTGATTGCTTGTAACCGCCCCACGGCGCTTCCACGTAAGTCGGCTGCATGTGATTCACCCACACGATTCCCGCCCTCAGTGCCTTCACCACGCGGAACGCTTTGTAAATATCCCGCGACCACACCGCCGCCGCCAGGCCGTACGGCGTGTCGTTCGCGATTTTTATTGCCTCCGCCTCGTTCGCGAAAGGAATCACCGCGGCTACCGGCCCGAAAATTTCTTCCTGCGCGATTCGCGCCGAATTCGGCACGTCGCAAAAAATCGTGGGCTCTACGTAATATCCGCGTTTCATTGCCGATGGCCGTTTTCCGCCCGCCGCAAGCTTCGCCTCTTTGTTCCCGACCGCAATATAAGAATTCACGCGCTCGTATTGCTCCTTGCTTACCAAAGGCCCCATCTTGGTTTCCCGTTCGAGCGGCGGGCCGAGTCTTATGCCCTTGGCTTTTTCTGACATCGCCTCAACAAATTTTGAATAGATCGGCTTCTCAACGAGAATCCGGCTTCCGGCGGAGCAGACTTCGCCTTGATTGATGAAAACTCCAAAAAGCGCGCCGTCAATCGCTGCCTCGAAATCGGCGTCGGCGAAAAATATGTTTGGCGATTTGCCGCCAAGTTCCAGCGTCACACGCTTTACCGTGTCCGCGGCCATTTTCACAATCTGTTTTCCGACGGCTGCACTGCCCGTGAACGCGACCTTGTTCACATCCACATGTCTCACCAGCGGCGCGCCGGCCGTTTCACCAAATCCCGTGATGATGTTTACCACTCCGGGAGGCAAGCCAGCGTCGGTGAGCCATGCGCCAAATTCCAGCGCGGTGAGCGGAGTCTGTTCGGCTGGCTTCAGCACGCACGTGCAGCCCGCGGCGATGGCCGGAGCCAGTTTCCAAGCCGCCATCAACAGCGGGTAATTCCAGGGAATAATTTGCCCCGCGACGCCTATGGGTTCGCGCAGCGAGAGGCTGAGCGCATTGTCCGGCACCGGATTCACATGGCCCAGCACTTTCGTCGCCAGGCCGCCGTAGTACTCAAAGCAGGTCGCCACGTCGGCGATGTCATATTCCGCCTCTACAATCGGCTTGCCCGAATTGCGCGACTCGATTTCGGCGAGCATCGCCGACTCTTTCCGAATACGCTCCGCAAGCCGGAACAGAATCCGCCCTCGTTCCTGCGCTGTGGTTTGCGGCCAGGGACCGGAATCAAACGCCGCCCTCGCCGCGGCGACTGCCCGATTGACGTCTGCTTCACCGGACTCTGGCACTTCGGCAACGATCTCCTCGGTCGAAGGGTCATACACCGGAAAGTAGCTTCCACCCTTGCTCTCGACCCATTCTCCGTTGATGTACATCCGATAGCGCTTCATATGGATTCCCCCCGTGCCCGGGGCTGCATCGGCGCGATGCTCACCAGTTCCCTCTCCTTTCGCTTCGAATACACAAAGAAGAAGAACCCCGCCAGCCCCAGAAAAAATGCGCAGCCGATGAACATCTTAAGTTCAAAAAGCCAGACCGGCTGTTGCCGGTCCGGCGGCGGGATAAAAGCGACGATCATTCCCAGCGCCGTAGAAGCAAATCCGGATAGTCCTGCCAGCCATAGTGTCGAGCGCTTGTAATAGGCGTCCCGGAGATTATCTCGCATGGCTATGACAATGATCGCTCCGAACATATACAAAAACGGAATGAGCTGGAGCACCACGGCGAGGAGTAAAAGAATTTGATAAGCTTCCTGGACTGTCGCACCCACAAAACTCATGCCAATGAACAAACAGGACAAGACCGCGTGGACGATAAGCGCCACGTGCGGCGTGTGGTACCGGTTGTGTATTTTGCCAAGCGACGGCGGCAGATAGCGATCGAGGCCTGCAACAAAGGGAATGCGAGCAGAACCCGAAAGCCACGCCGATGTGGTGCCAGCGATCGCCACGGTCAATGCGATTGCCAGCGGCGGAACGAACCAGGCCACGCCGATGTCCGAAGACATGCGCGTCACCGCCTGCAAAATGCCTTGCACGACGCTGATATCCTTTTGCGGCAGCGCGATCAGGACCGCCAGGATCGCGCCGATGTAAAGCACTGCCGAAATGATTCCCCCCCAGGTCACAGCCCACGGCAAATCGCGACGCGGGTCGCGAATTTCGTCGCCCATCACGGAAGCGAGTTCGAGGCCCACGAGCGCGAAGCAGATGACCCCGAACGTCGAGGCAAGGTGCCAGTCGGCAGTCGCAACCCGGAAGTCGCGAGCGGATAAGTTCATGCCAAACAGATGCCAGTGCGCCGCTGCCAGAATCGCAAGAGAGACCGCCGCGATCGTGGTTCCTATTGCGCCAAGGTTGCTCAGCCATTTCCCGACGCCAAGACCGCGGACGTTTAGCCACACGATGAACCAAAGAATCGCAAGCGACATCACGAGAACGTAGAATCGATCGTTGCCCAATACCGCGAACCGAGCGCCTCCTATATAAACGGAAATTCCGACCATGTAGAACAGGAGCGTCGGGATATAGAACACATTGTTCGTCCAATAACACCACCCGGACACAAAGCCGTGGAAGTCTCCGAAGATCTCCTTGCTCCAAAGGTAGATTCCGCCCTCTTCTGGATAGCGGTGCGAGAGCTCGATCACCGCAATTCCTTGCGGCCCGAAAAACAGAATCAATGCAGCAATGGAGAGCCATACGGTTACCGGTCCGGCCGCGGCAATAGCCGGAACGATGTTCAGGTTTGTGAGTGCGGCGACGAACAGTAGAACAAGGTCCCATCTGCCCAGAACACGCCGGAGATCGAGCACAGACTGTGGCGATTCCTGCGCGTTCAAAACCACGCTCCATAATTCATGTTCAGCGGGCCGTCGCGACCATGCGCTCCTGTTGGGCATGAGCCAAAGCCGGAGCTATTTCTTCGAAAGCGGCGATATGCCGATCGATGTCGGCCTCCGTGTGGGCCACAGAAATAGTCCACTGCTCGTCCCACCAGAACGCCTGCGCGAGGACGCCGCGATTGTTCATGGCAAACCAGTATTGTTTCCAAAGATCGACGTCGATGGCTGTCCAGTCACGGTAATTCCGCACTTTCTGCGGGTAAAGCATAAACGCTCCATTCGCTCCGGCGCCGATACAATATCCGACAAGCCCCGCCTTCTGAATCACGCGTTCGTAGCCTGAGACAAGCCGTTCGTTCATGCGAATCACGTGATCATAAGCTGCAGGCGTAAGCACTTCGCGGAACGTCGCGATTCCAGCGGCCATCGCGAGCGGATTCGTATTGTACGTGCCCGCGTGAAAGACTTTATGCTGCGCGATGACATCCATGAATTCCTTGCGCGTAGCAAACGCGGCTAGCGAAAAGCCTCCACCGATGGATTTCGCAAGGCAAATGATGTCGGGCTTGATCTTGAAATATTCGCAGGCGCCGCCACGGGCGAGTTTTGCGCCCGTCTTGACTTCGTCGAAAATCAGGAGTGCGCCGTTCTTTGTGCATAAATCGCGCAGGCCCTCGAGGTAGCCCTGCTCGGGCATGCAGATTCCGACATTCATCATGATGGGTTCGATGATCACGGCGGCTATATCTTTCGGATACCTGGCGAAGAGCCGCTCCGTGGCGCCGAGATCGTTGTAGACGCTGACGAGCGTGTTTTGCAGAGTCAGCGCAGGCACGCCGGCGCTGGACGGCACGGGAGTCGGTGCCGAAGCATCGCCATATTGGGCAGCCTTCGGCTTCACGCTCACCATCACTGTATCGTGAACGCCATGATAGCCGCCTTCCATCTTGATGACCTTGTCCCGCCCGGTTACGCCGCGTGCCAAGCGGATGGCGTGCATGGTCACTTCCGTGCCGCTATTGCCGAACCGCACTTCGTCCACGGGAAATCGCGCGCAGATTTCCTCTGCCAGCTCGAGTTCGAGCGTGTGCGGCATACCAAACATCGTCCCGGTCTCCAGCCTTTTCTGCACCGCTTTCACAACAGCCGGATGGCAATGCCCGGCCATCAGCGCGCCAAAACAAAGGTTGAAATCGAGATATTCATTTCCATCGACGTCGTGGATGCGCACACCCAGCCCGTCGCGGATGAAGAGCGGATAAGGATCGTAAATTCGGAAATTGCTGCCTACGCCCAACGGTAGGCGCTTCTTCGCGAGTTCATGCGCCTCGTGACACTTCGGCGTGCGCTTCTCGTAGATTTCGATCTCTTTCCTCAGGGCCTCGTGCATGCCATTGCTCCTTCTGGGATCCTATCGCCAGCGCCGTCGCTGAATCGAGCTGGACACCTCAACTTAGAAACAAACTCCGCGGTCCAATCGAGTTCCGGCGGGTTACTCGGTTTAGAACAAAAACTTCAAACCAAACTGCAACACGCGCGGATCTCGCGCGGCGGTTACCGTCCCAAATGTAGCGGTATGCGAAAAGTTCCCATCGGGAGTTAGAAGCTGAGTATGGTTGAAAGCATTGTAAAACTCCGCACGGAATTCGGTGTCAACCTTCTCGCCGATTGATGTCTTCTTCGCAATTGAAATATCAGATTGGCTGATTCCAGGCCCGCAGCAAAGGGCGCGCGGCGAATTCCCAAATGTTCCCAGCGCGGAATCCGCGAAGTTGCAGGGACTGAATTGATAATTGGCCGCGGGCAATATTGTGCCACTTGCGCACGTGATCGACTGCGTCTTACGCGGATTAAGAAATCGTACCTTGCCGGTGATCTGCGGCTGACCCACCACCTCAAAATCGCCATCGCTTGTCGTCAGCTCCGTATCGTCCCCCGATTGGATGCGAATAGGAAAGCCGGTTTGATAGGTTAGAATCCCCGAAACTTGCCAGCCATTTGCGATCTTCCCGGCAAGACCGTTGTACTTCGGTATCGGCAGCTCCCAAACGGGGCTGAATACAAATCTGTGACGCGCATCAAAGAGCGACAGTGACCGGCTCAGTCTGAAATTGAATGGATTCGCTATATTCTCGAAGCTTGAAGCGTTGTCAATTGACCTGCTAAGTGTGTAAGCCGCCTGGAATTGCAGGCCGCTTGAAAAGTGTTTCTCGAGCATCGCTTGCAATGAATTGTAGTTCGAATTGCCGACCGTATCCTGCACAAAAATGCTGGTGAAGACGGGAACGCCGTCGGGAGGGCATCCGGTTCCACTCGAAGTCCCCGTCGGCTGGCAGAATGGCGACGAAAAGGGACGAGTCCCAACAATCGTAATTGGATTTGCGTTTGGGCCAGCCACCAGACATGCGGGGGGAGCATTGAAATATGGACAAGGGATATTGGGCCCACTTGCCGTTCCGTTCGCGTAAGGCAAATGGAAGACAGTCCCTGCAGGAACACCGCCAGCCGGGATGGTGTATGGGAAATCCGAGCCGAATGGCACGCAACCTTGTCCGACCGCCGCCAAATCCAGGCAAGTCTGCGGATTTCCTGCGTTCAAATCGTGCGTCAGCAGGAGGCGATGACCTTGCGTTCCCACGTAGCCGATCTGAAAGATCAGGTCCTTGGCCAGCTCACGTTGGAGAGTGAGGTTGTACTGCTCCGAATACTGGGTTCGTTGCTTCGGCTGGAATTCGCCGAACATGACGATGGGTCGGAACTGGGACCAATCTACGTTAGAACCGCGTGCGGGATTCAGTCTGCTGCCAAAAGGATTTGGCGCAGTAACACTCCCATCTCCCAAAAACCCTCCCGTCGCAAACTCGAAAGGCAGATTGAAAAGTGTGCCGAACAGTGTGTTGCTTCCGCCAAAAGGCGGCTCAGCGCTCATCTGTTCCAAGACAAGCTGCTCGATCGGGTTATAAAAGATCCCCCAACCCATCCGCACGCTGGATTTGCCGGGGCCCCCCGTGAGGTTCGCCAGCCACCCGGAAGAGGCGCCCGGGCTCCAGGCCAATCCAATGCGCGGCGCGAATGACTTGTAATACGTCTGAGTAACGCCTTGCGGCAAACCCTGATCGCGGGGGTAAACCAGCCCCAATGGAAAAACAGCATTGGCTGCGCCGGAAGGACTGCAATCCGTGCCCAATCCGGAACTCAAAAGGGCAAAATCATTTTGATTGAAGCCATTGCCGGCCGGATGCCCCGGTGAATCCGGGCTGAGCTGGCAATTAAATGCCGTGTCCGCCACACCCGGACGAAATGTCTGTAATCGCTGCCCTTTGTCACCATAAGGAGTATCGAGTTCCCAGCGCAGGCCGTAATTGAACGTCAGGGACGGGAAGATCTTCCAGCTATCCTGCGCGAATAGGCCGACCATGGTGTTGCGCAGGTTCTCGCCTTGTGTTCCCCCCTGATTGTACGTATTCACGAAACCCAAGAAATAATTCGCATAGGAGTCGACAAACCCAAGGTCGTCATTTCCAATCGCCGGTGGTGTGCAACTCGTGAGATCGGGATTGAACGTACTGCACAGGTCCTGAACACTGAGCATGGTGAACAGGCCGGTAGTTTCGAAAAACAGAGTCTGGTCGAATCGCTGGCGGCTTGCGTCTCCTCCGAATTTCAGGTTGTGCTTGGCCATCACTTTGCTGAAATTGTCCGACCACTCGAACACATTTCCAATCTGCGGTAGCTCTCCTTCGAAGTTGTTTCCCATCGTGAATCCGCCGTTCACAGTGATGTCTGGCACGCCCGCGTGCCCAGGAAGATTCGTTGCAATGCCGGCGGTTTGCGGAACTTGCGTGCCATTGAAGAAGAGTTGAGGCGAAGACGCAGTGCCCTGCTGGAAACAATTCGCAACAGGAACCGTTGAAAACGTGCCCGGCGCCTGGCACAAGGTGTGGGCCGTGCCGTCGCTGCTCACGTTGACAGGATGATCCAGCAGCTTCTGCCCCTCTCGGAAATAGGTGAAGCGAAATTCGTTCACTGAAGAACTGCCAATCGTCCAAGTGTGGCTCACGTTCCATTGCTGGAAGCGGGTCGTGTTGTTGTCACCGAATCCGGGCACATTCGCACCGGCGGCCTGGAAAAACGAGAATGGCTGGAATTGAAACGAATCGTCAAAGTAGTAGTACGCCGACAACTGTTGCGCGGGGGTTAATTTATGGTCGAAACGCGTCGAGAACTGATCCTCGCGAATCCTTTGGATCGGCACCGTATCGACCTGTCCGTTGCCCGGATTCGAGGCCGAAAGAGGAAGATAGTTGAGTAAAGAAACTGCCGTAGGATCCAAGCATGCCGCGGGAATCTTTTCACCTGGGAAAATGCTCGAGTATTGGTTCCCCGCCGCATTCGTTACGCCGATTGCAGGCAAGCTCGCCGCAGTTTGTTCGTTCATCGCGGCTGTATCACAGGTCGTACCTGAAGAATCCGTGCGAGCGCCGACGACACCCGCAAAAAATGGATCCTCGAGCGTTCCAAAGAACTGTTTCTGCCCTGACTGTGTTCCCACGCCAGAAAAATCGCCCCCAATCTCCGCGCTCGTGGGCAATATCACTTGCCCCGAAGATATTCCCTGGCGGTTCCGCCGCCCTTCGTACGAACCAAAAATGAACGTGCGATCTTTCTTGATTGGGCCGCCCAGCGTTCCGCCGAATTGATTTTGTATGAAGGTCGCTCTCGGCTGGCTATTAGCGTTGTCGAAAAAATTCCCGGCGTTCAGCGCCTTATTGCGGATGAACTCAAATACGTCTCCGTGAAGATTATTCGTTCCCGATTTCGTGACCACATTGACCACTGCACCGGAGTTTCTCCCGAACTCCGCATCAAACGTGTTCGTTAGTACACGGAATTCTTGAATCGCATCCGGAGATGGCTGAACGGCGGGCAGATTTATAAAGACGTCGTTCGCGTCTCCGCCATTCACCATGTAATTGTTAGCCCGTCCTCTTCCCCCGTTTACGGTGACAACACCAGGATCGCTGCTTCCCGCAAACAGATTCGAGCCCAGTTGCGACTGAACTCCCGGCTGTAACTGGAGCAGCTGAAATGTGTCGCGCGTGTTCAGCGGCAGTTCCGTCACCGCCCTGTCGTTCATCACCGCGCCGAGTTGCGTGCTCGTCGTTTCTACCTGAGCGGCCTCTGCTTCCACGGTGACCGTCTGTTCCGTAGTCCCCAAGACAAGCTGCGCTTCGAGCGTGGCCACATGGCCGATGTCCACGCGAACCCCTCGCGTGACAAACTTCTGGAAGCCCGAAGCTTCGATGGAGACCGTATACGTACCTACTTCGAGCTCGACCACGGTGAAGTCTCCGTCTTTGTCCGTCGCCGCTGTCCGCGTCACCTGTGTGGCAACGTTAGTGGCGGTGACTTTCGCATTTGGAACGGAAGCGCCAGAAGGATCCTTCACCGTTCCCCGGATTGTCCCGGTTGTTTGCGAAAATGCTGCTCGACCGCAGAACAATACAAACACGAACAGAATTCCCAAGCGGAAACATGATGCTGGTCTCATGGTCGCTCCTCTGAGAAGCGCGGCCGGCACAGGTCCGGCGGTTTGCCCTTGCCCCACGTTGCAAACCTTACTATAATTCGCGAACCTTAGAGTAAGCGTTGCGCGTTGTCAAGGAGAAAAGCAGCGTGCTGCCTGCGCGCCGGTTACGGCAACCATCAAGCGGATTCCGTAAATTTTCCCGTGGCCACGGCTATCTGAAAATAGGTGACGTTGCACGGCTCGTTGGCATTTCCGCGTCGATCTTGCGTGCGTGGGAAGCGCTTGGCCTCGTTTCACCGGTGCGGACGCACAGCAACTACCGCCTCTATACGCCGCGCGACGTAAAAGTGCTCAAACGCGCACAGTTTCTCCGGCGCGTCAGAGGCCTGAACGCTCCCGCTATCGTTCTCCTCCTCAAGCGGCAAGGTTTGATTTCGAGTAACGATCAATCCAAGCCGGGAGCTCTCGGCTCGCGATTGCGGAGGCTGCGGCTAAACGCAAAACTTTCGCTCGCCGCCGTCGCGAGAGCCACCGAAGTCTCCATCGGATTTCTATCGGCTCTCGAGCGCGGACAGATGAGCGCTTCGGTCGCCACGCTGCGCCGCCTCGCGCGTTTCTACAACACGAATATCCTTGCGCTCTTCGATCCATCCGAAGCGCATCAGCATCATGTTAGGCCGTCGGAACGCCGCGTACTCGAAGCCGGCTCAGGAGTGCGCATGGAACTGCTTGCCTGGGGAAACGCGGTGATGGAACCGCATTTATTTCGTATTGCGCCCGGCGCAGGCAGCGGCGAGGCATACTCCCACGAGGGAGAAGAATTTCTTTACGTCATGCAAGGTAAATTGGAGATCACGCTTGCCGAGAACGAATTGCACTTGCTCGCGCAAGGCGACAGTTTCTATTTCGAAAGCAGCACGCGTCATGAATGGAAGAATCCAGGAACAAAAGACGCTGTCGTGATTTGGGTCAATACGCCTCCGACGTTTTAGTGTCCGGGGCGTCGACACAGGGGCAGTTTCGAGAGTATCCGAAGTGAGGTCGCATGAAGATGCGGTCAATTGTCTTGACCTCTGCAATTCTCTTTGCTGTTCTTTTCTCCGTATCGTGTGGGGAACAAGCGCCTACCCTCAGTCTCCTCGTTTGGGAAGGCTACGCCGACCCGTCGTTTGTCCATCCGTTCGAGATCTCGCATAACTGCAAGGTTGAAGCTTCTTATATGGGCTCGGATGATGAGTTGGTTGCGAAGTTGCGCGGCGGCAGCGCAAGCAATTACGACGTGATTTCTCCATCGAGTGATGTGGCTACTTCGATTGCGCGATCGGGCCTTGTCGCGCCGCTCAATCTTTCGAAGATTCCGTCGTATCAACAGCTCTCCCCGAAACTACGTTCCCTTCCTTTGGTTCGCGTCGGCAATGGGGTCTACGGCGTGCCATTTCAGTGGGGGCCGAACCCTCTGCTCTACGTCACATCAGCATTTTCGAAGCCCCCAGACAGCTGGAGCGTACTGTGGGATCCCAAATATAAAGGCAGGATTTCTGTGTGGGATGACCTCTCCACTCTTTACATGGCCGCTCAACTTCTCGGCTACGACAAGCCGGACCCAGGCCATCTCTATAATCTTAGTGACGCGGAACTCGAAAACGTCAAGCAAAAGCTTCTCACATTGAAACCCGACGTGCGCAAGATCTGGTCCACCGGCGGAGAGCTGACAAATCTATTCGAGAATCGCGAAATCGTCGCGGCGATGGGCTGGCCCTTGATGACAAATCAACTCCGCAACGCCGGCTTCCCGATCGGCGAAACTATCCCCCTGGAAAACACCACGGGATGGATTGACCACCTCATGATTACATCGGCAAGCGAGCACAAGCAGCTCGCCGAGGAATTTCTTGAATACATGATCGAAGCAAGAACTCAGAAAGCCGTATCTGAAGTGACGGGCTACGTTCCCGCGAATCCGCAGGCTGCCCAATACATGTCCGACGAGGAAAAGAAGGGCCTGCACCTTGACGACCCGGATGCTTATATGGCTCGAATCTATTTCTGGGAGGAAGTCCCGCGCCGCGCGAAATACATCGAGATCTGGAATGAAGTGAAGGCGGCACAATGATCTCAAGCGCAGTCGTTGAACCTTCCGACGCCACAGCGCGCCTGATCGACATTCGCTCCGTCTCAAAGAGCTTTGGCAAACGCCGAGTTCTTCAAAATATCTCTCTTGATATTGCCGCCGGCGAGTTTCTGACTATTCTTGGAGAAAGCGGCTCCGGCAAGACGACGCTCCTTCGATTGATCGCAGGCTTCGAGCAGTTGGATTCAGGCGAAATCTGGATGGCAGGCGAGCGCCTCGATGTTTTGCCTCCGTATCGCCGCCGTGTCAACACGGTGTTTCAAAGCTACGCCCTTTTCCCTCATCTCTCCGTCTTTCAAAACATTGCGTATGGCCTGCGAATTCGAGGCGTACCGAAAGTCGAAATTGATGAACGAGTGCAACAAGCACTCGGCATGGTGAAGATGGCGGAATACCTTCATTCTTCGCCTGCGAAATTGAGTGGTGGCCAGCAACAAAGGGTCGCGCTGGGACGGGCGCTCGTGAATCGTCCGCAATTGCTCCTTCTCGACGAGCCGCTTTCCGCGCTTGACGCCAATTTACGTCGTCAGATGCAGCTCGAGCTGAAATCCTTGCAGCGGGAAGTCGGGATTACATTTCTGTTCGTCACCCACGATCAAGAAGAGGCGATGGCGCTATCCGATCGCATCGCACTCCTGCGCGCAGGTCAGATCGAACAAATTGCCTCTCCCCGCGAAATCTACAATTTTCCTGCCACGGCGTACACGGCGCGTTTTATCGGTCAGACGAACCTCTTGCGCGGTCAAATAAGAGATGGCCGCGCTTCTAGCGGCGAATTAAGCTGGAACACAAACGCGGCTCCCGGCCCCGCATTTTTTTCTCTGCGGCCCGAATGCATTCGTCCCGCCTTGTCGGAAGCGTCCCCAAGCACGAAGGACATCGTGCGGTTTCGCGCGAAAATCCTGTGTCAGACTTTCAGCGGGGCTACCGACCTGCTCCAAATCCGGTGTGGTGACGGGACCCTAATGCGCGTTCGTCTACCCAGCCGGCCTCCTAGCGACACGATGTGCGAATTCGAATTCGCGGCTCAGGATGCAATCCGCGTCCGTGATCCAGAAAATTCCTAACCATGTACAGTCGCCGCTACAAGTTTGCCATATCGTTTCCGCCGCTGCTCTGGGTAACTGTTTTTCTTCTGATGCCTTACGCGATGCTCTTCTGCTACAGTTTCTGGGCTATCTCTCCGCAGCAAGTCATCGTTCACCACTGGAATCTCGGGAACTACGCCGAACTTTTACAAAACCCGATGTACGCTACCGTGCTGTTTCGTTCGATGCTCATCGCCGCAGCCGTCACGCTGTTCGCGCTGCTGCTCGGCTATCCTCTCGCGTACTATCTTTCCTTCCGCGCGACACTGCGCAAGGACCTGCTCTATCAACTTGTTATCATTCCGTTGTGGGTAAGTTACCTGGTGCGGGGTTACGCCTGGAAGACAATCCTCGGCAGCGACGGCGTCCTGAATGGCTTCCTGCAATATCTTCACATCGTTCGTCACCCCGTCGAATTTTTCCTCTACAGCCCGTTCGCCGTTGTTCTCATGCTTACACACATTTACGTGCCATTTGTATTTCTTCCAATTTATGCAGCACTCGAGCATGTCCCGCGGAATCTCGTCGAAGCCTCGATGGATTTGGGCGCTTCTCCCCTGCGAACTCTGTGGCGCGTTATTTTGCCGCTCTCCCTTCCTGGAGTCCTCGCCGGCGCAACGTTCGCGTTCGTCCTCACGCTCGGCGATTTCCTCGCGCCTCTCCTGGTCGGCGGGCCTAGCGGAATTATGATCTCCAACGTAGTAGTCAGCCTGTTCGGCACGGCTTACGACTGGCCGCTGGGAGCGGCGATCTCGCTCAGCATGCTAATTCTGGTCGTTGCTCTTCTCTTTATCGTTGAGCGCGTGGATAAAAGATGGACCTTTTCGTGAACACTGCGCCGGCTACGATTCGCGGCTCTCGTTTGCTTGGCGTATACGCCGCGCTTGTCTTCGCCTTCCTCTATCTCCCGATAATTGTCCTGGTACTGTATTCATTTAACGGGCAGGGCGTCGGGGGTTTCCCTCCCCGAGGACTCACGCTGCAATGGTATCGAGTCCTTCTTGCGGATCCGCCGCTCTGGAACACCGTGGTCAACAGCTTGTTTGTCGCCGCGTGTGCGGTTGGAATCGCGCTTGCGTTCGGCGTTCCTGCAGCATTGGCGCTTGACCGAGCCAACTTCTCCGCCAAAGCCGTATTTCGCAGGCTGGTTCTTTTGCCCTTGATCCTGCCGGGAATCATCACTGGGCTCTCCCTGCTCATGCTTTTCGTTGCAATCGGAGCCAGCCTGAGTCTAGTCACAGTTACACTCGGCCACGGCACAGCGTTGATTTCCGTCGCGACGACGGAGATCTTCGCCGGTCTGCAAAAATTCGATCGCGCGCAGGAGGAAGCCTCTCTCGACCTCGGTGCCACGCATTGGCAAACCTTCTGGCGCGTCACTCTGCCGAATTTGAAAATCCCTCTGATCGCCGCTGCGCTCTTGATTTTCACGCTTTCGATGGACGAAATAGCGGTCAGTTTCTTCTTGATTGGCCGCAACAACACTCTACCGCTTGAAATCTGGTCGCGACTGCGCCGCGGCATGACACCTGAGATCAACGCCATTTCCACCGTCATTTTGCTTTTTTCAATCAGCAGCATTTTGTTCTGGTATCGGCTGCGAACGCGCACCGTCGTCGAGGAAGGGCCAACCCAAATGCTTTCCAACACTCTCGCAGGAGGCGAGGCATGACACCGACTCGTCGCGATGTTCTCAAATTCATGCTTACCGGCTCAGTCGCGGCCAGTTGCCCGTTCGATTTGTCCCTTCTTGATGCGGCGGACGAGCCAAGGCAACTCGTCGATGGCGAACATTTTGATGTTTGCCACAAAGTTCGCGACGGCGTTCAATTCTCCCGCCCGTCCGTTTCAGGTCGCTACGACGTCATTATTGTTGGCGGAGGGATCAGCGGCCTCGCTGCCGCGTATTTTCTCGACAAATACAATTTCCTATTACTCGAAAAGGAGCCTCATTTCGGCGGCAATGCCTATCTTGAAGAGTACGAGGCCCAGGCGTACGCCACCGGCGCAGCGTTTGATTTCAAGAACTCAGAGAGCGAGAAGCTCGCTACTGAGCTTGGCCTCAAATTGTTGCCCATTGATAATCCAGATCCCACGATTGTCAGAGGCAAATGGGTGCCGGACACCTGGCGCGCCGGCCTTGATGAGCTTCCCTATCCCAGGAATGTCCGTGATAGTTTCAAGAAATTCAAGAAGGACGTTCTCGCTATGAATGCTTTGAAGGAGCCTGAGAAATACGACGCGGAGCCGCTCTCCAAGTACCTCGCCGGCTACGCTCCGGAAATCAAGAAATGGTGGGATTCCTACGGCCCTTCAAACTGGGGCGCAGACGCTGACAACACTTCATTTTGGATCGCGATGTTTGATTTCAAAGATATGACACAGGAACCCGTCAACGACACCCGCGCCACTCTTCCCGGAGGAAATGGCGCGATCAGCAAGAGGCTCCACGAACGCCTCGTTGCGAATCATCGGGAGCACATGCTTGGTGCGGCCACCGCCATCGGCGTCGAGCAGCAGAGTCAGGAAATTACAGTGACGTACATGCACTCGGGCAAACTGCAAACGGTGGCCGCCAAGGCCGCGATCGTGGCCACGCCAAAATTCATCACGTCGCTGCTCGTCGCAGGACTTCCGCCCGCGCAACGCGACGCCATGAACGCGATTCGCTACGCTCCATATCCCGTCGTCAATCTCATCTTCGACAAACGCGTATACGATCGCGGTTACGATACGTGGTGCCCTGGAAATTCATTCACCGATTTCACTCCCGCCGACTGGGTGCTCCGCAATCGGCCTCTCTATCATCAGGAAAAAGAGATCCTCACGTTTTACACGCCGCTCGATCTCGCCGATCGCCATCTCCTCTTGACTGTCGAAGGTTGCAAATCCATCGCGCTGAGCGTTCTTCGTGACTTTCGCAAATTGCTTCCGGAGTTCCGCGACGCCGAGCCTGCTGAGGTCCGTCTCTATCGCCGCGGCCATCCCATGTTCATGTCTTCGCCCAGTGTTTACACGAAAATCCTGCCTGCGGCGAGCCGCCCGCTGGAGCGCATATTCTTCGCCAACACGGACTCCATCGGCCCGGAATCGCTCACGTATGCTGCAGTGCAAAGCGCGCGAAAAGGCGCTGAGTGGGCGGAAAAAGTCCTCGCGGGAAAATCCGTGGGTGCCCTAGCGAATCCTGAAGTCGAAATTGTTCGTCAGCAAAATACCTAAACGATGCATCCAACTGAGCTGGAAACAACCCTAAGCATTTCGCGACACCTTTGCGGGATGCTGGGACTCGACAAACCACTCATCGATCCTTCCCAGCGCCTTCTTGAGTTGCATCGCGTTTCCGCCAAATCCGATCCGCAAGTAGCCGGACATCGCAAATTGTTCACCAGGCACAACCAGAACACCCTTCCTCGCGCGCAAACCCTCTGCCACGCCAGCCGAATTCTTTGTTCCGCGCAATCCGATCCACGCAATCGCCCCGGCTTTTGGAGGGACGTGGGTAAATTCATGCTCGTGCGAGCTCAGCCATTCACTCACGATCGGATAATGTTCGCACAAGATTCTCCTAGTTCGTTCAATCAATTTCCCGTGCCGTGCTGGCTCGAGCGCCACCGAAGCGAGCCGGTCCGTTAGTGCCGTTGGCGCAATACTGGTGTAGTCGTGATAGCCCCAAAGCTTCTCAATCAAGTCAGGCGGCCCGACCACCCATCCAGTTCGCAGCCCGGGCAGCCCGTAGGCTTTTGAAAGCCCGGCCGTGCACACGACCCGCTCGTAGCTTCCCCAAAATGTCGGCGTCGTCGCGCCACTGAACTCCGCCCCGCGATACACCTCGTCGGCCAAGATCCACGCGCGACATTCCTCGGCCGCCGCACAGATTTCCTGCATCGCTTTCTCGCTCAACACTGCTCCCGTCGGATTGTTCGGGTTGCAGATTGCGATCAATTTTGTCTTATTCGTGATCATTCGTGCCAGTTCGTCGGCGTCCGGCGTCCAGCCAAGTTCTTCGCGGAGCCACCACGGTTTCACGATTGCACCGAACGCTTTCGCCAAGCCGACGACCTGCATGTAATTCGGCTGCATGAAAATGACCTCATCGCCGGGCTCTGTGAGCGCCCACGTGACCAAGTAATTCGCTTCTGCGCCACCGCACGTAACCAGCGCGTCCGACGCTTTGGCTCCGGGGTAGAGCGCCGCTATTCGTGAACGCAATTCCTCGCTTCCATTGGTCTGCGGATAGCCCAGCCGCGCATCGAGCACGCGCTCCAAGTCCGCAGAATCTTCGATCAACTCCCGCAAATTCAGCGGCTCCACGCCGCTCTCCGCGATATTCAATTCGACGCGGTTTTCCCAAACGGACTGCCACCGCTCCAGTTCAAACGGCTCGATTTGCATTCCTCACCTCGGGCATGATGCACAAAGCCTATCACGTATCGAACGGGCGCGCGGTAGCGCTCGCGGAAATGCTGAGACGAGCTTACAAGGAGAAGATTCCTGCCACACGTATAACGCTATTGGCCGAATACAGTCGGGAAATTATTTCGGATTTGGAACCGCCACGGGCCCGCGGGCGCACAGATCCTCGATTGGCTCACCCGCTTTGAATTCGAGCTTCTTTGGCGGCTCGCATCCCTGTTCGCGCTGCAGAAGTAGGCTCGGTTTGCCCGCTTCTTCCTTCTCCGCTGCCGACGCAATGGGAGCCAATTCTTTTTTCATTGCCTCAAACGCCGCGGTCTGCACCACCGCAGCTTCTTTTTTCGGGAGAAACATGATCTCCCTCTGTGTTTCCACCATGCGTGTATAAAAAGGAGGATGCGTCCGGAACCAGCTCACGCCATTTACGTAGCCTTGTTTCGTTGCCATCTTGTCGAAAAATCGCGTGAACCCCGTCGGATCGTACCCGCTGTTCCATGCATACTGCACGCCAAGCTGGTCCGCTTCAAGCTCATACTCCCTGCTGACCCACAACAATTTCAAATCCAACACCAGCCCCAACCCATAAAATCCGTACTGCAGCGCGTAGTACATGCCAATTCCAGCTACTCCGCCATTCAGCACCATCGCCGCAATCTGCGCCGCTTGGTAAAAGATCCCGGCAATCGTGGCTCGCTTCATCAACTTGTTGCTATGACGCGCCGTATCGTGGGCAATCTCGTGCGCAATCACGCCCGCGAGTTCCGACTCTTCATCCGCCGCCTCCAGCAAGCCGCGCTCGATAAATAGATAGCCTCCGGGTAGCGCGAACGCATTCACCTCTCGCGATTGCAACACCGAAACATGCAGCGGAATTTTCAGGTCGGAATGCTGGGCAACCAGCTGCGCGACCGTATTGACGTATTCCTGAATCTTCTTGTCCTCTACTTCTGGCGGCAATATTCCAGACCGTTTCAGTTCCTCAATCGCTTGCTGTCCCTTCTTGATGTCGTCCTGCTGCCCGGCTGCGATTTCCCGGAAACCGATATCCTTCACGTTTCCCCATCGCCGATTGTTGAAAGTGCCGTTCGCAATATCCTGCTGCGTCTGTTTGTATAAGGAGGGCCACTTCTGGATGATGTCGAGCTTCGCGTTCAGATTGTCGTAGGCCGTCGGGATCGCCTGCCCGGAGAGCACATCTGCTTCCGCTTTCAACAGTTCCAGATTTTGAATCGTGCAGTGCGCTTGCTTGCGTTGGTCTTCGGTGATTCCCGTCGTCTTCTTTTTCAAGTCTTTCTGCGCGCCGTCGATCTGCTTTCCGTAGGTCTTCGCGTGGCCCTTGAAGCGGGTCACGCAGAGCTTCTTCCCTTTCTCCAAGGATTTTCTCTGCGCTTCGATTTCCCGCGCGCTGACTTCCAGCTTGGGCGATAATTCGAATAATTCCAGATATGGCCTCTGCAGGTAACCGCGAAGCGATGCGGTCTCGACTGCGGATTTTGCAGGAGGCGTTTGCCGACCGCCGCCTCCCGCACTGACAGTAAGTAATATCAACAGTTCGCAGAGAAAAACTGACAGCGTTCTTCGCAGCAGCTTACGCATTGCGACACCTCTCGAATTCAGTGATCAGCTCCGCTCCTAGCTACTGGCTTCCTCCGGCCGGGCTTTCCAACTTGGCCAGCGCAGCCTTGAACGCATCCCTGTGTCCCATCTCGTCGTGACGGACTTCTTCGAATCGGTCCGCCGCCGCCCTGTCCCCAGTTGATAGCGCTCGGTTCGTGCGGCGCTCTCAAACAATTCGGCTACTTCCGGATGCTGATTCGCTCGTGCACGCTGCGCATACAGCATATATTTTGCGAATGCAAAGGCCTCCCCGTGCATCGCGGTCGAAAGATTCGCTTCCGTTTTTGGATTTAGTTTCGTGCGAGAATCCGCGGTCGTCCGGCCTATCCCAAGCGACACGGCGGCGACAATCAATACCCCCAGGCCAACCCTGAACCTCATAACTGCTTCCTTGACTACTTCTCAGAACATCGGAGCCATTTTGGTTTCTTGTACTCGTTCTGGTTGCAGTGCGATGTGATGTGCCTCACATCTCCGCGTGATTGGCTCCCCGGCTATCCGCCATATAGCCGGATTGCTTGCGGCATGTTTTCGCGATTGCCGCACGAATCCACTTGGGAGACAATGGCGCGCGATTTCGATCATCTACGTATTGAAAACTTCCAGTCCGTTTTGGGGAGGAGAAATGTTGCACAAGTTATCCTTCGCTCTCACGGCCATTCTTGCTTTTAGCGTTTGGTCCTATGCGCCCCCCGCGGTGTGCGCGCAACAGGCCCCCTCCCTTGCCCCGGGAGTTCGCGAATTCGTCAAAGTCAGCGCGCCAGTTATTTCCCTCACGCACGCGCGGATCATCGACGGCACGGGCGCCGCACCTCGCGCCGATCAAACCATCATCGTCGCCGATGGCAAAATTCGCTCCATCGGCGACAGCGCCACGACTCCTGCACCCGCAGACGCGCAGATCCTCGACCTTACAGGCAAAACGGTAATTCCGGGATTGGTTGGCATGCACGATCACATGTTCTATCCCTCAGGCGGGCGCGCTGCCGTGGCGATTTACAACGAACAGGGCTTCAGCTTCCCGCGGCTCTATCTCGCTTCTGGCGTGACGACGATTCGGACGACCGGCAGCATCGAGCCTTACACCGACCTCGAGCTGAAGAAGCTAATCGACGCGGGAATGCTGGCCGGGCCGAAGATTCACGTCACCGGACCCTATCTCGAAGGCGCGGGCTCTTTCACGCCCCAGATGCACGAGCTCACCGGCCCTGACGACGCGCGAAGGCTGGTCGACTATTGGGCAGTTCAGGGCGCTACGTCATTCAAGGCCTACATGCACATCACGCGCGCCGAGCTCTCCGCCGCCATCGAAGAAGCTCACAAGCGGAGCATCAAAGTTACCGGCCACCTCTGCTCCATAGGATTCAAGGAAGCCGCCGCGCTCGATATTGACGACCTGGAGCACGGACTCATGGTGGACACGGAATTCGATCCGGGGAAGAAGCCGGATGCTTGCTCGTCGCAGCAACTGACCGCCGATACGCTCGCGAAGCTCGACGTCGAAAGCGTGCCGGTGCAGGAAACCATCCGGGACCTCGTCGCCCATCACGTCGCCGTTACATCCACGATCGTCATCTTCGAGACTTTCGTCCCCAACCGCCAGCCGCTCGAGACGCGCGTCCTTGACGCCCTGTGCCCCGATGCGCGCATTTCATATCTCGCGACTCGTGCGACCATTGGTCAGAATTCAAGGTCTCCTTGGCTGGCCCTTCTGCCGAAAGAAATGCAATTTGAAAAGGATTTTGTCAAAGCCGGAGGTCTGCTCCTCGCCGGCGAAGATCCGACCGGCTACGGCGGCGACATCGCTGGCTTCGGCGATCAGCGCGAAGTCGAATTACTGGTCGAAGCGGGCTTCTCTCCTGTCGAAGCGATTCACATCGCCACACAGAACGGAGCGAAGTTCCTGGGCGAAGACGATCATATTGGCACGCTCGCCGCAGGCAAGGACGCCGATCTCGCAGTCATCGATGGCGATCCTTCAACGAAAATCGACGACATCGAAAAGACCGAGCTCGTTTTCAAGGACGGCATCGGCTACGATTCAGCAAAACTGATTGATTCGGTGCGCGGCTCCGTGGGTCTCCACTGATTCCAGAATTGCAAATTCCAATTCGCAATCACGGCACGCGCGTACTCCGCAGGCTTGCCATCAGACGTCCAACGGGCGTCAATTTCGCTTGGGAAAGGGACTCCATGCAAAATCAATTTGCAGTCTTTCGCGGCCATAGTGTCTTCCCGCGGCTACTGATTCTGGCTATCCCCGCGCTTCTTCTCTGTGGCTCCGCGTCGGCGCAGTATCGCTTGCAGTCTTCTAATAGCGACAGCTCGTGGTTCTTCCCGAAGGATTTCATTCGCGGCTACACGGAGTTTGCTGTTGCGCCTCCGCACAACGAGCCCGATCTCGGCCGCTGCGGCCAGACGAACACCTGCTCGGCGTTCGCGCGTTGGGTGCTCACCGGTTACGTTGAAATCCAGCCTTTCGCACGCACGCCGCTGAAGCACATTTACATCTTCTACGAGCCGCGCTTTTTCTTTGGCGACAATATCCCGCAGGTCCGCTACTCCGCGTCGTTCAATCCGCTTGCCATGGAGCGCACGCTCGGCGCCGCCATCGAGCTGCCTAAGCATCTTGAGTTGCGTATTACCAATCATGGAGTAACATCCTTCGATCCGTTCGATCGCGTCCTGGGCCCGGACGACTCCGGCCCCGATAAAGAGCCTCTTGGCATTTATACTACGGTGGGTGTGCGCTGGTATTTCGGAGGTTACGGCCACCAGGGCAGTTCGTGGTGATACTGTGACGTTATTGCGTCTTCCCAGTGCCAAAGGCCAGCGTTAGCAGCGTCTTTTGCTCCAGCTCGTGAGCTTTTGCTGAACCGGTCGCCGGACTCGCGCTCGCCGAACGCTTCACTGACCTCACGCGCTTCCCGCGTAGCAACCTCTCCAGTCGCGGCATCACGAATCCTCGCGCGCCCATGTTCGCCGGCTCTTCCTGCACCCAGACGAATTCGCGCGCGGCCGAATAGCTGTTCAGCGCGGCTTCAAGTTCTTTTTCCGGGAATGGATACAATTGCTCGAGGAAGATGATCGCGGTCGCCGTGTCGTTTCTCCGCTTGCGCTCGGCCGCCAGCTCGTGGCCGATTTTGCCCGTGCAGAGCAGCACGCGTTCCGCCTCGCGCACCACTTCGTCCCGCAGCACCGTCTGAAACCGCGGCTGTGAAAAATCTACGATCGGTGAAGCCGCAGCGGGATGCCGCAACATGCTCTTCGGTGTAAACACGACGAGCGGTTTGCGCCACCTCCGCAGCGCCTGCCGGCGCAACAGATGAAAATACTGTGCCGCTTTCGACGGCTGGCAGACCTGAATGTTGTCCCTCGCCGCTAGTTGCAAAAATCGCTCGATTCTCGCGCTGGAATGTTCTGGGCCCTGGCCTTCGTAACCGTGAGGCAGCAACAGGACGAGGCCCGAGTGCAAATGCCACTTGTCCTCTCCCGCCGCCACGAACTGATCAATGACTACCTGCGCGCCGTTCGCAAAATCGCCGAATTGCGCTTCCCACAAGACGAGCGCCTCGGGAAAATCGCGGCTGAAGCCGTATTCGAATCCCATCACGCCCGCCTCTGAAAGCGCCGAGTTGTAAACTTCGAATCGCACCTGCTCCCCGCCGAGGTTCGCTAGCGGAATGAATTCCCGCTCCGTCTCCGTGTCGATCAGCGCCGCGTGCCGCTGGTTGAACGTCCCTCGCTTGCTGTCCTGTCCGCTCAGCCGCACAGGCACGCCTTGGAGTAGGAGCGAACCGAACGCCAGCGCCTCCGCCATGCCGTAATCCACCGCATGTTTTCCGCTCGCCATCGCCCCGCGCTGCTCTAGCAATTTCTTTACCTTTGGATGGATCGCGAATCCCTCGGGATAACTCGTCAGTTTCGCCGCGATCTCCTGCAATTCCTCTTGCGATACGCCTGTGTCCACTTCGAACTCCGGTTTATATGGCCCGCCTTCGAATTCGCTCCAGTAACCGGGCAGTTGCCACATCTGTGGGCGCCTTTCGAGCAGCGCTGCTTGTTTTTGCGCCGCCTCGAACTCCTGCTTCACTTCCTCGACCGTCGCCGAGGCATCGCTCCCGATTTTCTCCCCATAAATTTTCCACAGCGGCGGATGCTGCTGAATCTTCCGGTAACGCAGCGGCTGCGTGATCGTCGGATCGTCGATTTCGCTGTGCCCGTAACGGCGGTACCCGATCAGATCAATTACCACCGGACTCGCAAAAGTGTAGCGGTACTCCACGGCGATTCGCGCCACGCGCACCACCGCGTCTGGATCCTCTGCGTTGACGTGAAAAATCGGCATGTCCATCCGCTTCGCTAGATCCGAAGCGAATCGCGACGATTGGCATTCCCTCGGCGTCGCCGTGAAACCAATCAAATTGTTCACAATGATATGCAGCGCACCGCCGGCACCATAACCTTCAATCCCCACGAAATTCAGCGTCTCCGCCCAGATTCCCTGCCCCGCAAACGCCGCATCCCCGTGAATCAGTATTGGCAACACTTGCTTCGTTCCATCCGCGCCGCGGCGCGTCTGCTTCGCCCGCGCGCGCCCAAGGGTCACGGGGTCCACTGCCTCAAGATGGCTGGGATTCGAGACGAGGTGAATTCCAATCTTCTCACCGCCGCGCGTCAGATACTGCCCCGTCGCGCCGATGTGATACTTCACGTCCCCGCCCCCCATCACGCTTCGCGCATCCACGTCCTCGAATCGCGAAAAAATGTCCGCCGCGCTTCGCCCGACGATGTGAATCATCACGCTGAGCCGCCCGCGGTGGCTCATCCCCAGCAGAACTTCCTCGGCTCCATGTTTCGCACCCGTTTCGAGCGCCTCATCCAGTAATGGGATTAGCGACGTCAGCCCCTCGAGCGAGAATCGCTTTGTTCCCAGGTAGCGGCTCTGCACCACTTGCTCGAATACTTCCGATCGCACCAGCCGGTCTAGAATCCGCGCGCGATCTGACTCCTCCGCCGGCGATTCCATTTTTTCGGCGACCCAGCGTCGCTTCTCGCCGTCCGCCATATGCATGAACTCCGCGCCGACAGAACCGCAATAGATTCGCCGCGCGTCATCCGCGGCGTCACCAGGAATTTGCAATTCCGGCACCGCTTCGGGCTTGAAATCGCCAAGCGGATCGAGCTCCGCCTCGAGATATCCCCAGCGGCGAAATTCATCGAAAACCGCCGCGCGGCTTCCATTCGCCGCGATGTTCTGCTCAATGACTGCTCCCTTGTCTTTCACTTTGTATTCCTTGTCCCTGTTTCAATACGAAGCCGTCCACGCTCCCAACATTCTGCGCAGTTGCACAATTTGTCCCAGGTGGTACGCATTATGGTCCGCGAGCACCAGCGCCTCGCGCAAGAGTGTCTGCCCGTCCCCACGAGGTATCCGCGCAAAAAGATCCATCTTTGAATTGCTCACTAGCTCCTTCATCTCGATTAAATCGCGTTCAAACCCTTTCACGCTGGTTTCCCAGGCCGTCACGCTCGGCGGCATCTCGGTCGCTGGCCAGTACCCTTTCGGAAATTCCGGCGAAACGTGCTTCGGATTCCGCGAGAATTCCAGAATGTCCCACTGCGCGATTCGCATGTGCTCGAGCAACTCCCATGCCGTGTGCGGCGCGCGCGGCGGCTTCGCTCCCCGGACCGCTTCGGGAATTCCGTTCAGCACGTCCCGCCAATGGGCATGCGCATTACCTTTCTCGAGCAGATCGGCCAGGTGTTCTCTGAGAGCCTGATCGCTGTTTTCAGACTGCGTTTTCTTCGCTGGAGCCGTCTTCTTCGCCACCCGCTTGATTAACTTTGCACTCTTCTTCTTTTTTTGCGCTGAATCCATATATCTATTTTAGGTCGCGGTTTTCCTCGGGTCAATCCGGCCACCGCGCTACCCCTTCAACGGCGTCTCTTGCACACTTCCTTCATCCGGCGGATAATCCCGCAAACGAATTACAGGAGGGTGTGATGACTGAAATCTCCTCTCAAGGCCAATTCTCTCGGCGCCAATTCGGACGCACTTTCGGCGCGGCGCTCGCCGCCGCTGTCGTTTCGCCAAGGCTGATTCAAGAAGTTGCTGGGGGGCACGGTGACGCCCACATGCCCCCGGACGCCATATTCATCAATTTCAACGAAAATCCCTACGGCCCTTCTGACCGCGCCATTGAAGCGATCACGCGCTCCGAGGTGGTGGCCGGCCGCTATCCGGACGGAATCTATGCTCGCCTCACACAGGTCATCGCCGATTTCCATCACATGAACTCCGACAACGTCGCACTCGGCTGTGGCTCCACGGAAATCCTCCGCGCCTGCGACGACGCCTTTCTCTCCTCCGGCAAGAATTTCGTCATCGCCGAACCCACCTTCGAAGCCGTCACGCATTATGCCGTCGCATGCAAAGCCGACGCAGTAAAAATTCCTCTCACCTCCGATTTTCGCCACGACCTGCCGAAAATAGCCGCCGCGTGCACCGGCGCCACGGGCCTCGTTTACATCTGCAATCCCAATAATCCCACTGCCACCATCGTCACCCGCGACGAATTGACTGATTTCATGAATCGCGTCCCGGCCTCCACTCACGTCCTTGTTGACGAAGCTTATTTTCACTTCGTCGAAGACCCGCGCTATTCGAGCGTCATCGACTGGACCGTGAAATATCCCAATCTCATCGTCGCCCGCACGTTCTCGAAAGTCTACGGCATGGCGGGCATGCGCCTCGGCTACGCCATCGCGCCAAAGGAAACGATCGCCGCGCTCCGCCGCGAATTGACGGAACAAAATGGCAATGCCGCCGTGCTTCCCGCCGCCATCGCCAGCCTCAATGATCCCGATGTCGTCCCAGTGAACAAGAAGCGCCTCAACGAAACGCGTAACTGGGTCACATCCGAACTCTCGAAGGACGGCCACCGCGTCATGCCCTCGGAAGCGAATTTCTTCATGGTGGAAGTTGGCGGCGATGTGTCGCCGGTGATTGAAGCCTTTCGTCAGCGGAAAATCATGCTGGGCAGGAAATTCCCCTCATTGGGCAACTGGCTGCGCGTCTCGGTCGGCAAGCCCGAGGAGATGCAGAAATTCCTCGCCGTCTTCCGCGAAATCATCCCAGCTGCCTCAAAATCGGCCGCGTAGCAACCTCATCATAACAAAATCGCCTCCGCTGCCGTCTCTACTCGACAGGGGAGGCGAACCGATAGACAGCTATATTAAGAATCCCGCCATTGCCACTTCAGCAGGCCCGTCGCGCCCTTACCACTTATCGCTAGGCCCCAACGGCCCCTGTCGCCGCAGCGTTGTTCCCCATCGCGCGCCGCTGCTGGAAACATTCGCGGCAATAGACGGGGCGCCCTTGCGTCGGCTTGAACGGCACGGTCGTTTCCTTGCCGCACTGGGAACACATGGTCTTCGTCTCGACGCGCTGCACGTTCGCCGAACCGCCCACGCTGTTTCCCTGCGCCCGAGCTGACTTGCAGGCCTTGCACCGCTTCGGCTCGTTCTTAAATCCCTTGTCGGCGAAAAACATCTGTTCGCCGGCAGTGAACACGAACTCCGCGCCGCATTCCGAGCACTTCAACACCCTATCGTGGTATTCCATCGGCCGCTCCGGGGAGTAGCTGGGTCAGGCTGGGATATTCCTCGCCCTTCGCAAAAATCGCGAGAGAATGCTGGAATTCAATGGGTTCTCCTGTCCTCCCCCATCGAACTCCGGCACACAGCTCGAGGAAAACACCCAAATTTCTCCGCCTGGACTAATCCTGCTCTCGGCGCTGCTTTTTCCGGAGGCGCTTGCGTGATAGGGCTTCCTTGGCCCGGCGTTTCTCTCCAGGCTTCATGTAGTAGCTGTGCTTCTTGATCTCCTTGATGATGTCTTCGCCCTGGACTTTTCTCTTGAAACGCCGGAGAGCGTTCTCCAAAGATTCGCCCTCCTGAATTACGACTTCCGCCACGCAGATTCACCCCCGTTCAATTTGACGCCTAGATATGCTGATGGAGTGGGTAGATTGACACGAACCCCCGCCACAGGACACATCTTATCAAGGACTTGTAGCGAAGCCCACCCCGCAAGTCAAGTATTAAATTTTGTAGCCCCGGAAGCTGGCTGACAAGAGCCGGATTCGCGCCTTTAGACGCGCAGCCGACAATTTTTGTCGCCTAATTGCGGCTCGCTACGTCCGCCTGCTTGGGTCTGCGGCAGTGTATTGCTAGAATGGCTCCGGCGGCGCCCAAGTGTCCTCGATGAAGAACGCGATCGGAGTCCTCCTTGCCGGCGGCCAGGGTGAGCGCCTGTGGCCGTTGACACGCGACCGTGCCAAGCCGGCCGTTTCCTTCGGCGGAATCTACCGCATCATCGACGTCACTCTTTCGAATTGCCTCAATAGCGATCTCCGCCGCGTTTTCGTCCTCACGCAGTACAAGGCGCTCAGCCTCAATCGTCACATTCGCCGCGGCTGGTCCTCGCTCATGGGCATCGGCGATTTCGTCGAAGTCCTGCCGCCCCAGATGCGCGTCTCTTCCCACTGGTATCAGGGCACTGCCGACGCCGTCTATCAAAATATCTATTCCATCGGCAGCGAGCAATCGAACTACGTCATCATTCTGTCCGGCGACCACATTTATAAGATGAATTACCAGAAGATGCTGGCGCAGCACATTGAAAGCGGCGCGGATGTTACCGTCGCCACGATCGGCATGGATATCGCTGAAGCCGCAAATCGTTTCGGCGTCATCGAAACGGATGCGCAGAATCACATTGTCGGCTTCGAGGAAAAACCGGCGAATCCGAAGGAATCTCCGCGCCATCCCGGTAAATGCGACGCCTCGATGGGCATCTACATTTTCAGCACGCAATTCCTACTGCCCACCCTCATTGCCGATTCCGAGGACCCGAATTCCTCCCACGATTTTGGCAAAGACGTCATTCCGCGCATCATCGGAAAGCAGCGCGTTGTTGCGTACGATTTTCTGGATGAGAATAAAAAGGAGGCGCCCTATTGGCGTGATGTCGGCACGCTCGACGCCTACTATGAAGCCAACATGGACTTGGTTGCTGTCTCGCCGGTCTTCAACCTCTACGATAAATCCTGGCCGTTGAGCACCTGGCAACAACAATATCCCCCCGCGAAATTCGTCTTCGCCGATCCCGGCCGCACGGGCACCGCGCTCGACTCGATCGTGTGCGGGGGTTCCATCGTTTCCGGCAGTCGTGTGAGTCGCTCCGTTATCGGTTACGACGTTCGCGTCAACAGTTTTTCCGAAGTCGAGGATTCCATCATCTACAACCACGTCAGCGTCGGCCGTCATTCGCGCATCCGTCGCGCCATCATCGACCGTCACGTCAAACTGCCGCCTCATACCGAGATTGGCTACAACCTCGAAGAGGACAAGAAGCATTATCACGTCACGGATTCCGGCATCGTCGTCGTCGTCCGCGAAGAATCCATGATCGAGGAACCGGAATAATTCTCCGAGGATCCATGGCTCCCTCGCAGAGGATTCTCAAAACCTTGTCCTGCGGCGACCTGCGCTCCATCGGCCGTTCTAATAAGATTGTCGCCCGCGTGCTCGCAAAACCTTCCCTCTTTAGCAAGCTCTTCCGCGGGCTCTCCTCCGGCGACCGCATCATCCGCATGCGCGCCGCCGACGCCATCGAAAAAATCACTCTCGCTCGCCCCGGACTGCTGCGCGGTCGCGTTCGGCAGTTGCTCCAGCTCGCCGCCCGCGCTGAGGACAAGTAGTTTCGTTGGCACATGGCCTTGTTGCTGCCCAGGCTGCTGCTCAGCCGCAGCCAGCGCATGGCTGCCGTGGACATCCTGCACGACTATCTTCGGGGCCATTCGAGCATCGTCCGCACCTTCGCCATGCAAGGCCTCGCCGATCTCGCTCGCGCGGATCGCAATCTGATGTCTCGCGTTTTGCCGCTCATCGAGGAGCTCACGGTGAATGGCTCGCCCGCCATGCGCGCCCGCGGGCGCAAAATCCTGAAACAATTCGGCTCGGCTTGAATCATCTATCTTGGAACTTACATTCTCAATTGACATGAGCTTCCATCCCAAATTCGGTCAAGCCGCGGAGGAATACGATAGCTACCGCCCCGGGTATCCCGCGGCGCTCTTCGAGCGCATCTTTCGTGAAGTGCCTGTAATTCACCGCAACTGCGCGATGGACCTCGGCGCCGGCACGGGCAAAGTCACGCGTGAACTCGTCGCGCATTTCCACGAAGTCGTCGCCGTCGAGCCCGATGCGCTCATGGCCGCGAAGGTCCGCGAACAATTCCCCGGCATTGTCACCCGGATCTCTACGGCGGAAGAGCTGATGCAACCTCCCGATTCAGCTGACCTAGTCACGATCGGCACCGCCTTTCACTGGATGGACGGCCCCCGCGTCCTTGCCAACGCAGCCATGTGGCTGCGCGCCGGAGGCATCCTTGCCGTCTTCGACTATCCGTTCCCCACGACGCCTGATCCGGTGCGCGTCATTCTGAAAAAGGAGCTGAAAGAACACTGGGCGGCTTTTCGTGATCCGCGCCTCAACAAGGCCGGCCGCTGGCAAGACCCCGTGCGAGCAGTTCCCGGTTTGCAGGTGCTCGACGAATGTAAATTTGCCAATACCGTCCCCATGAGCTCGAGCGACCTCACCGGCTTTTGCCGCTCCACGTCTTACGGCAGCGCCTATGCTCGCACTCTCCCCGATCCGGAAGCCTATTGGGGCGAACTCGAATCCCGCTTTCGCGCCGCCTGGCCTGACGGTATGATTCCGGTGGACTTCAGTTCCACGCTGATCCTGGCGCGGAAGGCATAACTGCACAAGGAGCGGTTACACAATGCCGTCGCGCAAATCTCCGGCAAAGTCCCGACGCGTGGTTAGCATCGCTTCGCGCGAATCTTTTGGCGGCTTCGGCCGGAGGGCCGCCGCGAAAATCGCGCACGTCATCGGCCGCGAAATTCTCGACTCGCGCGGCAACCCCACTGTCGAAGCCGACGTAGTTCTTGCCAACGGCATGCGCGGCCGCGCCGCAGTTCCCTCCGGCGCTTCCACCGGCGAGCACGAAGCCCTTGAACTTCGCGATAACGATAAATCGCGTTACCTGGGTAAAGGCACGCGCACCGCCGTCGCCAACATCAATGGCCCCATCGCCAAAGCCGTCGTCGGCATGGGTCCCACCGATCAGAAATCCCTCGACCAGTGCATGCTTGATGCAGACGGCACTCCGAACAAGTCACAATTCGGCGCCAACGCGATTCTCGCCGTTTCCATGGCCGCCGCACGCGCCGCTGCCGCCGATGCCGGCCTGCCGCTTTACAAATACCTCGCCCGCCTTTCGCCTGCGGGCTCCGCCTCCACGCTTCCCGTACCCATGATGAACATCCTCAACGGCGGCGCGCATGCTGATAATTCCGTCGACGCTCAGGAATTTATGGTCATGCCCGTCGGCGCGCCGAATTTCCGCGAAGCCCTTCGCTGGGGCGTCGAAGTGTTTCATCAACTGAAGTCGGTGCTGAAGAAAAATGGCTACTCAACGGCTGTCGGCGACGAAGGCGGCTTCGCCCCCAATCTCAAATCCAACGAAGAAGCAATCGAGCGCGTCCTCCAAGCCATCACCACCGCCGGCTATAAGCCCGGCGAGCAGATCGCCATCGCTCTCGATCCCGCCGCCAGCGAGTTCTACGACAAAGCCAGCGGCAAATACGTTTTCAAGAAATCCGACAAGTCCCAGCGTACCTCCGCCGAAATGGTCGCCTTCTGGGCGAATTGGGCGCGCCAGTATCCCATCTTCTCCCTCGAAGACGGCATGGCCGAGCAGGATTGGGATGGGTGGCAACTCCTGACGCGCGAGCTCGGCGGAAAATTGCAGCTTGTCGGCGACGATATCTTCGTCACGAATCCGAAAATCTTCGCGCGCGGCATCGAGCAGAAAATCGCCAACGCGATCCTCATCAAGCTCAATCAAATCGGCAGCGTCACCGAAACCATCGAAGCCATCGAGATGGCCCGCAACGCCGGCTACGCCGCGATCGTCTCCCACCGCTCCGGCGAGACCGAAGACACTTTCATCGCCGATTTTGTCGTCGCCATGGGCACCGGCCAGATCAAGACCGGCTCCGCCTCGCGCACCGATCGCATCGCGAAATACAATCAGTTGTTGCGCATTGAAGAAGAATTGGGCAAGGAAGCGAAGTTCGCGGGCCGCGGCGGCCTCGCGCGCCACTAATCTCAGTCCGAGGAGCGAAAAATTCGCACTTACAACCTCGCGCTCATCGGATTCGGCAACGTCGGCCGCGAATTCGTCCGCCTTCTCGCCGCGAAAGAAGCTGTGCTCCGCGACGGCTACGGCATCGCCTGGCGTCTCACGGGTGTAGCTTCCCGGCGCATCGGCTGGGTCGCGAACGCCGCCGGTCTCGATCCTGTCGAGCTTCTCCAAAATCGCCACACGCAGGCGGCCCATCGTCCCCAAAATGTTCGCGAATGGATCGCCGCCTCGCAAGCCGACGTTCTTTTCGAAGCTTCATCGCTCAATCGCCAGACCGGCCAGCCCGCGATCGATCACCTTCGCGCGGCTCTCGAATCTGGCGCGCACGCCGTCAGTGCCAACAAGGGCCCCGTCGTCCACGCATATCGCGAATTGCGCGATCTCGCCGCCGCGAAAGGCAGGAAATTCTTTTTCGAATCCGCCGTCATGGACGGCACGCCTATCTTTTCGATGTTCCCGCATTCGCTTCCCGCCGTCGAGCTCCGCGGCTTTCGCGGCATCTTGAATTCTACGACCAACGTTGTTCTCACCGAGATGGAACGCGGCGCCAGCCTCGACGAAGCCGTGAAGAAGGCTCAGGAACTCGGCGTCGCTGAAACGGATCCCTCCGACGATCTTGACGCCTGGGATCCCGCCGTGAAAGTTGCCGCGCTCGTTATCGTCCTCATGGATGCTCCGATCAGACTGGATCAAATCGAGCGCGTCGGCATTCGAGATCTCACGCCCGAGGAAGTCCGTGCCGCTCGCGCCAAAGGCATGCGCTACAAATTGATTTGCCGCGCCTCACGCGCTGCCGACGGCAGCGTTCTTGCCAGCGTCCGCCCGCAGCAATTGCCGATGAGCGATCCTTTCGCGCTCCTCGAAGGCACCACCTCCGCGCTTCGATTCGACACGGACGTTTTTGGCCTCACGCTCATCGAGCACAAGCCCGGCGTCGTCACCACAGCCTACGGGCTGCTTGCGGATTTCATCCGCGCGGTCAACAATTGACATTTGACTTTTCGAATGCTGGGCATGCGCAGCTCTTTGTGGGTCGTGCCGTTTTATACTGAGCTTGCAAATTGCGTGCGGCTCGTCAGACCCCGGGCTTCCACCCAGGGCGCGAAGCGCCGCTGAAGTTCGTTTTTGCGGTTTTGGGAGCTGGGTCAGTTTGAATTTTCTTGATCGTGACACAAGGAGTCACAATTCAAACTGACCCACAACCAAGTATTCTCTCACACTGTTAGGGAGCCTTGAATGACCGCGCCTGTCGCCAGCCAGAGTGCGCAAGCCAAAACGCTCGCGCCTCTCGACATCAACTGGGTCCACGCGCGATTTCCTTCTCTGCGCCAGACCGTGAACGGCCACCCTGCTGCGTTCCTCGACGCTCCCGCCGGAACGCAAGTTCCTCAACGCGTCATCGACGCCTTCCGCGATTATTTCGAGCAATCGAACGCCAACACCTGCGGCGCCTTCGCCACCAGCCATCGCACCGACGCGATGATTGCTGCCGCTCGCGCCGCCATGGCCGATTTTTTTCACTGCGACGCGGACGAAGTCTTCTTCGGCCCCAACATGACCACGCTCACGTTCGCTCTCGCTCGCGGCATCGGCCGCGACCTCGCGCCCGGCGATGAAATCGTGGTCACCACGCTCGACCACGACGCCAACGTCGCGCCCTGGCGCGCCCTCGAAGGGCGCGGCATCGCCATCCGCCAGGTTGATATCCGCGAGCCCGAATGCACGCTCGACATGGACGACCTTCGCCGCAAAATCACTTCGCACACGAGACTCGTCGCTGTCGGCTACGCTTCCAACGCCGTTGGCACCATCAATCCCGTCTCCGAAATCATCCGCCTCGCCCACGCCGCCGGCGCCCTCGCCTTCATTGACGCCGTTCATTACGCTCCGCACGGCCCGATCGACGTCCGCGCCCTCGATTGCGATTTCCTCGCATGCTCGCCGTATAAATTTTTCGGCCCACACATGGGCTGCATCTACGGCAAGCGCGATCAACTCCTCCGCTTCCGACCCTATAAAGTCCGCCCCGCTCCCGAAGCGCTTCCCGATCGCTGGGAAACGGGCACGCAGCTTCACGAAGGCCTCGCCGGAGTCATCGCCGCGGTTGATTACCTCGCCGATCTCGGACGCCATTCCGATCCATCTGTGGGCACAGGGCCAAACACCCGTCGCGCCGCGCTCGAGTCCGCGTATCGCGTCATGCGCCAGCACGAACTGGCTCTCGCCGCGCGCATGATTCGCGGCCTCCTCGAAATCCCCGGCCTGCGTTTCTACGGCATCTCCGATCCCGCGCGCTTCGCCGAACGCGTCGGCACGGTCGGCGTCCGCCTTGGCAATCTCACGCCGCTCGAGTGCGCGAAATTCCTTGGCGACCGCGGCATCTTCACTTGGGATGGCAATTACTACGCACTGAACCTCACCGAGCGCCTCGGCGTCGAAAAAACCGGCGGCCTCCTCCGCATCGGCGTCGTCCATTACAACACCGTCGACGAAGTCGACCGCCTCCTCGCCGCCCTTCGCGAGCTCGCCGCATCCCGCTGACGCAAATCGAAGGCTACGAGTTCCGTTTCTACTCTGCTTCCGTCCATGCGCCAGTGGGTCAGTTTGAATTTTCTTGATCGTGACACAAAAAGGGGCCTCCCAGGTCGACGGCCAGTCGAGCCTGGGGGAAAGGAGTCAAAATTCAAACTGACCCACCACCAAAATTGCCTCGCAGTTCCGTTTCCCGTCCCATTCCGTGTATCCTGACGCGCGATGCCCAATCGTACCAAGCCGCTTGTCCTCACTGTCCTCGACGGCTGGGGCTATCGCGTCGAAACTCGCGGCAACGCCATCGCTCTCGCGCGCAAGCCGAACTACGACGCGCTGCTGAAAAAATTCCCGAACACGCTGATTCACACCTCCGGCCCTTACGTCGGCCTGCCCGAGGGCCAGATGGGCAATAGCGAAGTCGGCCATCTCAATATGGGCGCCGGCCGCATCGTGCAAATGGACATCACGCGCATCGACGCCATGATCGCCTCGGGCGACTTTGCCAGGCATCCGCTTCTCCTCGAAGCCATCGAGCGCGGTCGCGCGCATCAGCTCCATCTCCTCGGCCTCGTCAGCGACGGCGGCGTTCATTCGCACATGAACCATCTCTTCGCTCTGCTCCGCATGGCGCACCAACACAAAGTCGAGCGCGTCTTCGTCCACGCCTTCATGGACGGCCGCGACACGCCGCCCGAATCCGGCATCGATTTCCTTCGCCAGCTCGAGCAGACGATGCGCGAGCTCGGCTGCGGCCAGATCGCCACCGTCGGCGGCCGCTACTACGCCATGGACCGCGACAATCGCTGGGAGCGCATTGAGCGCGCCTATCGCCCTCTCGTCCACGGCGAAGCCGAAGCGAAATTCGCCGATCCCATCGCCGCGATTCGCGCGAGCTACGAGCGCGGCGTCACGGATGAATTCGTCGCCTCTGCCGTCATCACCACGGCCGCCACACCCGGCAAGCCCGCTTCTCCGCGCGCGCTGATTCGCGATGACGATGCCGTCATTTTTTTCAACTTCCGCGCCGATCGTGCCCGCCAGATGACTCGCGCACTCGCCGAGCCGAATTTCAGCGCCTTCGCCGACGCCGCGCGCCCGAAAAATCTCTGCTACGTCGCCATGACGCAGTACGAAAAAACCTGGCCGTGGCTCCGCTTCGTCCTCGGCCCCGAAAAGGTCGAGCACATCCTCGCGCAAGTCTTTGGCGAGCTTGGCTACAAGAATCTCCGCTGCGCCGAGACCGAGAAGTACGCGCACGTCACCTATTTTTTCAACGGCGGCATCGAGAAGGCATATCCGGGCGAGGAGCGCATTCTGGTCCCTTCGCCGAAAGTCCCCACGTATGATTTGCAGCCGGAAATGTCCGCCGCCGGGATCGCGGATGCCGTCGTGAAGGCCGTCAAAAAAGGCGATTTCGACGCCATCATCATGAATTTCGCTAACGCCGACATGGTCGGCCACACGGGAAAACTCGAAGCCGCGATCAAAGCTGTTGAAACGGTGGACGATTGCCTCGGCAAAATCTACAAATCGCTTCAGCCCCGCGGCGGCGCCTGGATCATCACTGCCGATCACGGCAACGCCGAGACGATGATCGATCCCGTCACCGGCGGCCCGCACACCTATCACACGACGAATCCCGTGCCGTTCATCTTGCTCACCGAAGACGAACACGTGAAACTCCGCGCCGGCGGCTCCCTCCGCGATGTTGCTCCAACGCTCCTCGGCGTCCTCGGCGTCCCCGCTCCGCGCGAAATGACTGGCCGCGACTTGCGCACGGATCCAAAATGAATCGAATCGTTCAATCAGTCATCCTATGATTCCCATGCAGCGAACCAAGCCCGAAGAGACCAGCCTCACGATCAGCGCATGGCATCGCTTCACTCTCTGGCGCGCTCCCGCCGAATTTTCCGACGCCATCCGCCGCCGCTGGCCGCAAATGAGAGTCACTCATCTTCCGGATTATTCTCACCTCGACGCCGCGCTGCCAGATGCCGACATCCTCGTCGGCTTCTCTATTCGCCCTGATCAATTCGCCCTCGCCCGCCGCCTCAAATGGATTCACGCCACCGCCGCCGGCGTCGGCCAGCTCATGTTCCCCGAGCTTCGCCGCGGTGGCATCGTCGTCACGAACGCGCGCGGCATTCACTCTGCGCCAATGGCCGAGCACATTCTCGGCACGATCATCGCCCTCGCGCGTCGCTTCCCCGATTCGCTCCGCTACCAGATGCAGTCTCGCTGGGCGCAGCAGGAGCTTTGGGACGCGCCAGCTGCCTCGCGCATGCGCGAACTCCAAGGCCAGATTCTTCTCATCGTCGGTTTCGGCTCCATCGGACGCGAACTCGCTCGCCGCATCCAGCCGCTCGGCATGCGCGTTTGGGGAGTCACGCGTTTCGGCGCGGGCGACGCATCTCTCGCCGAACGCATTCTGCCAGTCACGGAACTCCGTAGCGCCCTCCCGCAGGCCGACTTCGTCCTCCTCGCCGCGCCCGAAACTCCGGAAACTCGCCGCATGATTGGCGAACCCGAGCTTGCGCGCATGAAGCCGTCTGCGTATCTCATCAATGTCGCTCGCGGCAGCATCATCGACGAGCCCGCGCTCATCGAGGCCCTTCGCCGCCGCGCCATCGCCGGCGCTGCGCTCGACGTCGCCGAAAAAGAACCGCTGCCGCCAGAGAGCCCGATGTGGAAGCTCGACAATGTCTTCATCACACCGCACGTCAGCGCCGTCACGGATCGTTTGTGGGAACGCCAGGCTGAATTGCTTCTCGAAAATCTCGACCGCTGGTTTCGCGGCCGCGAACTCCTCAATCAGGTGGATTTAGAACGAGGATACTGATCTCATGCCAGGGAATCGGGCCTTTTGACTGTCCGCTACGGGCCATCCACGGGCGACATTGTCATCCCGAACCCGCTCGCCTGCTTCGGGCGAGCGGTGGGAGGGATCTGCTTTTCGCTTCGAATGTTCGGGTCACAACAATTGCGGCGGGGCCGCGCTTGCGTTAGTCGCCCACTTCGCTTTTCGGCGCCAGGTATCCTTCGCGCGCGTACACGATCACTTTCTTTTTCTTGCCCTTCTTGCCTTCCACCATCAGCGGATCGCCCTTTTCGTCCACCACTTCCAGCTTAATCTTGTGATACTTCCCGTCACGCGCCGAATCGGCGGGAAGAAAGCCGAGTGAGTACTGATTGCGCAGGAACGCCACCACGTCATTGAAGTCATCGGGCAATTCACCTTGAAACCTCGGGAACCATGCATAACCGCCCGTCAGCCGCGCGAAATACTCCATCTGATTTTTCGCTTGCAGATAGCCGATTCCCCCGTCATTCGGCGAAGTAACCGTGAGCCACTCCATGGTCCCGATACAAAACACCGTCACATTCGTCTGTTTCAGCGCATCGTAGGTCTGGCTCAGCGTATGTTTGCTGAACGTGTCCTGCCCCGGTGCGAGAAGCAAGATGGCTTTCTTTCCTTGCACGTCCTTCAGCCGGTCCAGCGTGTCAATCAGCGCGTCGAACACATTCGATTCGCTGAATCCCGGGAATCCGAGCGTCGCAATGCCATTCTGGATTTCCTGTTTGTTCTTGGTGAAGTCCACCACGATTTTCGGCTTCAGATCGAACGTCACCAGCGCCACCCAGTCTTGCGGCCCCAGGTGCGGCGCGAACCCGTAAGCCATCTGCTGGTTAACATAAGCAAGATATGAGTAATACCGCGCATCAAAATCGAGCAGGATTACAATCGTGATCGGCGCGTCGTTCGGCTCGAAATTCGCGATCTGCTGCGGTTGGCCGTTGTCGAGTATCCGAAAATTTTCTTTCTTCAAGCCGGTCACGATATTTCCGTCCTGGTCCGTGATCACGGCGTTCACCTGCACCACTTGCGACTTCACCGTCACCGAATACTGCGGCTGCTGCTGCGATTGCGGAGGTTTGACGGGGCCTTGCTGCTGCGGCGCGGCGAAAGCCGCCGGTGCCGCGGCAAGAATGAAAGCCGCCGCTGTCAGCATGGTCCCGCGAATTGTCGTTTTCAGTCGCATCGCGCCACTCCACTTATTTGGATGACCTAAACGCCATCCGGGATGGTCAATTCTTTGGTTACACGCCCTTCCGCCGCGCCCCGGACGCTCCAGACCGCATGATAGTATCAACACTGCACTTCTGAAAAAAGTTTCTCTGCAACCTTGGGGGCTTCGATGTCACGACGCTTCGTGTTTTGTATCGCAATTTTTTCCGCTCTTATTTTAACCGCCGGCGCATTCAAGTCCGCGCGCGCGCAATCTCAGCCCGCGCCTGCCGGCATCGATATGCTCTCCGCCGAAGCCACTGGCTGGCTCCAGGGCCTGCTTCGCATCAACACGACGAATCCTCCGGGAAACGAACTCGCCGCCGCGAAATACGTCGCCGGAATCCTCCAGCAGAATGGCATCCCCGCGGAGATTTACGAAAGCGCCCCCGGCCGCGGCGTTCTGATCGCCCGGCTGTCCTCGAGTGCGGTTCCTGATCCTTCCCGCGCTCTGCTCCTGATGGCGCATCTCGACGTCGTCGGCGTGGATCGCTCGAAATGGCAAGTCGATCCCTTCGGCGGCGTCATCCAGAACGGCTATCTTTACGGCCGCGGCGCCATCGACGATAAAAGCACTGTCATCGCCAACGTCGCCGTCCTCATTGCGCTCAAGCGCGCCAACGTTCGCCTCAATCGCGACGTCATCCTGCTCGCCGAAGGCGACGAAGAGCAAGGCGGGGAATTCGGCATGCAGTTCGCCATCAAAAATTACTGGGAAAAAATCGCCGCCGGTTTTGCCATCAATGAAGAAGGCCGCGTCATCGTGAAAGATGGCAAAGTCCAGTACGTCGGCGTCCAGGCCGCTGAAAAAGTTCCCGTCAACGTCACCGTCACCGCAACGGGCACTTCCGGCCACGCTTCCGTGCCTCTCACCGACAACGCCGTCGTGCATCTCGCCGAAGCCGTCTCAAAAATCGCCGCCTATCAGACGCCTTTCGAGCTCACTCCCGTCACCGAATCTTATTTCGAGCAACTCTCGCAGGCGGAAGACCCTGACACTGCCAAATGGATGCGCGCTCTCGATATGTCGTCTCGCGCCGACCTCGCCGAGAAAAAGATCTCCGAATCCAGCCCCATCTGGAATTCCATGATGCGCGACACGATTTCGCCCACCATGCTCGACGCTGGCGTTCGCGCCAACGTCATCCCGTCGCAGGCTCACGCCACGCTGAACGTCCGCCTTCTGCCGGGCAATACGATCGAAGCCTTGCTCTTGAAGCTCCGTCAGGTCGTGGGCGATCCGCAGATTCAGTTTCAGGCCGATACTTCCATCGGCGAATCCGCGCCCTCATCCTCGCTCGACAGCGACCTCTACAAAACAATCACGCAGGCCTCAAACGAAGAATTTCCCGGCGCCGTCGTCGTTCCCATGATGTCCACCGGAGCCACCGATTCGGCTTTCTTGCGCCTGCGCAACGTCCAGGCCTACGGTCTGCTTCCTTTCCCGCTCACCGAGGACGACATTCTCCGCATGCACGCCGACAACGAACGCCTCCCCGTCGCCTCCTTCCAGAAGGGAGTCGAATTCCTCTATCGCATCGTCACCGACTTCGCCGTCGTGAAATGACGCCCACTTCAATTCCAAAACATCGCGGCTTTAGTCAGCCATCACGCCCGGAGGTTCAAGGCACTGGCGTCATCCTGAACCTCGCGCCTTTTGCGAGGTGAAGGATCTGCCTTTCGCCTTAAGTATTACGTTGTCATCCCGAACCCGGTCGCGATTTCCGCGAACGGTGTGAGGGATCTGCTTCTCGCTTTTGGTTTTGCGCTGTCTTGTGTAGCGGCCGGTCGGTGCGTTCCCTACCGGGGACGCTGCATTTGTAGGGGCCGACTCTGGTCGGCCCGTCGTCGCTCCCGAATTACCTGTGTCAATCCTCTACGCTGTGGCTCGTCTTGCCCTAACAATTTGCCGTAGGCCTAAATTCAGAGTTTGTGTGACGGGTTTTGCTCCCAAATTGTTCCCATGTTTGTGGAAACTGGGTTGCATCCGGTCCTTTGTCGGTGAACTTGAGCATGCTTGGGCCCGCGTCGTAGCGATAGACCACCTGTGTCATTCGCCGTGTGTACGGTTCTTCCAAGCCATCCGAGCAACCGGGAGCGACAGGAACAAAGCAAAAAGCACAGCAAATTCCGCACCCGCCTTCAGATAATGAATCGCGCTCTCCCTTGCCACTGCCTCCGCATCCAACGCATGCCACTCGTGAAGCACAAACGGGGATGCCGGGATGAACCAGGCATACCAGATGAACACGGCTTCCCAAGCAGGCACAAGCACCCAAAAGGTCGTCTGCTGAGTCTGTGAGAAGCGGACCAGCAGCCCACAAATAGAGAACTGCTCAACGGCCGCAACGACCAGCAGAACGAATGTGGTAGCCGAAGGCTGCTCTCCAATGTCGACGGCCACGTGTCCTAGAAAGACCGCGAGAACGAGTCCGTACATGATTCGGTAAGCGACAAGCATGCTCGTCACTTCCTGCTTCAGGTGTGTGCCCCGTCCTTTCCCTCGCTACCGTGAATCGTTGTTTTTGCGGCTCCGCGAAGCCAGACGCTAACAACGCAATAGTTCACTGTGGAGTATGTTTCTACCGCAGGGTGCCCCATTCTTGCGCACCAAGGGTGGGCGGCTCTCTCGTGTTGACGCGAGCCAAGCCGACTCGAGCAGTTAGTTCCCTAATTCACCCAGTTATCAGGCCGTTCCGGCGGCTCGTCTCGATGCTTCTTCTGGTACACCTCGAATTTCCGCTGCATCCGCCGCCGCTTCCAGTCCGCAAACCGGTTCCGCGAACTATAGAGAAATGAGCTCCGCCGCAGGTAAATGTATCCCACCAGCATCCCGCCCAGGTGACAAACGTGACTGACGTTGTCTCCGCCCGCTCCCAGCGTCCCGAAAAATTCAATCGCTCCCATCACGAGCACGTAGATCCGCATCGGGATGCTCACGGGAAACGGAATCAGCCACACCTGCCGGTCCGGAAACAGAATCGCCGCCGCCAGAAGCACGCCGAAAATCGCTCCCGAAGCTCCAATCGTCGGAATCAGCGAAGAGCCGAGTCCGCTCGGGTCCATGATCATTTTCACGACGACGTTGATCACTCCTGCGCCCACGCCGCAAAGAAAAAAGTATGTGTAGAAACGCCGCGTCCCCCACGCCCGCTCCACGTCCACTCCAAACATCCACAGTACGAACATGTTGATGAGCAGATGGAGCAGGCCGCCATGAAGGAATATGTAAGTGAAGGGCTGCCAGATGCGCAATCCACGAACCGTAGCGTAAGGAACGAGCCCAAAAATCAGTTCGAAAAATCTATATTCCGCCCGGTATCCAACAAGCAACGCAACCAATTCTTGCAACAGAAACACGCCGGAACATGCGATGACAATGGTCTTGATTCCCGGCGTGATGTAGCTGTTCCAGTTGAACCGGTATCCGCGCGCGCGTGTGTAGTATGCCACTCCCGAAATTCTAAATCTCCGCTATCCTCGTGTCAAAGCGCCGCAAAGCTGGCTTGCATGAGCGCACGCGAACGCTCGTGCCTTCCTGCGCGCTGCGCCCGTTTTGGAGCGCGGCCAAATGGTCGGGGGTGTGGAAATCCCCCCAAAAACCGCTTGACAGCCTGTTTATCCTGTGATACATTATTACCGTGAATACGAGAACGCAGTCCGCCATCTTAGCCGCTTCACCCCGAGGCTCCCGGTGGAGTTTCGCCACCGCCTGACCTCTCCCCCCTGCCAATTCCCGGCATCCCCCACCCAAATCTGGCCAATATATGATTTTTTTAATCGCTACACCAAGCGTCAGTCAGATTTTGCTAACCCGCCCGAAATCAATCACTTAATTTTTTCTAATCGCTACAAAATTTCAAGTCTCTACACGTCGGTTTGGGCGTCATCTATGGTTTTTGGAAGACCTGAAACGGATGCAGAAATCAGACGCTTCGCCCTCCGGGGCAGGCTCAGAAGCACGGCGGATCGGGCTTTCCGCCCCGAGCATCCATTTCCCGGAACCGCCTCACTCCATCTTCTTCCGCGCGTAGTAGAACTGCGAAGCCCCCAGCAGCACGAACATCACCACGGCAAAAATCCGGCTCGTGGCCAGACCGCCGAGCAAACGGGGTCCAATCTGCAGGAAATCCCCCGAGAGGAAGTGGTATTTGAAGTTCGGATCGCCAAACAGAAAAATCAGAATCCCGAGCAGCCCAAAAATTCCGCCGCCCGCGATCAGGCCGCTGGCATAGAGCGGCCCGGGGCCGATTTCGCTTTCCGCCATGCTCTTTTTCATCCCGCGCTCCGCCAGCCATCGGATCGCTCCCCCCGCGAAAATCGCCATTGTAGTGTCGATCGGCAGATACGCGCCCGTCGCGACGGGCAGCGAACGCACGCCCAGCAGCTCGATTCCAATCACCAGGAACACGCCCACGAGCACGAGCCGCCACGGCAGTTGCCTCTGCAATATTCCGTTGATCACCGTCGCCATCAGTCGCGCCTGCGGCGCCGAGGCCCTCTCGCTTCCGATTCCGTGAACCCATTGAATTTCGATCTCGTGCGTCGTCCCGTCATACAAATAATTCCCGTCGGGCACCACGTGCGAGCCAATCGCGTTCAGCAACACGTACGGTTTCCCTTCGTGCATGTAATTCTGTTTCTGCACAGTGACGCCTTCCGGCAGTTGCGCGATATTCGCAGCGATCTGCGCCGGCTTGAACTCCTCCAGCCCCACGTTCATCAGCGTCAGCGTCCCGCCGATGGCGAATACGGAAACCATTGCGCCAACCATCAGCGCGAGCTGCTGCTTCGAAGGCGTCGCGCCCACCAGGTATCCTGTTTTCAAATCTTGCGAAGTCCCGCCCGCGTTCGCCGATGCCACGCACACCACGCCGCCGATCATCAGCGCCAGCACCGAGAATGCGCTGCCCGTCCATCCCGCCACCAGGAACATCGCGCACGTTGCCATCAGCGTTGCGATCGCCATCCCGCTGATGGGATTCGACGAGCTTCCGATCAGCCCGCATATCCTCGACGACACGGTCACGAACAAAAATCCAAACACCACAACGAAAATCGCCGCGATCAAATTCGACAGCACTCCGGTCTTCGCGCCGGGTATTGGCCGGAACGTCAGCAGCGCCCACATCATGACGACGACGGCGAGCGAGCCCAGCACCACCATCTTCATCGAAAAATCGCGCTCCACTCGGCTCACCGCTTCCACCACGGCGTTTACGGCGCGGCTCTTCCTCACGTCCTTGAGCCCTGCCGAAAGCGCCGCAATAATCGTCGGCATCGTCTTCGCCAGAGTGATAACTCCCGACGCCGCCACGGCTCCCGCGCCCATCGGCCGGATGTACGCGCGGTACAAATCGTCCGGCGTCATCTGCCCGATGGGAATCAACCCCGGGAACAGCGCATGCGGCATCAACCCGCCGAAGAACTTTATCGCCGGCATCAGCACCAGCCACGAAAACACCCCGCCCGCGAACAGCAGCCCCGCGACCCGCGGCCCGATGATGTACCCCACCCCCATATACTCCGGCGTGATGTTCGCGCGAAAAGACGCCCCCGGCAGCCAGTCCGGCCTGTACTCCGGCGTGTCCAGCCAGAATTTCATCGTCTCCATCAGAAACGCGTACGCGCCGCCAAGCCCGAATCCCAAAAATACGCGGCCCGCGAACGATCCCCCCTTGTCCCCCGCCACAAGCACATCCGCGCACGCCGTCCCCTCGGGATACAGCAGGTTGCCATGCTCCTTCACAATCAATTGTCGCCGCAGCGGAATCATGAACAGCACGCCGAGCCATCCACCCAGCAGCGCCAGGAAAAAAACGGTCCAGTATTCCAACGGAAAGCCGAGAAAAATCAGCGCCGGCAAAGTGAAAATTACGCCGCCGGCAATCGTCTCGCCCGCCGAGCCGGCCGTCTGCACGATGTTGTTCTCGAGGATGGAGGATTTTCCGAAGGCGCGCAGGATGCTGATGGAAAGCACTGCAATCGGAATCGAAGCCGAGACGGTCAGTCCGGCGCGCAGCCCCACGTACACCGTGATTGCGCCGAAAAAAATCCCGGCGAAGATCCCGAGAATGATGGCGCGCGTGGTGAATTCCGGCGGGATTTTTTCGGCAGGCACATACGGACGAAATTCGCTCGGCGGTGCAATCGAGCTCCACGGCCTCGTCGCCATGTTTCACCTCCGACCTGGTTTGTAGAGGGTGAAAACGCTGCGCACATTAGCACTCGTCGCATCGCGTGGCAAGCAGCGAGGCGCGCTCGATTGCCCCGCCTATCAGGCCAGGCAAGCGCGCCAATGTGGCTTCAGACACAACTTCGGCGGGAGAGAGTGGTACAATGCGACAACTGCTGGAGGACACTGCAATGGATGTTCCCGCCTGCAAGCACGAACGAACCAAGCTCGTCGCCCGCGACGAATATGAAGAATACTTCGAGTGTCTCGACTGCGGAGAGATTTTCGAAAAAGCCGAGAGGGAGCCGGTCGCGGGATTCGATGATTCGCTATCCGACGCGTGATCTTCAGCGATTGAATGGAACTTTACTTAGGCGAAATTTGGGGTCCGCGGCGCCATCCCCGCGCGCTTTCCGGGTGGCACGCTGCGAGCAAATGTGGAATAGTACCGCGCGAAAAAACGTAGTCCGGCAAGCGGGGCACGCTTTTTGGCTCCATATGCGAAATTTCGATCTAGGCGTGGGAGGCGGAATCATGCGTAAATTTTTCTTAAACGGGATTGTGGCACTGCTCTTGGCGGGCGTCTGCGCGGCGCAGGAGACGCCGACGGAACGCGAGGCGGGCAAAGACGTAATCCAGAAAATCGGCGAAGTTGAAAAATCGCTCAACGTCACGGCCATGGTGGCCAAACTGATGGCAGCAGACAATGGACGCGATGAAGTAGTGGCGCGCGTGAAGGAACTGATGGACAAAGACCTGATGCCGATGAGTGACTGGATCACGCTGCATCCGGAAATCGGCTTCGAAGAGCATCAGGCAGTGTCAAAGTTGACCGCGTATTTGCAGACGCACGATTTTGACGTGACATCGGGCGTCGCGGGATTGCCGACGGCGTTTGTGGCGAAGTACCGCAAAGGCACGCCCGGCCCGAACCTCGGAGTAATCGTCGAGTACGACGCACTGCGCGGCACGAAGGGCGCGTTCCACGGCGACCAGCACAGCGCGCAAGGGCCTGTCGGCCTCGCGGCGGCGATTGCCGTGGCGGAATTTCTGACGCGCACGCACACGCCCGGCACTGTGACCGTTTACGGAACTCCCGGCGAGGAGATGATGCCGCCGGAAGCAAAGACGGTGATGTGGAATGCGGGCGTGTTCAATGGAGCGGACGTGATCGTGCGAAGCCATTCGACTATAGCAACGTCGCGGCCCGCGCCCGGATTCGGCACGTGCTGCATGAATATTGATGGCGTGAAATACACGTTTTACGGCGCGCCGGCGCATGAGCTGTCGGCATGGAACGGGCGGAACGCGCTCGAGGCGGTGATCAAACTTTTCAACAACATTGACAGCGTGCGCAGCAACATGCGTCCGGAGACGCGAATTCAGGGCGTGATTACGGAAGGCGGCGCGGCGCCGAACGTCGTGCCGGATAAGACGGCGGCGGATTTCTATATCCGATATCCGGATTCGGTGTATCTGGCACAAGTGACGGAATGGGTGAACGCGGCGGCGCAAGCGGCGGCGCTGGCGACCGGAACGAAAGTGAAAATCGATCACTACGGACACAACGCGGATGGGATCTCGATCGCATCGCTCGAGGAACTCGATTTCGCGTACATGAAGCAGCTCGGGGCGACGGGCATCCTTGAAGAGCCGGGGAAGCCGCAGGGATACGACGAGACGGGAAGCGTGTCGAGCGAAATCCCGGGCGCGGAAATCACCGCGAAATCTTCGAACTATCCGAATCATACGTACGGGATGCTCGCGGACGCGACGACAGACGTTGGCCATCACGGATTCATGATTGACGCGGAGACCGAAGCCGCTATCCTGTACGACTTCGCGACGCATCCGGAATTGCGCGAGGCAGTGAAAACTGAGTTCAGCACGCTTCACGCGCTCTTCGCGGAGTATCAGGCGGCGCTCGAGAAAGCGTACCCGAAGCCGGACGTGCCCGAGCCGAAGTAATGGCAGGTCGTGAAATTTCCTCGCTTGACAAATCGCGCTAACCGATTTAGTTTGGCATAGTCTAACTATGCATCGGCTATCTATGTCAGGAGGCGTCCATGCATCGCGATGAGATCCCGCCCGGCACGCTCTACCTGCTGATCCTGAAGACGCTGGCGCGCCGCGGCGAACTCCACGGCTACGAAATTGCCCGCACGATCCAGCAAATCTCCGACGACGTGCTGCAAGTGGAGGAAGGCTCGCTCTATCCGGCGCTGCAGCGGATGCTGATCAAAGGCTGGGTGAAAGCGCACTGGAGCACGACGCCGGAAAATCGGCGGGCGCGGTATTACCGGCTGACGCCGCTGGGGCGCAAGCAGCTGGAAGCCGAGCTTTCGCAATTCCAGCGCGTGGTAGGCGCGATCGCGCGCGTGATTCAGACGGCTTGAAATCTTTTCCCTGCGGGAATGCGAGGAGCCCATGGCTCCCATCAATTGGCTAAGCGAATTCGGACGGCGAATGGCAATGTTCTTTCGTCGCGAGAAGTTTGACCGCGAGATGGACGAAGAGATTCGCGCGCACGTGGCATCTCGCGAGCGTGAGCTGCGCGCCGCAGGACTTTCCTCAAGGGCAGCTTACACGGAAGCGCAAAAAAATTTCGGCAATCCGACGGTGCTGCGCGAGGCAAGTCACGACGCCTGGGGCTGGAGATGGCTCGAGCAGTTTGCGCAGGATTTGCGTTATGCCTTCCGGATGTTGCGCAAATCGCCGGCTTTCACCGCCGTCGCTGTGCTTACGCTCGCCCTCGGCATCGGCGCCAACACGGCCATCTTCAGCGTCGTTGACGCGACCTTGCTCAGGCCGCTTCCCTATCCCGATTCGAGCCGCCTCGCAATTCTTTTTTCCAGCTTGGGCAACGAACATCGCGCACCCGCCTCCGGCTATGAATACGATCAGATCCGCCGGGATTCGCGCCTGTTCGAACAGATTGGCGGCATTTGGGTCACAAACGCCTCCATCCCTGGCGTCGACGACCCACAACCCGAGCCCGTCAAGTTGGCTCAGGTAACGGATGGCTTCCTACCTCTTTTCTGTGCGAGGCCCGCTCTTGGACGCTTCTTCACGCCGCAGGATGCGGCGCCAAGCAACTCCATCGCCATTGTTATCTCCAACGGTTTCTGGCGGCGCAGATTCGGCTCAGATTCGAGCATCGTGGGCAAATCGTTGCATATTGGATATTTTGCGCTGACGATCCTCGGAGTACTCCCCGAAGATTTTCATCTGATATTTCCAGACGATTCGAGCGTCCCCGCAACTCCCGATGTCTATTCGCTCGTGGCGGGCCGCGTCATGCAACCCGGCGGCCCGGCATTTCTTCGTCTCGTGGGGCGGATCCGGCCCGGCGCAAACTTTGCTCAGGCCCAATCGGAAGCGGATGGCATCGCGGAACAGTTCCGAGCCACGATGAAGGGTTACAGCGACCAGAATTACCATCTTCGCGTCGTTCCACTTCAGCAGGAGGACGTTCGGAATGTCCGCAGCACCCTGGTGGTACTTTTCGGAGGAGTAGGCTTTGTGCTTCTGATCGGCTGCGCCAATGTTGCAAACCTTCTGCTTGCGCGCGCTGGCAATCGTGAACGCGAAACCATCGTTCGCGCTGCCCTCGGCGCCACGCGTGGCCGCATCATTCGCCAACTACTCACGGAAAGTATTTTGCTCGGATTCTTCGGCGGCCTCGCCGCCATCGCCGTTGGCTGGGCTGCGCTCAGAGGACTTTTGGCCTTGCGACCGGAATCGTTGTTGCGTCTCGGCATAATTCACCTCGACGCGCGCGCCTTTGCCTTCACCCTCGTCGTCGCTCTCATCACTGGAATCATCTTTGGTTTCGCCCCCGCTTTGGGCGCTTCGCGATTCGACCTCGCCGCAGGCCTCAAGAGCGCTGGGCGCAATCCTTCTTCCGCCAGGCGTGGCTCCAAGACCGTGCTGATTCTGGGCGAAGTGGCGCTGAGTTTTGCGCTTCTGACAGGCACGGGCTTGCTAGTCCGCACATTCATCAATGTGCTGCACGTGGACCCGGGATTTCAGGCTGCAAACGTTCTCGGCTTCAGCGTCTTGGGCGGCGATTACAATTTCCTCCATCAGTTGCAGCAGAATCTCGCCAGCTTGTCCGGCGTTGAATCTGTGTCGCTCGTGTCTCACCTGCCGCTCGATAATAGTTATCCGAATTGGTACGACTACTACTGGCCGCAAGGCACGCCGCCCGATCAGCAATCCACGGCCATGGCCGATAACCGCTCCGTGCTTCCCGGCTATTTCAAGACCATCGGCGCGACGATGATCGAAGGCCGCGATTTCACCGACGTCGACGATGCTGCGCATCAGCACGTCGCCATCGTGGATGACGTTCTGGCGCAGCTCGCCTGGCCTGGCCAAGACCCGATTGGCAAGAAGCTGCATGTTTCCGACTCCCCTGCTGGCCCGTATCAATTTCAGGACGATTGGGTCGTGGTCGTCGGCGTCGTCCGCCATGTCCAATATCATTCCCTCACCGTTATGCTTCGCCCTCAGATCTATCTCCCTTACCAACTTGCGCCGCGGCCCGTTTCCTTTGTGCTTCGCGCCGCCGCGCCGCTGCCCAGCATGATCGGCCCAATCCGTCAGGAAGTGTCAAAGCTAAACAAGAACGTGGCCATCGCGCGGTTCATTCCGCTGTCGGATCTGATCGCGCAAGCCCGCTCGCAAACGCGTTTCGTCACCTATCTTGCGGGAACACTTGCCGCGCTGGCTCTATTTTTGTCGTGCATCGGCATTTACGGGGTCACGTCCTACCTGGTGATGTCGCGCACTCCAGAAATTGGCATTCGCATGGCGCTCGGCGCCATTCCTGCGGACGTGCGGAAGCTTGTGCTCGTACGCGGCATGGCCCCAGTGATACTTGGATGTCTCATTGGCATCGCTTTGTCGTTGCCTTTGACGCCGCTGCTCTCCACGCTGCTTTTCGGTGTGCGCCCGATTGACACTCCGACATTTGTTGCTGTGGCGATTCTCTTGTCAATCGTTGGCTTCCTTTCCTGCTACATCCCGGCGAGGCGGGCGGTGCGCGTGGACCCGATGGTTGCACTGAGATACGAATAGTTCAAAGGCGACAGTCGAGAGTCAAGAGTAAAAGGCAAAGATGCAATGAATTGGCTCGGTGAATTCGGGCGGCGCATCGCGATGTTCTTCGGGCGCAAGAAATTTGACCGCGAGATGGACGAAGAGATTCGCGCCCATGTTGCATCTCGCGAGCGCGATCTGCGGGAAGCTGGACTTTCTGCGAGCGCAGCTTGCACGGAAGCGCGAAAAACTTTCGGCAATCCGACGGTGCTGCGCGAGGCAAGTCACGACGCCTGGGGCTGGAGATGGCTCGAGCAGTTTGCGCAGGACTTGCGCTACGCACTGCGCACGCTGGGGAAAGCGCCCGGGTTCACGGCAGTGGCCGTGCTGACGCTGGCGCTGGGCATCGGCGCGAACACGGCGATATTTTCCGTGGTGAATGCAATTTATCTCTCGCCGCTCCCTTATCCGAATGCCCGGCACGTTTACGTTGTCTCCAGAATCGGCAACCAATATGGAGGACAAGGGATTTCGCCGGCGATCTTTGCCGCCTGGCGGGAACACCAGGGAGGTGCATTCGATCACCTCACTCTGATCCGCTGGATGAATGACTCTACGCTCACTGGACTCGGCGAGGCCGCGCGCATTCCGTCCATGGGACTCTCCGTGGATTTCCTCGCCATGCTCGGAGTTCATCCTATCCTCGGCCGCGACTTTCTGCCCAAAGAAGCGGTTGTCGGCGGCCCGAATGTTGTAATGCTCAGCAGCAGGCTCTGGCGCGAGCGTTTTGGCTCGGACACTAATACTGTCGGCCGCAGCATCACTCTCGACGACCAGCTTTACACCGTTGTCGGCATTCTTCCGGCCAGTTTCTCCTTGCCAGTGGGCAGCCACAATGGAGTAGACTTGTGGTTTCCGGCAAGAATTCCTCCCAGCACTATCGACGTCGGCAACGGCAGCTTGCTTTGTCTCGGCACGCTCAAGCAAGGCGTTAGCGTCGCGCAGGCGGAAGCTGCGCTCACTCCTTCGCTTTCCTCACTGCGCGATAAATTTCCGAAAATGTTCATGCCCGGCGAGCGCGCGCATTTAATCCCTTTTCGCCAGTTGCTGAATGCGTGGGCAGGCTCCGCGCCTCTGCTTCTCTTCGGCGCTGTGGGGCTGGTGCTGCTGATCGCCTGCGCAAACGTGGCGAGCCTGACGCTGGCGCGCTCCGCGACGCGCCAGCGAGAAATGGCCGTGCGCACGGCGATGGGCGCGGGGCGCGGACGGATCGTGCGGCAATTGCTCACGGAGAGCGTGCTGCTCGCCGTGCTTGGCGGAGCAACGGGCGTCGCTGCTTGCTACGCGAGCTTCCAGTTCATTGTCGCGCTGGTGCCCGTGGACTTGACGCACGTCGGCGCGTATCAAATTAACGCAGCGGTGCTCGGATTTGCGTTCGCGCTCAGCATCGTCACCGGCATCGTCTTCGGGCTCATGCCCGCGCTGGCGGCTTCGCACGTGGACTTGGGCAATTCGCTCAAAGAGGCCACTGCGCAGAGCGGCGCGGGGCGCAGCGGGCGCATGCGCAGCGTTCTGGCCTGCGGGGAGCTGGCAATTTCACTGGTCTTGCTTGTCGGCGCCGCGCTTGCACTGCAAAGTCTTGGACGCCTCACAAGTGTCAGTCCTGGTTTCGAATCAAACAACCTGCTCACGTTTGGCATGCAGCTCACCGGGACACGGTACGCCTCACCCGCAACGCGCGCTGCGTTTTTCGATCAGACGCTCGCGCGGCTCGCCGCCCTTCCGGGAGTCGAAGAAGCCGCCGCGATTGATACGCTGCCGCTCGTGGAAGGCTCGGACATCCTGTTCAGTCTCGTCGGAGGGACGGGCTCCGCGCCTCCGGGGGAGCCTCTTGCCGCATACATTCGCGTGGCCAGCCCGGATTATTTCCGGGCGCTGCGGATTCCGCTGGTGCGCGGGCGCGTTTTCACGGCATCGGACAACGCCGCTGGCTTGGCCGTCGTGGTGATCAATCAAACCATGGCGAAGAAGTTCTGGCCGGGCCAAGATCCCATCGGACAGCAGATTTGGATCGGCAAGCCGATGGGGCCGCAGTTCGCGGAGCCGACGCCGCGCCAAGTGATTGGTATCGTCGGGGACATTCGGGAATCGAGTCTCGCGGAAATTGGCGGACAAACGATGTTCATTCCGTACGGGCAAACGAAGTGGAACGACACCGCGTCATTCATGGTGCGCACGACGCGAGCGCCGATGCTGTCGCTCCCGGATGCGCGCAAAGCGCTCCACACGCTCGACGCAAATCTACCGTTTCTCAAGCCCGAGACGATGGAAAGTGTGATTGGCGATTCACTCTCCAGCTGGCGTTTTCGCGCGACCCTGCTCGGAGTCTTCGGCGCATTGGCGCTGCTTATCGCCGCGATTGGCGTTTACGGCGTGATTTCGTATTCCGTGGCGCAGAGGTCTCATGAAATCGGAATTCGCATGGCGCTGGGCGCGCAGCGCAGAGACGTGATGCGAACGGTGATCGGTAAGGGCGCGGCGCTTGCGGCAATTGGAATCGTAATTGGCATCGGCGCAGCGTTTGGCTTGACGCGATTGATGGCATCGCTGCTCTACGGCGTGACGGCGACGGACCCGCTGACGTTCGCCGGTGTGGCGATTGCGCTTCTTCTTGTCGCTCTGGCGGCTTGCTACATTCCCGCGAGGCGCGCGATGCGCGTCGATCCGATGGTGGCGCTGCGGTACGAATGAGCCTGTGCGTGAGGAATTGCAATGAAGCTGATTGCTGAATTGTCGCGCCGGCTGCGGATGCTGCTCCGCCGCCAACGATTTGATCGCGAGATGGACGAAGAGATTCGCCTGCATCTGGAGATGCGAGAAAAAGAACATGCTGCAGATGGAGTCTCATCCGAGGAGGCTTACATGACGGCGCGGAAGAATTTCGGCAATGCGCTGGCATTGCGCGAGGCGAGCCACGAAGCCTGGGGCTGGAACTGGCTCGAACAATTGGTTCAAGACTCGCGCTACGGGTTGCGCATGCTTCGGAAATCTCCGGGTTTCACAGTTGTTGCCGTACTCACGCTTGCGGTAGGAATCGGCGCCAATACGGCGATCTTCAGCGTCGTCAACGCGGTCCTGCTACGGCCGCTGCCGTATCCGAATCACGACCGTCTGGTTCGCATTGAGGAAATGCACGCAGGCGAGCCGGGCGCGAATCTGACGTACGCGACGTTTCTCGATCTCGCGCGGGAATCGCGGACCCTCACAAATGTCGCGGCATTTCGCGCATGGAGCTTCAACATTACCGGCGAAGGAGAACCCGAACAAGTCGTGGGCGCGCTCATTTCCGGAGATTTCTTCGGCGCGCTAGGAAGCAAGCCCTACCTGGGCCGGTTGATTCGAGCTGAAGACGACGCGCCGGGCGGGAACAATGCCGTCACCGTTTTGAGTTACGCGCTCTGGAGCAGCCGCTATGGTGGCGATCGCAGCGTCCTGGGAAAGTTCATCACCGTGAACGCGGAGAAGTACGCCGTGATCGGCGTGATGCCGCCTGGATTCGATTATCCCGAGAAGTCCGAGATCTGGTGCCCGCTTGTCGCGGGCGGAAGCTTTCATGCCAACCGGCGCTCGCATTTGCTCTCCGTGATCGGGGACCTGCCGCAAGTGGAAAACCTATCGAGCGCGCAAGGCGAGCTGGGCGCGCTTGCATCGCGAATTGATTCAGAGAATCCGGGCGTAGATCCGGGCTTGCAGCTCACGGCGGTCTCTCTCAAGAGGAGCATGGTCGCGCCTGTTCGCCCGGCGCTGGTCGTGCTGACCATCGCCGTGGGATTGCTGCTCCTCATCGCGTGCGCCAATGTCGCGAACCTGTTTCTGGCGCGCGCGGCGGCAAGGCGAAAGGAAATCGCGATTCGTTCGGCGCTGGGAGCAGGCCGCACCAGGCTCGCGCGGCAACTCTTTACGGAAAGCGTGCTGCTCGCGACTCTCGGCGGCGCCGGCGGACTGATGCTGGCCGCTTGGAGCCTGCGCTTCATCGTCGCAATAAACGGCGAGGACATTCCGCGGCTGGGCGAGACGGCTCTCGACTGGCACGTTCTCGGATTCACAGTGGCTGTCTCGCTTCTCACCGGCGTCCTTTTCGGCTTCGCGCCCGCAGCAACGGGAACGAAACTGGATTTGAATTCGTCGCTCAAGGAAGGCGTCGCGGCGGACACGGGAGCGACGCGTCGCCGAGCGAGTCACGCACTGGTGGTAACGCAACTTGCGCTGGCCATGGTGATGCTCGTGGGAGCGGGGTTGCTGGGAGGAAGTTTTGCGCGGCTGCTGCGCGTCAATCCCGGGTTCAATGCGCAAAATCTCCTCACGCTGCAAGTTTTCCTCTCTCCAATCGAATACCCTGAGCGAGCGACGAAAATCGCGGTCACGCTGCGGGAAATGCTGGGGCGGATACGCGCGCTTCCCGGCGTGCGCGCCGCGGGTCTGGTGAATTCGCTGCCCATCACTGGCGGAGTGGGCACGGACTTCGTTCTCCACGACCGTCCAGCGCCTCCCACCGGCAACGAACCTGACGCGGACATTCGCGTGGCGGATCCCGGCTACTTCCGCACCATGGGCATTCCACTTCTCTCGGGCCGGAATTTTTCCGAGCAGGATACAAGCGATTCCGCGCGCGTCGTGATCATCAACGAAACGATGGCGCGCACTTTCTGGCCCCATGAGAGTCCGCTGGGCAAACGACTCACGATGAAAGATTGGGGACCTCCGCTGGACGGCGAAATCATCGGCGTGGCCGGCGACGTAAAGACAAACGGTTTAGATGCCGCAGTGCTGCCCATGATTTACTGGCCTGATTCCCAGTTCCCGACGGACTTCAACACGTTTGTGGTGCGCGCAGATGGCGATCCGCATGCGCTCGCCTCCGCGGTGAAGAGAGCGATCTGGGCCGTGGATAAGGACCAGCCCATCACGCGCGTGCTCACGATGGACGAGATTCTTTCCGATTCGCAGGCACGCCGGCGCTTGTATCTGACTCTGCTCGCAGTATTCGCCGGTGCCGCGCTGCTCGTCGCCGCCGTGGGAATTTATGGCGTCGTTGCTTACGACATGAGCCAGCGGACGCACGAGATTGGGGTGCGAATGGCGCTGGGGGCGCAGCGGGGCGACGTGATGCGAATGGTGATCGGTCAGGGCGCGGCGCTTGCGGCAATTGGAATCGTAATTGGCATCGGCGCGGCGTTTGGGCTGACGCGGCTGATGGCCACCATGCTGTACGGCGTGAACGCGACCGATCCACTGACATTTGCCGGCGTGGCGATTGCGCTTCTTCTTGTCGCTCTGGCGGCTTGCTACATTCCCGCGAGGCGTGCGATGCGCGTGGACCCGATGGTTGCACTGAGATACGAATAGTTCAAAGGCGACAGTCGAGAGTCAAGAGTAAAAGGCAAAGATGCAATGAATTGGCTCGGTGAATTCGGGCGGCGCATCGCGATGTTCTTCGGGCGCAAGAAGTTCGACCACGAGCTGGATGAAGAGATCGGTCTGCATGTGGAACTGCGCGAAAAAGAACACGCCGCCGGCGGCGCTTCCGCTGGGGAGGCTTATACCATGGCGCGAAAACACTTTGGCAATTCGCTGGCCGTGCGCGAAGTCAGCCACGATTCGTGGGGCTGGGCGTGGCTGGAACATCTGAACCAAGACCTGCGTTTCGCATTCCGCATGTTCGCGAAGGCGCCTGGGTTCACAGCAATTGCGATTCTGACGCTGGCGCTCGGGATTGGCGCGAATACGACGATTTTCTCCGGGGTGTACGCGATCCTGCTGGCGCCGCTTCCGTACAAGGATGCCTCGCGCCTGGTCGTGCTGAATGAAACGACGCCGAAAGTGGGAGACGTGAGCGTGTCGTACCCGAATTTTCTCGACTGGCGCGCGCAGAGCCACACGTTTTCGCAAATGTCCGCCGTCTATAGCGTGGGATTCAATATCTCGGGGGTCAGCCAGCCGGAAAACATCGGTGGCGAAGCCGTGTCGCCGAATTTCCTTTCGATGATTGGGGTGCACCCACTGCTGGGGCGTGACTTCGATCCCTCGGAAGAGAAAATCGGAACGGCACCGGTGGTTCTGCTGAGTTATGCGTTGTGGCAAACGCATCTCGGCGGCGATCCAGGCGCCGTCGGAAGGACAATCAGCCTCGATGGGCGCAGTTACACGATTATCGGTGTGTTGCCTCCGAATTTTCGCGCACCGGACAACACGGACGTGATGGAGCCTACCGGTGTGCTGGCCACGGGCAATTCAGAGATGCAGGGAAGAGGAAACCGCGGCGACATGGTTGTGGTCGGGAGGCTGGCGCCGGGCGTGAATTTCGCACGGGCGCGCGCGGAAATGGAGGGTATCGCGGCGCGACTGGCGAAAGAATACCCGGGAGACAATGACCAGTTCAGTGTGGCGCTCAAGCCGATTCGCGATGCGATTGTCGGCGGCGCGCGGCCGGCGCTGCTGGTGCTTTTTGGCGCGGTGATGTTCGTGCTGCTGATTGCGTGCGCGAACGTCGCCAACCTGTTTTTAGTTCGCGGGGCGGCGCGAACGAGAGAAATCGCGCTGCGCATCGCGTTTGGGGCCAGCCGCAGCAGGATTGTCCGCCAGATGCTGACGGAGAGCTTCGTGCTCGCCCTGCTCGGCGGAGTCTTCGGAGTGGCGCTGGCGCTGGCGGGGATCATGGGAATGACGAGTCTGATTTCGACGGACATGATGAATGGCGCGAGCGTGAAATTGAATAGCGCAGCGCTGCTGTTCACGGCGGGCATCGTGGTGCTGTGCGCGTTCCTTTTCGGGATGGCGCCGGCGATGCACGCAACCAAGCCGGACGTGCAATCGGAACTGAAAGAAGGAGCGAGAACATCGAGCGCGGGCAGGTCGCAGAACCGGTTGCGAGGGGCGCTGGCGATCGCGGAAATCTCACTCTCGCTGATTCTGCTGGCCGGCGCGGGGCTGATGATGAAGAGCCTCTACCGGCTTTTCGCGGTGAATCCCGGATTTCGAGTAGAGCACGTCCTGACGATGGAAATGAACTTGAGGACGCGGCAATACGAGAAGGACCCCGCTGTCCGCAATTTCTGGCAGGAGGTCCTGGACGGGGTGCGCGCGCTGCCTGGCGTGGAAAGCGCCGCGGTTGGCACAGGGATTCCCTTCACCGACGAGCACGACCGCGGAGACATCACCATCGAAGGCATGCCGCTCCCAAGGCCCGGGAGCTGGCCGCACCCGGACTTTCACGTCGTGACCCCGGGCTACGCAAGCACATTAGGCATTCCGCTGCTTCGCGGGCGGACGTTCACTGAAATGGACAACGAGAACGCGCCACTCGTGGGGATGATCAATGCCTCGCTCGCGCGGCAGTTTTTCCCTAATCAGGATCCCATCGGCAAGCGATTCATGACGGGGCACCCTCCGGCAGACCCAGTGAAAAATCCGCCGCACTGGATCACCATTGTCGGCGTGCTCGGCGACACGAAGATGTACGGTCTGGCGAAGCCGGCGCGACTGGAGCTGTACGTTCCTTTCCGGCGCAGCCCGAGCAACAACGCCGACCTGGTGGTGAAATCGGCTGTGGATCCGGCGGCGCTGACGAGGGCAATTCGCGGCGTGGTCGCGTCCATTGACAAAGACCAGCCCATTTTCGGGATTGCGACGATGAACAAGCTGGTGAGCGACGACGTTTCGACGCTGAGAATCACGCTGGTGTTGCTGGGGCTGTTCAGCGTGCTCGCGCTGGTGCTGGCGGCGATCGGGATCTATGGCGTGATTTCGTATTCCTTCGCGCAGCGCACGCATGAGATCGGAATCCGGATGGCGCTCGGAGCGCAGCGCAGGGACGTGATGCGGCTGGTCCTGCGGCAAGGCGGCAGGATTGCGCTCACCGGAATCGGCATCGGAATCGCGGCGGCGCTGGGGCTGACGCGGCTGATGTCGAGCCTGCTGTTTTCCGTCAACGCGAGCGATCCCGCGACGTTTGCCGCCGTGGCGCTGCTGCTCGCGGCTGTCGCGCTGGTCGCCTGCTACATTCCCGCGCGCCGCGCGATGAGAGTCGACCCCATGGTCGCGCTGCGTTACGAGTGAATCAAAGCAATCTGCATTCGCAATCGTACCCGCGCTGGGAATGGGCCCCTGTTTGTCCAGAGGACATCTTCTGGACAAACTACTCCCGCAGCATCTTCTCCATTTTGCGACAATCCAACTGGCCGCTCAGGAAGCAAGCAGTTGCACTATTTCTAACGAAATTGTGCCCTTTGTGACGGACATCACAGCCCCATGTTTGTTAGCATGTTTCCATTCAATCGTTGTCGTGCTGCCTGCTTGAAAGCACCTCTAATGGGTTGCACGACGGGAGGAAACGGAATCATGGATCGAAATCATACTGTTTGGCGTGCCGTAGGTTGCACAGCGGTACTCACCGCAGGGGTAACTGCAATCATGTGGCTCGCTCCAGCGTCGAGCAATGCAGCTGCGCCACAAAACGTAGCGGGTTACACGGTGCAGGCAGGGGCAGGCGGCACCGTGTCGGGCAAGGTCACTTATGACGGCAAGCCGGTAAAGCCAAAGAAGGTGACCGTGACGCAGGACCAGGGCGCGTGCGGCAGCATGAAGGAAATGGATCCCGTGGAAATCAAGGACGGCGGCTTGGTCAATGCCGTTGTGTGGATCGACGACATCACAAAGGGGAAGGCTTTCTCGTTTCCGGCTCCATCGATTGATCAGAAGGGCTGCATGTTCATGCCGCACGTCATTGTGATGGCGCCCGGCGAGCTCAAAGTCACGAACAGCGATCAGGTTGCCCACAACGTGCATATCTTCTCGAAAGCGAACCGCGCGTTCAATCAGGTGATGCCGCCCGGCTCGGACGCGCTGAGCATTTCGCTGTTCCGGCCGGATACCGTGATTGTTCGCTGCGACGTGCATACTTGGATGCAGAGCTACGTCGTCGTCGCAAAGAACCCCTACTACGCAGTGACGGGCAGCGGCGGCAGCTTTTCGCTGGCGGACGTTCCACCGGGCACCTATCATTTGAGCGTCTGGCAGGAAACTCTCGGCACTAAGACGCAGGACATCACCGTGGAAGCGGGAAAGACGGCAACCGCGAATATCACGCTTGGCAGGTAGAATCCGCCGGGCAAGTCGTAAAATATAATCGCTCGATTAGAGGCTTACTCGATGATTGCACAGAACAATAGAGAAGGCTGGCTATACGTCACACTCGGAATGTGCCTGGCAGCGGTGTTCGCCGTGGTGATGACGGCGCCGAAGGCGCATGCTGTACCCAGCTTCGCGCGGCAGACGGGACTGGCTTGCAGTTCCTGCCACACGAATCCGCCGGAGCTGACGCCGCTCGGGCGAACGTTCAAGCTGAACGGCTACACGATGACGGGGCTCAAAGTGATCACGTCGCCGCCGGAGAAGCAGAAGGCCGGACTTACGCTGCTATCGTACCTTCCGCTGTCGGCGTGGTTCGAAATCTCGAACACCGGAACAAACAAGCCTCAGCCTGGCACGCAGAACTGGAGCTTTTCGTTCCCGCAGGATGTGTCGCCGTTCCTGGCTGGAGCGTATGCGAGCCATCTGGGCGGATTCGTGCAGGCGACGTATGACGTGCAGTCGGATCACTTTAGCCTGGACAATTCGGACATCCGCTACGCCAACAACCGGCTGGTGAAGGGCAAGACGCTCGTTTACGGGATCGATCTGAACAACAATCCCACGGTCGAAGACCTGTGGAACTCCACGCCGGCGTGGGGATTTCCATGGGTCGCATCGCCATCGGCACCGACGCCGGGTGCATCTGCGGTGATCGATGGGCCGCTGGGGTTGGACGTCGCGGGGCTGGGCGGCTACGCGATGTGGAACGACCATCTCTACGGGGCCGCGTCGGTGTACCGGTCATCGCACCTCGGCCAGCAATTGCCGAATGACGGATCGAATTTCCAATTCAACATACAGGGCGCGGCGCCATACTGGCGCGCCGCGTGGCAGCAGACCATGGGGAACAGCTACCTCGAATTTGGAACCTATGGTTTCCACATGCGGTCCACGCCCATGACCGTCACCGGGCCGGAGGACATCTACACCGATAACGCGGTGGACGCGCAGTTCGAACGCGTAATCCCGAAGTGGCGTAACAACCTGATCACGCTGCGCGGCACGTACATCCACGAGAACTCGAGGCTGAACGCGGAGTTCAGCGCGGCCACGCCAACCGCGAGTTTGTTGGATCATCATCTGGACACGTACAGGATGAATGCGGTCTACCACTTCGGCTACCGCTGGGCGCCCGCGTTCGAGTATTTCGTGACCACGGGCACGACGGATCCGCTGCTCTTCGCTCCCGCGCCAATTATCGGAAGCTCGAACGGGAGCCCGAACAGCAAAGGCTACATCATCAATCTCACCTATTGGCCGGTGCAGAATATTCGCCTCGCCGCGCAGTACACCGGCTACACGCAATTCAACGGCGCCGGCAAGAACTACGACGGCTCGGGCCGGAATGCCGGCGACAACAACACGGTATATCTGTACCTCGGATTGATTTTCTGAGCTTCATGGCAAGTTTCGAGAGACGAGAAAGGCAGGTTCCAAACGTGAAGCCAATTCGCACAGATAAATGGGCGAGCGCCGCAATGATGCCGGCGGTGCTGGGAGTGGCAATGGCCTTGATGTTCGCGCCGGCATGGACTGCGCGGCGGCAAGCAAATGGCGCGGGAGGGGGAGGAATCTCCGGGAAGATCCTCTTCCGGGGCGATAAGCCGAAGTTGCTGCCGCTCGACATGCGGCACGATCCGGTGTGCGCGGCGGAGCACGAAGGGACGGTGTACGCGCAGGACGGCGCGGTAAACGACAATGGCACGCTGCCGAATGCGTTTGTGTACATCAAGTCGGGTACGGGGAGACTGCCGGAAGCGCCGCCGCGGAATTCCGTGGACCTGACGCAGCAGGGGTGCATGTATGAGCCGCATGTGCTCGGGATTATGGTGGGACAGCCGCTGCAGGTGCAGACGCTGGACCCAACGACACACAACATCCACGTGGTGGGCGATGCGAACCGCGACTGGAACGTGACGCAACAGCCCGGGTCGCCGTCAGTGATTCGCAGGTTCGCGAGGTCCGAAGTGATGATCCCGGTGCACTGCAACGAGCATCCGTGGATGCAGGCGTACATCGGAGTGGTGAGCAATCCGTTCTACGCCGTCACCGGAAGCGACGGAAGCTACACGCTGAAGGGCATGCCGCCCGGGGAATACACCGTGGCAGTGTGGACGGCGACGTTCGGCACGCAGGAGCAAAAGGTGACAGTCCGCGAAGGTGAGGCGGCGAACCTCGACTTCACATTCAGCGGCAAGCAATAGAATCAGAGAAATCGAGGCTCCAAATTCAAATCGAAATCAAGTTTTCGTGAGCTTTGCCAGTTGACGCAAGAAGTTTGCGCCGTCAGCGGATGCCGAGCTTGGCGATGATGCGCATCACGTCTTTGTGCGAGACGTCGTACATCTGATGCTCGTCTTCCTGCTCGAGGCGCTCCCGCAAATATTCCGCCGCGATGAAGCTGGCTTCGCGGTCGGTGAGGTCGCGCTTCGATTTTTCGCGGAATTCGACGAAGGCGGTATGGGGGAGGCCGAGATACGCGCCTTTGCCGTCGACGTAGAACTTGCAATCGATCGTGTCGGCGTGACGCGTGGCGATGCCGATCCAGCAATGGGAGAAGCGGCAGTGATAGACGATGTCGGTGACTTTCGAGGCGACATCGAAGGGCTTGATGAAGTCGCTCATCATGCCGCGATTGGGGATGAATGGAGCGGTACCGGATGCTGTGGGCATTTTTTCTTTCACCACTCTCCAAGAACTCCGGGCCGCTCATAAGCGGCCCCTACAACGACAAATCCAATGCAAGAGCGAGACGGCGCTACTTGCGGGCGCCGGCGACGACGGCGTGAGCGTCGGAGTATGTACGCACAGCCGCGGCGACGCCTGCTCCCGCTGGAACTCGATGGCCCTGGTCGAGGAGCACTTTTTCGAGCGCCGCGAGGAAGAGCAACACATTATTTTTCTGGCACGAATAGCCCATCAAGCCGACGCGCCAGAGCTTGCCTTTAATCGAGCCGAAGCCGCCGCCGATTTCGATATTGAATTCGTCGAGGAGCTGACGGCGGGCTTTCGTGTCGTCCACTCCCGCGGGAACCTTGATGCCGGTGACCGTAATCATGCGGTCCTTCGGGTTCGGGACGAAGAGCTCGAGGCCCATGGCTTCGAGGCCGGCGACGAGGGCGTCACGATTTTCGCGATGGCGTTCCCAGCGCGCTTCGAGTCCTTCTTCGAGGACGATGCGGAGGGCTTCGCGGAGCGCGAAGATGAGGGAAATCGGCGCGGTGTGGTGATACGTGCGCTCCTTGCCCCAGTAATTCATCGTGGTGGTCAGGTCGAGGTACCAGCTCTGCACGGGCGTCTTGCGGGCGCGGAGAACCTCTTCGGTGCGCGCGTTGACGGTAATCGGAGACATGCCCGGCGGTGCGCTGATGGCCTTTTGCGAGCCGCTGAAGCAGATGTCGATGCGCGTGGCGTCCACGTCGACCGGCATGCCGCACAGAGTCGATACTGTGTCCACGACGAGCAACGCGCCGAGTTCGTCCGCGACTTTGCGCATCACGTTGAGATCGGTGACAACGGTGGTGGAACTTTCGCCGTGGGCGAGGCCGAGGAGCTTGATCTTCTTGCCTTTGCCAACGCGACGAATATCTTCGGGATCGACGGCTTTGCCATACGGCGCTTCGACGCGATGAATTTTCGCGGGCGTGCGCTCGGCGATGATGGCCATGCGTTCGCTGAAAACGCCGTTGACGCAGATGATGGCTTCATCGCCCGCTTCGAGAGGATTGAAGACAGCGGCTTCGATGCCGGCAGAGCCAGAAGCGGAGATGGGGAACGTAAGGCGATTTTGCGTCTGGAAAACCTGGCGGAGGAGAACCTGGACGTCGCCCATCATTTCGAGAAACCAGGGGTCAAGATGGCCGACGAGGGGCGTGGCCATGGCTCGATAAACGCGCGGGTCGATATTCGAGGGACCCGGGGTCAGCATGATGCGGTTTGGCGGGAGAAGTTCACTCATTGGCGATGTCATGATCGTTTCCCTCGATGATGCGCGTAAGAGAGCCTGCGAGGCCCGGTCGCAAGGGCATAGTTTCTCGAATTTTGGGCGGCGGGGTCAACAGACAAAATGGGCGGTTGGGAGGAGTGAATTTTGTAGCGATTAGAACGGGGTGCCGTTGTTTGTTTTCTATGACTTACGGGCGATTCTAATATTTTGGTGTAGCGATTAGAAATTGGGCTGTTCTGGTGGGTTTTTGCGGCTCGGAGCCTGTCGGTGAGGGTGTCGAATTGCGCCCGGTGGCCGGGCATGAAGTGACCTCCACACGAGCATTATAGCATGATTGTCAATCAATATACGGGTGAACGAGAATGCATACCACTCACCACGGCGCGCGTAATGGCCAAAGGCTACCCACCTTCCCGACAGGAAACGTCGAGACGCACGAGACGCAAAAGTTGGCCTCTACGAATACGGTGTCTGGCCTGTGCGCGTAGCGTGTCCGTCATGTGATACCTCGGGGAGGGAGAGGCGCTTTGAGGATGTGGTGGCGGGACGGGGCGAAAACCGTTGATGCACGCTCCATCAGAGACGTTTGAGAAAAGGGGTATATACTCCGGCGCAATGGAAAAGATAAAGATCGAGCAGCACAGTTTCATGGGAAGCCTGTGGTTTTTTGGTTGGCTGTTCACGATTGGGTTCCTGCACCTGACGTTCTGGCAAGGTTTGTTTGCAATCGTGATCTGGCCGTATTACCTGGGCGTGAAGTTCAGTGGGATGATGCATTAGACCGAAACAACCTGGCCGCGATTGACTGCTTAAAGCCGCAATCCGGGAATACTCCACGAAGAAATTCCATCGCAAGCGTCGCGCGAAGCGCACCCCACGAATTTCACCGCGGGGCGCCCCGACAAACAAAGCCGGGGTAAACGGCTGGCGCGGAGAAGAGCAAGACCTGGCATGATTCCCGCCACAGAAGCGCAACCCGAAGATCATTCAGCGCTGAAGCTGAGCACGAGATGCAGCAACTGGAAATGGGAGCCGCAAGAGCGAGCGATATTGCCATCGAAAACCGGGATGACACCGTGGAACGCGCGGGTTATTCTCTTGCGTGTCCCCGGGTGAAGCGACTTTCCTCTTCCTGGCCGCGCTCGTCGCGGGCGCGCTCAATTCCGTCGCGGGAGGCGGCAGCTTCATTTCGTTTCCCGCGCTGATTTTCGCGCGAATCCCTCCGATTCCCGCCAACGCCACGAACACCGCCGCCATGTGGCCCGGCACGATTGCGAGCACGGTCGCATACTGGCGCGACCTGGACGCGGGCGTCAGACGCCTGTTGCCGCCGCTGCTGATCACGGGACTGGCCGGAGGAGTGCTGGGCGCGTCGATTTTGTTGCGCACGCCGCCAAGGACGTTCATGAAGCTGGTGCCGTGGCTGCTGCTGGGCGCCACGCTGCTGTTCGTGGTCAGCGGGCGGATCACGGCATGGATCCGCAGCGGAGCCGGGCACAAGCACGTCTCGCGGATGATTTTCTTCGGCGGACTGCTGCTCGAGCTGTGCATCGCGACGTACATCGGCTACTTCGGCGCGGGCGCGGGGATTCTGGTGCTGGCGCTGCTGGCGCTGCTGGGCGTGGAGAACATTCACGCGATGAACGGGATGAAGACGCTGCTGGTGAGCGTGGTGAATGCCGTGGCGCTGACGATGTTCATCGTGGCGCGGGTGGTCGTCTGGCCGGAGGCGATTCTGATGCTGGTGGCGGCGGCGATCGGCGGGTACGGCGGGGCGTATTTCGCGCGCAAAGTGAATCCGGTCTATATCCGCAGGCTGGTGATCGTGGTGGGCTTCGCGATGTCCGCGTGGTTTTTCTTCTGGTACTGAAGGCGCTTCCCTTCGTTTTCTCATTTTTCAGGGAACTTTCCGCAGGGCTCGTTCGTATTGACATTCGATAGGAGCGGCGATAACCTTTCGCCCTGCAGAACGTCTATAGGAGGGAAACGAATGGCACCGGAACAAATGGAACTGCTGCAGGGCACGCTCGACATGCTGATCCTGAAAGTGCTCGCGCTCGGCGAGATGCACGGGCTGGGGATTTCGCGGCGGATCGAGCAGGTGACGAAGGGGGCTTTCGAAGTGAAGCCCGGGTCGCTCTTCCCCGCGCTGCACCGCATGGAGGAGCAGGGCTGGCTGAGCGCGGAGTGGGGCGAGTCGGAGAACAACCGCCGCGCGAAGTACTACCGGCTTACAAAAGCGGGGCGGCGGCACCTGGGCGAAGAGGCGCAGCGCTGGAGCCGCATCACAGTGGCGATTGCGCATGCCCTCGAAGCATGAGGTCAAGGAGACGATCCCTTCATGGCTATCGGCAGAAGAATTTCGAGCCTGATGCGAAATCTGTTCGCCAGACGGCGGGCGGACGAGCAGCTCGACGAGGAAGTGCGAAGCTTCGCAGATTTGCTGGCCCACGAAAAAATCAAACGCGGGATGAACGAAGCGGAGGCGCTGCGGGAGGCGAAGATGGAAACCGGCGGGATCGAACAGGTGAAGGAGCAAGTCCGAGAAGTCCGCGCGGGGCATTTTCTGGAAACGTTGTGGCAGGACGCGCGCTACGGATTGAGGATGCTGCACAAGTCTCCTGGGTTTACAGCCGTTGCTGTCATCACCCTCGCCCTTGGCATCGGCGCGAACACAGCCATTTTCAGCCTGGTGAACTGGCTGGTGCTGCGGCCACTTCCGATCGAGCATCCCAGCCAGGTCGTTTTCCTGGAAAGCAACTACAAGGACGGTGGCACGCGCACGACGTTCTCTTTTCCGGATTTCGAGAAGATTCAGCAACAGACTTCGAACATTCTTGCGGGAGCATCCGCGGCGCAGATGTTCCAGATCGACGGCCTGAGCGTTGATGGAAACAGCGCGCCCATGGCGTCGTGCTACGTCACAGGAAATTTTTTCATGCTGCTGGGAGTCAAGCCCGCGCTAGGCCGACTGATTCTCCCTTCCGAAGGCGGCGCAGCCGGCGCGGACCCTGTTCTGGTGCTCAGTTATTCGTATTGGAAATCGCGGTTCAATGGCGATCCAGGCGTTCTCGGCAAGAAGGCATCTGTTAACGGCCGTGCGGTGACGATCGTCGGCGTAGCACCCGCGGGTTTCCATGGCCCGGAAGGATCGCTGGACATGCAGGGGTACATGCCGCTGGGAATGGCCGCGACACTGCAAGATGCTCCTGAAGATTTTCTTACCAACGAGAAAGGCGGCAATCTGGAGCTGATTGCGCGTTTGAAATCAGGCGTGAACTCGCAGCAGGCCGAGTCAGCGCTGCAAGTTGTCGCGAAGCAATTCTCCGTCGAGCACCCGGAGTGGGCTGCGATTCATGCGCTCCCGCTCGGTTCCGCGAGTCTAGTCACAGGGCCGGCGGTTCGGCCAGAATTGAATCTGGTCAGCTCGCTATTCTTGATTCTGGCTGGCGCCGTGCTCGTTTTGGCGTGCTTGAACGTCGCGAATCTCTGCCTGGTTCGCGTTGCGGCGCGCCAGCGAGAAGTCGCGATGCGCGCGGCATTGGGGGCCTCGCGCGGCCGCTTGGTCCGCCAGTTGCTTACGGAGAGCGTATTTCTCGCTTTCTTTGGCTGCGGCGCCGGATTAGTTCTGGGACTCGTCGCGAGCCGTTTATTCAGTTCCATCCCATTGCGCGCATCCCTGCCCTTCGTCCTCGATTTCAGTTTTGATTGGCGAGTATTTTCCTATGCCATCGGCGCCGCGGCGCTGACGGGGATACTCGTCGGAATCACTCCGGCGCTTCGCGCGTCGCGCGCCAATTTGGGCGAGATACTGCATGAAGGGGGACGCACAGCCACTGGACGGCAAGGCCTCCGCAGCATGCTTGTCGTCGCGCAAGTCGCCGGCTCGCTCGTGCTCCTGATCGTCGCCGGGCTTTTCGTGCGCAGCCTGGAAAAAGTGCGTCACGCCGATTTGGGATTTGACCCAAGCCATGTTCTTAACGCTACGATTGATCCGCACGAAGCTGGATACAGTCAAACTCAGGCGCAGGAATTCGAAAAAATGCTGCTCGATCGCGCGCGCGCCTTGCCGGGCGTGACCTCCGCCAGTCTTGCCTTGTACGTTCCCTTGAGCTATGCCAGCTATTACACAAGGCTCAATATTGACGGCTACCGGCCGCGGCCCGGCGAGGAAGTCGGAGCGGGATACAATGCCGCCTCGTCGGAATATTTCGAGACTATGCGCATCCCGATTCTCGAGGGGCGCGCCATTCTGGAATCCGACACGCAGAGATCGCAGCGCGTGGCCATTGTCAATCAGAGTTTTGTCAACCTCTATTGGCACGGACAAGATCCGATTGGACGACATTTCAGCACGGTGGGAGATCCTGCACATCCAATGGAAGTCGTCGGAATCGCCAAGAACAGCCGCGACGACGACATCTTCACGAACAACGATCCCTTCTACTACGTCCCTCTCGCGCAACATCCAAGCGGCAGCATCGTCGTGACGCTTCAGCTCCGGATAGCTTCGCCACCAAACGCGCTTGCCGCTGGGCTGACGAGCCTGGTTCACGCCCTTGAGCCGGCCATGCCTCTTTTTGACGTCCAGACCATGACCGACGCTCTTTACGGCCTCAACGGCTTCCTTCTTTTCCAATTCGCCGTTGGGCTCGCTGGCTCAATGGGAATTCTTGGCCTTCTGCTCGCAATTGTTGGGGTCTACGGCGTAGTTTCATACTCCGCCAACCAACGCACTCACGAAATCGGCATCCGCCTCGCGCTCGGCGCGCAACCGAGACAAGTGCTGGGATTGGTTCTCCGGCAGGGCATCCTGATCGCGGGAATCGGCGTTTTCGCTGGACTTCTCAGCGCCGCAGCTATGGCGAAGCTTGTCGCCAATTTCCTTTACGGCACGTCCCCCATGGACGCACTTACGTACGTCGCCACGTCGGTTCTGCTGGCGGCCATCGCCTTGCTGGCCTGCTACATTCCCGCGCGGCGTGCGATGCGCGTGGATCCGATGGTGGCGCTGCGGTACGAGTGAAAGACCAGTGTTCAATGAACAGTGATGAGTGAATAGAAAAAGCAAAAAAGGCAGCGGCGCATGTGGATAAGAAGTGCGATGCGGAATTGGCTGAAGAAACGCGGGGCTGACGAGCAGCTCGATGAGGAAGTGCGCGGGTACGTGGAATCGCTGGCCGAGGAAAAAATGCAGCGCGGGATGAACGCGGGAGACGCATTGCGGGAGGCGAAAATGGCGACGGGCGGAATCGAACAGGTGAAAGAGCAGGTGCGTGAAGCCCGCGCGGGGCACTTCGTCGAGACGCTATGGCAAGACATTCGATACGGATTGAGAATGCTGCGCAAATCGCCAGGCTTCACCGTAGTTGCCGTCCTCACGCTGGCGCTTGGCATCGGCGCCAACACCGCGATATTCAGCGTGGTGGACGCGGTGCTGCTGCGGCCACTGCCTTACCCTGACGCCAAGCAGCTCGTGATGGTCTACCAAGCTTCGCCGAAAATCGGCGACCTCAAGAACGGATTGTCGTATCCCAATTTTCAGGATTGGCGGCGGTCGGCTCACAGCTTCGAAGAAATGGCTGCGATGCGGGCGTCTCAATTTGCACTGAGCGGCAGCGGTGAAGCCACGAATATCATTGCAGGTGCGGTGACGTCAGATTACTTCGCTCTTTTTCGAGTCTCGCCGATTCTGGGGCGAACGTTCGAGGCGCGAGACGATTTGCCAGAGGCCGCAGCCGTGGCTGTGCTCAGCGAAAGGATCTGGCGAAGCCGGTTCGGGTCCGACCGCGCGATTGTAGGAAAGACAATCCTGCTGGAGCAGCGGCCGTTCACAGTTGTGGGCGTGGTGCCCGGACATTTCCGGCCGCAGATTCCTGATGTTCGAGTGGTCCTTTGGGTTCCCTTGCTGCAGGACTCGATTGCGGGCGCACTGTATCAGCGGCGGGGCGGCCATTATTTGCACGCAGCCGGACGGCTCAAGGCTGGCGTGACGCTGCCGCAGGCGCAAAGCGAGCTCGAGTCCATCGAGGAGGGGCTGGAAAGGCAATTTCCCGACGCCGACCAAGGCTGGGACGCGCGAATTATTCCGATGCAGGAGGACCTCGCGGGAGATTTCCGGTTGGCGCTGCTGGTGCTACTCGGCGCGGTCGGACTGGTCTTCTTGATTGCGTGCGCGAACGTGGCGAGTTTGCAGATGGTCCGCGCGACGGCGAGGCAACGCGAAGTGGCGATCCGCGCGGCGCTGGGAGCGGGACGCGCCCGTCTGTTCCAACAATTTCTGACGGAGTGCATCTTGATCGGCATCACGGGCGGGGCGGCAGGGCTCGTGGCTGCCTACGCTACCGTGCAAGGATTCGTTTCGTGGCTGCCGGCGGATTTGCCGCGGATCGACGAGATCAGCGTGAATGGCGAAGTGCTCGGCTTTGGCCTCGCGCTGGCGATTCTGGCGGGAATCGTCCTCGGGCTGGCGCCCGCGTGGCGGCCAAGCGGCGAGCGGTTTGCCGACGCGCTGAAGGAAGGCGCGCGGAGCGGCGACGAGGACGGGCGGCGGCGAACGTTGCGCAACATGCTGGTCGTCGCGGAGATGGCGCTTGCCGTCGTGCTGCTGGTTGGCTCGGGCCTGCTGATTCGCAGTTTCGAGCGGCTGGCGAGTCTCAGCCCGGGATTCGACGCCTCGCATCTGCTGACGGCGGGCGTGTCCCTCGATTATTCGCAGTACGCAAAGCCCGAGACGTTGATTGCCTTCTACAACGAAACGCTGGAGCGCATGAACGCGATTCCGGGCGCGCAGGGAGCCGCAGTCGCCGTACCGCTGCCGCTGGCGAGCGGCTACATCAACATTGGATATGACATCGAGGGCCTGCCGAAACGGTCGCAGTCGGAAACGTCGACGGCGAATTTCGTGATGGTGAGCCCCAATTACTTTCGCGTCATGCAAATTCCGCTGCTGAGCGGGCGCGAATTGACCGACGCCGATTCGGAATCGGCGCCGAAAGTCTGCGTAATCTCGCCAAGCGTTGTGCGCGCCGCATTCGGCAGCGAGGATGCTCTCGGGAAACGAATCTCGATTGGCTATCCGGAAGGCGCGATGCGCGAAATCGTCGGCGTTGTGGCAGACGTGAAGGATATCAGCTTAGCGTCGTCGGAGCGGGGCCAGGTATATGTGCCGTTTGTGCAGAATCCGCTCGGAGGAATTGGAGTCGCCGTGCGGGCGCACGGCGATCCTTCGGGATTGAGCTCCGCAGTGCGCGGCGGATTCCACGCAATCGATTCCGCGCTTCCAGTGGATATTGAAACGATGTCGGGCGTCATCGACGATTCCGTGACAGAACCGCGATTCCGAACGACGCTCCTCGGCTTGTTTGGCGCCGTCGCGTTGCTGCTCGCGGCGATTGGCATCTACGGCGTCATTTCGTACAACACGGGGCTGCGCACGCGCGAAATCGGCATCCGCATGGCGCTCGGAGCGCAGCGGCGCGAAGTCCTGCGGCTGATCGTCACGCAGGTGTTTCTGCTCGCCGCGACGGGCGTGGCGCTGGGGTTGGCCGCGTCATTCGGGCTGACGCGATATCTGAAAAGCCTGCTGTTTCACGTCAGCGCGATGGACGCGATGACCTACGCTGTCGTCGCCGCAGTGATGATCGCCGTCGCGCTTGCGGCCTGCTATGTGCCCGCGCGGCGGGCGATGAGCGTGGACCCCATGATTGCGCTGCGGTACGAGTAGCTTCGGCGCATACATACTTTCTCCTTGACAGCTTAGGAGAGCGAGTATATTCTCCTAACTATCTTAGGAGGATAAATGTCCGGCACGCCCCCGCAAGCCCAAATCCTTCCCGGCACTCTTGATTTGCTGATTCTGAAAGCCGCGTCGCTCAGCCCGCTCCACGGCTATGGCATTCTGCTGCGCATCGAGCAGATTTCGCGCGGCGCGCTGCTCGTCGAGCAGGGCGCGCTCTATCCCGCGCTGTTCCGCCTGGTGCGGCAGGGTCTGCTCAAGGCGAAGTGGGGGACGTCAGAAAATAACCGCCGCGCGAAATTTTATGAGCTGACGTCGGCGGGGCGCAAGCGCTTGCGCGAAGAGGCCGACGGCTGGAACCGCCTCGCCGCCGCAATCGCTTCGGCGCTCAACACGCAGCCGGAGGAAGTATGAGCCTCCTCTCTTCCCTCCGCACGATTTCCTCGGCGCTGTTTCGCCGCTCGCGCGTTGAACGCGAGATGGAGGAAGAGCTTCGAGCGCACATCCAGAGCCGCGCCGAGGATTTGATTCACAACGGAGTCTCGCGCGTGGAAGCCGAGCGTCGCGCCCGCATGGAATTTGGCGGCTACCAGAAATTCAAGGAAGAATGCCGCGAGGCGACGGGCACGCATTTCATCGAAACGCTATGGCAAGACATTCGATACGGCTTGCGCATGCTGCGCAAGTCTCCCGGCTTCACCGCCGTCGCCGTGGT
>DATEFX010000001.1:0-18885 GCA_035280405.1 Candidatus Acidiferrales bacterium | reverse complement strand
CTTCAGCTTAAGATGGCCGTCGTTGAGGACTTCCAGTTCTCGCATCAGGGTGTACCTCCTCTGTGAGTTCAGCGCTCCAGGGAAAGTACACCCTCTTTTCCTGCTTAAAATCCCAATTTACACAAAAGAATTTACGCTACCCGTCGTTCCTTTCGCTGTGGGGTAGCATCAGCGGGGCGTTTTTTGGAGTGGTGGTGGTGATCGCTTCGATTTCGCTGATCGTGGGCGGAATCGTGATCATGAACATCATGCTGGTCAGCGTGACGGAGCGGACGCGCGAGATTGGGCTGAGGAAATCCATCGGCGCGCGGAGCCACGACATACTGCTGCAATTCCTGATTGAGTCTTCGACGATTGCGGCGATCGGCGGGCTGTGGGGAGTGCTGTTCGGAATCATGCTGGCAAAACTGGTTTCGCTGCTCACTTCGCTGCCGAGCGTCGTCGAGCTCTGGTCCGTGATTGCAGGACTGATTGTGGCGACGAGCGTCGGCGTGTTTTTCGGGGTGTATCCGGCGTCGAAGGCGGCGCGGCTTGACCCGGTTGTCGCTCTCCGCTCCGAATAGTTGTGGCTACCTCGATTGAAAATTCCGAGAGCGTCCCGTTCTAAATGCAGGCGCCGGCCTGGTTGGACCATTCAAGCTGAATCGTGTAGCCACCGAGCGTGCGCGTCTTCCATGCGCAGATGTCGCCAGTTTCGCCGTTGTTGTCGTCGTACCAGCCCTGGCCGGGGATGGGGTCGGTGACGGCTTCGCAGAGTTCGTGCGAGGTGGTGGAAGTGAGCGCATCGAAAACGGCCAGGCCGCCGGTGCATCCAGAACAGCCGGGAAACGGCATCACGGCGTAGAAGACGCTGTTGGCGAGGACGTCGTGATAGCCGCAAAAAACCTGGCAGGATGCGCCGCCGCCTTGCGTGACCTGCACTCCGTCGGGCAGAAACACGAAGTAGAGCGTGTTGGAGTTCGTCGCGGGGAGAGTGCCCGCGGCGATCTGCTGCTGAATCAACTGCTGGATTGCGGCGTCGTCCACTGAAGCACCAGGAGCGGGCAAAGTGAGAACCGTCGTGCCGATGCGCGAGCCGTGGCCGATGGTCTTTCCGGCGACGCTGTATTCGCCGAGCTGGTCCATGAGCTGGCTGGTCAAAATGAAGTCGAAGAATTGATTGATTTGCGCGGCCAGAGCCGCGTTCGCCGCCTGCTGCCAAGCCGAGCCCCAGAAGAGCGTATAAACTTGAACAGAAGTGAGCAGAGGGCCATTGCGATACGTGAGTTGAGCGGGGGGCGCAGGAGCAGCGGCGAGCTCGGGACGATGCATGGGAACAACGCGGATGGGGTGCTTTTTTGTGTGGTACTTATGCTTCTCATGAGTTTTGGCAGGCATGGCCGGCTCCTTGAGCGGAGTTAAAGCTGAAATGCCTGGGCTGGAGGGACTGCTGGCAAGCAGAGGCAACGTAGCAGAGGGGACGGAAAATGTAAATGGAACTGGGGCGACGGAAAAGTGCGAAGCTCAATGAAACTTGGCCTCTCTCCAGCGCGTCCATGGAGTTTCCGCGGTAAGATACGCGGTTCCCACTCTAATTTCTATCGAGGGCTTATGCGCCGAGCGATTGCAAGCGTTTCCCTGATTTCCGCAGTTTCGATTGCCGCGCTGTTCACGATGGGCGCGGCGGAGCGGGCGCGCGACCTCGCGCCGAAGGCGCGCAAAACCGCCGCTACGAAATTCGGCAATGCCGACGCCATCAGTGAAAACGAGCTCAAGGTGTACGACTATTTCCTCGCTTCGGACCAGCTGGAAGGTCGGAATTTCCCTTCGCGCGGATACGACACGGCCGCGCTTTACGTGGCGAGTCATCTGGCGGAATGGGGACTCAAGCCCGGGGGAAGCACGAGCGGGACGAATGGGCCGCTGCAGCCGTATTTCATGCCCATCGAGATGTTCACGCGAGAAGTGGTGCAGGGGCAGTCCAGGGCTTCGCTGACCGCGCCTCCGCCATTTCGCGGCGGAGGGCCGGTCGAATTGCGCACGACGGATTTCGAGTATGGCAAGGATTGGTATGTGGCTCCGGCGGGCGGTTTCCGCGGCCTGCCTCCGGCGAATTCGTTCGATATGTCTGGGAATCTGATTTTCGCGGGCAACGGTTACGTGATCAACAAAACGAATACGAATCCATATGAGGGAGTCGACGTCCGCGGAAAAATCATCGTCGTTGCCGGAGTGCCGGCTGAGCTTGCGGCCGAGCAAGGTCCGGGCAGACGGCCCGGCAACACCCCAAATCCTCTGGGCGAAGAATGCAAGGATTTCTTGACACCGGAACAGTACGCCGCCAAGAACGGCGCCGCTGGCGTCGTGAGGATCGCGGATTTTCAGCAGCTTGCCGCGATGGCGAATACCGGCGGCGCGGTTTCGTACAACGGGCCGTTTTATGACGTGACGAAATTCCAGACAGCGCCTGCGTGTCCAGCAGCTCCTTCGATTATCGCCGGCGCGCAGTTGACGAGCGCGCTATTCCAGGGCGAGAAAACGAGCGCCGCGGAAGTGTTTTACGCGGCGGGGACGAACGCGAAGCAGAGCTCGTTTGCGCTGAGCACAGACAAAAAGCTCAGCCTGCACGCCGAAATTCGCAGCGAGGAAGGGCACGGCGAAAACGTCGTCGGGATTCTGGAGGGCAGCGATCCGACGCTGAAAAATGAAAACGTGGTGATGAGCGCGCACCTGGACCACATCGGACTGAGCGCGCCGTTGCCGAACGGCCACAACGTCAACAACGGCGCCGACGACGACGGCTCGGGCTCGACGGGGCTGCTCGGCATAGCGCACGCGTACGCGGAGGGCGCGACGAAAGGCATACGACCGAAGCGCACGATTATTTTTCTGTGGAATGGCGGCGAAGAAAAGGGCCTATGGGGCTCACGCTACTTCAATGAATTTCCGCCGATCGATCTGACGAAAGTGGTCGCGGATTTGAATATGGATATGATTGGCCGCACGAAATCGCCGAATTCTGTTGATCCGAATCCGACGCACGTGCTGGTGAATCGCGGCGAAGTGATGGTGGTGGGTCCGGACATCAGCAGCGACGACCTGGAAAAGACGATCGAGACGGTGGACGACAGCTATCAGAAGCTGACGCTGAATCATTTCTACGATACGACGGCGCCGGACGCGACTCACGACAATCTGGGGCCGAAACCGAACGGCCAGCGCATCTTCTATCGCAGCGATCATTACAACTTCGCAAAGATGGGAATTCCGATTGCGTTTTTCACGACGGGGCTGCACGTGGACTATCACCGTCCGACGGACACGCCGGACAAGATCGATTTCGTCGAGCTGCAATCCGTCGCCAAGACTGTTGCGGCGGTGGGCTGGGTGCTCGCGGAAGAGCCGGGGCGTCCGAAACTGAACGCGAAGCTGCCCGACCAGCTCATCAAGGACATGAAAACTGAGCGGAACGACGGCTGGGGCAAAGTGACTCCCGTGCCGCCACCGCTGCCGGGCGAGCCATTCTAGGCGCGAGGAAGACGACGCACGATCTTCTGCGGCTTGCGCGCCAGATGCGCTTTGATCCGTACGATACGGACTGCGTCTGCGCCGGTCTTCACTTCCATGGAGCATCGCGAAGGAATCGTCTGGCGGCACACCGGCGAAATGCCGTAAAATCCATGAGCAGAACAATCCTCACCGTGGGCGTGTAGCTCAGCTGGGAGAGCACCTGCTTTGCAAGCAGGGGGTCGCCGGTTCGATCCCGGCCACGTCCACCAATTTCCTCGAGCGTTTTTCGCTACGTCACGTTTTCCTCCATCGGACCGGCATGATGGCGCCGGAATTTGCGAATCAGTTACCTGTCCTTCGCCTGTACTTCGATAGTACCAAGGTTGCATTGACCCGCGCATTTCGGGAAGCGAAAATTGGGTTACGCGAAATCAGGCGATTCTATGACGAGCTTGAACCAACAGGAATTGAGCGGGCAGGCGATTCGGGGCCGCAGCAGGCCGCGGCGCTGGGGACTGGCCGCACTTTGCGCGATGTGGCTCGTGCTGCTTTCGCCGAAGGTGATCTTCGGCACGCCGGACGCCAATGATGGACGCCATCCGGTTCAGACGGTCCAAACCGCTTCGACGCCAGCGCCCGATTCCGTGGTTGAATTTTCGGCGGGCAGCCCGGTCGCGGGCGCGCTGCAAATTTCTCCGGCGCAGATCGACGTCGCCGTGGGGCGCAAACTGAGTTTTCACCTGACCGACCAGCAGGGGCATCCCATCAAAGACGCAACCTGGATGGTAAGCGACTTCACAGTCGCCGATTTGGATTCGCTGGATCCTCCGCGGATTGCGGCCATAACGCCCGGGCAGGTGACCGTCACCGCGATTCTGGGCGACCAAACCGTGCAAGCGAAAATCAACGTGGTCAATGCTCCGTAACTTTCGTCGGTGCAAGCCAGAAGCACCTTTCCGGCAAGCAAGAGCCGCTGAAGTTCTTCCCTGCTGGCTGCCTCCGCCAGAGGCAAGGATTCCCAGTTGTAGTACTTTCGTACCGGCGCGACTCCCCTAAAAAAGTGACTTGGCTCCTATCGCGTTTCGGCGCGGCCTCTCCCACGATGGAGGCATGTCAAACACAAACAGAATTCTTGGGCTGACCTGGATTGAACGCAAATGGTGGTGCGCGGACTGCCGCGTGCCGATTAACCTGGACCTTCACGGCCGCTGCGACTCGTGCGGCTCAGACGCAGTGGACATGATGCTGCATCCGCATCGAATGGGACATCAGGTGAGGCCGACAAGGGTGGTGCTGGAAGATCTGGCGCACGTCGTCCGCATTCGGTAAGGCTCACTCCACAGGGCCCCTAATCCTCACTTTAATTCAGGGCCTCGCAGGACGCAGCGGCGCTCGGCGCGGGTGCAAGTGGCGAGCGTGTGCCTGGTGCAAAGTGTCGATTGCGCGGGGAAGCGCGGAAGCGGCCGATCCGTCCTAGATGCGCTTCGGAGCGCCGGACGAGGGCCGAGCCGGTTCCGGTATGTCGCGATCTGGCGGAGTCCAGTCTTCTGGCGGAAATGCGATGTGCCAGAAGGTACCGCCGGGCGTGGAGAACTCCAGGCCCACCTGCCTTCTGCCGCCGACGGTTTGGCCGATGCTGGCGACGCGGCATTCAATGGTTTCCTCGCTGCGCAGGTTGGTGAGGCTCACCTTGTCTTCACGCTTCACCGCAGCCGAGAGGCGGATCATGCAGCCATGCGCGTTCACGGTCTCCGTCGCCGTGTCTTCCTCAAATGAATCTCTTCCGCGATTCGCGGCGACCCGCACGGCCATGGCGATATAGACGCGCTTGCTTCGCCGCGTTTCGCGGCGCCCGTCCGCGCTATCGGATTCGGCAGTGGAAGGCGATGCGACAGTAGCGACTGAGGACTGCGTACTTCCGTGGGGCTGAGCAGACGTGGCCCGGCCCGTCATTTTTTCCCAAGCCATGGATTCCCCCTAGCGAATGATGCGCTGCATTTGGCGGCGTCAAAATATTTTTCGGATGTAAGGTATCCATTCAGTCAAGGCTCGGCGCAGACCGATTCCATCCCGAAGTGTGGCGCCGACTCTAATGATTTGGGGTTGCATCGCGCGCGCTTCAAGCATTGGTGAGGCGCGCGTCCGGTGATAGAGTCACCGCCGCAGAAGGCCGCTCGGAGTCCCGCGGGCCGCTTTTCGTCAATCTCCCATGACTGATTCGCATCCAACCCCCGGCAAGCAAGCGGAAGCCGCGAAGTCCGCCGGGCTCGCGGCTCGCATCGGGCTTTTCGACGCGACGATGATCGTCATGGGCGGGATCATTGGCTCGGGAATCTTCATCAACCCGTACGTGGTCGCGCGGCAGGTGCATACGCCGTTCCTGATTCTGGGCGCGTGGACCATCGGCGGACTAATCGCGCTCGCCGCGGGATTCATTTACGCCGAACTCGCGGCGCGGATGCCGCGTGTCGGCGGCCAATATGCGTATATTCGCGAGGCCTATCATCCCGCGCTGGCGTTTCTCTACGGCTGGGTGCTGCTCCTTGTGATCCAGACCGGCGGCATGGCGGCGGTTGCAGTCACATTCGCGAAATACTTTCTCGAACTGACCAGTCTGCATTTTTCCGACGCACTTCTCGCCTCGCTCGCGCTCGGAATCTTCACGCTCATCAACTGCTTTGGCGTGCGCGCCGGCAGCACGGTGCAAAGCGCGCTGATGGTGCTGAAAATCCTCGCCATCGCGATGTTGGTAGGCTGCGGCGTGTGGTTTCTCTGGCGCGGCGGAAGCGCGATTCCCGCGCTGGCCGAGCAGCCATCTCGTCTTCTCGATCGCCCGGTTTCTTTCAACCTCGTCACGGCGATAGGCGCGGCGCTTGTCCCGGTGCTCTTCGCCTACGGCGGCTGGCAAACTGCGAATTTCGTCGCCGAGGAAGTCCGCGAGCCGCGAAAAAACCTGCCGCGAGCGCTGGTGGTCGGCGTGATTGGCGTCGTGCTGCTCTATTTGTCGGTGAATTTCGTCTGCGTGTACGTCCTCGGGCCCGGCGGCCTGGCGCAAACGACCACTCCCGCTTCGGCCGTGATGCGCGTGGCGTTCGGCCCGAAAGGAGCGGCGCTGATCGCCGTCGGAATCGCAATTTCCACGCTTGGATTCCTCAGCCAATCGATTCTGACCGCGCCGCGCGTGTATTTCGCCATGGCCGAGGATGGACTGTTCTTCCGCGCCGTCGGCTGGCTCGACCCGAAGCACCGCGTTCCGGTGGTGGCAATTGGGCTGCAAGGCCTGGCGGCGGTCGTCATCGCGCTTTCCGGGCGATACGACCAGATCTTGAGTTACGTCGTGTCGATGGACTTTCTTTTCTTCGGGCTGACCGCGACGTGCTTGTTCGTCTTCCGGCGCCGCGAGCGCGAAACTGCAGCAGTCGGCGCTGACGGCGATTTCATCCGCGTCCCCGGACATCCCGTGACGACGATTCTGTTCGTCGCGGCGGCCTGGCTCGTCGTGCTAAATACGATTTTCACTTATCCGCGAAATACGGCGGTCGGCTTCGGGATTCTCTTTGCCGGCATTCCCGTGTATTTTTTCTGGAGCCGCCAGAAGCGCAAACGGGAGGCAATGTGACGAACCGGCGGGAAATTCGCTCGGCGTATCTCGAATGGGCCAAGCTGCGCTCGGCGGCCAAATATAATCTGGCGACGAGCGGGCTCGACGGCTTTCCGCTCGCGAGCTTGCCCGTGAAGAGCACGGACCTCGAAATCTCCGCACCGGGCCGCTATGGTTATCCTCCGCTGCAGGAACGCCTGGCGAAACGAAGCGGAGTGCCGCAGGAATGCATCGTCGCGGCGACGGGCACGTCGATGGCGAATCATCTGGCCATGGTGGCGCTTCTTGATCCGGGAGATGAAGTTCTGATCGAGCAGCCCGCTTACGAGCCGCTTCTTGCGGTGGCGGAATATCTTGGCGCGCGGGTTCGCCGGTTTCCGCGCCAATTCGAGTCGGACTTCCAGCTTGATCCGCGCGAAGTCGAACGCGCGATGTCGGTACACACGCGCGTCGTAGTCGTGACGAATCTCCACAATCCATCGGGCGCGCGCGCGTCGGATTCCGCGCTTCGCCTTATCGGCGAGATCGCGCAGAGCCGCGGCGCGTACGTTTTGGTCGACGAAGTTTATCTGGAGGCCTGCTTCGACGCTCAGGCGCGAACGTCGTTTCATCTCGGCCCGAATTTCATCGTCACCAGCAGCCTGACGAAGGCCTTCGGCCTTTCCGGCTTGCGGTGCGGGTGGATCTTCGCACCGGCTCCTCTGGCCGAGCGCATGTGGCGGCTCAATGATCTTTTCGGCGTGATTCCGGCGCATCCCGCCGAGCTTCTAAGCGTGATTGCGCTCGACCATCTGGACAAAATCACCGCCTATGCGCGCGACCGACTCGATGCGAACCGCGCTGTGCTGAGGGGATTTCTCGGCTCTCGCAAGGACTTAATCGCTATTCGCCCCGAGGCCGGCACCGTCGCGTTCCCGCAATTCGCCGGAGGCCGCGTGGACGCTCTCTGCCAGCTGCTGCGCGAAAAATACGAGACGAGCGTCGTCCCCGGGCGCTTCTTCGAGAAGCCGGAGCATTTTCGCATCGGACTCGGCGGAAAACAGGATTTGCTCGAGGAAGGACTCAAGCGCCTTGGGCAGGCGCTGGATGAAATATCGCGTTAATTTCGCAGCGCCGAAGGCGCCAAACTACGATGTGATGCCTGTCACGGTTTCCACTCGCCGGCCCGAAGCGTGCCCCGGACACAGGATGTCCATGAACGCCCGCGCCGGCTGCGAAAGCGCGCGGTCGCGTCGGTAAATCAAGAACAGGTCGCGGCGCAATCGCATCTCGCGGATGCTGACTTCTACCAACTGGCCGCCCTCTACTTCTCGCTGCACGCACATGCGCGGCACGATCGCCACGCCCATTCCGCGCTCGACGAACCGCTTGATGCCTTCGATGGTCGGCATCTCAACTTCCATGCGCAGCGGCACGCGATGGCGCGCGAAGAGCTGGATCACGCGCTCGCGATAGGGCGACGCGACGATGTGCGCGATAAACACCTCGTCGGCGAGATCCCGAATCGACACCTTGCGGCGCTTCGCTAGCCGATGCTTCGGCGGCACAACGAAGGTCAAATCGTCGCGAAGGAATTCGATGGCGGCGAGCGCTTCATCCGACGGCCGGTAGGAAGCCACGCCGATATCGAGGCGGTAATTCAGAATCTCGCGCGGGATGTCACGCGAGAAGACGCGATGAATCGCGATCTCGATCTTCGGATATCTCTTGCGGAAACGCTCGAGCGCTGGCAGTAGCGCGTGAATCGAACTTTCGTTCACGCCGAGCGCGAGCCTGCCTCGCCGCAGTTGCGCCAGATCTTCGAGGCTTCGCCGCGCCTCTTCACGCAGATTCAGCATCCGCTCGGCGTAAGCGACGAGCAGCGTGCCTGCTTCGGTGAGCTTCCCGGCGCCGGTGCCGCGAATGAAGAGCGGCTGGCCCACCCAGTCTTCCAGCTTCCGCACGGAAATGCTGATTGCCGGCTGCGTGCGGTAGAGTTTTTCCGCGGCGCGCGAAAAGCTGCGCTCCCGCGCCACCGTGAGGAACACGTGCAACGAGCCCAAGTCCATCTAGTCCTCGCAAATCGTATATAACCAATAGTTATGATAAATACAAGAATTATAAATTGGACGAAGATGCAGCGAAGCGCTTCACTGGAATGTGAATTGCCTGGGGGCTTCTATGGACACGGTCCATCTATTCGACACCACTCTTCGCGACGGCGAGCAATCGCCGGGGTTCTCGATGAACCGCGAGGAGAAGCTGCGCCTCGCATGCAAGCTCGAATCTCTGGGCGTGGACGTGATCGAGGCGGGCTTTCCCGTCGCTTCGGCCGGCGAACTGGCGTCCGTCCGCGCCGTCGCGTCAGAAATTCGCACGACGCGCGTCGCCGCGCTCGCCAGGGCGCGCCGCGAAGACGTGGAGGCGGCGCTCACGGCCCTCGAACCGGCGGCAAAGCCGCGACTTCATATTTTCCTCGCCACTTCGGATTTGCACCTCCAGGCGAAACTGCGCATTTCTCGTCGCGAAGCCCTTGACGCTATTTCGCGCTGGGTCCGCTACGGCCGCGAGCATTGCCCGGAAGTGGAATTTTCCGCCGAGGACGCCAGCCGCAGCGACATTCGCTTTCTCCTGGAAGCGATGGAGACCGCCGCCGAAGCCGGCGCGACGATCTTGAATATTCCGGACACGGTGGGCTACAGCACGCCCGAGGAGTACGGCGCGATTTTCCATCGCGTGCGAAGCCATCTGGGCCGCAACGAGGATGTCATCTTGAGCGCGCATTGCCACAACGACCTGGGCCTCGCGGTGGCGAATTCGCTCGCTGCGGTCCGCGCGGGCGCGCGGCAAGTGGAATGCACGATCAACGGCATCGGCGAGCGCGCAGGCAATGCTTCGCTCGAGGAAATCGCCGTCGCGCTGGCCGTGCGCCAAAGCTTTTTCGGCGTCAGAACAAATATCCGGCTCGATCAGATTTATTCCGCCAGCCGGATGCTCTCCGAAATCACCGGCGTCTCCGTGCCGCCCAATAAAGCCGTCGTCGGCTCGAATGCGTTTGCGCACGAGGCCGGCATTCATCAAGACGGCATCCTGAAAAACCCGCTCACGTACGAAATCATCCGGCCCGAAGCGGTGGGCGTTCCCGCGCGGCGTCTCGTGCTGGGGAAACATTCCGGACGAAATGCGCTGCGGACGCGCATTGAGGAGCTCGGCTGCGCGCTCAACGCCGAGGAAGTCGCCCAGTGCTATCGCGCCGCAATGGCGCTTGCCGACGCTGCTAAGGAAGTCACGGATCGCGATTTGCTGACCTTTGCGCATCAGGCGCGCCGCGGCCGCCTAGAAGCGAACGCGCCAGCGCATGCTGACGTAACCGCTTCCGCTGGACGCCTGCAATGAACGCCGTGCGCAAAACAATTGCGGTTCTCGCCGGCGATGGCATCGGTCCGGAAGTCGTCGGCTCGGCAATTTCAATTCTTCGGGAATGCGCGGCGAGTTTCGGCCACCGCTTCGAATTCGTCGAATTGCCATTTGGCGGAGCGGCGATCGACCGTTGCGGCGAACCGCTTCCTGCCGAGACGCTCGAAGCTTGCAAGAATGCCGATGCCGTGTTGCTTGGCGCGGTCGGCGGGCCAAGATGGGACAGCCAGCCGCTGGCACGCCGTCCCGAAGCCGGACTTCTGACCCTGCGCAAGGAGCTCGGGCTTTACATCAACGTGCGGCCAGTCCGCTTGTTCGAACCGCTCAAAGATATCTCGCCGCTGCGCCTGGAAGATGCCTCGGCTGTGGATCTGGAAATCGTCCGCGAACTCGCCGGAGGAATTTATTTCGGACCGCGGCAATCGGGAGGCTCGAACGGAAGCGAAACCGCCTCCGACACGGAAATCTATTCTGCGAAGGAGATTGAACGCGTCGCGCTCTACGCATTTCGCCGCGCTGCTGCGAGACGCGGCCACCTCGCGAGCATTGACAAAGCCAATGTGCTGGCCAGCTCCGCGCTCTGGCGCAAGACGGTCCATCGCCTGGCTGAGGGTTTCCCCGAAGTCACGCTCAATTCGCTTTATGTGGACAATGCCGCGCTGCAGCTCGTGATTCGCCCTGCGCAATTCGACGTCATGCTCACATCCAACATATTTGGCGACATCCTGAGCGACGAAGCCGCAGCGCTCGTCGGCTCCATCGGCCTGATTCCTTCGATGAGCCTCGGCAACGGCACGGCGCTTTACGAACCGATTCACGGCTCGGCGCCGCAGCTAGCGGGAAAAGACTCCGCGAATCCCATCGGCACGATTCTGTGCGCGGCGATGATGCTCCGCGAATCCTTCGGCCTCCCCGCGGCAGCGACAACGATCGAACGTGCCGTCGCGCAGACGCTCGGCGATGGCTTCCGCACGCCGGACATCGCGGAGGCAGGAACAAAACAAGTCGGCTGCGCGGAGATGACGTCGCGGATTCGCCAAGCCTTCGTGGAATCCCACGCCGAAGCGGAACACTACGGCTGGGGCGTCTGATGGCATCCGATATCGAGGAAGCGCGGGGGATCGAAGAGGCTTAAGCTTTCCGCAGGACAAGGCAGCTGGCAATCATGTCGTGCAGCGCCTGCTTTTTGGCCGTGAATCCCGCCATAATGTAACCAATCCACAGCGGAATCAAGTTGGTGATGAGCTTCGACCAGAACCGGCCGCTGGCGCGCGCGAAACTGACCCGGCGGCACTGCATGTCCGTGACGACCAGTCCCAGAGCCATCTTGCCGATGGTACCTTGCAACGAGGAACTCTCCATCCATGCGTAATAAATCCAGACGATCGGCAGAATTCCGGCGATGAACATGAAGATTCCTACCAGGATGCCGCTGGCGAAGAATTCTTCCGGCGTGGGATTTTCCGGCAAACGCCGGAGCACCCCGATAAATCCCGTTGCGAAAATCATGATGACGACGAGGATGCCGCACCCGACCGACAAAATCACGGAATCGATCAGGTAGGCGACAAATCGCAGCCAGAATCCGGCGTAATAGAGCCGCGGATAGGGAGCGTCCGTCGCAGTTGCCACGGCCAGTGGCGGAACATAAGGAGGAGCGGCAGACGACGTTCTGCCTGCCGCGGCTGCGCCGGCGGGAGCCACCCCGGTTGGCCGGCCGCACTGCGCGCAAAACGTTGCGCCCTCGGGAATCGAGCGTCCGCAACTCGAGCAGAACATTTGCCGCCTCCGAGACTCCTCCGGTTCACAACTTCCGGCGCGCGCGTCGTCGTCAGAGCTTCCGAATCACCAGACAGCTGGCCATCATGTCGTGCAGCGCTTGTTTCCGTGCGGTGAAGCCCGCCATGATGTAACCGATTCCCGCCGTAAATGGAAACGAGATTATTTTGCCGAAGAATCGCCCCGTGGCGCGTCCGAAGGTGACACGCCGACCATTCAAATCGATCACTTCTAGCCCGAGAGCTTTCTTGCCCAAGGTGGCTTGCCAGGCCGAGCTCTCCATCAACGCGTAATAGAGCCACGCCACCGCAAGCGTGATCAGCTGCAACTCTTGCACTTTCGGACCGAGAACTCTGAGCATCTCAAAGAAATTCCCCGGTTCAATATTCCCCATGCTGCTTCCCATGATTGGAATAACGACGACAATTCCGAGAACAAAGTCGAGAAGGATGATGTCAATGAGCCACGCCACGAAGCGCAGCCAGAACCCGGCGTAAACCACGACACGTGTCAGCGCTGCCGGAGCGTAACCACTCGCAGATGTCGTCGGCGGTGCGGGCGGCGGAGGCGGATAAGCCCCCGTAGCAGGAGTAAAACCGCCGGGCGCAAGCGGAATGCCGCGCGGCGCAGGCGCTTGCGCGCCCGTCGGCTGCCCGCACGTGGGACAGAACGCCGCCGAATCCGCCAGCTGTCCGCCGCATTTGGAACAGAACATATCGCCTCCCCGCCTGCATTTTGCAAAATCAATTTGCGGGCATCGTACTGTCCAACCGTCGCAAGGTCAACAGCCAACCGCGCGCTGCGTGCTTGAATTCACCCTTTCCGCGCTACGCGGACAAAAATAATTCGCCGCGTGAAGCCATCGGTGCTAATCTCCCGCCAGCGATTTCATTGGGTAAGCTTCCCTCGGATTTTCGGCCCGCACACTTCGTTGCAGGAGGAAAAAATGGGCGCGAAGAAACTCACTCTGGCGATGGTGGTCTGCTACGTCGTTCTGATCGGAACCAACTACTTGATTCACAGCGTTTGGCTGATGAACGACTACAACGCGACGGCCGGCACCTGGCGGCCGATGGCCGACATGATGCACAAAATGTGGGTGATGTTCGTCGGCCAGGCGTTCTTCGCCGCGCTCTTCTGCTACATCTATTCGCGCGGCGCGGAGGCGAAGGGCTGGCTCGGGCAGGGCATTCGCTACGGAATCCTGATCACGCTCTTCGCCGTTATCCCCTATTCGCTCGGCGAATACACCGTTTACAACATCCCGCACATGCTCGCCGTGAAGTGGATGATCGCCGGCTGCATCCAGATGATCATTCTCGGCCTGATCGCCGCGGGAATTTGCCAGAAACAGGCAGCCTAAGCCGCAATCTATCGCGGGCGCGGCCCGACCAAGTCCGCGAGTTCTGTGCGCACGGTTGCTGCGTCGAGCGTGTTGGCGTAAGGACGGTCAAGGCCCATCATGCGCAATGTCATCTTGTCGAGCTGACGGTCGGAGAGCAGCCAGCGCAGCGCCGCCGTGATCTTTGCTTCACGAGTCACCAGATAGCGCGCCCGTGGCGAACGCGATTGCACGGCGCGCAGAATCACCTGCGCGCAATCCTCCGGCGTGGATTTCGCGTTGGCCATGATTTTCCGCCAGAGCTTCAAGAACCCGAGATACACATGCGCATACGGGCTCTCCGCGGCATTGGCCGTGTAGCGTGACGATGCTTCCGCGCTCGCCTGACCGATGTTCGTCGGGATGAATCCGGGCTCGATCATCACCACGTGAATCCCAAACCGCACCAGCTCCATGCGCATCGCATCGCTGATAGCTTCCACGGCGTGCTTGCTCCCGCTGTACGGCCCCATCAGCGGATTCGACGTCCGCCCTGCGATCGAGCTCATGTTAATGATGCGCCCCCGGCCTTTCTCACGCATCCCCGGCAGGACGCGATGCGACAACCGCACCATGCTGAACACGTTCGTCTCGAACTGCTTCCGGAGGTCCTCGATCGTGATTTCCTCCATCGCCGCCGCGATGGCGACGCCCGCGTTGTTCACCAGGACGTCCACGGGTCCGGCGCGGCGAGTGATTTCGGCGATGGCGCGATCCGCCGATGCATCGCTGGTCACGTCAAGTTCAAGCGTTTCCAGCTCGACGCTCTTCTCCTCTGCGAGCTGTTCCAGCGCCGCGCGCTTCTGCAAGCTGCGCCCCGCGGCGAAAACGCGATAGCCCCTCAACGCGAGCAGCAGCGCCGTCGCGCGCCCCAGCCCATCCGTTCCGCCCGTGACTAGGACGGTTGTTTGTTTACCGTCGATTCTTGCTTCCATCTTGGCGCTCCCGGAAGCCAGCTCTTACGATTCGATGTCGCGTCTCTGGAAATGTCGCGCGCGTTGAGCGATCTGGGAGTCAGTTGCAGGCGGTCCCGCAGCGCGGGCGGCGCTTTGCGCGCCTTGAAGTAGAGGATGAGCGCGATCACGACGATGATCGCGGCAGCCAGCAAAGCCAGCTTTAAAATTTTTGGCGAAGGAAGTTCTTCGTCTGGCCCCAGCAGCAGCCCTTTCCGGCGCGGCTCGCCGGTGTCCGGCTTCTGACGCGGATCGTCCCATCCTTCGGGTTCGGGCATCGGCACTCCACCAGTCGCGCGCTGGGGATGTAGCTTCATGCTAGGCCCACGATTACACCGAGTCAATGCACATTCCCGTGACGCGTGTCACAGCCGTTCAGATCTTCTCGTGCTTCGCTAATTCTTGGAACGTTAGGTCTTCTTTACATCCCAGTTGCTGGGGAGGGAACCATGATTAAGAAAGTTGGCGGCGGCTACTAGGTGCTTTCCTCGAAAGGCCGCAACATGGGCGGGCCCTACAAGACCCGCGAAGAGGCGCTCAAGCGCCTCCGCCAGGTCGAATTCTTCAAACGCCACAAAGGTTAAAATTACCCTTGAGGATATCCACAGCCGGCGGTGATATTCACAGAGGAGCCTGAGGAAACCCCCCCCCGGAAAATTCTTTGCATCGTACTTGACGTATCGAGGGAAATCCGTATACTAATCAGATGTCGGATGACCGGGCCGTGTGCCCGGAGGCCCCGGCTGACCGGTTATCTCCCCTGTAGCATCGAGGTGAGGTTGGGTACGAACACCGGATAGAAAGCTGTCGAGCTTCGAGCGATTCCCCCCGCCAGGTGTGCGGGAGGACCGGCCCGGCGCTTGACGCCGGGTTTTTTATTTTGTGGCAAGTTTTTCGTGACTTTCGCCGCTGCGGCTCCAAACCAATGCGGCGCTCCGCCGGGCGCGGAGAGTCCGGGAAGAAATTCGATCCGGACAGAGTTCTTTGACAACTGAAGGAAGCTGGCATTGCGCAGCGCGAATCTCAAGTTCGCGAGGCGCAATATCCGCAAATTTGCTCGAGTAGCGCAAGTGGAAAGGCGAGCTTATCCACGCGCACGGAATGCGTGTGCCTCAAGCCGTAAAACGGTTCGAGGTCGCGCAGGATACTCTGAAAAATTCTAGGTGAAGGGCTTGCAAGACTCTTCGCGGCGAATTTTCAGAGTCTTGCCCCGCAAGGGTCGAGACGTGTTGGGTGAGTTTTATGGTCAAGCTACTAAGGGCGTACGGTGGATGCCTTGGCGCCAACAGACGACGAAGGACGTGGCAAGCTGCGATAAGCCTCGGGGAGCTGCAAGCAAGCTTTGATCCGGGGATTTCCGAATGGGAAAACCCATGCCGATGAACTCGGCTTACGGCCCGCTGAATCCATAGGCGGGTGCGAGTCAACCCAGGGAAGTGAACCATCTCAGTACCTGGAGGAAAATAAATCACAGAGATTCCGAAAGTAGCGGCGAGCGAAATCGGAACAGCCCAAACCCATGTGTTTACACATGGGGGTTGTAGGACCGCGTGAGTAGAGTTACCAATCCGACGGTTAGGTGAACCTGCTGGAAAGCGGGGCCATAGAAGGTGAAAGCCCTGTAACCGAAAGCTTACCGGACTCGAAGCGGTATCCTGAGTACCACGGGACACGTGCAATCCCGTGGGAATCCGGGGAGACCACTCTCCAAGGCTAAATACTCGTTGGCGACCGATAGTGAACCAGTACCGCGAGGGAAAGGTGAAAAGCACCCCTGCGAGGGGAGTGAAATAGAACCTGAAACCGTATGCTTACAAGCAGTCGGAGGGCTATGGTCGGGCTTCGGCCCGGCAAATGCCTGACGGCGTGCCTCTTGCTTAATGAGCCGGCTAGTTATTCTCCCAGGCAAGGTTAAGCGAAAGCGAGCCGAAGCGAAAGCGAGTCCGAATAGGGCGACAAGTCTGTGGGAATAGACGCGAAGCGGGATGATCTACCCTTGGCCAGGTTGAAGGCCGCTTAACCGCGGCTGGAGGACCGAACCGTTGTGAGTTGAAAATCGCTCGGATGAGCTGAGGGTAGGGGTGAAAGGCTAATCAAATTCCGTGATAGCTCGTTCTCCCCGAAATGCCTTTAGGGGCAGCCTCGCGCGATCTGCCACGGTGGTAGAGCACTGAATGGACTAGGGTCCCATCCAGGATACCGAATCCAATCAAACTCCGAATGCCGTGTACAGCAGCGCGGGAGTGAGACTACGGGGGATAAGCTCCGTGGTCGAGAGGGAAAGAACCCAGATCGCCATCTAAGGTCCCCAAGTGCAGGCTAAGTGGGAAAGGACGTGTGGGCGCACAGACAGCCAGGAGGTTGGCTTAGAAGCAGCCATCCTTTAAAGAAAGCGTAACAGCTCACTGGTCAAGTGCTCACGCACCGACAATCCAACGGGGCTCAAGCCTGTCACCGAAGATGTGAAATTCTAGAGACTCGATGCTGGAGGCTAGATGCTGGAACAGAAAGACGGCGAAAGGCCGATTCGAAGTTATCGTGACCTGCGAATTTATCAGCGCAGTTATGCAGCCGCGCTGGAAGTTCACCGGCTCACGCTGAAGTTCCCGGCGTTTGAACGCTCGGAACTCGGCTCTCAACTTCGACGGGCTTCTTCGTCCATTCCAATCAACATCGCGGAAGGTTACGGAAGGAAGAAGTCCTCGGACGATTTCAAGCGTTTCTTGGTCATGGCGCTTGGTTCGTGCGACGAGACTTCGGTTCTTCTGGACTTTGCGCGAGACCTGAAATACTTCGACGAGAAAACCTACGCAGATCTCAAGAACAAATACGACGAGATTGGCAAGGGCCTCACGAAAACTATTCAGGTGTGGAAGTGAGGATTATCCAGCCTCTAGTTTCGAGCTTCGAGCCTCTAGATTTGGTAGGGGAGCATTCTGTGGAGTCTGACGGCAGACCGAGAGGACTGCTCAACGCCACGGAAGAGACTCTGCCGGCATAAGTAGCGATAAACACGATGAGAACTCGTGTCGCCGAAAGTCTAAGGTTTCCTGAGGAAGGTTAATCCGCTCAGGGTTAGGCGGGTCCTAAGGTGAGGCCGAAAGGCGTAGCTGATGGACAGCAGGTCAACATTCCTGCCCCGCCTGGCGAACGTTATCACGATGGGGCGACGCAGGAGGATACGGAAGTCGGGTGATGGATGTCCCGATCGGACAGTGCAAGCCGGGTCCCGCAGGTAAATCCACGGGGCCATTCAACGGTCAGACTGGACGCGAGGCCACACGGCCACAAAGTTCCCCATTCCACACTGCCAGGAAAAACCTCTAAGGAGTTCGTCAGGTGCCCGTACCTCAAACCGACACAGGTAGACAAGGTGAATATCCACAGGCGCTCGAGAGAACGCTCGCTCAGGAACTAGGCACATTAGCCCCGTAACTTCGGGAGAAGGGGTGCCCCGCTAGGGTTTATAGCCCGAGGGGGCCGCAGTGAAATGCGTTCGGCGACTGTTTAACAAAAACACAGCTCTCTGCTAAGTCGAATACGACGTATAGGGGGTGACGCCTGCCCGGTGCCGGAAGGTTAAAGGGAGGGCTCAAGGCCGACTTGTCGGCCCGAAGGCCTGATCTGAAGCCCCGGTGAACGGCGGCCGTAACTATAACGGTCCTAAGGTAGCGAAATTCCTTGTCGGGTAAGTTCCGACCTGCACGAATGGCGTACCGATCGAACGACTGTCTTGGCGAACGGCTCGGCGAATTTGTGGTTCCGGTGAAGACGCCGGATGCCCGCATCTAGACGGAAAGACCCCGTGCACCTTTACTGCACTCTGGTCATGAGTAACGGTACGATCTGCGTAGGATAGGTGGGAGTCGGTGATCCTCAGGTTTCGGCTTGAGGGGAGACAACGGTGAAATACCACCCTGATTGTTCTGTCGCTCTAACCTGCAGCCCTCGACGGGCTGGGGAACATGGCCAGACGGGTAGTTTGACTGGGGCGGTCGCCTCCTAAACGGTAACGGAGGCGCTCAAAGCTCGGCTCAGGCGGATTGGAAACCCGCTGTGGAGTGCAAGAGCATAAGCCGGGTTAACTGCGAGACACACATGTCGAGCAGAAGCGAAAGCTGGATCTAGTGATCCGGTGGTTCTGTGTGGAAGGGCCATCGCTCAACGGATAAAAGGTACGCCGGGGATAACAGGCTGATCTAAGCCAAGAGTTCACATCGACGCTTAGGTTTGGCACCTCGATGTCGGCTCATCGCATCCTGGGGCTGTAGAAGGTCCCAAGGGTT